>NZ_DATLJA010000111.1:0-5665 GCF_035539115.1 Desulfitobacterium sp. | reverse complement strand
ATTTTTTTTAGTTCATCCATATCCATGACTTTAAGCATATCTCTGATGGCATCGATCTTGGGCTGCTTTGTCCCTTGGGGAAACAGTTTACTAAACTCATGGTTTTTATCATCTGATTCAGTTCATTAAGCTTTTTATCCTTAGAAAAAACAAAAAGCACAGGCAAAATAACTTGTCCTGTGCTATATATTGGGTTAGCACTTCCGTCAGGCAGTTTTTCCTCATTTCATCTTCCCTTCGATTTCATCAGAGAGAGGACTGACAAAAGCTCTGAAACTCCGAATTTGATACACCTTTAAAATCGGCAAGAATACTAGTGAAATCAATGATTTAACTATGGCAGAAGCTAAAGTGCTGGTCAATTTTGAATATAGTTTTAACAAAATATTAAAGGCCAGTTCTCCAAGAAAGAGCCTATAATTTACTCGCCATTTCTTGCAATTGTATAGCATTTTGGGTTAAGGACTCAATTGAAGCCGAAATTTCTTCAATAGAAGCAGATACTTCCTGGGTATTGTTCCCAAATTTCCCCAGCTCATCAGTCATTTTAGAGATATCTTTACGAATTCCACCAATGATTTTCCGAATATCCTTAGCCGAAGTTGCACTTGATACCGCCATAGAGCGGATTTCCTGAGCTACAACGCCAAAACCACGGCCGGTCTCTCCAGCCCTGGCTGCCTCAATAGATGCATTAAGTCCCAGAAGTTTAGTATCGCTGGCAACAGAGTCGATGTACTGTACTACTTCTTCCATTGCTTCAGCCTTGCCTTGGACTTCTTGGGAAGAGTTTGATACTAATTGACCACCTTCAGCAAGACCCTGTGCGGAAGCAGCTATGTTTTCGATAGCAGCGGAAATCTGTTCCATTGAGGCTACTAATAAATGTGATGTATCTTGTAACTTCTCTTCTAAACCCATTAATTCCTCAGGCACAGAGATTACTAATCCTCCAATAACTTCTCCATTAATAATAATTGGATAAGAGACAGTATAGAATTTGACACCAAGAAGCTCAGCATGTTGCGTAACCTTTTTACCTTCTTTAACAGTACGATATGTTGCTGATCCCTCTACTAAAGCATCGCCAGGCTTATGAGGAATTTGAATTTTTGATCCTTGTTTAGTAAGTATAAATTTCTCCTGATCATACAACCCAACTGCCGCTTTCCCGAAATAAGCTTCATCCAGCATATCAACTATTTGTTCAAAATATTCAATCATATCAATTTCCTCCTAAATCATTTAGCTAATTTAGTTTACTTAAGAAATCTCCTCTGAATTTAACCATTGAGTTACATCGCTGGAAAATAAACGTTCAATATCGAAAATGGGGAGTATTTTATCTTCTAAGTTCAGAATTTCACGAATTATTCCATGGTGAATAAGGCTAGGCACATTCGTTATATTATCGCTTTCCAAAATATCTACAACATCATTAACGAGTAAACCTATATTCTCTGAATTAAATTCCAAGATAATAATTCGGGGTTCATATGCTTCGCAAGTAGCTGAATCAATATTGAATTTTTGATGCAAATCGATAATAGTAATCACTTCGTCACGGATTTTAGATACACCTTTGACAAACTCCGGTACTCCAACAAGTTCCGTAATATGTACTGGCTTAATAATTTCACGGACATAACTCATTTCGATTACATAATTCTCAATTCCTAAAATAAATTCAATATATTGTTTCAAATAATATCACTCCTTTCTAAAATAAATAATAATACGCTTAGTTACTTAATCGGTTTCACAGCCGGCCTGCCTCACAGGTGGAGAAAATGTAACTATCCGATAATTTGAATTTCACCAGTTGGGAAAGTGTTGACCAGTTCCGGAGGTCCATCCTTTTTAATAAAATAGTTTGCGCAGGTTACAGCAAAGGCCTGGGGCGTTACGATGGATGGGTGATAAGAAAAGTTCATTCCAGCAGCGAGCTTAATCGTTTCTCCGTGGCCGGGCAGCATCGCAGGCCTTTCCACAAGGCAGTAGCCCTGACTATGACCGAGAAGTCTGGTCTCAGGTGGCTGTCCAATACTCTTGAGAAACGCATTGAATTCATCAAATATCACATTGCAATCGGCGCCGTCTACCAGACGATCTCTGACAAATTTATCAACCTCATTGCATATTCTCATATTCTCGACAAGCGCGGGAGACGGGTCGCCGAGAGAATAAATGCCGGAAACATGTCCGTACATTCCATTTGAGCAGTTGGCCTCATTAAGTAGTGTAATGGTGTCACCCTTCTGGATGACGCGATTACTGTGGAAATGCTCATTGTACCACACAGCGGCCTTATTGTAGCTGTTGGTACCTAGAAGGAAAATGCCGTTTTCAGCACCGCGCTTATGGGATTGATTGCGCATCTCGGCATAGATGTCGATCTCTCTCATGCCGGGTTTAATGAAATCTCGGAGACCGAAAAGGACTTCATCCTGGAGCTTGACTACCTCGCGGATCATTTCAATTTCTTCAGGGCTTTTAATAGCTTTTATGGCGTCTATATCATCCGTGAAATCAACGAATTCAGCATTTGTCAGATTGGCCTTTACGTACTCGTGACACTGGACGGTCATGAAAGCAGTACCGACGATACCGACCTTTATCTTGCCTCTGTCTTTGAGTTCATGGACAACAATCTCGGCGTCATAGGCGGCAGTATAGTTAATGCTGGGAAAATAGCCTCTTGCCCAGCGCCTTGCAACGCCCCGGCAGCAGTAGGACTCTGGAAAGCTGTTGGAGGGCCTCCAGGGTTGCTGTTCCTCATCGAATCCTCCGGAGCAATAAATGGTAACAATCTCCTTATCCTTAGAGAAAATGACCGTGGCACCATATTCGTCCCAAGTAGGCATATCCGTAAACCACTTCACATACTGGCCCAAATAGTCGCTTCGCTGTGCAATAACGAGGTAATCTACGCCTTTTTCCTCCATGACCTTGACTGTGGCATCCCAACGTCTTTCAAGTTCCTGGTCGGAACAAGACCATGTAATGAGTTCCTTCATAAGCTTACGGTCTTCAGAAGCCATATTTATCATGTTATAATCTCCTCTTTTCTAAAGCTGAATGATTAACCACTTAATTATTTAATGTTTTCGATGGTGGTACATCTTTTAGACTGCTCTTTCTTATAAGGAGTACAGCCACCGCTGCTAATATCGCAGGTACTGCAAAGGAAGAAAACATTGTACTAACAGATAATCCCGCAGACATTAGTACTCCGATTAACATTGGCGCGATGACACTACCCAATCGACCAAAACTAGAACCCCAACCAAGAGCTGTTCCCAAAATAGATACGGGATAATTTTCGGTGGCATAGGCATAAAGCATATTTTGTTGTGATCCTATAAATAGTCCAGTTATCGCAAGAAGCGCAATAAATGATCCAATGCTCATTTTTATCGTGACAAGATTAATCATAATCGCACATGCGATGTAATACACAAAGAGCACTTTTTTGAAACCAATCTTCTCTGCAATCACGCCTCCAACAAGGCTACCAACGATCCCCCCCACGGAAATGATTGCCGAAAACATCAAGCTTGATTTCAAAGTATATCCTAACATCGTCATCAATTTAGGAAGCCATGTGAGCACGCCAAACGCAATGTATAAATTGCAGAAGAACATAATCCAAATCATGACTGTATTCCAGGCACGTCCCTCTTGAAACAAACTGGCCACCGTTGCTTTTGTTTGATTAGCTATACTAACTTCATAGACATCTTCATCAGAAGGATGAAATTCAGGGTTGGCCTTTTTTAAAATGTCCCGGATTTTATCAGTTTTACCTTGCTGTAAATAGGAATGCATTGATTCAGGTAAAACTGCGTAAATAATGGCCACAAGAACAATGGGTGCAAAGGCAATCCAATAGATTGCTCTCCAACCAACGTTGCCAATTAACACGACCCCACTCAAGGTAGCGACGATTTGTCCGATCTGGATTGACGTGATGAGAAGGGTAATTAATAAGCCTCTTTTTGCTTTGGGAGAGAATTCCGTAACCAGACTGGCAGAAACCGGTGAAATTGAGGCCATGCCCATCCCTGCAATAAAGCGTAATATAGCAAAAGAATTAACGTCATTGACAAAACCACAAAACCCGGTAAAAATAGCATAGATCGCTATGCCGATCATCAGCACTTTTTTTCTCCCAATTTTGTCAGCCAACATCCCAAAAAAGATAGCACCAAAGATCATCCCAGCCAAGGCTGTACTTGCAAGAAAGCCTGTTTGGGTGGGATTCAAAGCCATCTCTTTCATAATAGAAGGAAGGGTAGTTCCATAAACATTCATATCGTAGCCGTCAAATACTACTGCTAATAAGCAGACACTAAAGATTGCCCAAAAGAACTTATTCATTTTGCTTTTATCAATAACATTGTTGACATTTACTTTTCCCATCTACCTTATCACCCTTTCATTTAAAAAATGGCACTCGTGTTGAACAGGAAAGCTAGACCTCCATGTTTTTACCCTGTTTTCGCCTATCGTGACATTTGCTAGGCAGCGGTTTTGAGCTTTCTGTTAATGTAGCTACATCACCTCCGTTCTTATATCAAATTCTCAATTCTTATTGCTAAAGCTAAAGAACTGAAAATGGGACTGCGATTGATTCATTACATTCTTGCGAAAGACGTCACGAGTACATGTTCGAAGTGTCAAATATTAAAACAAAGTAAGGTTATATTGGGCAATCTATCTCACGGAAAGAACCGATTTATAGCGGTTCAGTAATAAGTAACTACTAACTTTCAGTACCCCAGGTATGGAATATATATTTTCCTTCAGAAACTCTGAGAGGTGCTGAGAATCTCGCAAACACGCATGTACATGAAGTGATGTTGGACCGGTCATATGATAGACAATAGTGACATCTACTTGTTTCGTTAACTCTTCCGCTACCTGATCAAGCATTTCAGGTTGGACTTCTATTTCAAAAAATGCTGCGAGTGGATATCCTAGTGCCTCCGCGTCCAAAATAGTGGTAAATTGTTGGATAATCCCTCTCTGTATTAAACTTTGAATACGATCTCGGACTGCAACCCGCGACAAGTTTATCTTCCGGGCAATTTCTGCATTGGAAATTCTTGAATTATCTATCAATAGATTAAGAATCTCCCTATCAATTTCATCTAGTTCCTCACTGTCATCTAGCATTTGGACCTAACCTCCATTGATTGTTTTATTAATAGTGTAATATTTACCTTTCAACTTCTATTCGTAAGCTTTAATGCATTATTGCATGAATCTTCGGTAATGTCTAACTAGTATGACTTTACAAACGTTATTGAAGTATGATTCAAATCGATTCAATCGTAAGTCACCGAATTACATGAATGAACTGAACTTTACTTTCGTTATGGAATTTTTTGTATTACGATCGAATCGTCGCAAAATGCTCCCGAAGAATCTTGTTCCATTGATAGCAACCACAGTATATCCGTCAATAGTTCCATTTTCAAAAATCTTATTTGCAACTCCCTTTTTAACAATGTGTTGATTGATTTTTTTTAGTTCATCCATATCCATGACTTTAAGCATATCTCTGATGGCATCGATCTTGGGCTGCTTTGTCCCTTGGGGAAACAGTTTACTAAACTCATGGTTTTTATCATCTGATTCAGTTCATTAAGCTTTTTATCCT
>NZ_DATLJA010000110.1:0-44243 GCF_035539115.1 Desulfitobacterium sp. | reverse complement strand
AGTAGCTAAGTCCGGCAGGATAAGGCGACTAAGGCCAGCGCTTTGGCGCTTGGCCAAGTCTTCTTTATCCTACGATGCAAGTAGCTAAGTCCGGCAGGATAAGGCGACTAAGGCCAGCGCTTTGGCGCTTGGCCAAGTCTTCTTTATCCTACGATGCAAGTAGCTAAGTCCGGCAGGATAAGGCGACTAAGGCCATCGCTTTGGCGCTGGCCAAGTCTTCTTTATCCTACGATGCAAGTAGTTAAGTCCGGCAGGATAAGGCGACTAAGGCCAGCGCTTTGGCGCTTGGCCAAGTCTTCTTTATCCTACGATGCAAGTAGTTAAGTCCGGCAGGATAAGGCGACTAAGGCCAGCGCTTTGGCGCTGGCCAAGTCTTCTTTATCGCCAAGCTCGGCGAAAGCCGGGTTTTCTTTATTTATAAAGATAAACTCTTAACAAATTCTTATTAACTTCCTGAGATATTACTAATACCTACTCGTTATAATTAATGAGTAAAATAAATAGATTATGGAGAGGGTGAAATATGGAACCGAAGATTATCTTAGTGGATGATGAACCGGAGATTCTCAATCTTGTGCGTGACTACTTAGTTCGCGAAGGGTTTAACGTCCTTACAGAAATGAATGGCATAGACGGATTAAAGCGGATCGAAATAGAAAAACCCGATTTAGTTCTTTTGGATTGGATGCTGCCGGGAATGAGTGGGATTGAAGTATGTAAAAAGCTTCGCCAGACAAGCTCAATTCCCATCATCATGTTGACGGCTAAATCAGAAGAAGTGGATCGGGTTTTAGGTTTGGAATTTGGCGCCGATGATTATATGGTTAAGCCTTTTAGTTTACGTGAACTGCTTGCTCGGATTCGGACAGTTTTACGGCGAACACTATCTGGAGTTCAGGACCCTAATGGCGGGGTTATCCGTCGAGGAGAGCTGACGATTGACGGACTCGGTCATCGGGTGTGGAAAAAGGGTGAAGAAATTCAACTCACCCCAACGGAATTCAAGATCCTACAGCTTTTGGCGTCTCGCCCAGGTGTCGCATATAGCCGATTGCAACTTTTACGCCAGGCGATGGGAGAAGAGTACCTCTACTATGAACGTTCAATCGATACCCATGTTTCGAATCTTCGTAGGAAAGTGGAGGATAATCCGGCAGAACCGATTTATGTGCAAACTGTTTTCGGAGTGGGGTACCGCTTTGGTGATCCCTCATGACCTTAAGACGAAAGTTTTTGATGGCTTTAGTTGGGTTAGTTTGCCTTATGGCGATCGTCTTTGCAGGTATTGCTCTGAGTTCGGTTCAGTACTTGCTCGGGCATGCTGTTAGCTATGTTCAACAGGGCTTTAGTCAGCAATGGAATAGAACTCTGACGACTTATTATATTGAACATCAGAGCTGGGAAGGCGTTCAAGATCATCTCAGTAAGATTTTGGAGAATACACCCCGACCTGATGTGGCGGCCCCCCGGGGAAACGAGCAATTTTACATTTTTGATGCGAATCGGACCATCGTGGCGAGTTCCAAGCCCCAGGATCTGGGTAAGAATTTAGGGCAAATTCCTCACGATAATAAACTGACGCAAGAGTGGTCGGAAATTATCGTGAGTGGCAAGACGGTGGGCTATTTTTGGGTGGATGATAAAGCCCCTCCACGCCAAGACCGGTTAGCGCAAACGATCGGAGTATCAATTATCCGTTCGATGTTAATCGGACTGATCTTGACGACACTGCTAGCGTTGATTTTGGGAAGTATTTTGACGGGCCGGATAACTGGTCCGCTTAAGGATTTGACTTCGGCGGTACGTCGCGTGGCCAAGGGAGATCTTAAGGCCCACCTTGAAGTTCAAGGCCGTGATGATATTGCGATGCTTGGGCATGCCTTTAACCAGATGACGGTACAATTAGCGCGCAATGAAGAAGTGCGCCGGAACATGGTTGCCGATATTGCGCATGAGCTTCGAACTCCGCTTGCCGTTATTTCGGGTAAGCTGGAATTGCTGCAAGAGGGAGTGCTCCCTCTGGCACCGGAAACTTTGCTTCCCATCCAGGACGAAACGATTCGCTTGAGTCGCCTTGTTCAAGATTTACAACAATTGAGTTTGGCTGAGGCCGGAAAACTTCCGCTTCATCGAATGCCTATGGACATCTCTAAACTTTTGGGACGGATTTTTGAACAATTCGCCTTTGAATTTGAAGAGCGGGGAATCCAAGGCGAGCTATTCAGTGAAAGTCGAATGATTAAAGCCGATTCTGACCGACTGACCCAAGTTTTTGTCAACTTGATTGGCAATGCACTCATCCACACAACGGTTGGTGGAAAAATTAAAGTCAGCGTGGATTCGTGGGAACCGAAAGTCTCACCGGGGAAAGACGGGAAAAAAACGGGGGGACGGATAGCCCGTTTAGCCACGGGAGGAGATCCTTCAGAGCATTTGGAGAAGAATAAAGAGAAACAGACGGAGTGGATCCGCATCAGTGTTGAAGACACAGGAGAAGGAATTCCACCCGAGGAGCTCGACCATGTTTTTGATCGCTTTTATCGGGTGGATCAATCGCGGGATCGCGAAACCGGGGGTACGGGCTTAGGCTTAGCCATTGCCAAAGAGTATGTGCAGGCCCATGGTGGAGAGATTCAGGTCGAAAGTCAATTGGGCAGCGGAACGTGTTTTAGGGTGTTTCTGCCGATTGATTTTGAGAAAGATAAAGGAGACGAGGAGATAAGGTATGAAAATTAAGCTACCTAAAAAGCAATGGATCATTCTAGGCGTTCTTGGTGTCGTCCTAATCGGAGGAGGGTTCTGGGCTTATAAAGCTTTTTCTCCGAAAGCTGTGATCGCGACTACGGTTACCGGAAAAGTCGTGCGCGGTGATGTGAGTAAAGTCATTACGGCGACGGGAACGGTGAGTTACCCGACGCTCGTTAATCTTACGTTTGTGCAGACGGAGAAGCTGGTGGCTAAGAATGTGGCTGTAGGAGACCACGTCACTGCGGGTCAAATCCTGATGCAAATTGATCCGAGTAATTTACAGCAAACGGTCAATCAACAACAAGCGAATCTCGCTTCGGCTCAGGCAAAATTGCAGCAGGCTCAGGAAGACTCTTTGCCCAATGCAATGACTGCTTTACAACAGGCCCAAGAAAGCCTCAACACGAAGCAAACAGCCTTAACGACAGCGAAAAATAACGCGGATTCCGCTTATTTGACGAACCAAGTGAATCTCGCCAATCAGAATGTGACTTTGGCGAGTAATACGTTAGCTCAAGTCATGGCGAGTGGGGACAATTCGAAAATCCAATCCGCCCAAACAGCTCTGGCCCAAGCCCAGCAGGCTCTTACCACTGCTCAGACGGCTCAAAATGGAGGCGCGGCGCAAACCTTGAATGTGGCTCAATCAGCCTTCGATGTTGCCCAACAAAATCTAAACCTGGCCCAGGATAAAGTGAATAAATTACAACAAGGCAAAACTTCGGCCGATATCTTATCGGCGCAAACCGCGGTTGAGCAAGCTCAGGCTCAACTGGAAACGGCACAAACGAATTTAGGAAAAGCGACCATGGTGGCTCCCTTTGATGGTGTGATTACAGCCGTAACCGGACAAGTCGGGCAAGTTATGGAATCAACTTCGACGACAAGCTCGAAACCAGGGGTTACTTTGGCTGCTAATCCAGATATTCTGCAAATTGATACGACGGTAGGTCAAGCGGATGTGAATAACATTAAAGTGGGTCAGAAGGCAGAAATTACGCTGGATACGCAAGCGAATACAAAAATTCCGGGAACAGTGAGTGCGATTGCGGTTCAAGGGACAACGGCTTCGAATGTAACCACTTTTGGGGTGACGGTGACTGTCGATCAAACGGGTACGATCTTGAAGGCCGGAATGAATGCCAACGTTAATATCATTTTGGATCAAGCGAAAAATGTTTTGACGATACCCAGTGAAGCATTGAAAACTGATAATGGGAAGAATTATGTGCTCATCCCGAATGCTTCTGGAGGAGCAGCATCGAGTGCAGGCACAGGAGCAGGCTCAGCTTCAAGCTCGAGAACGAAAAAGAGCAGTGCGGCAGGTAATAATGCTAATACAAGCTCAGTTCCAGTTGAAATCGGACTTAACGACGGCAGTAATGTCGAGATTAAGAGTGGTTTGAGTGAAGGACAGGAAATTGTTCTATCAGTGAGTGCCGCTTCGACTACAACCTCTACCCAAAAATCAGGTAGTAGTACAAGTAGCCGATCTGGAGGGGCTGATATGGGGGCCTTAAATCGGGCGACCAGTACAGGGGGCGGACCTCGACCTGGTAACTGAGCATGTTGAGTTGAAGTACTGAACCTATCCGTTCCAGGGTAAAGGAGGATATATATTGATTTCATTAAAGGGAATTACCAAGATTTATGCAACTGGAGATATTCAGGTGGCTGCGTTGCGTGGTGTGGATTTGCAGGTTGATGAGGGGGAGTTTGTGGCCATCACGGGGCCCTCTGGTTCGGGTAAATCGACGATGATGAATATCTTGGGGTGTTTAGACAGACCCACTGCTGGCGAGTATTTTTTGGACGGAGCAGATGTTGCGCGAGCCACGGGGAACGAACTTGCAATAATCCGCAATCAGAAAATCGGCTTTGTCTTTCAAGGTTTTAACCTGCTTCCTCGTACGACCGCTTTGGAAAATGTGGAACTACCGATGCTTTATGCTGGAGTGCCTGCTAAAGAAAGACGGGACCGAGCGATCCATTCTTTGGAATCCGTGGGTCTTGGGGATCGTGTTCATCACCGTCCGAAGGAACTTTCTGGAGGTCAGCAGCAACGTGTGGCGATCGCTCGGGCATTGGTCACCCAACCCGCCATCATTTTGGCGGACGAACCGACAGGAAACTTGGATACCCGCTCGAGTATTGAAGTCATGGCGATTTTTCAGAAGGTCCATCAAGAGGGAAATACAATTCTTATTATTACGCATGAACCAGAAATTGTGCAGTACACCCGTCGGGTGATCTACTTTCGAGATGGATCAGTCAAGGAGGATGATAAGGTGGAAAACCCGCGAGATGCTGCACTCGATATCCAAAAAATGAATGTCGCAATCTAAGAATATCGATTAAGTCATCGTGCAGGAAAGGAGGGACAGTTTTGAATTTATTCGAATTAATCCGGATATCCATCAGGGCTTTGAAGGCGAATAAACTTCGGTCGATTCTAACGATGCTGGGAATCATTATCGGCGTTGCTGCGGTTATTGCTATGGTTGGGATTGGCAATGGAGCGACAGCTAACATTACCAATCAAATTAAGGGGCTCGGCTCCAATTTACTGATTGTTACACCGAGTCAAACTAACTCCGGCGGGGTCAAAGGAGCAGCGGGAAGTTCGAACACGCTAGTCATGAATGATTTGCAAAAGATCCAGACCAATAGTCCAGCGGTTAAAATGGTGGCGCCGTTCGTGAGCACCAATACTCAGGTCGTATATGGGAGTGGCAATACGTCGACAAGTATAGCCGGAACCACAGATGCCTATGCCCAGATTCGGAATGTGACCTTGGCACGAGGACGGTTTATCACGTCAGATGATGTTAATTCCTATACGCGTGTGGCGGTCGTTGGGCCCAGTGTTGTGCAAAACTTAATGGGAGACGCGAATGCCGAGATTATCGGTAAAACCATTAAGCTTAAGAACATTCCGTTCCTCGTTGTGGGGGTAACGGCAAGTCAGGGGACGTCAGGGATGACTAACAATGATGATGTGGTTTATATCCCGATTACGACGGCCCAAGATCGACTCATTGGGAATAAGTATTTGCGGCAGATTTTTATTGAAGCAACAAGCGCGGATATGATGACCACGGCCCAAGATCAAGTGACCAATGCTTTACGCAGCTCGCACAATCTCCAAACGAGTAAGGCCAATGATTTTACCATTACCAATCAGGCTGATATTCTGGCAACCATGGAAAACGTCACGAAGACGTTAACCATGTTGCTGGGGGGAATTGCTGCCATCTCACTTTTAGTGGGCGGGATTGGGATTATGAACATCATGCTTGTCTCAGTGACGGAGCGGACTCGGGAGATCGGAATTCGTAAGGCGATTGGGGCTAAAGGCAAAGATATTTTGGCTCAGTTCCTCATTGAAGCGGTCGTTCTGAGTATCCTGGGGGGAGGAATTGGGATTCTGATCGGCTGGGGGGGCTCGATTTTAGCGGGAAAAGCGCTAAGTATGGCCACGAGTGTAAGCATGACCTCGGTGTTCTTAGCTTTTGGCTTTTCCGCAGGGATCGGGATTCTGTTCGGGGTATTCCCAGCGAAAAAGGCGGCGAGTATGGACCCGATCGATGCTTTGAGGTACGAGTAAAAGGAGAGGAGACTTTTTGTGAAGTTTTTATTAAACCGTTCGATGAAGATTTTAGGGACAATTGCGCTAAGCCTGATGCTCTTATTTGGGGCCAGTGCCCAAACTGTTTTGGCTTCAGGTTCAACTTCAACTTACGACTCCACTGGTAATTACACTGGTTTCTTAAATTATATTCAGTTTGTTTCTGATAAGGATAGTAATCTAATTGTGGGCGAAACCAATACAATCAATTTTCGTCTGCTCGATAACAATATGGAAGTTTATAGTGGGAACGGCCCATTCACAGCCACGATTTTTGATCCCAATGGAAATAAAACCATGTATTCTTTAAGTGGTAGTTCTTCTTTGTCTGGTGTAACTTTTGATACACCTGGTGATTATACGCTCTATGTGACAGCGACTTCCAATACTCTGGGGTTAGCTGCAGGTACAGAATCGCTCGGTGTTGCTTCTGGCACCATCCATGTGCGGAGTGCCAAGATTTCAGCTTCGGGCGACTTAACTCTAAATTATAGTAATACAGTCAAAGTTACCCTCATGGATAGCGATGGGACGATACTGTCCGGCAAATCGGTGACCGTTGACGCGACTGATGCTGGAGGGACAATTTCGACTTATAACACCCTTTATGACGGAACTTTTAATGTGACGCTAACGCCCACGAAGCCGGGTAAAGTAATCGTGCAGCACGGGCTGCATGATATTGGAACTCTTAATATTACCTCAGCCTATTCTTCAGCAAGCCGAATTGGGAATAGTGCTGCCGATAATGCAGACCGTTCGGTGGGGGTCGCTGAAAAAGGATGGGCTACTGCGAATAATGTGGTCTTGACGCGCGATGATCTTGTGGCAGATGCTATGGTTGCTGTACCCTTGGCCAAAAAAGAAGATGCTCCGATTTTAATGACGTCTTCCAATGCACTCAAGGCGAGTGTGGCCAGTGAGATTCTCAAGCTTAATGCTAAAACCGTCTATATTATTGGTGGCGAAGGCGCTATTTCCAGCTCAGTTGAGAGCCAACTTCAAGGTTATGGCATTTCCACAATTCGTGTCGCAGGTAGTGATCGTTATGAGACTGCAGCGAAGATAGCCGCTTTAGTTGGTTCACCGGGAACGGTCTACTTAGCCTATGGGTACGGAGAACCCGATGCTTTAGCTGCAAGTGCCTTGGCGGCTGAACAGGGAATTCCCATTTTGCTAACGGATACCAATGTTTTGCCGGATAGCACCAAAAATGAGTTGGCAAAGTTGGCTCCGCGTAACCTCATATTGTTGGGAGGAACGGGTGTCATTAGCGCCGGACTGGAGCAATCTCTGGTCAATAGTTACGCAGTTGAGCGGTGGGGCGGATTAGACCGCTATGCGACGGAACAAATCATTTTCCAGAATTACTTTAATAAACAACTGGGTTCGAGTAAGTTCCCTGCCTATTTCGCTTCAGCTTACGTTTCACCTAGTGATGTAACAAGTGGCATGCCTTATGGGGATGCGTTGTTTACCGCTGCTTTAGCAGCCAAGAACAATGGCTTTGTCATTACGCTACCGCCTAATGAGATTCCGTCTTCGATCAGCACTTTCCTCCTCTATAATAAAGTCTATATTCCTTCTGGTACAGTTGTGGGGAATAGCTCGGCGATCAGTTATCAGGTGGAAGCACAATTGAATCAGATCTTAGCAAGATAAAGAAACATCAAAGGAATTGATCATCAGAGGGAGTTTTGAACTTTTCTTCCAAGAAGAGGACCTCACGTTTGAAAAAAGGTGTGGCCCTCTTTTTTGCTTTGTCCGACATGGGCAATAACTTGGCGGTGAAAGTCCGCTATGCCGAGAGGTATGGTTGAACATCCAGAAGTAAGTTCAGATCGTAGTACTGTTAGAACCTTGAGGTAATGCGGAAGTGCTGAGTAACGGTCATACACCAAAGGAAAAGGACTCGCATTTGCCAGTCCTATTTTTAACTTACCGAACCGCCGTATACAGGACGGTACGTACGATAGCGTGAGAGGACGGCGGTTAGTCACCGCCTCCTACTCGATTACTTTTGAATGATATGATATATTTATAATGAATTCATAAACTTTAACGTCCCAAATTTTCTAATAACAAAGGTGGTTGAGTCATGGCTTTAGGTGCAACTATACGGAATTTTCGGAAACAACGGGGGATGACCCTTCAAGTCTTGTCCGATCAGTTAGAAGTTTCATGTTCTTTTTTAAGTGCGGTTGAGCGTGGAGTTAAAAAACCTTCGGTAGCAATGGTAAAAAGACTTTCAGATGTACTAAATATTTCCCCAACTTATCTATTTAGCCCTGAAAATGAAGAGGTACATGGAGAAAAAATTCGCTTTATACGTAAAGGGCGAAGCTTGAGTATTGAAGAACTAAGTGAACTCTCCGGGATTCCGGCGGAACGAATTCAGATTTATGAAGATGGGACAGAAGAACCTGGCTTAGAGACATTAGATCGGCTCGCAGAGACGTTAGGTGTTACGGTGCGATACTTTCTGGAAAAATCTGCAGGTACGTTATCAATCGGAAAAAAAGTGCGCACCGAGCGAGAAAAGCAAGGGCTTACGGGGGTCGCTTTGGCAGACAAAGCAGGAGTTACTCCGGCAATGATTAGCCAGATTGAAAATGACCAATCTGAGCCTTCATTGGACACCCTGGAAAACGTGGCCAAGGAACTAGGAGTCTCGGTCTGTTATTTTCTTTTGGAGCAAGAGGATGTTGAAAATTTGCTCGGTTCATTAAATTCAGAGGTTATAGCTCTTCTGGGTGATCCTCGTGTCCAGGCCGTTCTTAGGGCAGTACGCGACTTGGATGCTGGAGATTTAAAATTTATTCTAAATTATATTCAGTTTTATAAGCGGAATCGTTCGCTTATATAATAAGATGTTGCTTAAAAAATTAAAAATCTAGCGCTCGTCAATATTTAACGGGCGCTTTTCTTTTTTAGACCTGACAGCGATCTTTTGATAATGTATAAAAATAAATTATTCTTTTATAAATTTTCTTGAAGGAATTTAAAGATTTCCGCAGAACTAAAATGTAAGTATTAAGAAAAAGTTAAACTATATTACACCAAGGTTCAAATGTTGCTGCCCGACAGGTAACTACAAACCGGTAAAAAAGGGAAGCCCCAATTTTTTTAAAACCAATATTAAGTATTTGACCAAATTAACTAAACCTGTAGATCGTAAAGCCGCGAATTGTTGAACAAGGGGGTAGCTGATTGCATAAAAAAGCCAAGGCTTGATAACGCTGTATAGTCAATAATCTTGGGGATCTTAGTGAAAGTGTACTCTTTTATAAGCCAAAAGACTCAGCTGATTCCATGATATTGGATCAACGGGTAGCCTACGAGTAATAAATAGCGTGTTGCGCTTAGAAAGGATATAGGTGGCTTTATGTTCGAGGATAAGGTAATGAACGCCCAGTCTCGGGAAAATATCTATACTCTTTTAGCTAGCATTTTTCTTCAAGAACCGACTGCTTCTCAATTTCCACAGTACATTGAGGCTCTACGAGATTTATTAAAGGAGGTAGGAACTTATCCGGGCAAGGTTGATGTGGGTATCCCGGAGGATGATGATGCTTTTGTAGAGAGACTTCGCCAAGATTATTTTGACTGTTTTTTTGTTCCAATGTCTGGGAAGTATGTTCCTCCCTATGAATCCGCTTTATTGAATTATAGAGCCGGAGAACGTAAACCTTTTGGAATTTTGAATAGTATGGAGGCGAGCCATGTCGCAGCATGCTACGCTGCCGTGAACTTTCACCCTCAAATGCTTCATGTATTTGCACCGTTGAAGGATATTCACTTGCCGGATCACGTGGGTTTTGAACTCGCGTTTATGGCGATGCTTTGTGCTGCTGAACAAGTGGCTTGGGATAAAAAAAACCCGGTTGAAGCTTTAAAGTGGCAGACGTTTGAACTCCAATTTTTACGTGAACACCTCAGCCAATGGTTAGAAAATTTTGCCCAGGCTTTACTAGACCTCGCGCCGGGTTATTATGCACAAGCGGCTCGGACTGCTGAAAATTGGGTCGCGTTAGATTTACTAGAGATTGAAACTAACGTGAAGCAAGGGGAGATGAAGGAGCATTAAAATGACGTCATGCTGACATTAAAGTGAGGGGGGGGGATGCAGATGCCGAATTAATTTCAGGATTGTTCTTTGATTTAATCTTTCCATTCTCATCGTTAAAAATCTGAAAGAAGGAGTGAAAGCAATTCATGAAACGTCGTGACTTTTTTAAATTCTCTGCAGTGGTCGGTGCGGTAGCAGTTACCGGTTTAGGATTTGAGAATCTAAGCTTTGCAGGTCAACCCCCGGAATTTATACCCGCGACAGGAGGAGGGCAAGAACTCGAGGCCCGCATTAATCCGAAGACGGGGGAGGTTGAGCTCAATCCAAATATTGTTATGCGCAACAGTGCTTGTTTAGGATGTTATAGTTCCTGTGGTAATCGAGTTAAGATTGACAAACGGACGGGGCAGATTATGCGGGTCTTTGGAAATCCGTATAATCCTACAAACGCGGAACCTCATCTAGCGATTGAAGATCCCTTAACAGAAAGTTATCTTGCGTTTAGTCGCTATAAAGATAAAGGCCATCAGGCTCGAGCAACGCTCTGTGCCCGTGGAAATGCGACCCTTCAAGCCCATTATGACTCGTATCGGGTGCTTGTTCCCCTTAAACGTGCAGATAAGCGTGGGGAAGGAAAATGGCAGCCGATCTCTTGGGAGCAAGCTGTACAAGAAACCGTGGAAGGGGGAACCCCCTTTCAACATCTTGGAGAGACAACGCCGATTGAAGGGTTAAGACAAGTGTACGATCCCAAGACGCTCATTGACCCAAAACAACCGGATTTGGGTCCTAAAACGAATCAGTTGGTGATGCTCGGTGGCCGCTTTGATGGTCGTACGGTCTTTAGCGGCCGCTTCGCCGGTGCTTTCGGAACCCGTAATATGTATACCCATGGATACTCATGAGGGGGCGCCAAAATACCTGCGGCGCAGGTAGCTAGCGGTAACCTCGTTAAACCGGATGTAAAAAATGCAGAGTTCATTCTCTATCTCGGTTTGTTTCCGGGACACAGCGGATCTCCATTTCAGGCGCTTGCCCGACAAGTGACAGCCGGAGCGGCCGAAGGACGATTGAAGTTTGTTGTCGTTGACCCTGTGATGCAGGGTGGAGCAGTCGCCCCAATCGGGGATGGTGGCAAATGGGTTCCTATTAAACCCGCAACAGATGGTGCTTTTGCTATGGCGATGATTCGCTGGATTATTGAGAACAAGCGCTTTAATGCAGCTTACCTCACGGCACCGAATCTTAAAGTGGCGAAAGAAAGAGGATTTAACAGTTGGACCAATGCCAGTCACCTTGTGATTAATGATCCAAGTCATCCGCATGATCGAAAAGTACTTCGAGCAGAAGATTTAGGGCTTCCATTGCCTCCTCTTCCCGAACCCGATCCGTTGCAACCAGCTGGAACGCCTCCCCAGAAACCGGACTATTTTATCGTGATAGATAAAGCGGAAGGTAAACCGGTGATCTATACTCAGTCAACGGAAGGCGATCTTTTCTTTAGTGGGGAAGTTAAGGATAAAAACGGGAAAGCGATTAAAGTGCAAACCGGTTTCTTATTCTTACAAGAGAGTGCTTTCAGTCAAGAGATCTCAGCTTATGCTAAAGATTGTGGGGTTCCTGAGAATACGATTATTGAGATTGCCAAAGAATTTACGTCCCATGGGACCAAAGTCGGGATTGATGGCATGGGTAACACGGCAGCCGCTAATGGTTTGGACGGAGCTATGGCGCACCATGTCTTAGCGACTTTAGTGGGAGCCTTCTATAAAAAAGGTGGAATGATTCCCGGTGTTGGCGGGGCATCGTATAATTTATTGATGAATCAATACAAATTGCTCGGGCTTCCCAAGGCATTACCTTCTCAAGGAGTGCCAATTTGTCGTACTGGAGTTTATGAAAATACCACGGAGTATAAAGATAAAGTGGCTAAAGGTGAAAATCCCTACCCGTCAAAACTTCCTTGGTACGCTTTCGGAACCATGAGTTTTGTCGGAGGAAATTCGGATAATCAAGCCATTTATTCCATGGTTAATAGCTATCCGTACCAAGCGAAAATTCTAATGGTCTGGATGGCTAATCCACTACATTCGACACCGGGAGCGGCACGCAATGAAGTCGCCAAAGAGATGAAGAACGTGGAACGGATCCCGCTCTTTATCGCGTTTGATGCCTATATGGGTGAAACGTCATCCTTAGCGGACTATATTATTCCGGATACGACCCAATATGAAAGTTGGGGACTTCCATTCATTTGGGGGAATTTTGCAGGTAAGGGAACCGCACTGCGTTGGCCTGTCGTACAACCGATGACAGCTAAACTGGAAGATGGACGTTTTGCTTGTTATGAAAACTATTTAATCGATGTCGCTAAAAAGATTGGCATTCCTGGGTATGGAGATCAAGCGATCCCGGGCCCCGATCAAAAGATGTATCCTTTGAATAAACCAGAAGACTTTTTCCTTAAAGCCGTTGCTAATGTTGCGTTTGATGAGACTCCCGTGCCGGATCTTTCAGCGGGAGAGGGCGAGATGCAAGATTTGGATGGTATTACTGCGACGTGGAAAAACAGTGTTAAGACGGAAGAATGGTCGAAGGTCGCGTATGTCCTGTCTAGAGGAGGACGGTTTGAATCGTATGGAGCGGGCTATGTAGGGGACAATTATAAATATGCAAATTCCGGATGTTTCCAGATTTACACGGAAGCCTTGGCAACCGCTAGGAATACAATTACAGGCAAACAGTTCTCGGGTGTCATGGGCTGGAACCCGGAAGCCTTTGCAGATGGCACACCGTTGAGAAAAGCATTCCCAGAAGAACAATGGCCCTTAAAAGGAGCTTCGTATAAAGCAAAGTTCAGGAGCGCAACGATGTTAGTGAATTCTATGCTACGCGATTTAAACCCGACCAACTCAATCGATATTAATACCAACGATGCTTTACGTTTTGGGTTAAAGAATGGAGAAAAGGTCAAGCTTATTTCGGCAACGGGCGGAGAAGCGATCGGTATCCTGAAAGTTCGGCCGGGTGTTGCTGAAGGTACAGTTGGCGTTGCGTTTGGTTATGGCCACTGGGAGTATGGGACGCGGGCGCACAAAGTTGGGGATAAAAACGTTGGAGGGGACGCTTCACTGGGAACGGGTGTCCTGTTAAGCGGAATCAGTTTGATAGATCCTACGATAAAGATGATTTTTGGCTTTAGCGAGATGAGTACGGGCATTCCCAGTCGAAATGGCGGCGCGTATCGGTTGGAAAAGGCGTAAGTCACATCGATGATTTGGTTTGAATTCAAAGGGGGATAACGAATGAGCACCGAGATAAAACCGCATTACGGGATGGTGATTGATCTGCGCCGATGCGTGGGTTGTCATGCTTGTACGGCGGCATGTAAAATGGAAAACAACGTTCCAGAGAAATTCTTTCGTTCTTGGGTGGTCGAGGCGGATAAAGGGAATTACCCGAATGTAACGAGGGTTAAAATACCCCGTTTGTGTAACCATTGTGAACAGGCACCGTGTGAACAAGTGTGTCCAGTCAAAGCGACACACCGTGACGAAGGCGGCATTGTCGTAGTGGATCAAAAGAAATGCATTGGTTGCCGCTATTGTATGTCAGCCTGTCCCTATGATGCTCGCTTTTTGAATCCGAAGAAGGGTACGGCGGAAAAATGTGATCTTTGTCTCGATCGAGTCAAAGGAGGGCTTCTTCCGGCTTGTGTCAGCACGTGTATTGCTCATGCTCGATTCTTTGGGGACCTTAATGATCCAAACAGTGACGTGAGCCGATTATTAAATGAGCATCCGGCTCAAGTCTTACGACCGGAGCTGGGTACAAAGCCCAGCGTATATTATATTGGGTTGGATGATGCGTTAGCCGGCGTGGATTATGCCAACCTTGTGAAAGGGAGGTAAGAACTGTGGACATGACATTTGTGTATCAAGTTCAGCATCATGCAGCCTTTGGGCCACTGATTGTCGTCTACTTTTTCCTAGCAGGCTTAAGTGCGGGACTTTTCCTTATTTCTAGTTTGGGCCCGGTCTTTGGCCTGAAAAAGTTAAACCCTTTAGCAAAATCAGCGAGTGTAATGGCTCTAGCGACTTTGATCCCAGGGCTGTTGGCTTTGGTTGTGGATTTAGGGCAACCTTTACGGGCACCTACGGTATTCTTCCGTGTCAATCTGTCCTCGGTCATGAGTTGGGGTTCCTTTATCCTTCTGATTTATGGATTTGTTTGTCTAGTTTATACCTGGTTTGTCTGGAAAGAAGATGCTCGGAGTAAGGGTTGGGGTCAAGTGGGTGTTGTTTTTGCCGCTGCCTTAGGACTTTATACGGGTTTCTTGTTGGCCGCTGTTCCCGGGCGCCCCTTGTGGAATTCTGCGTTGCTTCCGGTATTATTCCTTATCTCGGGGGCTGTTGCTGGACTAAGCCTAATCAGCGTTGCTCAAACCTTCTTTGCAAAAACAACTAAACTCGCGGGGGAAGGAACAGGAGAAGCTATCCATTCCATGAAGATCTGGATGGTTACTTTAGAAGTATTACTTTTAGCCTTTCATCTGCTAGCAGTATTCATGTTGAACGATGCCGGACGAGCCTTGGTGAAACACTTGCTTACTGGACAAAAACAGTTTTCTTTCGTTTTTGTTCAGGTGATTATCGGGATGTTAGTGCCTTTGGCAATCCTGCTTTTGAGTAAGCGCTCAGCAAAAGCTCTAGGGATCTCAGGGGTCCTGAGTCTCATCGGGGTGTTCGCTCTCCGTTATAATATTGTGGCGGGTGGGGAAGAGCTACCTCTGTCGGGTACATTGATGTATACCTTTGGTGAAACCAGTGCATGGATCGCGGTTAGCGTACTTCTTATCCTTGCCGCCATTCTTATTCTTATCCTGCCGGGAATTGTACAGCGTGTGATAGTGGGTAAAACGACCGTTGCTGGGATAGGTAAGTCGTTGTAGTTCTTATCAAAAGGTAAGATACTTAACGAACAAGGGTTTATAAATTTCTCAGGGCTAATCAATAGTGGTTGGGGGCTCTGAAAATCAGAGCCCCTTTTTTGAAACTATACTTTTTCCCAGACGTATACACTTAAGGAGGGTTAAATCTAAAGTGATGATACAAGGTAAAATGGGAATTGGCAAATATCTCTTCGAACTACGCCTACAAAACCGTTTGTCTTTAGCAAAAGTAAGTATCCACGTTGGTATTAACCCGATGGCCTTATCTGAGATTGAACGAGGGGTAAGAATACCAAACGATAAGCTTCTTCGGAATATCGCGAACTTTTTTAACGTTGATGAAAATATCCTTTTCAATCTGGTTGGTAAAGTACCATTAGGTGCTAAAGAGGAATTGGAGCAAAGTCCAGTGCTGCAAAAAACACTTTTAGAGATAAAAAAAGTCAAACATGTGCAAGAAACTAAAGGAAGAGCTTTATACTGAATTTCAGGAGATGTATAAAAAGTCCTTAAATTTGTAATGATGTTGATTATTTACATAACTTATGATGACCCTCCGTATAAACCTCCCAAACATAAAAGTTTGAGAGGCTTTTTTGTACTAACAGAAAGTATAAATTTTTGGCAGATAGCATAAGTGCAACTAAGGCTTCCGCCTACGCTAGAGGCTTGGCGCAAGCCAAGTTTTCTTTACTTACCGAACCGCCGTATACTGGACGGCGGTTAGTCACCGCCTCCTACTCGATTTTTGATAACAGAAGAACGAAATTATGAAATTGGGGAATAATTGAAAGCAGGAATATTCTTTGGTATGTCGAACACAAATAACATTAGCCTAATTGGACTAATTAACCATGCCAAATAGATAGTCCAATACATACTCTATCTTGAGAATAAATATAGGGTCTAGAGTGGTAAGGGGGGAGACTATGGAGCTTGACCGGAGAAGCGGAATACCCTACTATATTCAGCTTAAAGAACAAATCCGGAAAAATCTTATCCAAGGAATTTGGCTGACCGGAACCAAGCTGTTTACGGAAAGAGAACTCGCAGAACAACTCGGAGTGAGCCGGAATACCGTAAGTCAGGCGTACAAAGAACTCGAAAGCGAAGGGATACTCACGTCCATCCAGGGCAGGGGGACTTTCGTTGCGGATAGTATTCTCATCACCCAGCAAGAAAGCCGTAAGGAGAAGATTCTTCGTATCATTGATGTCGCCATGGAAGACGCGGTAAGCCTTGGGTTTACGATTGATGATTTTGTTGCTTTCGCTCATGTCCGAGGAATGGAGAAGAAAGCATTTCTGGCGAAAATGAAAGTGGCCTTTATTGAGTGTAATCCGGAGCAGTTAGCGGGAGCCTGTTGGGATATAGGACCAGGTGTGACAATTATCCCGGTCCTGCTCTCTGAGCTTAAGGAACGTCAGGGACAAGAGCGAATCAAAGCCATGAACATGGTTGTCACTGGGGTAAATCATCTTCAGGAGGTAAAGGAAGCTTTAGCAGGATGTGAACGGGCGATTCTCGGAATTTCCCTACAACCGAAACTCGATACGATGGTTCGGATCGCCCAACTTCCTGTAGAAAGAGATGTTGCTTTGATCTGTGAAAGCAATCTTTTTGCCGAAAAGGTTAGAATAGCCTTAAACGGAGCGGGACTCTTTCCGAAGCTGATGATCCGGGTAAAACCCCAGGAGGAGGAACTTCAGCGGCTTCTTCCCCAGTGTAGTGCAACAATTATCGCTCCCAGAATGAGAAAAATTACAGAGCACTGTCGACCAGAGCAAATGGAGCTGATTGAATTTCGCTTTGAGCCGGATGTTGGGTCGATCAACCTCTTACGAAGTACCTTATTGGAACTTAAATCAAAGAATTTCTCAGGAGAAAATTGAAGAACGAGAAAAATCAATTAAAAAGACTAAATTGTGATGGAGGTCCGATGTGAAACGTCAACACGTTATTGGTATGTTTGATTCGGGAGTCGGAGGGCTCACGGTGATGAAGGAGATTCTTGAGCAGATTCCCGAGGTCCGAATCATCTACTTAGGAGATACAGCGCGGGTTCCCTACGGGAATCGAAGTAAAGAAGAATTGATCCGTTTCGGCGAAGAAATCATTACCTTTTTAATCAGCCAGGGCGCAGAAGCTGTAGTTGCCGCGTGCAATACCAGCTCAGCAAATGCGCTGCCTGCGCTTAAAGAAAGTTATAATGTTCCACTTATTGGAACGATTGAGCCAGGAGCCCGTTTGGCTGTGAAAAAAACCGCAGGGGGGAAAATCGGTCTAATTGCCACGGAAGCGACCGTCCGCAGCAAAGCTTATAATTCAGCAATCAGTCGAGTCCTGTCTAAAGGGGTGCTGCCTGAAGACCAAGCGTTAAGGGAAGGTTGGCAGCAAGGAGAGCAACCGATAGCTTTAGTTAAGTCCCAGGCCTGTCCTTTGTTTGTTCCTTTGGTCGAAGCAGGACTCGCCAAAACGCCAGAGGCTCGGGGTATTGCTCGTACGTACTTATCTGGATTTGAAGATGCCGGGGTGGATGCGTTGATCTTGGGCTGTACCCATTATCCCTTTCTTACTCCGGTCATCCGGGAAATCTTGGGCGAAAGCATTGCCTTGATTGATCCGGCGCAGGGGATGGTTGAAGAGCTCAAGGCGGTCTTAGCGAAACTGGATCAAGCCCAAGACCAAAATCAAGTGGCCGCGACCCACTCAGCCAAAGAATCTTGGAAACTGCGATTCTTTGTGAGTGGCGATCCAGAGCTTTTTCAAAGTGTTGGCAATACACTGCTCCCGGGACAAATTCAGGAGGTTAGACGAGTGATCTGGGGAGATTAAGGATTTCTTGATGGATTAGAAACAGGCAATGGCTGGAGGGATTATCGTGGAACAGAAAACCTTGGTTCTGGGTGTGATTGGGGCTGACGTTCATGCAGTTGGGAACCGGATCTTGGACTATGTTTTTTCTCAGGCGGGATTTAAAGTCATTAATATCGGGGTACTCGCTTCCCAAGAGGAGTTCATTCGAGCGGCAATTGAGACTGCTGCTGACGTGATTTTAGTGTCCTCACTTTATGGACATGGGGAAATCGATTGTCGTGGACTCCGTGAGAAATGCCAAGAGGCCGGAATTGGCGATATCCTTATTTATGTAGGCGGAAATCTGGTGATCGGTAAACAGGATTTTTCGATGGTGGAGAAACGTTTTAAGGATATGGGTTTTGATCGGGTTTATCCTCCAGGGATTATGCCCGAGGTAGCGATCATGGATTTGCATAAAGACCTAAATTTCTAAGAAATAAAGGAAGGGATAGTATGCAACACATCCTTCTGATCGATTTTGGCAGCACTTACACGAAAATAACGGTTGTCGAGCTTGAGCGTGAAGAGATCCTGGGGACAGCCGCTGCGGGAACGACGATTGATACCAACATTATGGAGGGGCTGAACCAAGCGTTAGCACAAATTCCGGAGCCTGAGGGTGGCTGGAACTTTGTCCGGAAACTGGCCTGCTCGAGTGCGGCAGGTGGGCTTAAAATAATCGCGAGTGGTCTGGTCAAAGAGCTGACAGCGGAAGCGGCTCGCCGGGCGGCATTAGGAGCCGGGGCTCGGATTCTGGAGGTTTTCAGCTATGAATTAACCGCTCAAGATCTTGACAAAATCGTTGCGGCAAAACCGGACATTCTGCTGTTGGCGGGAGGAACGGATGGTGGAAATAAAGAGATCCTTCTTAAAAATGCCGAGCGTCTTTGTGAACTTCCCTTGAGCTTGCCCGTGGTGGTCGCTGGGAATAAGACGGTATCCTCGCAAGCTGTAGAGATCTTGAAACTTCATCATGCTCCGGTCGTTCGTGCGGATAACGTGATGCCTGAACTCAATGTCTTGGACGTAGATTCTGCCCGCAAAGCGATTCGAGATTTATTTTTATCCCATATTATTCAAGCTAAAGGCTTGGATAAAGCGGAAGCGTTCATTGAGCGGGTGTTGATGCCTACGCCAGCAGCGGTTCTCTCCGCAGCAGAGCTTTTAGCGAAGGGCTATGGGGAGGAAGAAGGTTGGGGAGAGCTCCTGATTATTGATGTCGGCGGAGCGACGACCGATGTTCATTCAATCGCCAAGGGAGATCCAAGCAAGCCTGGCGTGATGCTTAAAGGGTTGCCTGAGCCTTATGCGAAGCGGACGGTCGAGGGGGATCTGGGAATGCGCTATAGCGCGGAATCTTTGGTTGAAGCATCAGGCCATCATCTTACTCAGTATTTAGGATGGAGTACGGAAGAAGTTAATGCTCAGCTCAAGATCTGTAAGCAAGAGCCCTGGTGGGTTCCGAAGAATCAGCGGGAAAATCAGTTCGATACAGGTCTGGGGCGGATGGCAGTCGAGCTTGCAGTGAAGCGTCATGCAGGAACCTTAGAGGTTGTGTATACTCCCTTTGGGGCTTCGTATGTCCAACAGGGCAAGGATCTGACCCAACTGCCGGTAGTAATCGGCACGGGAGGGGTTTTACTTCATCATTCTCGACCTACCGAAATTTTAGGTGGGGCTTTGTTTGATTCAGCAGAGCCAACCTTACTCAAACCCCAGGAACCTGCTTTTTATTTAGATCAGAAATATATACTCGCTGCGATGGGGCTGCTACGGGAAATCGCTCCCTTGAAGGCCCTACGTATGATGAAAAAATATTTGCTTAAGCTATAGGAGGTAGAGTCCATGGAATTGACGGTTAAACAGATGGACCCCGAAGAGTTTGCTCATCAGCGGCAAGATGTTCTAGGTCAATGGTCGACGGGTAAAGAGGTTGATTTAGAGGAAGCAGTTGAATATCATAAAAATCTACCGCCAAGCAAGGTTTTTGCGCATAAACTGGAAGAGGGGAAACGCCAAGGAATTACGTTCGCCCAACCGCGTGCGGGAGTGGCTCTTCGGCATGAACATTTAGAGCTTTTGCGCTATTTACAAGATGAAGGTGGCGCTGACTTCCTACCGACGACTATTGATTCATATACTCGCCAAAACCGCTATGCGGAGGCTCAGGCAGGGATCGAAGAAAGTCGGGCGGTGGGGCGCTCGATGCTTAATGGCTTTCCGGCAGTCAATCATGGGGTAGCAGCTTGCCGCCAAGTTGTGGAAAGTATGCAAGTCCCAGTTCAGGTTAGGCACGGAACTCCGGATGCCCGCTTGTTGGCGGAAATAACTCTTGCAGGCGGGTTTACGGCTTATGAGGGAGGCGGTATTTCCTATAATATTCCGTATTCCAAAGATATTTCGGTGGAAAGCACGATTAAATACTGGCAGTACGTGGACCGGCTGGTGGGTCTCTATGAGGAAAAAGGAGTAAGCATTAACCGAGAGCCGTTTGGCCCCTTGACAGGTACCTTAGTTCCACCTTCCGTTTCCCATGCCGTAGCGGTCATCGAAGGTGTCCTAGCGGTAGCTCAGGGAGTACGGAGTTTGTCACTCGGTTACGGACAATGCGGGAACTTACTCCAAGATGTAGCTGCGCTGCATACGCTCCCTGTGGTTGCAGAGGAATATCTTAGAAAGCTTGGGTATTCAAATTTTGATATTACGACGGTGTTTCATCAATGGATGGGGGGCTTTCCGCAGGATGAAGCGAAGGCTTATGGGGTTATCTCTTGGGGTGCGACGGTAGGCGCTCTCGGGAAAGCGACGAAGGTTATTGTCAAGTCACCCCATGAGGCTCTTGGGATTCCGACGAAGGAGGCGAATGCTGCAGGGATCCGGACGACGAAGCAGATTCTCAATATGCTTAGAGATCAGGTGTTGCCGATGACAGAGGAGCTAGCGCTTGAGGAGAAAATGATTCTCAGGGAGACGCGGGCTATTTTGGACAAGGTTTTGGAGTTAGGCGAAGGAGATATTGCTGTAGGCGCGGTTCGCGCTTTCGCAGCGGGAGTGATTGATGTACCGTTTGCGCCGAGCCGGTTTAATGCCGGAAAGATTCTGCCGGCGCGGGATTCACAGGGAGCGATACGAATGCTTGATTTTGGGAATTTGCCATTTGATGCGGAGATCAAGGCGTTTCATCAGGAACGGATCGCTCAGAGGGGACGTGATGAGGGCAGGGATCCGTCGTTTCAGATGGTGATTGATGATATTTATGCAATCGGCAAGGGCATGCTCGTAGGGCGGCCCCGCTCCTAAGAGGCGCCGCTTTGGCCACGGTCGCTTGGGGCGCTCGCAGACCGAACTAGAGCTCAGAAATCAGTTTAGGCCAAAGCGGCGCCTGGGGCTGGCTGTTGAGGAACTATTAGCGCTGTTCTTGGGTCTTTGCTGGGGTTGAGCATTGGCATCCGCACTGGAGGTGCGTCTGCCTCGCCCGCTTGGAATTATTTGAGTTGGGGTGCTCCGTTTCTTAGGAGCCTGGAGGCTTTTGGAATTGTAGATAGATGAAGTTAATTGAATGAGCCTGAAAGGGGATTTATCATGAAAATTGTAGAGGTTCTTGCTTCTCCGGGGTTAACAGGGTTTTATTTTGATGACCAGGCTGCGATTAAGGCTGGGGCGGTTCATGATGGTTTTGCTTATACGGGTAAGCCGCTGACTTCGGGATTCACGGCTGTGCGTCAGCGTGGGGAGTCGATCTCGGTCATTCTGATGCTTGAGGATGGTCAAGTGGCATTTGGAGATTGTGCTGCAGTCCAGTATTCTGGGGCAGGTGGAAGAGATCCGCTCTTTTTGGCGCAGGATTTTATTTCGATTATTCTGGAGGAGATTCGTCCGATGCTGGTGGGTCAGGAACTGGATTCGTTCCGGCGGATTGCGGATTGGGTGGAGCATTCTGTTCGTCTGAATGGGGAGCGCTATCATACAGCGATTCGGTATGGAGTGAGTCAGGCGATTCTTGATGCGGTAGCGAAGGCGAAGAAGGTTACGATGACGGAAGTGATTCTGGAGGAGTACAATCTGCCGCTTGTGCTTGAACCAGTGCCGATCTTTGCTCAGACGGGGGATGATCGCTATGATAATGCGGATAAGGCGATTCTCAAACGGGCGGGTGTTTTACCGCATGCGCTGATTAACAATGTGGAGACGAAACTGGGGAAAGAGGGAGAGCTTCTTTTAGATTATGTAAAGTGGTTAAAGGATCGGGTTCTGGAACTGGGCGATCGAAATTATCGTCCGACGTTGCATATTGATGTATATGGAACGATCGGGTTGGCCTTTGAGGATAATGTTGAGCGCATGGTGAATTATTTTGCTGCCTTGGAAAAAGCGGCTGAGCCTCTTCATTTGCGGATTGAGGGGCCGATGGATGCTGGGAGTAAGAAAGGACAGATTGAGCAAAGCAAGGCTTTGCGGGATGCGCTGAAAGTACGAGGAGTTAAGGTCGAGGTTGTCGCGGATGAGTGGTGTAACACGTATGAGGATATTGTCGCGTTTGTTGATACTCAAGCGGCCGATATGGTACAGATTAAGACGCCGGATTTAGGAGGAATTCAGAATACGGTCGAAGCAGTGCTTTATGCGAAGAAATTTGGAGTCGGGGCATATGTTGGAGGGTCCTGCAATGAGACGGATTCCGGTGGACGAACGGCGGTACATGCAGCCCTAGCAACGCAACCAGATCTGATGCTGGCTAAGCCGGGGATGGGTGTCGACGAAGGGTATATGATCGTCCATAATGAAATGAATCGAACCTTAGAGATTCTCCGCCATAAGGAGAAAGCGAAGACGCATGCGAAAGAGGCGTTTTGGAGTTAGGGGCACGGCTTGGGCAACGGTCGCTTGTGGCGCTCGCAGACCGAACTAGAGCTTAGAAGTCGGGTTACGGCGGGGTTCCTGGCAAATTCGCCGTCTCGATAGTCTCCAGTGGAGAGTATCGC
Organism: Desulfitobacterium sp.; assembly: GCF_035539115.1. Classification (GTDB taxonomy): domain Bacteria; phylum Bacillota; class Desulfitobacteriia; order Desulfitobacteriales; family Desulfitobacteriaceae; genus Desulfitobacterium_A. Next base: position 21,006 of record NZ_DATLJA010000110.1, on the reverse strand, counting down.
ACTTGTTTGGCTCACTGCCAGCCGCGCACGTCGTGTGCGCGGCCCCGCCTCCGGTGCGCCACGTATGGCGTCCCGATCTTCTTCGTTAAGTTCGGTGGCTGCTTGCTTTAAGACGCTTGCTTATGCCCAAGCCGTGCCTGGGGTCTTTGCTCGGGTCAGGCATTGGTACTTCACCTGCGGTGATGGACCTCGCCCTTTGGGGGAGAGAGTTTAGAATAAAATTAAGAAAACGACAGAAAGCCGTTCACAAAAAATGTGTTTGACTTTCTGTCGTTTTCTTTAACAATGTTCGTTTTTACTCCATCTGGAATTGTCCCGATATTCATACTCGGTTCACCTAACAACGGGTGGGGAGAATATTAAAAGCTGTAATGGACCAATAAAAACTACCATTATTAAATTGATTCAAGTAAAATAGGAAGAAGGCGAACTTCATAATGTAACTTTGCTTGAACCAAGAAAATAAGTTTTTAAAATAAATTGTGAGGGAGAAAGACGATGAAAACCGTTTATGTCAATGCGATTATTGATGCTGTGGAAAAACTCTGCATCGAAGCGAACTATGACCTGGGGGAGGACGTGCTGCTAAGCTTCAAAAAAGCGTTAACTACGGAAAAATCGCCTCTAGGTCGGGAAGTGCTTGATCGTCTGATTGAAAATGCTACGATTGCCCATGAGGAGCGGGTGCCGATGTGCCAGGATACAGGAATGACGGTCATCTTTGTCGAACTGGGGCAGGAGCTGCATATTGAGGGTGGAGCGTTAACCGATGCCTTGAATGAAGGAGTGCGTCGGGGCTATGAAAAGGGCTATCTCCGTAAATCCGTAGTCAAAGATCCCTTTGATCGGGTGAACACGAAAGATAATACACCGGCGATCATTCATTATGGCCTTGTTCCTGGAGACGAGCTCCAGATTACCGTTGCGCCAAAAGGTGCGGGCAGCGAAAATATGGGGGCTTTAAAAATGCTTAAACCTTCCGATGGTTTAGAGGGAGCGATGCAGTTCGTGGTGGATACCGTGGATCAAGCGGGAGGAAATCCCTGTCCGCCGATTATTGTGGGCGTGGGTGTAGGCGGCAATATGGAGAAGGCTACGTATTTGGCGAAGAAATCACTTCTACGCGATGTGGGTGTACATAACAAGGAAGAACGTTTAGCGAAGATCGAAGAGGAATTACTGGAGCGGATCAATAAGCTGGGAATTGGACCGCAAGGGTTTGGTGGGGTAAACACGGCCTTAGCGGTAAATTTAGAAGTGTATCCCACGCATATCGCCATGCTGCCGGTTGCGGTCAATATTAACTGCCATGCAGCACGCCATAAAACCATCACGCTGAAGGGGAGGGAGGAATAATGGCTGAGGTCATTCGTTTAGAAACTCCACTCACCCATGAAAAGGTAGCTCAACTTAAGTCGGGAGATAATGTCTTAATTAGCGGTGTGATTTATACCGGACGGGATGCGGCCCATAAAAAAATGGTCGACGCTTTGGCCCGCGGGGAAGCGCTTCCTTTTGATGTGAAAGATCAGGTCATTTTCTTCGTAGGGCCTACTCCCCCAAAACCAGGTCAGGTGATTGGTTCCTCAGGACCCACGACAAGCTATCGGATGGATGCCTATTCCCCAACGTTGATTGAACGGGGCTTAACCGGAATGATTGGTAAAGGATTACGTTCTGAGGAAGTCATTGCGGCTATGAAAAAATATGGAGCCGTTTATTTTGGGGCCATTGGTGGTTCGGGCGCTCTCTTAGCGAAACGGATTGTGGCCGCTGAAGTTATCGCCTATCCTGAGCTTGGTCCGGAAGCCGTGCGTCGGCTTGAAGTCAAGGATTTCCCGGTGATGGTTATTATTGACCAGGAGGGGAATAACCTCTACGAAACAGGGAAGGCGCAGTATCGGACGTACTAAACTCAACGCTCCGATCATACTTATTAGCCCCGATCTTTGCTTGTGCAGAGATTGGGCTTTAACTTTGTCTAGAATTATTTCACAATAAGTTCACAATAAGTTCACAATTTCTTAAGCTTACTTTCATACTTTCCTGTTATACTGTCTTACATCTTAGTTAGTTAAAAACGATAAAGCAAAGCTTTATGAGATTGATAAATAATTAGACAAAAAATGCTCGAACTGAGTTCAAAGAAAGATAAAGGAGATGGAATCTGTGTGGATTTGTCCGATTTGCGGTTCTAGAGAGATTGGAAAGATTAGCCGAGAACGCTATTTTTGTGGAGAATGCTGTAACGAGTGGACCGTGGATAACGGTGAAATCGCTATCTATCAAATTGCAATGGATGGGAGTGTAGCACGATTAAGAAGCAGAGTTACGGGAATAGGAACTACTACCGCTAGTTCACGAGCCAATTCATACTATCTAAGGCGTAACGTAAGCTAAATTAGTAAAAAATCCTGTCGACGGTAGAAGTTCGGCAGGATTTTTCTGTAAAATATAGAACTATCTTAGAAGTAATTATATTTATTCTAATTCATTCAATTTTGATAGTTTATAAGTGCATTGCATTTGAAAGGTATGAGGAAGGTTTGCCATGTGCGGAAAAGAGATTAGTCCATCAAGACAACTATGTTTGTCGAGAAGTCAAAGCAGAGGAGGATAGCGCAATGGAACGTCAAGGATTTAGCAAACTGACAGCGCTAAAAGCGTTTTTAAGAATGACTAAGGCCTGTAACTCAGAATGTCATTGTACACCCGTTTGTCAGCTTTTTATGGCGAAGGAAATACTCGGAGAAGCTGCAAAAACCGGAGAGAAATTTTCGGATAAGATCCCCAAGGATATCTTAGACATGTATCGTAGTGTCCCGATTCTTCCAGAACGCTATAATCAGATTGAATTACTAGATGCATTTAGTGAAGTGCAAAGCATCTGTGATAATTGCCCTGTAGGGGTACATGGCTCGTTTTGTACAGTCAATGTTGTTTTGACTGGTCTGGGTGTATTGATCTATGGAAAAGAATTTAAGACGGATAAAGATCAGGAATCCCAATAACGCTAAAATATAAACCCGAAATGGAAGGAGACTAGTTATGATTCAGCTTCATCAATTTGATTTAAAAGAATCTATACAATTACTTCGGTTGGATGAACAGCAATTAGCTTTGCTTAAGGAATTACGCCCCTTGATGGAACGTGATATCGATGACATCGTGCGCCATTTCTATGGTCATGTTTTGACCATTCCTGCGCTCAAAGCAATTATTGACAAGTATTCTGCTGTAGATAAACTCTACGTCACCATGAAGAAGTACATACTTTCAATTTTCACCGATAAAATCGATGAAGAATTTATGGCCTGGCGGGTCACGATCGGAAATGTTCATAAACGAATCAACTTGCCGCCTTTTTATTATCTAAGCTCTTATCAGGTGCTCTATGATGAAATTCTACCGCGTATTCAACAACAGTATCGGAAAAAGCCGGAACAGGCTTTACGCTTAAGCCTTGCCCTTCTTAAGATTTTCAGTTTTGATCAACAGGTTGTTATGGCCAGCTATATTCAATCTTATATGCAAGAAATCGATAAAAAGACGGAGCTTGAACAAGCGTATGTCGAGATTGACAGTCTGCAACGCCGTGTCAGTGAGGCGAGCCAAGCTTTGGCAGCAACTTCAGAAGAAACTGCAGCTTCAGCTGCACAAATGCATGAAGCTACAGAAATGATCTCCCAAAATGCGGGGGATGCGGCACAATTCTCGCATAAGGTAGATACCTTGGCACAGGAAGGATCGCAAAAGATTCAGCAGATTTCCGAACGTATCCTAGGATTGGCGGATATGACCGGTCAGATGCAGGATAGAATGCTGGAACTTGATGAAAGTTCAGCTCGAATCGCCAGTATTACAGATGTTATTAAAGAGATCGCCTCTCAGACTAACCTTCTAGCCTTAAATGCTGCGATTGAAGCAGCCCGTGCTGGCGAGGCTGGACGAGGTTTTGGGGTTGTAGCTGAGGAAGTAAAAAAACTGGCGAGTAAATCTGAACAGTCGGTTAAAGAGATCAGTGCGATGATCATGCTTACGAAACAAAACACGGCAGCGGTTAATAAAGCGATTGTGGAGACCACGAAGGAGATGCAAGGCGCAGCCACTGAAGCTCGTGAAGTCGTGAGCCGATTTGCAGATATCATGTCTGCAATCACGGCAAGCATTCAGCAAGTCCAAGAAATTGCCAGCCAAATTGATGCGCTTACCCAAACGGCGGGTCAAATTGGAGCAGCTTCTGAAGATGTGGCTAACTCAGCTACCTCTTTGGCTCAGATGGGATTACGAGAATAGGGGAGGAAAATAATAATGAGTCCAGAATATACTTCCCTCATTCGAAGGATGTGGAGCTTTTCTAAAGCTCTTGATCTTGCCTTGGTGGATGAAGAGATTGAAAAGGGATTCCATGCACCATTGGGTCAACGCCATGGGGAGCGAGTTGCTTATATTGCTTTAAGTTTGGGTAAAGCCCTAAAACTTTCCGAAAATGACTTAATTCATGTTACGATGGCGGGCTTACTTCATGATATTGGGGCAGTTGGGGGGTTCCGAAAGTTTCATGGGGATAGTCGGTTAATAAGGGAACATTGTATCTTGGGTGCGGAGATTGTCAGTCCTTTCCCGGACGGGGATATTCTTGCTCCGGCGATTCGCTACCATCATGAAGCCCCGGATATTAACCATAGTGCCTTGAAAAAGGATCCTAAGGAAGTTCCCTTTTTCGCGAAAATATTAGGGCTTGCGGACAGAATCGATGTCCATCTGAGCAGAGGAATGTTGACGAAGGCGGAGAAGGATAACCTAATTTTTTGGGTCAAAGAACATGAGGGCAGTCTCTTCTTTGCCGAGGTTGTTCCGGCGTTTATCGAAATTGCCCAGCAAGAAGCGTTTTGGCTCGATCTGGAGCAGGCCAACTTAATGCAGATTGCTTTTGAAAAGTTAGGTGTAAATGGTGATTTCCCTGTGAGCAGTCCTTTAGAAGATCAATTTACAAACATACTAGCGCACACCTTTGCCGATTTGATTGACCAAAAAAGTGCGTTCACGGCTCGACATTCTCAGTCGGTGTCGGAAACGGCAGAGCGGTTGGCGAAAGTTTTAGGGTGGGAAGAGAAGGATATAGCGGAGATACGAGTTGCGGGACTTTTACATGATTTGGGTAAACTCTCCGTTCCGCGACGGATTCTCGATAAACCTGGTCACTTGGATCTGGATGAAATCGAAGTGATTCGGACCCACACTTACTATACTTATCGCTTGCTCAATGAAGCCGGGTTTCCACTGCACGTTGTGCGCTGGGCTGCCTACCATCATGAGCGACTCGATGGGCAGGGGTATCCATTTGCGCTGACGAAGGCTGACTTAGACACGGGATCTCGCTTGATGACGATCGCTGATATTTTTGCTGCACTTACGGAGGAGCGTCCTTATCGAAAGGCACTCAGTGAAGGAGTAGCCTTAGGTATCTTGGAAAAAGGGAATGGAACCCTTGTGGATCCAGAGTTGATGAAAGTCGCTTGGAAAGCGTTGAGTTAAACTTCGTCTCCGGGGCTGCCTCACTTGCTTCCGAGGGAGCTCTGCCAAACCTCAGGGTAATACCTGAAGTGAACCAGTGGCGCCGCTAAGCTAAAGCGCGAAACCCCTTCACGGGCTTTCGTCCTCGAAAGCTTCGTTCGTCTCACCGCCCCTCCGCCGAAATCGTTCATTCCTGAGTGGAAAGCTACGCTCTGAGGTCTTAAGTCACTTTTCAGAGTATAACCCTAGCGATTTCGTAGCTCCTTGGGATAATGGTTTTTAATTAAACCTTGAACGCGTTTGCCCCAACCGAGCGGAAATTCTTCGATGCCAACGAGGACCCACCCGTTGGGACCTTCGTTGGGCAGAGCTTCACCGTGGAGATAGCGCCCAAGCAAAGGATCATTTAAGGATAAGGAAAGATAGGAAGAAACGGAATTTGGCGTTAAAGCTAAAGCAAGAGCCTGACCCGGTTGGAAACGGCCGGGCCTTTTTTCGCCCAAATACAGGCCTGGACGAAGGATTGTTAACCCGCGAAAATCAAGATTCGGTTCTGGAAGGGAGTAAAGATGATCTCCAAAGGCTAGAATATTTTCTGAAGAGAAGCGTTGAGTCTTGAGTACGTTGGCGCTTACAGAGGACAGAGTCCCCGTTAGGAAATCAGTAAGTTCAGAGCTGGAGTCTGCCGCAGGGAGAGAAGAGCTTTGCTTACGGAGAGTCGAGCTTTTTCGAACCTTGCCGGTGATGTAACTTGCCGAATCCTCATCCTCAGCATATTGTTCCTCCCGAATCAAGGCGATGATAAAATGCCCTTCTCCGCGAACACGATGGGGATAAAGGCGAACGGCCTCCGGAAGTGTGGAGGGATGTACAAAGCCTGAGGCAGGGTCAGGAAGGGAGAGAGGTCTAAACTTGGGGTGAGACTCGAGAAAACGAAGAATCATTTCTTCGTTCTCCTCAGGAGCGAAAGTGCAGGTGGAGTAAACGAGACGTCCGCCGGGTCGAACCAGAGTTGCGGCCGATTCTAAAATTAAGGCTTGTCGATGAGCGCAGGACTGGACATGCTCGATCGACCATTCCTCGATGACTTCAGGATCTTTGCGAAACATGCCTTCGCCGGAACAGGGAGCGTCTAATAAAACTTTATCGAAAAATCCTGGAAGATGATTCGCAAGTTGATCCGGGTTTTCGTTGGACACAATAACATTAGGAGCGCCCCAACGATCCATATTCTGGGCGAGAATTCGGGCTCGCGTTGGATGTATTTCATTTGACCAAAGGAGACCTTCGCGTTCTAAGCGAGCTGCAATGCCCGTTGATTTACCGCCGGGGGCTGCAGCCAGATCAAGAATTCGCTCACCGGGTTGAGGATCTAAATAATGAAGAACGGCCATTGCCGAAGGTTCCTGCAAATAATACACGCCAGCTGCGTGATAGGGATGTTGTCCGGGATGAGTGGTATAATGATAATAAAAGCCATCCTTGGTCCAAGAAATAGGTTCAAGTTCAAAGGGCCAGCGCTGGCTAAATTTTTCTGCGCTTACCTTCAGGGTATTTACTCTTAAGCCATTAAGACGGGGAGAATCATAAGAGGCGAGAAAAGCTGTGAACTCATCTTTGAGATTTTGAGCCATGCGCTCTTTAAACGGTTGAGGAAGTTTTGATGAAAGCAAAGTAAATCCTCCTTGTGCTTATGCTTTGGATGTATTATATCAAATTACAAAAAGAAAGGGGCGGACTGTGTTTTATTCTTTCGAGTTGGAACAATATCTAGGAGAACTGTTACCGGGAAGAGAGGAACTCTTCAAGGAAATGGAGTCGCAAGCTTTGCAAGAGACGATTCCCGTGGTGACTCCGCCTGTGGGTAATTTCTTAGCCTTTCTTGTGAAGACGAGCCAGGCGTCGCGAATTTTAGAGATCGGGACAGCAATTGGTTATTCAACCCTATGGCTTGCTCAAGGTTTCGAGGGACGAAAGGGACAGATTACGACGATCGATCTCAATGTTGAGCGAGCGAAACGAGCGATTAAATATTTTAAAAGGGCAGGGATTGAGGAGCAGATTGAGGTCTTATTCGGGGATGCCCGGAAGATCGTGCCAACTTTAGAGGGTTCCTTCGATTTTGTTTTTGTGGATGCAGCCAAGGGAGAGTATTTGGATTATTTAAGCTTGGTTTTGGCACGGATTGCACCGGGCGGAATTCTCGTTGTCGATAATGTGCTATTTCGAGGTTGGGTGGTTCCAGGAAGCGAGTTTGTACCGAAATATAATCGGCTGGTTACCCATTTGCGCGAGTTTCTGAATAATCTAACCCAAAATCCCGACTTTCAGACAAGTGTGCTCCCGTTCGGCGATGGGCTGTCGGTCAGTATTCGGAACCGCTAGACTAGATTAGTAGAAGTTTGGAAGTTGAAATGATCTTGGTCGTGTAGCTTTTCGCGCATCCGGACCTTCGGGCGTGAATCTCCACCGGAGACTCACGTACTTAGCGTCTTCTGGGCTGACTCTCTTGCTTCCGAGGGAGCTCTGCCAAACCTCTGGGTAATACCTGAAGTGAACCAGTGGCGCCGCTAAGCTAAAGCGCGAAACCCCTTCACGGGTTTTCGTCCTCGGAAGCCTCGCTCGTCTCAGCGCCCCTCCACCGCAAATCTTTCACTCCTGCGCGATATAGGAGACTGGCTTAGAGTTGAGGTACAAAACTCAAGCCTTAGTCGACTTATCCTCGAAGGGGAAAAGCTACGCTTTCGGGTCTATGATTAAGCGAGTCTTCGAAGCGAGTTACGATTACAGTAAGGAGGACTCTACTTTGAGCAGATACTTTAGCAGGAAGAGCAACAGGGTTTCGCCGAAGTCGCCTACTCAATAAGACACCCCAACGGCGAAGGGGTGACTCCCCGACACTGAGCCAAGAATGGGTTGCATCTCGTTATACATCAAAAACAATTCTCAGCAAAAGATCCCAGGCGCCGCTTTGGCCTAAGGGAGTGTCTTAAAGCGAGCAGCTAACCGAACTTAGCGAAGAAGTCGGGCGCAGGCGGGACCGCGCATAGGACGTGCGCGGCCGGCAGTGAGCCAAGGCGACGGCACAGGACGTGCCTAGTGCAGAGTGCGCCATGGATGGCATAGCAGCTCTGCACGGCGAATTTGCCGGGAATCCCGTCGCAGCCCGAATTCTGAGCTCTAGTTCGGTCTACGAGCGCCACAAGCGACCGTGGACAAAGCGGCACCGACGTTCTGCCCGAGCAAAGACCCCAAAGCCATACTATAAGCTGAAAGGTGAAACGAGGAAATTGTCTCTTCGTTTCAGAAATATTTCCTTTTGTCGATTACTTTCGAATTGCTTTCAGTATAGCTTTTGTCTACAATAAGCATAGTAGAAGAGGGGGTGGCAAAGATTTCTATGTTTCTTGTGCAGGACCATCTTATGCAAGCCGTTTATTTTGCTCCACGCGGGAAGAAACGCTTGCTTTTTTTGGGAACTAACCTGCAACAGCGGTATTTAAGCCCCCAGGACAAGTTAATTGGTTTTCTAGGAGAAGCTGGTGCCGGAAAGTCCCTTTTGATTCGGGGGATGTTTCCAGGGTTAGAGTTAACCAATGATGATGATGGGATCAATGTTCGACCGCTTCCGCTACTCGATGATGCTGATCGCGACCATTTCCGTTGTCACACCTATCATGTCGATGTACGCTTTGAATCGGCCTTTACCCAGCCGTGGAGGATAGCAGAAGCGATTAAAAAGGCCTTGAGCAAAGAACGGCGCGTCGTCATCGAACATTTTGACCTTATCTATCCGTTTTTAGGAATAAATGCGGAGGTACTGATTGGTGTTGGCGAAGAAGTCATTGTGACCCGTCCTACGCTTTTCGGCCCGGAACCGCAGGCGATTGCGGAGATTGTCTTCGAATCGATTAAATATCGTAGAATGGCTCATTCAGCTGAAGATATTACCTCGATGATTCTCGAGGAAATGGGGCTCGATAAGCCTGAGGTTCATAGCGAGATCAAACACGGCTTCGTTCTTGAGCTCCCAGGAAAACCAGATATTGATCTTGATCTCGTGGAGGAACGGGTTAGACAGATAATCCAGGCGGATTTGCCGATTAGTTTTTGTGACGAGGAGCATATTCGAGTAGGTGAAATACCCTATCCGTGTACCGGTCCCCGTATACATATCAAGAGAACCTCAGAGATTAAGGGATTTAGGCTACTCAAAGAGTTCCGGTTCGATCCGCTGCAAAAGCTTTATACGATTGCCGGGATCGTAGGGGAGGAAGCTCCGTCTCGTTCGTTGGCTTTGGTGGGTGCTACTCCACTATGATACAAATGGCTGGAAGGAAGGTTATATATGAAACGATATGATGACCGGGAAGTAGATCAATTACGGCCGGTGAAAATTACCAGGGGCTATACGCAGAACCCAGAGGGATCTGTTCTGATTGAAGTTGGAATGACGCGCGTGATTTGTACAGCCTCAGTCGAGGAGAAAGTTCCTTCTTTCCAAAAGGGTTCTGGACTTGGTTGGGTGACCGCAGAATACGCCATGTTGCCAAGAGCGACGCAAACCCGGACACATCGGGAAGCATCGAAGGGGAAACTAACAGGGCGGACTATGGAAATCCAGCGTTTGATCGGCCGGGCATTACGGTCAGTCGTGGATTCTAAAAAACTTGGAGAACGCACGATTTGGATTGATTGCGATGTAATTCAAGCGGATGGCGGTACGCGCACAGCTTCGATCACCGGAGCGTACGTGGCACTAGTAGACGCTATTCAATACTTGATTCAAAAAGGAGCTTTAAAAGAGAGCCCAATCCAAGACTTTCTAGCGGCAGTGTCTGTGGGGAAAGTGGAAGGGATTCCTATTCTAGATCTAGCTTATCCGGAAGATTCTCGAGCTGAAGTGGATATGAATGTGGTGATGACGGGTGCAGGCAAGTTTGTCGAAATCCAAGGAACAGCTGAGGAAGTGCCTTTTGATCGAAACGAGCTTGATCAATTTTTAGCGCTTGCAGAAAAGGGAATTCGCGAACTGATAAGCGAGCAAAAAGCTGCTTTAAAGTTAGTTTGAGAAAGCAGGTTAGCACACGATGAAAATTTTACTCGCCACTCAGAATCAGGGTAAAGTGAAGGAACTCCAAGAGCTGCTTGCCGATGCCCAAATTGAGGTTCTCTCCTTGCAGGATATCCCGAATTGGGAAGAAGTCGAAGAGACAGGTTCGACGTTTGCTGAGAATGCGGCCTTAAAAGCGCACGTTGCTGCGGAACGGACGGGATATATCGCCTTAGCAGATGATTCTGGCCTGGAAGTGGATGCACTTAACGGTGCACCTGGAGTTTACTCCGCGCGTTATGCCGGGGAGCCTAAAGATGATGAACGGAATAATGATAAACTGATAAATGCATTGGAGAAGTTCCCCGATGAAGAAAGAACGGGACGGTTTCGGTGCGCTTTGGTGATTGCTACACCTGACGGCCAAGAGTTTTTGACTGAAGGGACGGTGGAAGGACGTATTCTGCACGCTCCGCGCGGTCAGGAAGGGTTTGGCTATGATCCTTTGTTCTTCATCCCGGATTTTGGGCGAACGATGGCGGAATTAACGATGATTCAAAAAAATAAAATTAGTCATCGTGCTCAAGCCTTTCAAAGAGCAATTCCGATCTTAAAAGATTTAGTAAAAAATATCTAACAGATCTAGCAGGATAATATAAGATTTTTAACGGTTTTAACTTGACTATAGCTTCATAATCAGATACAATTGTCATTGTCACTGAACGGGGCATAGCGCAGTTTGGCTAGCGCGCCTGCCTTGGGAGCAGGAGGCCGGGGGTTCAAATCCCTCTGCCCCGACCATACTCTTTTTTTGGTTCGTTTGGGTTCAGGAGATATCTCTGCGCCTGTAGCTCAGTTGGATAGAGCATCTGCCTTCTAAGCAGGTTGTCGTGAGTTCGAATCTCTCCAGGCGCACCATTTAATCTAATTTAATCATGGTGGATGTGGCGAAGTGGTTAACGCACCGGGTTGTGGCTCCGGCATTCGTGGGTTCGAGACCCATCATCCACCCCATTATGCATGAAGTAGCATCAGGAGAAGTCTTGATGCTTTTTCTATATATAAATTTAACTTGACGAAATAATTTAAAAAAGTCATACTATTTTATTGAAACAGGGTTTTGAATATTGGAACTAAAATAACAAAAATGGAGGCTTTTTTGTGGCTGAAAAATATGTACAAACTCTAGAACGTTCCCTAGACATTCTGGAAGTATTGGCCCAGGCCGAAGAACCGTTAGGTGTAACCGAGATTGGAAATCGAATTAGCCTTCATAAGAGTACGGTTCATCGGATTTTACAAACATTATGCTACCGAGGTTATGTGGAAAAGGAAAAGGAAAATGAACACTATCATTTAGGAATTAAGATTGTGGAATTAGGAATCAGATTCTTTAATGATTTGGAAATAAGGAAAGTAGCGTCTCCTTATTTGGTGGATCTTGCCAAGGCAATGGATGAGGTCGTCAATCTTGTTTTACCAGACGATGGAGAAGTCGTTTATATTGATAAAACGGAGAGCTCTCATGTTGTAAGCATGCAATCGAAGGTTGGACGAAGAGCTCCAATGCATTGTACTGCGGTCGGAAAGGCCATTCTTTCCACTTTGCCAGAAGATGAAGTACTCCACATTCTCGAAGTAAAGGGAATGCCACAACAAACCATTAATACAATTACGGAGCCTAAGAAGCTGCTGGAAAATCTTCGCCAAATTAGCGAAACCAAAGTAGCGGTGGAAGAAGAGGAAAACGAGATAGGTATTATTTGCTTGGGAACACCCATCTTTGATTATTCAGGGCGAGCCATCGGAGCAATTAGTGTTTCTGGTCCAGCAAGTCGCATGGAGGAAAAAGGAATTCAAAGTATTGGTGAAGCATTAAAACAAGTGGGTGAACAAATATCGGCGAATTTGGGCTTTACTTATTATCGTAAACCGAGTCGGCAAGTTTAAAAGTCAGTAATCTCAAAGAATTCACACTTGACGTTTTGCTTACTTTCATAGATAATTGTTCTTATATAAATGAAACGATGTTTCGACAGACGGGACGTTGACCTTTTAAATAAAATGAGAGATAAATTCTTAGGAGAGTGACGGAATGCAAGCAATGAGACTAATGATACCCATGGATAATCTGGTTAAAGACTGCCAAGGTTGTAGAGAAAAAGATGAGGCTAAAGTATCCACGCAGATTTTATCCTTTGAACTTGCTGACCGATTATTGCGCCGTTATTCGGGAACCTGGAGGATTACTCAAGAGGAACTAGAAATCCATTTATGCGGGGTTGATTTTCCACTTCGCTTTGAACTTGCTGAAGGTGTGCTTACCTATAGTATTGTACGAACTCATCTCCTTTCTCGTTACGATGCAAATAAAGGTGTAGCCCGTCTAGAGGAGGAACTTATTGAGGACCTAGCTCTACCTTATTTAGAAGATAAGGGCATCCAGGATCCGCTGTTTCAGATGTTGGTTAAGCTTATCGAGATTTTTCACGCTCGCTGTGGGTTAAATATTAGATCTATTGAAATGGATCAGGAAACGACAGGGTGGGAGATTTTCCTATGTGAAGATGGACCACATGGATGGATCAGTAGAGAGGGAATTGCGAAAAACCAATTTGGAGAACAGGTGGATCTAAAGACGTGGTTTAATTTGCGTCCAGAAAAACTCGCGAGCTATGTTTTTGGGTTCAACTCGTTTTGTAAGAATTATGCTAATCCCCTGAAAAGAATTAGCCATTAGATCCAAAAATTCGAAGATTTACGTAAAAGACAAAACCTTTTTAAAATAGTCTTGAATTCAGAAAAATTAGAAGTTATAATATGCCGTAGTAGATAAATGTTTATATAATTTAAGATTATCTGCCTAGGTGGTCTAACCATCCGACATAGAGAAGGGGGAGATTTTAATGGGCGTTTTGGCAGATGTTTATGAAATGCTCAACACGTGTAACAAGTGTGGTTTCTGCCATTCATCATGCAAGACGTATAAGGTGAATGGATCGGAGACTAGGGTTGCGCGGGGCAGGGTTCAACTCATAAAAGCAGTTGCCGATGGGAAGTTAGAACCGGATGAAGCTTATGAGGATGCGATTATGAGCTGTCTTTTATGTGGAGAATGTGCGGTTGCGTGTCCGAGCGGTGTACGAGCTAATGATCTCGTATTGGCTGCACGACGCGATCTGAAATTGAGAAAAGGAATCAAACCTTTTGTTAAATCCTTCGCCTTAAAGACTTTAGCCGACCCGAAGAAACTTGACCGCGGTTTTCGTGTTTTTAGAGGAATGGGAAAAAGTACACTTAATAAAATTGATGGTTTAGATTTCTTCCGCGGGATTGATATTCGTAACATGCCAGTTGCGAAAAAGCCCTTTCTGGGACAAGTTCCTGAGAAGATTACGGTTCAGCATCCTAAGCATAAAGTGGCGTTCTATGTAGGTTGTTTCCTTAATCAGTCCTTAGATGGTACTGCTCATTCTGTTGTTAAAGTGCTCACAAAAAATGATTGTGACATCACGATTCCGAAGGATCAAGTCTGCTGTGGCTTACCTCAATATGCCTATGGTGATTTTGAAACCGCTAAAGCTAATGCCCGCAAGACGATCGATACTTTCCTGGATAAAAATAGAGATGCTGAAGTTGTTTTGACGGCTTGTGCTTCTTGCGCATCGATGCTTAGAGAAGAGTATCCCAAGCTTTTTGCGGATGAGCCACATTTTCTACCAAAGATTCAACAATTTAGTGAAAAAGTAGTCGAGTTCTCAGAATATATGGCTAAGATTGGCGTCGATCAATCCAAGCTTCAAAATTCAATTCCTGTCAAAGTCACCTATCATGATCCGTGTCATATGGTGCGTGGTATTGGGGTAACGCAACAACCACGTCAAATATTACAGATCATTCCTCGGGTTGAATATGTGGAAATGAATGAAGCCAGCCGTTGCTGTGGCGCCTCCGGTTTAGTTCAAGCTTTTTACCATGAGATATCAACCGATATTACGCATCAAAAAACACAGAATATTAACGACACCAATGCAGATATTGTGGCAACAAGCTGTCCGGCGTGCATGTTGAGAATCCAAGGTGGGATTAACGCTGCCGGCCAAAAACAAAAGGTCGTGCATGTTGCCGATATATTAGCGAAGGCTTACGAAGATTAATCTGATGATATTTCAGAGTGGAAGGGCGGGTCGTCATGAGTAACGTCAATATCAGCAACTTAAAAGGGATCGTCGGTGATGCCAATGTCGTCGATACCTCTTCTGAAATGGCTAAATTTCTCAAAGGACAAGGTCAACCAGCAGTTGTAGTTTTACCGGGAAATACCTCGGAAGTCTCAGAAATTGTAAAACTGGCAAATGAGCAAAATGTAAAATTAGCAGTGGGTGGAACTGTTGTCGATACCGAGGGTCTCACAGGTGGGATCGCAATGGTTATGTCACGCATGAATAAAATGATTGAGTTAGATCATGCTAATCTCGTAGCTGTTGTAGAACCAGGACTTCTTCATAAGGATTTTCTTCTTAACGTTGCGGAAGTTGGACTGAACTTCCCTCCA
The DNA here is from genome assembly GCF_035539115.1 of Desulfitobacterium sp. GTDB lineage: Bacteria > Bacillota > Desulfitobacteriia > Desulfitobacteriales > Desulfitobacteriaceae > Desulfitobacterium_A. Next base: position 5,881 of record NZ_DATLJA010000110.1, on the reverse strand, counting down.
GAACCGTATGAAGTTGAAACTAGCTCCATTGGTGGATGTTTCGCCATTGGCGATGCAGATTCCAAATCCTTCGAATACGGTCCTACGCGGACGTTTCTCTTAGGCTTTGAAATGGTTCTCCCGACTGGGGAAATCATGGAGATTGGGAATAAATGCATTAAGAATGTAGCAGGTTACGATTTTATTCACCTTACAGTTGGAGGTCAAGGGACGTTTGGAATTTTCACCAAACTTATCGTCAAACTTCTACCGGCACCAGAAGCTAAGTTAGCCGTCCTAGGTACGTTTTCATCCTTGCGCAAGGCCAATGATGTTTTCCATACCTTGATTCAGCAAAATGTCCTGCCGACTCGGATGAATCTTCTTAACGCTGCACTTGTCCCAAAAGCCATTCCGGGAACAGAAGGGCAGCTTGTCCTCATCGATTTACAGGGTTATAAAGCCTCGGGCACTAATTTTGCCCAAAAGGTTGCCTCTCTTCTTTCAGTGGGTGGGGCAACAAATGTGAAAATCATTGAAGATGAGGCGGAATATAACCAAGTCATCGATGGTTGGTTGAACGTTCGATCTGAGCTCAATGCGAAGCCGGATTCGGTCCTGGAATTTACTATCGGTGCAATGAAGATGCCGCAGGCCCTGGCTCAACTCGAAGTGCTCCTGGGAGGCTTGGAAAACTATCCAGGTGTGGTCGTGGAAGGACTTCTTGGGCATGTTCTGTTAGCTCTCCCTGAGGGGACAAATAAGCGTGCACTTGCAGTTGATGTCAACAAATTGGCAATGTCCTTCGGTGGAAATGTGAGAGGACTTCTAGGGAATAATCTCAAATCAGAAGTATATAATGATGCCGAAATGTGGAACCAGACCATCGGACTGATTCAGGGACTTCGTCAAAAATTTGACCCCAAAGGGATTCTCAATCCTGGGGTGAGCTTACAGGCTTAAGAATAAGGAGGGCTGAACATGTTATCCCAAACGGTTATTAATCGCTTAAAAGAAATTCTTGGGGAGAAAAACGTGGTTACAGACCAAGTCGGCCTGTTTGCTTATGGCTATGATGCTACGTTGCTCGCCGGTCAAGCTTTAGGAATTGTTTTTCCGCAAACCACGGAGCAAGTCGTGGAAGTGGTTAAGTACATGAACGAACAAAATATAAAGCTCATTCCACGGGGCGCAGGAACGAACTTGAGCGGCGGGACCATTCCCACTGAGAATTCCGTGATCGTTGGTTTTGGTCGGATGACTAAAATCCATGAAATTGACACAGAAAATTTCGTGGCTGTGGTTGAGCCAGGAACGGTTAATTTTGATCTCCAACTCGAACTGGGTAAGAAGGGTTTTTATTATCCTCCGGATCCGGCTTCCTATAAGGCCTCGACCATGGGCGGAAACTTGGGAGAATGCTCCGGCGGACCGCGTTGCTTCAAATATGGCGTGACTCGGGACTATATCTTAGGTCTGGAAGTCGTTCTGCCAAATGGTCAGGTTATTGAAACGGGCGGACGTGACTTTCTGAGTGAGTCCGGCTACGATCTTACCCGGCTGATTGTCGGTTCAGAAGGGACGTTAGGTTTCATTACGAAAATCATGGTACGGGTTTTGCCAAAACCTGTGACCACGAGAACAATGTTAGCGATCTATAACACAATTGAGGAAGCTTCGCTAACTGTTGCCGCTATCGTTTCCGCCGGAATCGTGCCCACAACGTTGGAACTGATGGACAACCTTTTGATTAATACATCTGAGGATGCTTGTCATGCCGGACTTCCTCGAGATGCTGGCGCACTGCTCATCATCGAGATTGATGGAGAGCCTGAGGATATGGATCAGCAAGTTCAAGTTATTGATGAGATAACGAAAAAAGCTGGAGCTCGCGATTTCAAAGTCGCGACGACGGCTGCTGAAGTGGATCAACTCTGGCTCGCACGTCGGGTTGCTATCGGCTCAGTTGCCCGGGTGAAACCTTCCTATTCCCTTCAGGATATCACGGTACCGCGGAGCACGTTCCCAGCAGCAGTTACTGAGGTCCTTAAAATAGCCAAGGATTTCAACTTATTGATTGGAATTCTGGCGCATGCTGGAGACGGAAACTTCCACCCGCTGGTTATTTTTGACCAACGAGATGAAGATGAAGTTAAACGGGTTCATGCGGCCGAATTAGAGATCTGTAAGATGGCGCTTGGACTAGGAGGTACGATTACCGGTGAGCACGGAATCGGACTCTTAAAGAAGAAATATCTTGATCTTCAATTTAAACCAGTGGAGGTCGATGCCTTTAAGAAGATTAAAGACACCTTCGATCCCAAAAATCTATTTAACCCAGGTAAGATTCTCAATATCTAAGATATATTGCTTTGAATTTAGAGCGTTCCAATTTTGGAGCGCTCTAAATTCAAAAATTTCTTTTCGCTAAAAGAAGAAAAAGACATCAGCTTTCTATAATTCTAGAACTTCAGGGTATTCTCGATATTGAAGGAAAACAATTTGAATTCAAAAAATGTTGAGTTAATCCTGAAATTAGAGAATTATATAAGCATAAAGTTCCAGCCTTATTATAGACATAGATTGAGAGAATTTAAATGTTCGTATAGAAGGGAGCGTGATTTAATTACTTCACTTATTTGCACGGCACTCTTCCTGATGGTTTGGAAGCCAAAAACGATTTGGCGTTTTCCCGATGAGGAGGGGGTCAAAGCAAACGATACGAAATATACAAGCGGAAAAATCTTTAAAGCCTGGTCACCTTTCCTGATTGTGATGATTTTAATGGGACTTTGGGGAAGCCCAGGTTTCAAGAGCTGGGTTGCTAATGACCTTCAATGGTTTGTCAATATTAAACACTGGCCAGGTCTTGATGGTCTTGTCATGCAAACGGCACCGATTGTGGCCAAACCAATGGTATATGCTGCGAGCTTTAAATGGGATTTCTTTGGCTATGCTGGAACAGCGATGTTGCTATCCGCGATTATCACCATGGTAATCTTGCGGATTAGCCCTAAAACAGCGGTCAACGTATTTGGCCGCACGATGAAACAACTGGGTTATTCGCTTATCACGATTATGTCGGTTTTGGGTCTTGCTTATTTAGCCAATTATTCAGGGATGTCCTTCTCATTGGGCTTAGCGTTTGCTTCAACGGGCGTGCTTTTCCCGGTCTTCTCACCCGTCCTGGGCTGGTTAGGGGTCTTCTTAACAGGTTCTGTGACCTCTTCGGCCGCGTTGTTTGGAAAACTGCAACAAGTAACAGCCGGGCAGCTCGGATTAAACCCTATTTTAACTGTTTCAGCTAACCTTGTGGGTGGTGTTTTTGTTTTGTTGCAAGCGTATATTATGCCAGGAATCGTACCACAAATTCCAGTGGCACAGTCATAAATTTGGAGGAGTGAAAGGACAATGGAAGACAGAGTGTTCAATTTGACTGACGGGCTGGCTCATTTTGATGAAAAAGCACCTCAAAAAGTAGCAGTTTACCAGACCGATAAAACGTTAGGCGCTATGTGGTGCCTCGAGCCGGGTCAAGAAGTATTTCTGCATGCTCATCCTAATGCTGATGATGTCTGGGTCTGCCTTGAAGGGGAGTCAGGACTCTATTTTGCAGGTGACGGGCAAGAAATACACATTAAAAAAGGAATGGCTGTCCTGGCGAAAGTAGGTCAGACCCACGGGATGCGTAATACGGGTAAAGACCGCTTCGTGTTCATCGGTATTTGTGGACCCGTTCCCGTGGAAACGATAAAGTTGTAAGAGAAAAGAGACATTTATCCCGAAGAATTGACGTTAACGTAGATCAGAAATAGATAAACCCAAAAAGGGACGAGAGGTTACTTAAATAAGTAATTTCACGCCCTTTTTTGTGTGTTAAATTTCAAGTTTCATGTAGCCCCCCTTAAATATTGAAATGTTTGTCGTATTGAATAAATGTAGGGCGAAATTCCAGTGCCCGTTGGGTTACATAAGCACAAATTAAAAGGAGGATATTATTTTGAAGAAACAGCTTGCACTTGCATTAACGGCAGCCCTTTTAGCATTTCCAGTAACTCCTAGCCTCGTCATGGCAGCGACGACTGCCACGGGGACAACTACAACATCGACAACTACCCAACCGGTTGATACATCGATCACGACGACACCGACACCGAATACAACTTTGTCAACAAGTGTACCAACAGATTCTACAACCACAACCTCATCAGCGATAACGATCACTGATAAGAATGGTAATATCGTTGATCCTGGGATTTTACCGGGTTCACCTTGGTATTGGTTTCAAACCCTTATTGAAAAGGTTCAAGTCGCCTTGACCTTTGATCCGGTTAAAAAAGCAGACCTTACTGAAAGTCAGGCTTTAGAAAATCTGGCTGAAGCGCAGGCCTTGATTAATAAAGGAGATACAACAGCAGCAGAGAAGTCTCTTGCTGAATATAGCAACAAGATTGAACAGGCGCAAACGTTCTTGGATCAACTAAAGGACCCAAATTCCGAAACTGCACAAAAGGTTCAAGCGGCTTTAACCAAAGTCAATACGAATAATATGGTGGTTCTCGGTGGCCTTTTAGAAAAGCTTCCTCCGCAAGCGGCGCAAAAACTCGCGTTAAATATCGTGCGATCGGTTGAAAAAGCGGTAGTTAAAGCGGACAAGATGGATAACAAAGCTGCAAAAGAAACCTCTTCTGCAGCGACTACGACTGGACTTACAGCAGCTACTACTGATACAGCTAGTACCACAGGAACAACGAATGCAGCTAGTACTACAGGAACAACGGATCAGGAACAATTGAAAGAACAAGCGAAACAAGCACTTAAACAATTCCAGACTGATTTGGGATTAAAAAAGGCTGAAGATAAAGAAGATCAAAATAAAGAAGATCAAAATAAAGAAGATTCGGCTCAAACTGAACAAAAAACTGAACAACAACAATATCAAACTCATCAACCCCAAGTAAGTCAACCAGCAAATATTACTTCTGAAAAACATAATGACCAAGAGCGAAATCAGAGTAATAAAAACGGAGAAAAGGAAAAGAGAAACCGGGATTAACTACCACTTGTCAATTTGAAAAAAATGCGGTACAATATCATTTGTTCGACTCTATGAGTCTGGCAAAGTTGCGGGAGTGGCGGAACTGGCAGACGCACTGGTTTTAGGTACCAGCGGGAAACCGTGGGGGTTCAAATCCCCCCCCCCGCACCATTCTTTCATCAGGCTTAGGCTCAAGGATTATGGGACAAGAGCTTGCGGGAAACCAGCGAAGACCTGAAGCAATTTATGTATGGTATAAACGATAGAATCCTCCTTTTAACCGTTTGGATTACAAACGAAAAGGGAGGATTTTTTATGTCTAAAATCAAAGACAAACCAAAAGTCACAACTGTTTTCAGACCCAGAATTCTTAGCTGTATCTAAACAGAAAAGACGTTATTAGCAAATACATATTATTGAAATAGATGTTATAATCGAAATATATGTAAACTATACTTAAGTAGGAAAATGCGAAGTAAGGATTACTTATTTAATCTGGGATATATAGATGGAGGATAAAATGATATTTAAAGAATTTGGCGATAAAAATATGCCAGTTATTATTCTTCTTCATGGGGGCGGATTGTCATGGTGGTCATGGAAACCACAAATTGAAGCATTACAAAAGGATTATTGTATTGTTACACCGATTATTGATGGGCATGGTGATGCTTATAATACCCCTTTTGTAAGTATAAAAAAATCGGCTGAACAGGTTATTAAATATATAACCCAAGTTTGGCGACAATTTATTCCAAACGCAGTAATATCAAGGCTTCTAGGGTTTGCCAACGAAAGTGTAGTCCCAAATTGGAAAATGACCTCTCCGAACTATTGATTTTACTGGGCTAAAGGGGTTCTGTT
>NZ_DATLJA010000109.1:0-10068 GCF_035539115.1 Desulfitobacterium sp. | reverse complement strand
ATGTTCTTCCTTCTCTACTAGGGCTTGTTCGGCGTCAGAAGGTCCTTTCTTGAATACATCAGACGCTCGTTCCAAAAACTCAGTCTTCCAGCGGCCAATCACGACGGGACTGATCTGATGCTTGGCAGCTAACTCATTAACTGTGTTCTCTTCCCTCAGTAATTGAAGGACGACTTGGGCTTTAAATTCTGGGCTGAAGTTTCTTCTCTAAATTCGTGTCTCACCTATGGGGTTCAGTATACATCGCCTACCGTCTTCCCAATCATATTTTAATTCTTACGTACTGACTTGCGCCGAAATCCGGAATAATAATGACCGTAATCAAAAACTACTTCGTGACATGCTCCTGTGGAATACAAGAGCCAAATCACGAAGTAGGCGTTGAGCTTCTATTTTGAGGAATTAATGGAAGTCCACTTCAATCGAACGCGCTGCTGGATGACGGTCTTTTAAAAAGGTAAGCTCTAATACTCCATTCTTATAAGTAGCATGTGAGCCATCAGCTTTAACCACAGCAGGCAAGGTGATCGTACGGTTAAATCGGCCAAAATAACGTTCTGAGTGATGGGAAAACTGCTCCGTTTCCGTCTTGCTCCGTTTCGTCTCTCCTTGAATCGTCAGCATATTTTCATTAACCTCAATATGCAAGTCTTCTTTATTTTCGATCCCGGGGATTTCTGCTGTAACAATCACGTTCTCCGGTGTCTCATCGACATCTACTCGATACAGCCATTTTGAAAGGTCTTCATTTCCTCTACCTGGGCGAAAATAACGATCCATCTCGTCCCAAATGGGTTCAAACATACGGAGTGGATCATAAGGAACTAACGCCATTGTTGTCACCTCACTACGAGTTATAATAAAGAAACTTCAGATAGAGTTTTTCTACTCCACCTGAAGTTTCCCTATCCAAAGCTTAGTATGGCAATTTAGCAAGAAATTATTCTTACTGGGCGCTGTATCCGGCTTCGACAACCGCCTTCACTAAATCTTCACGGTTGGCCTCACCAGCAACTACGGCTTCCCCTTTGGCAAGATCCACTTGTGCATCCTCTACGCCGTTAACACCGCGAAGTGCTTCTTCAACATGCATTTTGCAATGATTACAGGTCATTCCATCAACTTTTAAAGTCATTTTACTCATCTTTTTCACCTCCAAGGATGTATTTTATATTTCCTCTCCAGGCAGTATTAGGTTCAACCTAGAGAAATCGTACAGAACGAAAACTAACGCTTAAGCAGCAAGTTTTTTATCATAGCGTTTGAGCCAAAGCGAACTGGTTACGACGGATACCGAGGAAAAGGCCATTGCCAATCCAGCCCATTCTGGAGGTAATAGCTGACCGGTAATCGGGAAGAGTACACCTGCCGCAATCGGAATACCGATTGTATTATAAATCAAAGCCCAAAACAGGTTTTGCTTGATTTTAGCTAAGGTCTTTCTTCCCAACCGAATCGCTCGCTCGACATCGAGCAAGTCATTCCGGACCAAGACGACATCTCCGGTCTCTTTCGCGACATCTGTACCGGAGCCGATCGCAATTCCAATGTCGGCTTGAGCCAATGCTGGGGCATCATTGATACCATCACCTACCATAGCGACTTTCAACCCTTGGTCCTGATATTTTTTGACAATACTAATTTTATCCTGAGGTAAAACCTCGGCAATCACTTCATCGATCCCTACTTGCGAACCGACGACGTGCGCAACCTTTTTATTATCCCCCGTAATCATAAACGTCTTAATTCCTAATCGATGTAATCGGGCAATCGCTTCTTTTGTGCTTTCCTTCAGTACATCGGCAAGTGCGATTAAGCCGATCACTTGACCATCTAAGGCAACAAAGCTTGTGGTTTTACCTTCTTCAGCTAAACGCTGAAGCTCTTGCTCAGAGGAACCTAAACTGACCTTAAATTTCTGCATCAATTTCATATTGCCAATCAGAAGTTGCTGCCCTTCGTAGGTGCAAATTGTTCCATGCCCGCTTTCTTCCTGGTAATTTTGAACGTCTGGAATTGGTATATCTTCAGCTTTTGCTCGAGCTACAACGGCCAGAGCGAGTGGGTGAATCGAAGGATTTTCCCCTGCGGCTGCTACCTTAAGCAATTCTTTCTCAGAATATCCGTTAAAACTCACTAAATCCGTAACCTCAGGCTTTCCTTTAGTAAGCGTGCCTGTCTTATCAAAACCAATTGCCTGCAGTTTGGAAATTTCTTCTAAGACGGCCGCGGATTTGAACAAAATCCCTCGATTTAAACCCACGCCGCTTCCGACCATAATCGCGGTCGGTGTGGCTAAGCCCAACGCGCAAGGACAAGCAATGACCAGAACTGCAACTGCAGCAGTAAAAGCAAACACAAAGCTGCTATGAAGCAAGAAGTACCAGATCAAAAAAGTCAGCAAGGAAATCGAGACAACCGTCGGAACGAAATAGTTGGAAATCGTGTCCGCTAAACGTTGGATCGGAGGTTTAACTCCTTGCGCATCTTCGACCATTTTAATGATTCCCGAGAGCATGGTATCCTTACCCGTTTTGGTGGTCTTAACCTTGATACTTCCCGAAGAGTTAAGCGTTGCACCAACGACCGGATCACCCACTCCTTTATCCACCGGGATGGATTCTCCTGTAATCATCGCTTCATCAATACTCGCTTGACCCTCAATGATTTCACCGTCGATCGGGATCTTTTCACCAGGTTTGACAACGACGATATCTCCAATTTTTATACTTGAAGCGGAAACTTCTTTTTCTTCGCCATCAACCAGGATTCTTGCTTTATCGGCTTGAAGTTCCAGCAAACGTTTTAACGCTTGGCCTGCCCGCCCTTTGGCTTTCGCTTCAAGGTATTTTCCCAAACGCACAAAGGTGATCAGCAGTGCGGAGGTGTCAAAGAATGTCGGCCCTTCAAAGAAAATTTGCGGGAATGTCGTCATGACACTATATCCGTACGCCGCCGTAATTCCCAAGGCTACAAGCACATCCATATTCGCGGAACGATTTTTCAAGGCATGATAGGCTCCCCGATAAAACGTCCAGCCCGCCGTAAATTGGACAATCGTCGCTAAAATAAACATGCTATACAGGCTTATCTTACTCATGGGTAAATACATAAGCGGCATGATAGGTAAAGAAAGAACCGCACTAAAGATCAGCCAGTACAGCTGCTTTTTAACCGTTTTATCTTCCCGATCATCTTCCTTATTCTCAATCGGAGTGTAACCTGCATCTCTCACCTGTTCAAAGATTCCATCGAGGTTAATGACACTTGGATCAAACTCTACGTTTACCGTTTCCGTGGCAAAATTAACGTTGGCTAAGCTGACCCCTTGAGTATTTTTCAATTTCTTCTCAATCGTCAACGCACAGTTGGCACAGCTCATACCACTAACCTTGAACTGTTGCTTACCTTCTTCTTCAGCCTCACTATAGGCTCCATAGCCGAGATCCTTGACCTTAGCCAAAACGTCTTCTGTCTTCACCAGATTCGGATCATATTCTAAGGCCAATTTCTCTGAGGCAAAATTGACCGCTGCTAACTTTACGCCCGGCATTTTCGCTAAACCCTTTTCGATTGTTAAAGCGCAATTAGCACAGGTCATGCCCGTTAGTTTAAATTGCTGTTTTTCTTTTTCTTCATTTGGCATATTCAACTTGGGCACTTCCATAACTACCGGAGAGTCTTTCGTTTCCTCATGACTTTCTTCGGTAAGTGGTATAGTTGAATATCCTGCTTCTTCAATCGCGTGCTGAATACTCTTACGATCAATTAGGGACGAATCCCAGTTAAAGTTAGCTTTTTCTTCAGCTAAAGAGACTTGAACTTTTTCAATCCCTGGAAGACTTTCCAGAGCCTTCGTGACCCGCCGAACGCAATGTTCGCACGTCATCCCCAGTACCTTTATTTCCATATCGCGAACTTCACTCGCCATTATGCTCGCCTCACTTATTTGCTTCTTACTTAGTTTATCTCTTGACTTGAAAAGCGATGTCTTACTTCATCATTTTGAAAATGGTTTTGAGCACTTCATCCACGACTTCTTCGTCACCGGCTTGAAGCTGCTCTCGAACACAAGACTTCATGTGTTTTTCAAGTAGAAGTTTAGAAACCCCATTCAGGGCCGATTGTACTGAAGCAATTTGATTAAGGACATCGTCACAATACACATGCTTCTCAATCATTCCCTTAATACCTCGGACTTGACCTTCAATCCGATTCATGCGGTTAACTAACTCGCGAATCGTCTTTTCACTATGATGACTTGTCCGTTCGTCGCCCATACCCATTTCATGTTGGCAGCTCGGACAGGATTCAAAATCTTCATTTTCATCCACTTGTTATCACTCCTTCGGATATCTATATAGTATACCCCCCTATACTATATGTCAATTAAGATTTGATCTAGTTGAGTTTTCTGTGTTTTTGCAAGAATTATTCGTTCTTCCTCAAAAGCAAGCTGTCCAGATTAAGATATCTGGACAGCTCCGTCATACTCTTATAATTGCCGAAAAAACTTAAACTTAAAGATTTTAATAAAAAGAGGAATTAGTATAAAAGTTTCTGTCATGGACATGGTAATAACTGAACAATGACACCCCAAAAACCAGTATATTTGTTTAGTTCAGTCATCTATAATCACAAAAATATTAAAACAGAATGGAGAGAGCGATCATGAACCAACTCTTTCGCAAAAAGTCTATCGACCAGCTATTGTCAGAAACCCAAGGTAAAAGTGGATTAAAAAAGACCCTAGGAGCCTTAGATCTCACTATGCTTGGAATTGGAGCGATTATTGGTACAGGTATCTTTGTTCTAACCGGTGTAGCTGCTGCTAGATACGCTGGTCCTGGTCTTATTCTCTCATTTGTTGTTTCCGGAATTGCATGCGCATTTGCTGCATTGGTCTATGCTGAGTTTGCTTCTTCGGTTCCGGTCGCTGGGAGCGCATATACCTACAGTTATGTATCCCTTGGAGAATTTATGGCTTGGATCATTGGCTGGGACTTAATGCTGGAGTATTTGCTAGCGGCCAGCACTGTGTCGATAGGATGGTCGGGATATTTTCAAATACTGCTAAGTGGCTTTGGCATTAACCTTCCAGTTTGGGCAACTGGTGCTATTGGTAGTAGCCCTGGTGCCATATTCAATCTTCCCGCCGTCGCCATTGCTTTGATTATAACTTTACTGATCTCAAGGGGAGTCAAGGAGGCCGCACGTTTTAACAATATTATTGTTTTTGTCAAACTTGGTGCTGTCTTATTGTTTATTTTCGTTGCTGCTTGGTATGTTAAACCTGCCAATTGGACCCCTTTCCTTCCTTTTGGGTTCAAAGGAGTATTAGGCGGAGCAGCAGTTGTGTTCTTTGCCTACATCGGATTTGATGCAGTCTCTACCGCAGCTGAAGAGGTTATAGACCCGAAACGAGATATGCCCATTGGAATTATTGCCTCACTTGTGGTTTGTACCGTTCTCTATATTGTAGTTTCTCTGATTTTGACCGGTGTGGTTCCATACCAATTACTGGATGTTAGTGCACCTGTAGCCTTCGCCCTCCAGTATATCCATCAAGACTGGGCTGCTGGCATTATTTCCTTGGGTGCCCTCGGTGGGATTACGACCGTTTTACTCGTCTTCCTCTACGGCCAAACTCGTGTGTTCTTTGCGATGAGTCGTGACGGTTTATTACCTAAAATATTTTCCGACGTTCACCCAAAATACAAAACTCCCTTCATCAGTACCTGGTTGACGGGGATTGTCGTCGCTATTATCGCAGGCATCACGCCCATTAATACTGTGGCAGAGTTGGTCAACATTGGAACCCTTTCAGCGTTTGTTTTCGTTTCTATTGGAGTTATCGTTTTACGCAAAACCCAACCTGATCTCCCACGTTCGTTCAGAGTACCCTGGGTTCCATTGATTCCTATTTTAGCTGCAGCCTTCTGTCTTTTTCTGATGTTTCAACTTCCGCTTATAACCTGGATTCGCTTCTTTGTGTGGCTGGCCATTGGATTTGTCATCTATTTTGGTTACGGCATCCGCCACAGTGCACTCCCGAATCCGCAATCCCAAAACTCACAATGACCTTTCCTACAGTAATCCACCATCGCTTACACTTTGGGTATTGAAGAATAGCAAAGCCGCCAAAATCTCCGCTACATTCATCCGCGAATTCTTTGGTCTTAACTTCATGCAAAATACCTCAAAAAAACTATACTATATCGAACACCCTTTAATCATCATTATAGGCCATAAAGAGCTGATAAATGAAGGAATGACCGTAATAGTGAGAACATATGAGCCAATATGAAACATTATATTTATTGATTACGAACAAATATTCGCATATAATAGGTTTGATTATTTATGTAGAGGTGGTTATCGATGTCCAAGCGCATAATCATGCACATAGATGCCAATAGTATTGAAGAGTTATTTCTCGTTGGGAGAGCCACGAATAAGAAACTGCGGGATCGTGGCATCCGAACGATTGGAGAACTCGCTAACTGTGACCCTAAGTTACTCAGTAGCTTAAAGAGTCATGGAAGGCTGATCTGGAACTACGCCAACGGCATAGTCATAGAGAATTCTCCTGTGAAACCTGGCGGCAGCGTCCCTTTTAAGGGTCTTGGAAATAGATTTAAGTCTATACCACGGTTTCACCCTTTGTTTGTCTCTTAAAGAGAGATTTTATCACTTTTAGCTTCATCTATAATATTATAAAAGTATTGTTCAAAAAGGCTGAGCGAAGGGAAAAGCTTTTGCATAAAAGGATTGGTATTCGCCAGTTCAGTATTATAAGCTGCCGCCATAGAAAAAGTATCAGCAAATAATTCCGGCCAATATTCTGCTTCTACATTTTCCCTCTTGTTATGAAAGCCTTTCTCAAATATGGGGTAGAATGACTCGGGAACAGTATTATAGTCGCTAAGTTTAGCGACTAACAAGTGGCCTAACTCATGAGTCAAAATGTATTGGTCATCAGGTAATTCGTTTTCTTCAGCTAAGGCTGGATTGATAGCCGTGCAAGTAATGCTATTGATATAAGGCCAGTTGTGCATATTTACATTTCTTTGGGAGTAGTTTAAAGGAAATATAAAGACGGGAACTGGATTAGAAACCACTTTGGATAAATCAAACTTATCTTCGATAATTTTGAGAGTCTCTTCAATCCCCTGCTTATCAAGAGTAGGAGCTTGCGGTTCAATTAATTGAGAGTCAAAAAACTCTATAAGCATCTCTATGTTCTTGGTAAAATCAAGTCTATCTACGATTAAGCAAAACATGGCAATGATACCTAACACTGATTCTTCAGGGGTGAAAACTACATATCCTTGATTTGAACGATTTTGTGTTTTCTGAAATAACCAACTATCAAGTGCAATAAATAAGAGATATACATATTTTTCATAACCGCATTCGGTTCATCTAATAGAATTTTTAGGATCTTATTTAATTTTTGAACAGCTTCTTGCCTTCCTTTAACACTCAATAACCGCGTCGCGAGGTCTTGAACACTTTGGATCATGTCAAATCCTACTTCCTTTATGGTATCTTCCCCCAAATAATATCATTACCAGATCTGTATTATTTAACCTCTTTTCCCTATCGTACCTCAATAAAACAAGGCCAGCAAACTCTTCTTATTACAATAGAGTTCACTGGTCTTGTTTGTATTATTTTCTCTTGAGGTTATTCATTTTTCTTCGGAAATCCTGAATAATGGGATCTTTATCCGGGTCATAATGAAAATTCTTCATTGCGCCATCAACGATATCCTTGGCTAAGGTTTTTAGTTCTTTTTGGCGTTTTTCTTTCTTACTTTCAAAATGAAACAAGGGCATGATAACAACCTCCTAGGAGTATCATGTCCTATATTTATGCAATTTATAAATCATTAAGAACTTATTCGTATTTGTTTCATTTTTCTTTTAAAATCCTGTAAAACAGGATCTTTTTCCGGATTATATCGAGCTCGTGCCTGTTTTGCAGCGACCCTAATAGATGCATGAAGATCACTTGTTGGAGGAGTTGTAGGTTTCTCGTCTGTTCGATCCATTTTAAAGTTCATATGTGCCATGCTTAATTACCTCCTTGTCCTCTCTTCATCTTTATCATACCATTTTACTCCTTAGATTTTCAAGTTCTTGTTTGCAATAAATGATATACGCATGATCACTTAAATGTATGTTGAATCCGAAATAACTTTATGTCATCTTGGTAATTCATGATTGCGTCCTGTGTTTTTTGATCTAAATAGTAGTCAATTACAAAGTTATTATAATTCTTGATTATCAAGTTAATCGTCATGCGTGGCGCACAAAAAAAACGGTTTAGAATAATAATTCTAAACCATTTTACAATACATTTTTTCTCAAATGCCAAACAAAACCTTATCTTGTTTCTTGAAGTCTCCTGACCTTCTCAAAAATTTCTGCCGGATCCACCTTTATACGAGCAACCCCGCTATCCATAGCAGCTTTACTTACTGCTGCGGCAACAGTCGGAGCTAATCTTGGGTCGAACGCCTTAGGTACAATATAATCGGTATTGAGTTCGTCATCAGAGACCAAACTGGCAATTGCATAAGCAGCAGCAATTTTCATTTCTTCATTTATTTCTTTAGCCCTAACATCTAATGCGCCACGAAAAATCCCTGGAAAAGCGGAAACATTGTTAATTTGATTCGGCATATCCGAGCGTCCTGTACCAATAACCTTTGCGCCTGCTTCTTTAGCTAAATCCGGCATAATCTCTGGGACTGGATTAGCCATAGCAAAAATAATTGGAGCTTTAGCCATCGACTTAACCATTTCCTGCGTCACAGTATTGGCAACAGATACCCCGATAAATACATCTGCACCAACCAATGCATCGGCAAGAGAACCTTTAAGGAATTGGCGATTAGTCACTAGAGCAATTTCATCTTTATACTTGTTCATGCCAATTGGGCGGCCTTCATAAATTGCCCCTTTGCTATCACACATAATCACATTCTTAACACCCATACTCATGAGAAGTTTAATAATTGCTACTCCAGCTGCCCCAGCTCCATTAGTTACAACTTTAATTTCCTCAAATTTTTTATTTATTAATTTTAAGGCATTAATAAGTCCAGCCATTACGACAATTGCTGTCCCATGTTGATCGTCATGGAAGACTGGAATACTCATTTCTTTCTTTAGTCTCTCCTCAATTTCGAAACACGCAGGAGCCCCAATATCTTCAAGATTAATTCCTCCAAAGCAAGGTTCCATCATTTTAACCGTTTCTACAATCTTATCCGTATCGGTTGAGTTTAAGCAGATTGGGAAAGCATCAATACCGGCAAATTTCTTAAAAAGAACAGCTTTACCTTCCATTACTGGCATCGCCGCCCAGGCTCCGATATTACCCAAACCGAGAACGGCTGTTCCATTGGAAATAACTCCCACAAAATTTCCTTTATTGGTATAAGTATAAATATCTTCACTGTTCATTTGGATTTGTTTACAAGGTTCCGCTACACCAGGCGAGTATGCCAAGGCCAAATCGTGAGCATCCTTAACGTCTACCTTACTATAAACACCTAATTTTCCTCTTTTTTCACGATGTAATTCCAAAGATTCTTCTTCAATAGTTGACATAGTTTTGGCTCATCCTTTCAAATTTGATTCGCTTGCTAAAGAAAACCCGGCTTTCGCCGAGCATAGCGAGAACGAAAGCCGTTGGTTGCACTTATGCTATCTGCCCTAAACTTATACTTTCTGTTAGTAGAACAAATCCGGCTAACGCCGAACCACCGAGAACAGCCTGACCGATGTTTCCAGCAAAGGCTATAGAAATTTCAAAAATCATACCCTTGATAAGGTGACGATAATGGCCTCTATTAAAAATGGCTCTATGGTTATAGGAAGAGTGGTTAACCTCTCTTTATAACCATAGAGATTTTTATATTTATATTCTCCGATACTCTGCCTTTCCTAGTTCATATAAATTATTCCCCTCGTGATCAATAAGGACCATCACGGGGAAATCCTTGACCTCAAGTCGGCGTACTGCTTCTGGACCCAGTTCTGGATACGCAATCAC
>NZ_DATLJA010000108.1:0-15375 GCF_035539115.1 Desulfitobacterium sp. | reverse complement strand
AAAAATAGAATGATTTGGTAAAAGTCTATCTAGTGACCACTCGATCAAAGGTACTTGATCTGACTTACAAAGAAAAATTTAAGAAACAAGCACGAAAAAGAAAAATCACTGATATCTAACGAAAAGAAGGGAAATATGAAGATAATACGATATATTGCGTACAAATTAGCCAACCATGGCCTTCAGAAAACAAGATGATTATCCGATAACTAAAATGTAAGATGCTTTCTGAGTCGACAAGAAAGTGACTATACAAAAATTCTCACATGGATGTGGGAAAATTAGAATTCATGGAGGTAATTATTATGGCAATGATCGTCAATACCAACATTTCGAGCTTAAATGCTCAACGTAACTTAACAACCAGTCAAACCACACTTCAAAGTTCTCTGGAAAAATTGTCTTCTGGTTATCGAATCAATAAAGCAGCGGATGATGCTGCTGGGTTGTCTATTTCTGAAAAGATGCGTTCACAAATTAGCGGCTTGAATCAAGCTCAGCGTAATGCCCAAGATGGTATTTCACTTGTTCAAACGGCTGAAGGTGCTTTAAACGAGACTCATTCCATTCTCCAACGGATGAGAGAACTAGCAGTTCAATCAGCTAATGCTACCAACACAACGAGTGACCGTCAATCAATTCAACTTGAAGTTACAGCATTGACTAGTGAGATCAATCGCATAGCTAACACAACTGAATTCAATACTCAAAGCTTATTAAAGGGGACTTTCACAGGGAAAAATCTCCAAGTGGGTGCTAATGCAGGTCAAACGATTTCCATCTCAATTGCAACTATGAATGCTGGTGGACTTACTGTATCTGGACTACAAGTTACTTCGGTTGCTACTGCTAGTGCAGCCATAGGAAAAATCGATACAGCAATTGGTAAAGTTTCTGATGCACGTGCTGGAATGGGTGCAATCCAAAACCGGCTTCAACATACTATTGCAAACTTAGGTACTGCATCGGAGAATCTGACAGCTGCTGAATCTCGAATCCGTGATGTGGATATGGCTTCGGAAATGTCTAAATTTACGAAGAGCCAAATTCTCAGCCAGGCTGGCGTAGCTATGCTAGCCCAAGCGAACCAAGCGCCTCAATCGGTTCTGAAACTTCTGGGTTAATTTCCTCGGACATAACTTTATCTTGAACAAAAGAGCCGGTCGGCGGTTAGCCGGTCGACTCTTTTTGTCAAATGTGGATTAAGGTTGGTGGAGGAGGGAATGATGTGGTTAATCCAATTCAACCCAATATCGGGGTAACTGTATTACCGTCAGAGGCCTTTCCTGGACAGAGGTCTGATAAAGCACAAGAAATATTAGTGCCCGCTATTGAGCGTAAGCAAGAGGTTCCAACGGCTCGTGAAGAAATACCTCGCGAGGAAATTGAGAAGGCGGCAGAAAAACTGAATCGCCTCATGGGGCTCATTGACAAACAGTTAAAATTCAGTATTCATGAGACAACCCATCGCGTAATGGTAAAAATTATTGATCGCCAAACAGGAGATGTGCTTGATGAGATTCCTTCAAAACAGATGATGGATCTTTTAGGATCGTTTAATAAAATGGTGGGGATATTTTTCGATAAGTATCTGTAAGAAAGGAGAATGAGCAATGTCAATCTCTTTACCTGGATTATCCGGTTATGATTTTACGAGTATTATAGCATCAATGGTTCAGACATATAAGCTTCCTGAAAATCAGATGATAACAAAACAAAACACTTTGCAAATTCAGCAATCTGCTTGGCTGGATGTGAACACGAGGTTATCAAGTTTAGACAGTGCAATCACTGCTCTTCAATCGGCAGCAACTTGGACGGCAACTACAGCGACTTCCAGCAATACTAGTTTTGTGACTGCGACTGGCGGAAGTACTGCTATACCGGGTAATTATGCGGTCACAGTGGCTAATATAGCCCATGCAGAGGTTGTAAATACCAAACAAACCAGCGATTCTGTATTGGCATTGAGTATGCCTGGTTACGTTTATGATACGGTTGCCAAGACTTCAAATTGGGATTTTACCATTAACGGGAAACCAGTGGTGGTTACGAAAAGTTCTTCTGCGGGGACTTCCCCGACATTGACAGACATTGTTAATTCGATCAATAAAACGCAGGCAGGAGTTACTGCATCCCTTATTAAAGTGAATGCTACTGATTATCGTATTTCAATCACAGGTAATAATACTGGTGCTGCTAATCAGATTACTTTTGCAGATTCTATAACAGGTATTTTGGGAACAAATGGATTAAATTTAAATTTAACTGCAGGTATACCTGGCACATACAACACGCCAGTTGGAAGTGGAGGAATATCACAAGCTGCTGAGGATGCTCTCTTTACGGTTAACGGTGTAAGTATAACGAGCGCTACGAATACCGTGGCAACAGCAATCCAAGGGGTAACGCTAAATCTAGTTGCTAGCGGAGCCTCGACTGTTACGGTTGCTACGGATACTTCAGTCGCTCAAAAAGCAGTTCAAAGTTTTGTAGATCAGTATAATTCCACACAAAGTTTTATCTCTGATAAGCTTAGCTATAATACCACGACAAAGAAGGCAGGAGATTTATTCGCTGATCCTACGCTTCAGGCGATTCAATCTAGACTTAGAGCTATAATGGGAGGGGTCATTAATAGTTCTACATCTACCTATAAGACTCTAAGTCAAGTTGGCATTTCAACATCAGCTGATAACTTTGGTAAAAATGCTACATTAACCTTTGATACGGCCAAATTCACGTCAGCGTTAGCGGCTAATCCTCAAAGTGTTGCCAATCTGTTAAGTGCTCCTTACAATGGGGTGACTCCTTCAAACGTTGAAGGGTTGGGAAATACACTTCATGCTTATTTATACCCAGCCATTATGTTTGGCGGAAGCATATCCCAAACTCAGACTAGCCTGGATAGTCAAATTAAAGATGTAACGAATCAAATTAGCAGTTTTGATGTTCGGGTAACTAAATATCAGGACATGCTGAAAGCAAAATTTGCAAGCTTAGAAACCTTGCTGTCCGGCTTGAGTTCGCAATCAACTTGGTTAACAAGCCAGATTAATGCTTTGAACGGTACGACTACGAAGAAATAAGTGTAGATAGACTCACTTCGAGTCTATCTTAGGGGGGAGTGATTCGCTATGCCAAATACTACAACTGTTAGTAACCCATATAGCGCCTATAGACAAACTTCAGTAGCAACAGCTACACCAGATAAATTATTGATTATGTTATATGACGGAGCAATTCGTTTTCTTCGCCAAGCCAGAATTGCAATGGAACACAAGGATATAGAAGCAACCAATAAGTGGTTGGGAAAGCTTCAAGACGTATTTGTCGAACTTACCACGTCGCTGGATATAAGCCAGGGAGAAATTGCAGTAAACATGAAAAAACTTTATGAATTTTATCAAAATGAAGTGATTATGGCTAATGTTGAAAAGAACATGGAGCGGCTTCAACCGGTAGAGGAATTCCTTATCAGTTTTCGTGAAACGTGGGTTGAAGCTGCAAAGTCAGCTAAAGAAGACCCCAACGGAATGAGACATGTCAATTATGCAAACAAGTAATAATGTGGAGCATAACGAAGATATAAGCAATAAGCTTAATTATATTCGTGACTTATTTATCTGTAATGAGGATAATTTAGCGCTTCAGGAACTTGATTCCATTCTGAAGAAAATGGAAATTGCAGCACAAGAATTGCCCATTTCACGATATGCTGAATTTAAGCGAGAATTATTAGAAACTATACACTGTCTAGAAAATAAAGACTATGTACGGCTAATGGATATTCTTATATTTGAAATTAAGCCTCTTTTAAATCACTGAACGGGGATGGATGTGGAATGACATTTTTTGAAGAAAACCTCGCTTTTCTGCTTTCTCAAGGTTTCGAAGAACAAATATTAAATCAACCTCTAGAAAATTCCACAGTCCGTCTCTTTACAGGAAAAATGGGGTATTATACGGCTGTTAAACAGGTGGAAGATCATGATATCCTACTCCATAGTGCCTATGATCCGTTGAATGAGGCTTCTCGATTATTAGCCGTGGAAGATATTAGTTCCTACCTTTCAATCTTTGTTTTTGGCTTAGGCTTGGGTTATCATCTGCTGGAGTTAATAGAACAAACATCGCAAGATTGTTTGATCTTTGTCTTAGAGTCGGATTGGGATATTGTTCGAGCAGCAATGCACGTGATTGATTTTAGAGAAATATTAAAAACGGGCAGGGTTGTCTTGGCTTTTGGAACTCCATCGGATGTTCGGGTGATTTTAGACGGACTATTTGTTAATGGAGAGATCCAACTGAAACTTCATAAAATGGGCTTTTTGTATTTTGCACCGAAATATCGGCATGATATCACCGTAGTACAAGAAATACGCCGAATAATAATTGAAGTTTTTCAATATCATATTCTGGCAAAAGGAAACGATATTAGTTGGTCGATTAAGGGTTTAACTAATTTGTCGGAACATATCCCCTATTTGGCTCGGTCACCCTATCTTAGACAGATAGCCGATACGTGGCATAAACCCGTGGTGATCGTACTAGCTGGACCGTCTTTGAATAAAAATATTGCGGTTCTCAAGGAATGGCAGGATCGTGTTACAATTTTCTGCGTAAATACAGTTTTCAATAAATTATTAGATTATGGGATTGTTCCCGATGCCACCTTCACTCTCGATAGAGCCCCTGTCATTGCAGAAAAACATTATAAACGGGACGATCACATTCCTGAATCGGTTGTCTTAGTCGGTAATCCCGTTATTGATCCACGAAGTGTTAATTTGTTTAAACATAATATGTTTATCTTCGGTGGTGGGGAATTCTATCAATCTGAGCTTGCTCGGGATATGGGCTATGGCCTATTACCGGTAGGATTATCGGTAACCCATTTTGCTTTTATGTTTGCACTTTATATTGGGGCTCCGGCTATTTTACTGGTGGGACAAGATTTAGCTTATGGGAGCGAAGGCCGAACGCATAGTTCCGGCAGTGTATATGATGAGATAAAAGTGGATTTGGATAAAGAGAATGATGTAGTTTATCTCGAAGGATATTATGGAGGGGAAGTCCCTTCAAGTTTAAGCTGGAAATTATTCAGAGATTGGTATGAAATTTACCTCGAAAGATTTCCTTCTTTGCTCATTAATTGCACTGAAGGAGGCGCAAAAATTAAAGGGACTCTTCAACTTCCTTTAAAGGAAGCACTAGAACAATATGTAGGAACTGATTCATTAAAGAAGGATTCCTTTGTAGATTGGCTCTATTCTGTCAAACAGGACATTAAATATGAAGAAATGCTAGATAAAATCCGGATGTCTTTCGAAAAGCGTATTGAAAAGCTGCAAATATGTGAATTGGTTTTTGCCAGGGCATCGAGGGTATATCATAATATAGAGGATCCGGAAATTCTATTGAAGTTCAAAAAACGCTATTTGGATCAAATGGATAAAGAAGCTCGAAACATTATGTCTGATCAATGGATTTTCTCCGCTTTCAAACCGGAATATATAAGAGTAATGGTCGAGTATAATGGTTTGGATACAGGCGTATATAATGCTGACGTTGATTTAGAAACGGTAATCATAAGTAAAGCAAAATTATTACAAGATATGTTCTGTAATATAGGTCTTCTCTCAGAAAAACTTAGGAAAATTCTTGAAGATACGGTTAGCAAATTGAATGAAAAGATAGGATCTTCTGGTTCAGGCAAAAACTCTGATAAGAAGGTATCCAGATAATTGCGATACGATGTAAGTAATAATCTTTGATTCTAGGATGAGGAAGAGAGTGCTTGAAATGGAAGAACAAATTGAAATTCTTCGTACCGCTGATGAATATCTTGATAAACTAATTAAAGGAACTTCTGAAGCTGCAGAATACTTGTATAGTGGCCAGGAAAACAAAGGATTTCAATTAGTATCTCTCATTGCTGACGGGATTATGTGGTTGATTGAAGTAATAGAAATAACGAGCCAAGTCCAAAAAGAAGAGATTACGACCAGTGATGTTATGAGCAAAATTAACGAAATTAACGAGGCCATAAAAATAAAAGATACGGTTACAGTTGCTGATTTGTTGGAGTTTGAGGTTGTTCCGATCCTCGAACAGTGGCAGTTAAGCATTCAAAAATTATTAGGATAGGATAGGGGGTCTTTTAATTTTCAAGTAAAAGCATCGTATTGAAAGACGGTCGTGTTATCCAAATTTTAAAAGCCCAAAATGGTCAACCCACGCTGACTATTGATAATGTGTTGCTTCACAGCAAATATGATCCAGCAAGAGAGGCTATCGCACTTATTGATCATCATAAAACACTTTACCAAGGTAAAGATCGAGTGGTTGTTTATGGGTTCGGCTTAGGGTATCATATCAAAGAATTATTAAAAAGAATAAATCCGGATTGCAAGTTGTACGTATTTGAGGCGGATTTGGCTATTTTTGAAATAGCCAAATCTTTAAATGTGGTGCAGGAAATGTTGAATGATCGCCGGGTAGAGTTGTTCGTAGGATATAGTCCTGCTTTATTAAATCAATTTTCCGAACAGCTGAGTGGCGTTAGCAATCTATTATTATTCAAACCATCATTAAAGGTTCTACCCAACAAATTTAAGGACTTCCAAGATGCGATTTTTGATTTTGAATTAGGCAGAATTGGTGTGGAACGTTGGGGCGCTTCTCTCGTAGAGAATGATAAACTTAATCTTTTGCTTGAACATAAAAGGATTGAGGATTTTTTAAATGAATCTAATTTTGAAGCTAAGCCGATAGTGATTGCTTCCTCTGGGCCATCCCTTGATTCAAGCATAAAGGAATTAAAAAAATTCCGGAGTCGATTTAATTTATTTTGCGCAGGCAGTGCTCTCAGAACCCTTATGAAATATCAAGTCATACCTGACATGATTTGTATTATTGATGCATCTGATCTTGTTGCTAAACAAATGATCGGATATGAAAATCTTAATGTACCTCTTTGTTTCTTAAATTCGGCATCTCACATAGCGGTATCGAATTATCAAGGACCCAGGTATATTTTTAATAATGAATCAAATCAAGGGAACTTGACAATTGAAACTGGAAAATCTGTAGCTACGGCACTTTTATCCATTGCACTTAAAGGTAGAGCAAATCCGATTATTTTTACTGGCCAAGATTTAGCGTTTATTAACAATAAACATCATACCGAAACTTTTACAGATATCTACGGAGAGAGCAATGAAGTATCTCCTGATGGTCTGATTGAAACTGTCTTAGGAGTGAACGGGGATCAGTTGTATTCTAATCCCAGCCTTTTAAGTTTTAAACGATGGATTGAGCGGACCATTGAAGCTCATCCACAAATCACATTTTTTAATTCGAGTAAAGGAGCGAAAATTAAGGGAACTATCGAAAAGGATTTGCATGAAATTTTTAAATGAAAGTAATATTGTATTTGAAGTTTCTCCGTATATTAAATTCATTTTTAGTGAGGTGAGATATCTTGAATAAAGTCCTTGTAACAGGTGCTGACGGCTTTATAGGTAGCCATCTTGTTGAACAGCTTATTAAATCAGGTCAAAAGGTAAAAGCCTTTGTATTTTATAATTCATTCAATAGCTGGGGATGGCTTGATACCTTTCCCAAAGAGCTATTAAAAGAAATAGAAATATTTTCTGGGGATATACGTGACCCAAATGGGGTTAGAACTGCAATGAAAGATGTAGACGAAGTTTTTCACCTTGCAGCCCTCATTGCAATCCCATATAGTTACCATTCGCCTGATTCTTACGTAGATACTAATATTAAAGGGACACTCAATGTACTTCAAGCAGCTCGAGATTTAGGAACTCAAAGAATTTTGGTGACTTCTACGTCAGAGGTATATGGCACGGCACAATACGTGCCTATCGATGAAAAACATCCCTTTCAAGGGCAATCTCCGTATTCAGCAACAAAAATAGGGGCTGACAGACTCGCCGAGAGCTTTTATCGAAGTTTTGAACTTCCTGTTACAATAGTACGCCCTTTTAATACTTATGGACCGCGGCAATCAGCGAGAGCCGTGATTCCAACAATAATTACCCAGCTTCTTTCCGGAAAAACGGAGATAAAACTTGGGTCGCTTACCCCAACACGTGATTTTAATTATGTCAAAGATACCGCACACGGTTTTATTGAGATAGCTAAGTCGAGTAAAACAATCGGGCAGGAAATAAATATCGCGACCCAACAAGAGATTTCGATTAGACAGCTTGCTCAGGAGTTAATTCGTCAGATTAATCCTGAGGCTCAGATTATATGTGATGAACAAAGACTCCGTCCAGAAAAAAGCGAGGTCAACAGGCTTTTAGGTTCCAATCAAAAGATTAAAGAACTGACGGATTGGGAGCTAAAGTATAGCTTAAAGGGAGGTTTGGCTGAGACTATCAGGTTTTTTAAGGAAAACTTAAGCCGCTATAAAGCAGATATTTATAATCTCTAAATTTGTATATAATTTATACATATAGGAAGTGCTCAGATGAATGACTTAATTCCACTTTCCGTACCTAATTTTAAGGGGAATGAATTAAATTATGTTACAGACGCCATAGAAGCGGAATGGGTGTCTACAGGCGGCGCATACATCGAGAGATTCGAAAGGGAAATAGCCCATTATTTAAACGTCGAAACCGCAGTTGCGTGCCAAAGCGGCACTGCAAGTATACATTTAGCTCTAATTTTGGCAGGAGTAAAAGTTGACGACGAGGTAATCGTGCCTACCCTAACTTTTATAGCCGCTGTGAATCCAGTAAAATACTTGCTAGCGCATCCCATTTTTATGGATTGTGATGATTCCTTATGTATGGATATGAACAAATTAAGAGAGTTTTGCGAAAATAAATGCGAGTTTATCGAGCAAAAGCTCATTAATAAATCGACCGGACGACATATTAAAGCAGTCGTTGTCGTGCATGTTTTTGGGAACATGGCCGATATGCCAGTAGTAATAGATATTGCTGAACACTATAATCTTAAGGTTATTGAGGACGCGACCGAGGCGTTGGGATCCTATTACACGAACGGCCCATATCAAGGACAATATGCAGGGACAATCGCAGATATTGGGGCCTATTCCTTTAACGGAAATAAAATAATTACCACTGGCGGCGGGGGAATGCTTGTTTCTGCAGATTTTAACATAATGAAACAGGCAAAATATCTATCAACCCAGGCCAAAGATGATGCAGCTAACTTTATTCATGGCGATGTGGGTTACAATTATCGAATGACCAACCTACAAGCCGCTCTAGGCGTTGCCCAATTGGAGCAGCTCGAACACTTTATAACGATTAAAAAGGAGAATTACTTTCTCTACAAAAACGAAATAAATCGTGGAATACAAGGTTTAAGTCTATTAGACTTTCGCGAGAATATCAGGCCGAACTATTGGTTTTATTCCTTATATATAGAGGACACTGATAAATATTCGCGTAACCAAATCATTGAACGTTTAAGGAACGAAAACATTCAAACTCGTCCGCTCTGGGGACTGATTCATGAACAAAAACCGTATTTGCAGGCGCAATCGTACAAGATCGAAAAAGCTTATCAATATTATAACCGAATCGTGAATATTCCCTGTAGTAGCAATCTATCTACTCATGATGTGTTAAAAGTTATTGAGGCCATCAAGGCCATTTAATGAGAGGTGGGGGGGAGCAGTGAGCGTAGAGGCACTATTTATTGACGAAACGCAAAATGTACTAGAGGCGATGAAACGGATTGATACGAACGCAAGGCAAATCCTACTTGTCGTTGAGGATAGTAAATTAAAAGGAATCATCACCGATGGAGATATTCGCAGACATTTGCTACGTGGAGGAAAGTTGGAGGAGAAGGTCAGTAAAATCGCCAACTATCATCCTCGATATATATACGAAAAAGATAAGGTTAAAGCGCAAGGGTTAATGAAGAAATGGTCAATCCTTTCTTTACCGGTTGTGAATGAAAACCTTGAGATACAATCGATTCTGTTTTTAAACGATAATGAGATTGGGCGAAATCATTCTTTAAATGTACCTGTCGTCATTATGGCTGGTGGATTAGGGACACGCCTTTATCCATATACCAAAATATTACCTAAACCTCTTATCCCTATCGGGGAAATACCGATTACAGAGCATATTATCAACCAATTTTTAAAATATGACTGTAACGATTTTCACTTAATTGTTAATCATAAGAAAAATATGATCAAGGCCTATTTTAATGAAGTGGAAAAGGAATATAAACTGGAATATCATGACGAGGATACGCCCTTAGGGACAGGGGGCGGCCTAAGCTTATTAAAAGGAAAGTTAAGAACTACCTTTTTCTTTACAAACTGTGACGTATTAATCAGAGCGAATTATAAAGAAATCTATGACTTTCATAAGCAGAATGGAAATATGATTACAATAGTGGCAGCCTTTAAACATCTCATAATTCCTTACGGAGTCATCAATATGGATAGCCAGGGTAAGGTAGCTACGATGACCGAAAAACCTGAATACTCCTTTTTGACGAATACGGGATTTTATGTTGTTGAGCCTGATGTTATTAATAGACTTGAGGATAACAAAGTGATGGGTTTTCCAGATATAATTGAGCAGCAAAAAGCATGGGGAGAGAAAATTGGGGTATTTCCAGTTAGCGAAAAAAGCTGGCTAGACATGGGGCAGATCGAAGAGTTGGAGGAAATGAGAAAAGAGCTGGGAGTGTAAGCCTGTGAAAAGAATGGTACTAGTTGGTGCAGGTGGACATGCACTCAGTGTTATCGATAGTCTCCAAGCCAAGGATGAATACGAAATTGTTGGGATCACGGACATGATTAAAGTTGTAGGTGAAAAGGTACTCGATTACGAAGTTATAGGAAATGATACCCTTTTAAAGCCTATTTTCGAGTGTGGTGTCCCATTCGCTTTCATTACAGTTGGTAGTATTGGAGATACTTCTTTGAGAAAAAACCTTTTTGATAGGCTAAAGGATATAGGTTTTACCTTACCAACTATCGTTGACCCTACTGCAAGGATTGGGAGAAATGTGCATCTTGGAGAAGGGGTATATATCGGCAAAAATACAGTCATTAATCCTCATAGTGAGATAGGAGATATGACAATCATTAATACAGGAGCTATAATCGAACATGGTTGTCACATCAAAGAATTTTCACATGTTGGATCAGGCGCTGTGATATGCGGAGACGTTAAAATAGGCGCTCATACGCATATTGGTGCAAATGCTACAGTTATTCAGGGATTAAGTATCGGAAAGAACAGTATCATAGGAGCGGGAAGTGTTGTGGTTCACGACCTACCCCAGCAAGTCATCGCCTACGGAAATCCATGTAAAGTGGTGAAAAACAATGAGCGTGTTTATAATAGCTGAGGCTGGAGTAAACCATAATGGTGATATTCGATTAGCTAAACAATTAATCGATGCTGCGAAAGACGCGGGGGCAGATGCCGTAAAATTTCAGACCTTTAAAGCGGAGAGCCTGGTATCAAAAATAGCTCCCAAAGCGGCATATCAGAAAAAAACAACTCAGTCGGGTGAGAGCCAGCTCGACATGGTAAAGAAACTGGAACTCTCCTTTAAGGATTTTAGCGAACTCAAAAGATATTGTAAGCAGAAGGAAATATTATTTCTCTCAACGCCGTTTGATTTTGAGAGTATCGACTTTCTGGAGAGTATAGAAATCCCGCTCTATAAGATACCCTCAGGCGAGATTACCAATCTTCCCTATCTGATGGAAATTGCAAGAATGAGAAAACCAGTAGTCATGTCAACCGGGATGAGTTATCTAGATGAAGTAGAAATGGCCTTAGAAGTCCTTCGAAAAAATGGAACAGAAAAGATAACGCTTCTGCACTGTAATACCCAGTATCCGACTCCTTTTAAGGATGCGAATCTAAAAGCGATGTTAACCTTGAAGAATAGATTTGATGTTAATGTTGGTTATTCTGATCATACTCTAGGAATTGAAGCACCCATTGCAGCAGTCGCACTAGGAGCAACCGTCATTGAAAAGCATTTTACGCTAAATAAGAATATGGAGGGACCGGATCATAAGGCAAGCCTTAATCCACAGGAACTCAAAGCCATGATAAAGGCTATCAGAAATATTGAAGTTGCTTTAGGGAATGGCTTAAAACAACCCTCAGAATCAGAAACACCAAATATAGACGTCGCTCGAAAAAGCATTGTTGCGAAGCGAGATATAGTCCAAGGAGAACTATTCACTGAAAATAATTTAACGGTTAAGCGTCCAGGTAACGGAATTTCCCCCATGAAATGGTTCGAAATACTCGGAATGAGTGCAAAACGTGATTTTTATGAGGACGAGTTGATAGAGTTATGAAAAGAACAATCTGCATTATAACGGGTACACGAGCTGAGTATGGCTTACTAAGGCCGATTATAAAGAAAATTAAAGTCAACAATGAGTTTAATCTAAGAGTTGTGGCAACGGGTATGCATCTGTCAGAGGATTTTGGTCTTACCTATAAGGAAATTGAAGCAGATGGCATCTCAATCGATGCTAAAATTGATGTACTGCAAAATGATGATTCCCAAAAGGCGATGTCAAAAGCTATCGGGAGGGGAATTACTGGTTTTGCTGAGTACTTTGATAAAACAAAGACTGACCTGTTAATCATCTTAGGCGACCGCTTTGAGATTTTTGCGGCGGCGACAGCTGCTGCAGTAGCTTGCATACCTATTGCTCATCTGCATGGTGGGGAAACAACGGAAGGGGCGATTGATGAGTTCTTTCGCCATTCAATCACTAAAATGAGCTATTTGCATTTTACATCCACAGAGCAGTATAGGCAGCGAGTTATTAATATGGGCGAATCTCCAGATCGAGTATTTAACGTGGGTGCAATGGGTGTAGAAAATATCTTAACCCTTCCCCTACTGCCTAGAGATGAATTGGCACAAAGTATAAACTTTGATTTAAATGCACCGTATGCACTGGTAACATTTCACCCGGTAACATTAGAAATGGATACTGCAACTAAACAACTTGAAGAACTTTTAACGGCACTTGATGAAATCAAAGAACTAAATTTCATCTTTACTAAGGCGAATGCAGATGCCAATGGCCGGGCCATTAATAAAAGAATAGATGAATACTGTGAGAATAGAGAGAATATTATAGCCTTTACATCTTTGGGCGTTTTACGTTATCTTTCTGCAATGAAATATTGTGACATGGTTATAGGCAATTCTTCGAGTGGAATCATCGAAACGCCAAGCTTCAAGAAACCCACGATTAATATTGGAGACCGACAAAAAGGAAGAATTTGCGCAAACTCTGTTATCAGTTGTGAACCAGAAAAGCAGGCTATCACGAAGAGTATTACCAAAGCAAGGACACCACAGTTTCTGCGTGAGATTTCCAATCAGGTAAGTCCTTATGGTGACGGGAGAACTTCTGAAAAAGTTGTGGCAGTAATAAAGGATTTTCTAGATAATAACAAGATAAATCATAAAAAACGCTTTTATGATGTGAACGGATAATACGGGGAAAAATCAAGAATATCATGGGAGGGTATTTCATGAGAAATCCCAAAATACTGGGAATTATTCCGGCTAGAGGAGGCTCCAAAGGAATCCCCCGAAAAAATATTAAACAACTCGGAGATAAACCGTTAATCGCATGGACAATAGAATCAGCGCTTAAGGCGAACTGTTTAGATCGATTAGTTCTTTCAACTGAAGATGAGGAAATAGCGATATTAGGAAAAGAATATAGCTGTGAAGTTCCTTTTAAACGTCCCGCTGAGCTGGCTGGAGATAACACGCCGGGAATTGAACCAGTTTTACATGCAATAGATTGGTTAAGTGAACATGAAGATTACCGTTCTGATTATGTCATGCTACTCCAGCCAACTTCTCCTTTTCGAACGCATCAACAAATACTTGAGGCTACGAAAATTGTTTCTTCAAAGGATTTTGAGGATTGCGATTCCTTGGTCAGTGTTGTGATTCCTGAACACCCACCACAGTGGATGTATACTGTCAATGAAGAGGGATATATGAAACCTTTGTTGAGTGAAAACTTAATACCAAGAAGGCAGGAACTAACAACAACCTATTCATTAAATGGAGCCATCTATATCACGAGAACAGATGTGTTAATTAAAAAGAAAAGTTTTATTGTACCTCGAACCAAATTATATCTTATGAATTCAATAACTTCACTTGATCTAGACTCTCTGTCAGATTGGCAATATGCTGAGTATATTGTCCAAAACCATCTTTTTAATAATTTTGATTGATCTAGTAATCTTCTTAAGAGTTCAAAGTTAAACCCAAATTCAACCAAATAAAAATAAGCTTGATTTATAGTCGTCTCCCTGATAGTTTATTGTTCTGACCCAAAAAAACTTAAGGAGACAACGACATATGCTCAAGCTTATCGATACCATTTTACAACGATTTCAATGTTGCTTCAAGCGCAAGGAAACATTTTCTTGGTTTGTCGTCATTGTTGTGGGGATGCTTGTGAGAACGAATTTAAGAGGAGTATCTTCTATTGTGGGGTGCCTGCATCTGAATTCTTGTCATTATGAATCTATGCTCTACTTTTTCCGTTCGTCAGCGTTTAAATTAAGTGATATCAAACATCAATGGCTGAGCATTGTTCAACAATACATAAAACCTGTGAAGATTGATGAACGATCTATTGTAATCGGGGACCACATCAAGGTCGGTAAGGAAGCTCGGTACATGCCAGGCGTAAAAAAACTGCATCAAGATTCTGAAAATGTGGGGAAAGCAGAATACATTTTTGGTCATCAATTGGGCATGATTGGCATTTTGGCGGAAGGGCAAACGACTCAGTGCGTTCCTTTAAATATAGAACTTCACGATGGCATGGATGAAATCAACGCTTTGAAAGAGGATTCATCTGCACAAACACTCTCCGCAACACCGAAAGAAAACAGCATTGTGAAAATGATACAAATGGCTGGAAGTTATGTGAACGCTACTTCAGAGAAAATAATACTCCTGTTAGATGCCTATTTCCCCAGTGCAGCGTCCTTCAATGCGGTCGAGACCATCAATCAAGAACACCACTCGAAGTTAGTCACCTTAGTCATGAGAGCAAAATCCAATACTGTGGCCTTCGCAGAACCTCCAAAAACTGAAAAGCGAGGTATTGGACGTCCACGTATCTATGGCGAAAAGATTGTGTTTAAAAATGTCTTGAAGAGTGGTCTAGAAACGTTTCAAACCATCACGATCAACCTTTATGGGAAGAACGAAACGGTACAGTACCTCTGCATGGATCTTTTATGGAAACCGATCGGTCGCAAAGTGCGTTTTGTGTTGGTAAAAACCGGCGAGAAAATGATGATTTTA
>NZ_DATLJA010000107.1:0-43639 GCF_035539115.1 Desulfitobacterium sp. | reverse complement strand
TACCTCACCACCTTGTGTTAATATCGCCATTTTCGATGGATGATCCAGATAATATTATCCATAAGATGGTAAAATGAATTTATAACAGTCTACAGAGGAAAAATAGGTTACAATTTCAAAGACTTTTTGCACTGAAATCACGAAATAGGTTCGCGAATCCCACTATATATGGAGATTATACGAATGAATTATACGGAAATCCGGTAGTTAACTGAAATCGGACGAGATGTCGCGACATCATGTCGCTTAACTGATAGAAATAATCTTATGGAGGATGAAAAATGAAATATGTGTGTCCATTGGTTGTAGTTAAAGATGTAAAAATAGCGAGGAACTTCTATGAAAACTTACTAGGCCAGAAAGTAAAATATGATTTTGGAGAAAATGTTACTTTTGAAGGAGATTTTTCAATCCATTTAGAAGAACATTATGAGAAGCTTCTAGGGGAAAGAAATTGCAGGATATTAAGGAAATCTAAGGATTTTGAACTATATTTTGAAACAGAAGAAATTGATAAAGTTTTTAGCGAACTTAAAGAAAATGAAGTGGAATTTTTACATGAGATAAGAGAACAGCCATGGGGGCAAAGAGTTATGCGTTTTTATGATCCTGATTTTCACATTATTGAAGTTGGAGAGACCATGGAGTCAATTGTTATACGGTACTATAGAACTGGCATGAGCACAGAAGATATTTGTAATAAAACATCGATGCCAAAAGAATTTGTTGAGAACTACGTTGAATTTATTGAATGATTAAGATAATTATAAGGGGAAGAAATTTTGGTCTGATTAGGTTACATTAAAATCAAGGAAGCGACTTTTGAGAAGGAAAAGAAAACAAATGCTGTAAATGTCATGAATTTACGAGTTAGTAACTAACTAAAGTGAAGTTTGGTAAGCGGTGGGCTTAAGGGGCCACCGTCCATGGCGGCCTCTGGCTTCGTGGAGCGTACGGCTCCGAGAGAATTCCCGACACTTAGCCAAGATGAAAGCGGTTAGGGCGCGTCGGGAATTCTCGAGACGCTATGTACCATTTGACGAAATAAGGGGATAAAATTATGGAGTGCAAGTTGGATAATATTATTGTTAACTATCATATCTGCGGAGAAGGCCGACCGATTCTAATGCTTCATGGTTTCTATCCCGATCACCGTCTAATGGCTGGGTGTATGGAACCTATATTTAACCAAAGAAGTGGGTGGCAAAGGATTTATCTTGATTTACCTGGTATGGGGAAAACAAAGGGAGAAAGTTGGATTAGAAATTCAGATGATATTCTTAAAATTGTAGTGGATTTTGTAGAAAAGGTAATTCCTAACGAGCATTTTCTAATCGCAGGTCAATCCTATGGAGGTTATTTAGCACAAGGATTAGTCACTAGAAAACGCGAACTTATTGATGGAATGGTCTTAATATGCCCTGCTGTGGTTGCTAACAGCTCCCAAAGGAATGTTCCTGAACACAACGTTATAGTTAAGGATATCGATGTATTGTCTTCTTTAACAAAGGACGAAGCGAATGAATTTGAATCAATGGCAGTAGTTCAGAGCCAAAAGAACTGGGAACGCTTTAGAGATGAAATTTTATCTGGTGTTTTGGTTGCAGATGGACCGTTTCTGGATAGGATTCAACAAGACGGTTATGAATTTTTATTTGAGATACATAACCTATCGAAGCCTTTTCCAAAACCAACGCTGATTATTACAGGACGACAGGATTCAACTGTTGGTTATCGTGATGCATGGGACATCTTTGAGAACTATCCCAGAGGAACGTTTGCAGTATTAGATATGGCAGGACATAACCTACAAATTGAACAAGAGGCATTATTCAATACTATGATAAAAGAGTGGTTGAATCGGGTTGAGGAGTATAAAGATTGAGGAAGTTCTTAAAAGGGTCGAAAGAGAGATGAAGAATGTTTGAGTTTGTGATTGATGATGAAGTAGTACTTAAATGCTAGATACTATACATGCGAGTCAGTTATTCGATTTGACCCATTCATGCCGTTCATATCTCAAAGAATGGCTTCCCTGGGTTGATGGAACAAAGAATTCCTGAACGATTGGGTTTTGTTAAAGAAGCGATGATTAGAGAAGCGGAATGGCTATATGACCATTTTGTTGACCATGCAGTGTACGGAGTTCTTGCTCGGGAATGGCTATGAGCCGGGGTACAGCGTCTAATGAAGGTTCAGACGCGACATCCCCGCGCCTAAGATAAGAGTTATCTTAGGCGCGGGGATGTTGCAATCCAAAACGACACCTCTAGGGTCAAACTATTTAAGCTAAATTTTTAAATCAATTCTATAGAACCATTGTCTTAATAGGGGCTTCGCGGATATCCCCGCCGCAGCTGTCCACGCGTCTCAACCCCGCCGACCCCATCCGTCCCCGTAACCGTATGCTTAATAATATCTTTTAAGGAAACCATACCATCAATTGGCGTATGAGCAATCCTCTCCACAATAAATACAGGATCAAAAGCGTGAATCAACGTACGCCTCGGAGAAGAAGCAAAATTTGCGCCAGCTGACAAAATCGCTTCATAGTTTGACTGACATGCTCCTGCAAAAATCACCAAGGCATCCCTGTTTGGTTGGAAACGCCGAGCCTCGATCACCGATTTTACGAAATAGCGCGAACTCCGATAACTATCAAGGCTCCGAAAGTCTTTTTTCCCATGAAGAAACCCATCATGTCCAGTCAAGACGAGAATGTCTGTGGGGTTATCCTCGAGAATCTGGTAGATCACTTTAGGCTGTTCTATCTCTGCTTTACAAAATCCCTTAGCCTCCAGCCCCAACTGCCGATAGGTTTTAAGACACTGATTAAGATAGTCCTCATCTCCATCGAGATGAAGGACCCGGCCGGGTATTTCAAAATACTCCCCAGTCTCATCTCTCTCCTGAGTGGCCTTTCTTTGATTGACGACAATATTTAGCTTTTGGTAAATTCCCTGGAAATCCTCCAATTGATAATGAGCAACCTCGGATGAATTTTTCTCAACAAGATCATTCAGAGGAGCATCAGCCAGAAGTCTAGTGTTAATACCCTTAAGTAAGGCTGTTTTTTCTCCTCCACCAGGTTGAATCTGAACGATCCGGAAATACAGATCCTGTTTGTGTGAGCGCCTAGCGACAATGTCTCCTACATCAAACAACCTTCTCCCTCCTTCCCATCTCTTCTTTATTCTATGACGAGCGAAGGGAAACGGCATATAATGTTATTGAATCATATGTCGGGAGGAGAGAAGCATGTATGACGTTGTGATTCCCGTCTACAACGAAGAAAAGAGTATTCTGGCCGTCCTGGCAACAGTCTTGGAACTTCCCCTCAGGTACATTATCCTTGTGCTGAACGGTTGTACCGATCGGACCCTGGAACTCACCCGCTCCGTTCCCGACTCACGCATCCACACCATTTATTTCTCCGAACCGCTCGGCATTGATGTTCCCCGGGCAGTCGGTGCACTCTATGCGCGTAAAATGAACTCCGAGGGAGTACTCTTTGTAGATGGTGATATGTCGGGAAATATCTTTAAAAATTTGGAGGAACTTCTTGCCGCCCTGGATCAAGAGGTTGATGTCGCACTCACCAACTGTTACCCTTATATCACCGATCGAGCCAATCTCGCACAGCTTGTTTCAAGATTTCGGGCTAATCTTAATAAAGAACTCGGTCTTTTCCAGGCCTTAGGTCTTGCTACTCCAACTCACGGCCCCCACGCCTTATCTGTTAAAGCCCTAGAAATGATCCCTCCTGAAGGGATCGCTATCCCCCCTTTATCTTTGGTATGGGCCGCCAAACTGGGCTTAAAGACCCAGGTAGCAACTTCGATTCGCCATCAGAGCTTGAAATCTCCGCGTAAACACCGAAAACATGCCCGCTTAATCGCGGAAACGATTATTGGTGATTGTATCATGGGCTTTGCTCTGGCCCACGATGAACCCTTGACGCGTTCGTTAGGAAAGCACCAATTGTTAGGCTATCATCCCGAAAGACGGTTCGATATTCTCAATCTCTGGAATGAGTCTTTAGCTGTTTCTCATCCCTTTTGTGAACAGCATCTTATCATTCCCTATCGGATTGTTATACCTCAATCACATCTTTCTCCAGAAACAGACCCTTTCGAAATTTAATAACTGGCATCTTCCTATGAACTTTTTATTGAGAAAGTAAGGTGTAAGTTGTGAGTACTTCCTCCCGGATTCGAGAAATCGATCTATTGCGAGTCTTGGCCTTGATCCTGATGATTCTCTATCACTTTGTTTATGACTTAGACTTTTTTACTTCTGCCCCAGTTCAGGTTGACTCTTGGTACTGGTTCGTAGAGGGCAAGATATCAGCCCTTCTGTTTATTTTCCTGGCGGGAGTTAGTAGCGGTTTTAGTCATCATCCTTTACGCAACGCGCTCAAGATCTTATCCTGGGCTCTGATTATCACCTTGGTTACCTATATCGCGATGCCCGAGTCTTATGTCCGCTTTGGCATCTTGCATTTCCTTGGCGTCATAGCTCTTCTTTATCCCATTCTCCAAAAACGCTCCACCCCTTTTTTAATCTTATACTCTCTGCTTGCCCTAATCTTGGGATTTCTTTTCTCCCGCACCGTCATCTCTGGGCCTTGGCTCCTTCCTTTGGGAATATATTATCCGGGGTTTTCAACGATCGATATTTATCCTCTCTTTCCTTATAGCGGAGTTTCTGCTTTAGGGATTCTTTTCTACCGATTTAAATATGCTCCTCTTGATATGCGCTCCTCTTATTCCTTACCCCCATTAATAGAAAAGATGAGCAAACACTCTTTGCTCATCTATCTCATCCACCAGCCTATTCTTTTGTCTATCTTATTCGTTGTACAAAGAATCGCGGCTTAATTTTGTATTTCCCATTATGTTTAATAAGCGTTAAAGAGCTTTCAGTCTAGCTACGCTTTTTTAACCTTGAACTTTGCTAAAGCCTGTTCTAGATCCTCCGCCATCGTCGCTAGGACCTGGCTGGAAGAGGCAATCTCCTCCATCGAAGCCGCTTGTTCTTCTGAAGAAGCCGATACATTTTGGGTTTGCTCAGCAATAACTTGGCTAATTTGATCCAAATCACGAACAGAAGAAGCAATCCGTTCATTTCCTTCAGTCATCTGGTTCATTTCCTGAGAAATTTCCTTGACCTGAGTCACAACCTTTTCGATGTGTTGCGCAATTTCTTCAAAGGCTTCGCCAGCTTGAGCCACAACCTTGGAACCCGTTTCCACGACGGAAGTCCCATTCTTCATAGCCCTAACTGCCTTATCTGTATCCTGCTGCATTGCGGAGATTAAGTGGGCAATTTCCTTTGCTGCTTCCTGAGATTGTTCAGCCAATTTGCGTACTTCATCCGCAACCACCGCAAACCCTCTCCCTTGTTCACCAGCGCGGGCTGCTTCAATCGCCGCATTCAAGGCAAGTAAATTCGTTTGGTCAGCAATTTCCGAAATAGTATCAACAATCTTGCCAATATCCTGGGATCTCTCGCCTAACTGTTGGGTAAGTTCAGCAGAACGATTGACAACAGACTGAATTTCATTCATTTGTTGGATGGTCGTCGTAATCGCGGTGCGGCCTTTATCTGCCGATTCTGATGTCTTTTCGGCAAAGCCGACAACATTTCCTGTATTCACTTGGACTTGTTCCATACCTGCAGCGAGCTCTTCCGCAACGGCTGCCACTTCATCCACAGTCGTCTTTTGTTTTTCTGCACCTTGGGCCATTTCAGTCACCGAGACAGCAACTTCACTAGAAGCCTGAGCAGATTGTTCAGCTCCAGCAGTTAACTCTTGGGAAGACGCTGCAACTTGCGATGAAGCATGGGAGACCTTCTGAACAAGCTCACGTAACCCCTCTGTCATCAAATTAAAGGATTCTGCTAAATCACCTAGTTCGTCCTTCGAAGTCACCTTTAACTTTTCCAACGTTAAATCGCCTCCGGCAACAGCTTTACTCCCTTTGGACACCTCGATTATTGGTTGGGATATTTTACGGCTAAAATAAAGAGCAACTGCGATGACGGCGATTAAGGCTAAGCCAATCATTCCTACATTCACCCCTATATTTTTGAGCATATTCCCATTGTAAACAGCCTGTTTTTGACTTACATTTTTCTCGATATTATCGACCCAATCCCCTGTTCCGATGACCCAATTATAGGGCTTAAAAAGTTGAGTATACCCTCTTTTCGGTAAAGGCTCTGTTGTATTGGGTTTGGCGAATTGATAATCGCTGTAACCCCCGCCTTCTTGCTGCCCATTCTTCATAAACTCCTTGACGTAGGCAACACCGTTTGGATCTTTAGCCTCAAGCCGGCTTTTCCCTTCCGTTTCCGTCCTTCCCAAAAGAACGACATTCACTCCATCTGTCGTGTCAATCCAGAAATAGTTACCTTCATTAAAACGCAAATTTCGGACGAGATCAGCTGCCTTTAGCTTGGCTTGATCTTCGGTCAGTAAGCCCTTCTGTTGTTCGGCATAAACGCTTTGAACCAAACTTGCGGCGGTATCAACTTCTGCTTTCAGCATATTATCATAATCTTGATATAAGTTCGCACGATAATCCTTGATTTCAGTCCCCACAAGCTGGACTTGACTGTAGATGCTGTAACCTCCCACAATAACAGCCATGATCATGGACGTGAGCAAAAAAGCTGCGATGAACTTGTACTTAATTTTCTTCAATTCAATCCTCTCCTCCTCGCCTTTAGACAACTCTTCTAGCATATATATATTAATGATATGGAAACCATAAAAAAATTTAAAAAGGGAAAAGTCATTTATAATAGATAATTCTTTAACAATTGGAATCATTTTCCGACTTTCATTTCTAATATTATCTTATTTCTAATATATTTCAACCTTAATTTCTATTAATTACAAAAGAAAACATAAAAAAGCCTATTGAAAGGATTGTCGTAATTGTACTACAATTAGAAGAGGTATATGGACACGTACTTATCGATCTTCACTTTGACCAAGGGAAGGGTAGGAAAGGGGAAAAAAGATGGATAACCAATTTAAAAAGTCTCTCCTCGATAAAACAACAATGTCTGTGACCTGGGAGTTAGTTCCGGGTAGAGGAGCACGAGAAAAGGCCCAAGAAAATGCTCTCTTTGCTGCTGAACAAGCAGCAAAAGGAGGAAGAGTTCATGCCTTAACGATCACAGATAACCCGGGTGGCAATCCAGCGATGCTTGCCGACTATTTAGGAGAAGAAATTCTAAAATTAGGGATTGAGCCTCTCGTTCACTTTACCTGCAAAGACAAAAACCGCAACCAAATGGAAAGCCAACTTTATGCTCTTGACCGCGCTGGGGTGCGTAATCTCTTAGTAATGACTGGAGACTATACCGTTTCGGGCTTCGCGGGACGCCCTAAGCCTGTTTTCGACCTTGATCCGACTCATGTTTGTGAGCTGATCACGGAAATGGATCAGGGCTTGGAAGTTCCCACTCCCAAAGGGGTCATCCGTCAACAACCGAGTGATTTCTTTGCCGGCGCCGCAATCTCTCCCTTTAAAGGAACAGAAGCGGAGCAAATGATTCAATATTATAAACTGAAAAAGAAAATAGCCAGCGGAGCCCAATTTATTGTCACTCAGCTTGGCTATGATGCTCGGAAATTCCATGAAGTATTACAATTTATGAAGTTGAATGATTTAAATATGCCGATCATTGGTAATATCTACATTCTACCTTATGGAGCTGCTCGGATTATGAATCAGAATCAGCTTCCAGGATGCGTTGTTACTGATAAACTACTTGCTGAACTGGATCAAGAAAGAAAAGCTGAGGATAAAGGGCTAAGCGTTCGCCTCCTGAGAGCCGCTAAAATGTACGCCATCCTGAAAGGCATGGGCTTTGCTGGGGTGCACATCGGCGGAAATAATGTCAAATACGAGCAAGTCGAATACATTATTGATAAGGGTGAAGAACTCAGTTCGAACTGGATGGATCTCGTCCGTGAATTCGACTATCCTATCCCTGATGGATTCTATTATTATGAAAAGGACGAAAAAACAGGACTTAACACAACGATCCCTGTTAATCGCCAAAACCTTCCGCTTAATGCGCCTGTCGGAGCAGGCTTCCATGCCTTACGGCTTATGCACAGCCTCATTTTCACCCCCAATAAGGCCTTTTTCCCAATCATGCGGAGTATTTATAAATCTCGAAAGAACCCCCGCAAACATGGTCTAGAACATGTCATAAAGGTCATCTCGAATGACTGTAAAGACTGTGGTGATTGTGCCTTACTCGATATGGCATATCTTTGCCCGATGTCCCAATGCCCCAAAAATCAACGAAATGGAGCCTGCGGCGGGAGTTTTCAGGGCTGGTGTGAAGTATATCCCAATGAAAAACAATGTGTCTATGTCAGAGCCTATTCGCGCTTAAAGAAAATCGGCGAAGAACAGCAACTGGATTCCTATCATCTTCCACCCGCAAACTGGGATCTTTATCAAACCTCGGGTTGGTCAAACTTCTATTTGGGACGCGACCACTCTGCCGCGATCCTCGGAATACCTACTTCAGAGGAAGAAGCTTCCAATTCACAAACAAAAGCTGACCCCAAAAAGGATGTTGCCAAATAAGCAACAATTTTTAAAGAGCGCCTATTCGTCAAGTCTCAATTTTGACGAACAGATACTCTTTCTTTATACTCTTCGCTATCGCTTGTCACAAGCTAAGTCTTCTTTATCCTACGATGCATGTATTTATGTCCGGCAGGATAAGGCGACTAAAGCAATCACCTGCGCTATTGCTTGGTGCTGGCTAAGTCTTCTTTATCCTACGATGCATGTATTTATGTCCGGCAGGATAAGGCGACTAGAGCAATCGCTTTGGCGCTGGCTAAGTCTTCTTTATCCTACGATGCATGTATTTATGTCCGGCAGGATAAGGCGACTAAAGCAATCACCTGCGCTATTGCTTGGTGCTGGCTAAGTCTTCTTTATAGATTTGAGTTATCGTCTGAAACTCCTCGATACTTAGGGTCTCTGCCCGTCTCTGATCATCAA
Source organism: Desulfitobacterium sp. (assembly GCF_035539115.1). Classification (GTDB taxonomy): domain Bacteria; phylum Bacillota; class Desulfitobacteriia; order Desulfitobacteriales; family Desulfitobacteriaceae; genus Desulfitobacterium_A. Next base: position 34,592 of record NZ_DATLJA010000107.1, on the reverse strand, counting down.
TACCTACCTGTTTCAGAATTCCAACTACCATCTGTTTCTCAATTCCCAACCCAGATGAGAGTGAATTTCCCAAGGTCTTTCGGCGTTGACCAAAAGCTGCTTTTACCACCCGGAAAAAATCTTTGGAGTTCACTTGAAGGCCCGGGTAGGGACGCAAATTAAGGCGGACAACTGCCGAATGAACTTTAGGTGCTGGCCAAAAGGCTTGGGGTGAAACATTGCAAATTCTTTCAGCCTCTGCTGCAACTTGCACTGCGATAGACAGAACTCCATAAGCTTTACTCCCCGGTTTAGCAACTAAACGATCAGCAACCTCCTTCTGGACCATTACTGTCATCCCGATCAGAGATTCTTTTTGCTCCAGAAAATGCATGAGGAGCGGACTGGTAATATAATAAGGCAAATTTCCGATCAAAAATCCTTTTTGATCGCCCCAGATCTCACTCAATTCTAGCTTCAAGGCATCCATAGTTAAAATCTCCAATGGGAGTCCTTGAAGTTCACGCTGAAGTATTTCAATCTTACTTTGATCCACTTCTACCGCCCACAGCTTATCAACTGCGCGGGCAAGAATCCGTGTCAATACTCCAAGACCAGGACCAATCTCCACAAGTGGAGTCTCGGAATCAATCACACTTGCTCTTACAATCTCAGAAATTACCTGATCGTCCATCAGAAAATTCTGCCCCAGAGATTTATGGGCCCGGGCACCTTTCCTGAGTAAACGACGTGTATAATCAGCTGCGTTTTCCATCCGTACCTCCTACTCCTGTTTGATCGCCCTATTAAAATCTTCACGAGAAATTCGAAAACGATTTATCCGGTGTAAAAACTGCTTCGCGTTAGTATCCCCTAATCCCAAGATCCGGCCAACCGTTCGCCGTTTCTCTGCCGAATCTGGAAGCCCAGTGAGCCCTGTTCGAACTAGGTCATCCATAATAAAAATAGGATCTCCTGCTTCATCATGTTCCACTTGAATAAATTTAAAGGCCCGGCGAATGTCCTCTGGAGTAGCATTTTCAACTCCTATATCCTTATCGTCTTGCGAACGAGCATCTTTTTTAGACAAATAAACGTGTTTAGCCTCAGGTACCGTATGACGTATGCGTTCTCTGATCTGTTCCCCCACCGAATCTGGATCCGTCAAGACGATGACTCCTCGCCGGGCAGCCATTTCCTTGATATACTGAAGCTTTTCACGTGTTAAGCCATACCCTTCCGTCCAGATAATATCAACTGCGCCTAAAGCACGACGCACGGCCTGGGCATCATTTTTGCCTTCGACAACAATCAATTCTTCAATCATCCAATAACCTTCCTCTTCTTACACTGCTTTATTATCTTATCTTATCTTTCTTGCTTTCTCAAATTTTTCTCAAATCGATAAGAGCGGAGGCATTCCCCCGCTCTTCATTTTTCCCCTAAACCGGTTCTAATTGCAAGATGGCTCAAATTACTGTTTGTTTTTATTTGTACCATAAGTTTTGATCAAACTATCCCAGATATCGGGATCCTCCATGCCAATTCGCCAGACCGCGACCCCATGTAGCTTATGCTCTTTAGCATACTCCATCTTCGGTTGCAAACTCTTGGCATTTTCTAAATAGACCTCATGACGGATGCCGTTGGCCGTATAAGCATAATGAGGTACTTTATGCTCTTCATCGAATTGCACTTGGACCCCTTGCTTTTTCGCACGCTCGATTGTTTGAGCATAAGATAAATAGTCGGGAACTGTAGGCTTGCTAGAGCCCCAATCAAAGGAATAGACTGGAAGACCCATGACGATCTTTTCTTTCGGAATCTTTCCTACAGCATAGCTAATCACCTTATTAACCCACGCGTGGGAAGCAATGGGTCCCTGGGTCGTTCCCAGACCGTGTTCATCATAGGTCATGAGTACCACTTGGTCTGAGGCCTTCCCGATAGCTGCATAGTCATATGCACCGGACCACAAATCTGAGGGATAGTCAATATATTTTGCAGGAATCGATACGTTGAGAACTTTGTCTTTGGCCTTTAGGGCCTTATGCAGTTCATCTAGAAAAGCAGAATAATTGTTACGGTCTCCAGGCGGTGTTTTTTCAATATCAATCGCAAGCCCATCCCATTTCTCATTAATCGTCAGGTTAACAAGGTTATTGACAAAAGCAGATCTTACAGAGGAATTGGCTAAAACCTTATGGGCAAGATTAGCATCAAATCCCCCGCCTCTCATGTTATGAATCAAGGCATAAGCTTTAGCTCCATTTTTTTGAGCCGTCTCTTTAATACTCAGGTCCTTCTTGCCTGAGGTCACAATCTTCCCATTTTCATCGAAGGTGTACCAGAAGAAAGAAACTTCATCTAACATTTTGATGTTCTTCATCATTGATTCTTTCGAACCCGGCGTAGAACCCTCGGGATCAGTGTAAAAACCCATAACGATGCGCTTTTCAGTGCCAAGGACATCTTGGCGAGTATCTGCTTCCGCTTGAGGAGGTTGGCCATTCTCCGTCATCTGTTTTTGTGGTTGTGTTGGCGGTGTAGGCTCTTGCACCGGATTGCATCCGGTTAAGTTAAGTCCTAAAACTAAGACGGCGATTATAGAAAATGTCAGAAACCGTTTCATTCAGAGATCAACTCCTTCATCTTGATTCGGTGACTGATTTTATTTTTCCCTCTTCGATTCAGCTTATGTATCTTGATTCATCCAGAATAAACCAAAAAAACTTGGCTTGTGCCAAGCATAGCGAAGGCAGAAGCTCTAGTCGCCTTATCCTGCCGCATAGAAATACATGCATCGTAGGATAAAGAAGACTTGGCTTATGCCAAGCATAGCGAAGGCAGAAGGCTTAGTCGCCTTATCCTGCCGCATAGAAAACTTGCATCGTAGGATAAAGAAGACTTGGCTTGTGCCAAGCGTAGCGAAAGCAGAAGCTCTAGTCGCCTTATCCTGCCGCATAGAAAACATGCATCGTAGGATAAAGAAGACTTGGCTTATGCCAAGCGTAGCGAAAGCAGAAGCTCTAGTCGCCTTATCCTGCTACATAGAAATACATGCATCGTAGGATAAAGAAGACTTGGCTTATGCCAAGCGTAGCGAAAGCAGAAGCTCTAGTCGCCTTATCCTGCCGCATAGAAAACATGCATCGTAGGATAAAGAAGACTTGGCTTGTGCCAAGCGTAGCGAAAGCAGAAGCTCTAGTCGCCTTATCCTGCTACATAGAAATACATGCATCGTAGGATAAAGAAGACTTGGCTTGTGCCAAGCATAGCGAAGGCAGAAGCTCTAGTCGCCTTATCCTGCCGGGCTTAACCACATGCATCGTAGGATAAAGAAGACTTGGCTTGTGCCAAGCATAGCGAAGGCAGAAGGCTTAGTCGCCTTATCCTGCCGGGCTTAACCACATGCATCGTAGGATAAACAGTTTTTATGCTTTTAGGGAAGATCAAAATACCGAGCAATTCCTTTGGCTACAGAACGTGCTAACTGATCCTGATACCACGCTTGTTGCAGCTTGATCCGTTCCTTGGGGTTGGATATATATCCCAATTCAACGATGACTGCTGGCATTGGCGTATTCTTTATAATATAAAAATCTCCTGGCTTAGCTATGCGCCGATTCATACCCGGAACCTTAATTAATTCCTGTTGGATACTCTCCGCTAATTTTCTTCCTTCTTCAGATTGGGTCTGAAAAAACGTCTCAGCACCAGAATTCTGACCGGTTACAGTAGCATTAAGATGCAAGCTGATTAATGCGTCAGCATTCGCTTGTTTCGCTAAATCAATCCTATAATTTAAATCCGCTTGTTTCTTAGTCTTTCTCCCCCTTGTCCCCTCAGGAACATAGTCTATATCTTCTTCTCGCGTTAAGAAGACTTGAATTCCACTCGGTTTAAGAAGTTCACCTACCCGTTTCGCCATTTGTAGATTGATTTCTTTTTCATATAGCCCTTGTGCTGTTATTGCTCCTGGATCATACCCTCCATGCCCAGCATCAATGACCACGATATGCAGGGTATTTAATTGACTTATAACCACTATTGAACCTTGCCAGAGAACGGAAAATATTGTACCCAACATTAGCATTAAGATAATAAAAACTGCCATTCCCCTTGTATTTCTACCCATGAAGATCACTGGTTTACGCAAGCCTCTCCCCCCTCTGAATCCCGTTCTATCTTTAAAATATGATAATGAGGCTTGTAAACATTCTCCTACCTTGGTTGAAATAGCAAAAGGGAGCTTATCTTGCGATAAGCTCCCCCTAACATTAATTTGGTAGCTAAGACTTTTATTATTTGATGTAAACAACTACCGACCGTACACCCCAGGAATTAGCCGCCTCCTCTGAATTCATATAGAGGTCAAGACGGTTTCCTTTGATTGCACCTCCCGTATCTAGAGCGACCCCATCGCCATAGCCTTCAACATAGAGAGAACTACCTAATGGGATGACTCTCGGGTCGACAGCAACGATTCCGTAATGTACATCATCTCCGGTCGCTGTAACCGATCCTGAGGAGTAGGCACTCGCGCGAACTAAAATAGCCTTCGAAAAATTTATCATGCGCCCACCACGAGAAATCGAGGTTTGCGCTCCACGCGAAACAACTTGATTAACAGGAGAACGAAGCACTTTTTGCTCAAGGACATCCCGTGTTACTTCTTTTGCATCTTCGTAGGTTATCCGTACAACTTGTTGATTAAGTCCATTCGCCCCATTATTTACAAGGCGATCAGGTAGTCCGACCGGGAAATCAGAGGCTTTAGCAACAACTTGGTAAGGTATTTCTGTTGTTACTGTCTCCACTTTTTCTGTAACCCTTACGACCTGGATCTCATCGTTTTCTTTTAAGTCCTGATCCAAAGGTAGTGAAACTTTATCATGCTCACCCAGTGTAATTCCTATTTTGGTTAGTGCTTCAGCTACAGTCCGAGGCGCTAAATATGCATCAATTTGTTTTCCATCGACTTTCACATGAATCGGCATGGCTCGCTTAACATCTAAATCCATATTTGCCACTAAAGGATTTTGGCGATCCGTATTTACTTCATCTGTTTCCTGGATATTTAGCCCTAACCGATCTGATAAATCTCGCAAAGCTTCACCTACAGTTAGCTTGGGTGAGCGACCAGTATAAACTTGGCCATCGAGCTTTAACGTCAGTGGAAGGCTTCGAGTGACCTCGACCTCCATTCCCTTGGTCACTTGAGCAGAACGGTCAGGGACGACGATGTCTTCTGGGTAAATACCGAGTCGTGAGTATTTCAGAGTGCTACCTACTGTATTGTTGATTGTTGTTAGACTAACGACTTTCCCGTCAATCTGTACGTTGATTGTCTTCGCTTTTAACACAAGAACGAACGTAATAACTAATAGTATTCCAAATAAAGCTGCGGATATTTGAGCTTTGCGGGAGCTTCGAACTAACGACATAGCTCTTGTCCCCGTTTCCTCAATCATTGAATCCCCCCATAAAATATTTAGCATGATTTCCAGATAACCTACAACCTCATTTTAACCTAAGTGTAGTCAGTTGTCAAAATTAATTACATTATTTTACATTTAATATATATACTTTAGCTGGTCGTCTCCCCCAATTTAAGCAGCGCTGGAGGCTGGGAAAAAACACATCAATGATATTTCCTTTAATTAATCCGCCCGTATCAGCTGCGATTGCATACCCATAACCCTCAACATAGACCTGACTCCCTAAGGGAATTACCCGTGGATCTACAGCAATCAAACCCTCCCTGGGCTCGACACCTGTTGCCGTCCGATTACCGGTATAGGTGTATGCTGTCGCTTCCATACTCATTACCATTTGGACATTCAACTTGCTCAAATCAATTTCTGCTTTAGCCTCCGGCTTCTTGGCGACAGCGGGTTGACTGTTACGCAGGACCACTCGCTTCTTGGAAGATTCCAGCATAAATTGATATGTTATTTGTTCGCTATTAATTTCTCCGTTTACTTGGGTTATTTTGATGACCCGCCGTTCAATTCCTTTCTCTCCCTCTTCCTTGACCTTGCTCATACCAGGTGCCAGTTGGTTTGACTCAACATAGTCCGTCACAACCGGAACTTCTATATCTTCAATCCGAAATTCCGTATGAATTTGTGTACTCAGTTCGGGCTCGGATACAGCTTTCTCTGGCGGAGAAGGTGCGATCGGTGTTGACGGCTGAATCTGGGGCACTTTTATTTGTGGAAACTGCATGATCGCTTTATCTGTTGGTAGATAAACCAAAGTCGTTCCAACTAATAATAGTCCACTGCCTATGTACATACTTCGGTTCTTGGCAATATGCCATAAATCTATATAGTTAGCAATCGGCAATGAATACATTTTCTTCCCCCCTCATCCTAAACGTATGATTAGGCCAAGCAAAAAAGAACTCTCCAGCAACCTCATCATCTTGCTTTAAGTTGCCTCTCCTCGAATTACAGGAATTCATTACTTTTTAAGCTCAAATAATGTTTAAAAAAATAGATCCGAAAAACTACCAAAGTTTTTCGGATCTTCTAGTGTGACTCACAATATTAATTTAGATTAAATAAACGAACAGCATTTTGAAAAGACTGCTGAGCTACTTCCTTTAGACTAAGCTCGCGAATTTTCGCTATTCTGGCCACAACTTCGCGAACATAAGTTGGTTCATTTCGCTTACCCCGATAAGGTTCAGGGGTTAAATACGGAGAATCAGTCTCCACCAAGAAACGATCAAGCGGTACCTTACTTGCTACTTCTACCGTATGGCGAGCGTTTTTAAACGTGAGAGGTCCGGCAAAGGAGAGATAAAAGCCCAAATTCAGGACAATCTTAGCCATTTCCCAGGAACCTGAATAGCAATGGAATACTCCTCCATGTTTAGGCGGATGTTCCTTAACGATTTTTAGAAGATCTCCGTGAGCCTCGCGATCGTGAATGATAATCGGTAAGCCCGCTTGATCAGCAAGCTCAATCTGCTGAATAAAGATCTCCTGCTGGACAGGCCGGGGGGAAAGATCACGGTAATAGTCCAGCCCGATCTCTCCCCAACCAATGACCTTTTCATCCTTTGCCAGTTGGAGAAGGGTTCCCCACGTTTCAGGGGTTACTCCTTCTGCATCATGGGGATGAACTCCGACTGCAGCATAAATAAAATCGTAACGATGGGCCAAATCAACGGAATGCTCAGAGGAGGCCAAATCATACCCGACATTGGTCACGCGGGAAATCTGAGCATTTTTCATGTTTTCGAGAACCTGGTCAAAGTCCTCCCGATAACGGGGATCATCGAGATGGGCATGGGTATCCCAAATCATTTGACGCGGGCTCCACCCGGTAAATCTTTATTAACAGTCAGTACTTCTAATACTCCATCCTGAGAAGCGGCTAAGATCATGCCCTGAGAAACAATTCCCCGTAATTTTGCTGGCTTAAGATTGGCCACGATGACCACAGATTTACCCACGAGATCTTCGGGGGCATAGTGTTGGGCGATTCCGGAAACGATCGTGCGCTTCTCTCCAGCTACTTCAATCTCTAATTTCATAAGTTTGTCTGTCTTCTCAACTTTTCCCGCTTGAAGAATCTTGGCAACTCGCAAATCTATCTTAGCGAATTCATCAATTGTAATTTCCTCTTTAATAGGCTCAAACTCTAGCTTTCCTTCAGAAATTTGGTTTTCCGAACTGGTTTGGTCTTGCGCTTGCTCAGTTAACTTTTCTGTCGACTGCTGAGCATTGTTTTGTTCTTGATTCACGTTTTGATTCTCTCCTTCAGTTTTCCATTGTGATAAATCAATGCGAGGGAACAAAGGTTGGCCCTTCTCAACCTGTATTCCTGCCGGTAAGACATCCCAGTGATCTGCTTCTTCCCAACGAAGCATCTCTTGGTCAACTCCGAGAAGTTGGAGCATCTTACCCGGAAGTTTAGGCATAAACGGTGCACAAAGAATTGCAAAGATACGAATCGCTTCGGCAAAGGTATGCAACACCTGATCCAGTCTAGCCTGTGAATTTTCTTGTTTAGCAAGCGCCCATGGTGCCGTTTCATCGACATATTTATTCATCCGAGCGACCAGCCGCCAGATACTTTCCAACGCACCCGCCGGATCCAAAGCTTCCATCCTTTCTTCAACCTTAGCTTTTACTTCTTGGCTTAACGCCTTAAGCTCTTGTTCTAAAGCAGTATCTTCACTCGCTTTGGGAAGAAGACCGTTCCTATATTTCACAATCATCGCCAGGCTTCGAGAAACGAAATTCCCCAGATCATTAGCTAAATCACTATTGAGACGTTCTACAAGATTATCTTCTGAATACGTACCATCCGTCCCCACTTGCATTTCGTGGAGGAGGAAGTAGCGAATCGCATCCGATCCATAACGTTGGATTAACTCAAATGAGTCCTGAACATTCCCTCGCGACTTGGAAATTTTACCGCCTTCCTTGCTTAAAAACCAACCATGTCCATACACTTCTTTTGGCAAAGGAAGTCCCAAAGCGATCAAAATAATCGGCCAAATCACGGCATGGAAACGCACAATATCTTTTCCCATTAAATGAACATCTGCAGGCCAATACTTTTTATAGAGCTCACCATCAGGGAAGCCTAAAGCAGAAATATAGTTAATCAAAGCATCTAGCCAAACATACACCACGTGTTTCGGATCAAAAGGAACTTGAATTCCCCATTGGAAAGTCGTCCTCGACACGCAGAGATCTTCCAGCCCGCCTTCTATAAAACGAATCATTTCATTGCGTCGCGAAACAGGTTGAATAAATTCCGGATGTTCCTGAATATGTTTCAGCAAAACATCTTGATATTTAGAAAGCTTGAAGAAATAACTCTCTTCTTTTAATAGCTCGACCTCTCGCCCACAATCAGGATTTGGACATTTGCCATCGATTAACTTACTTTCCGGCCAGAAGGTCTCACAGGGGGTACAATACCAGCCCTCGTATTCGGACTTATAAATATCCCCTTGATCATGAAGTTTTGTAAAAAGCGCTTTGACGACCTTATGATGACGTTCCTCTGTTGTCCGAATGAAGTCATCATTAGAGATGTCCAGCTCCTCCCAAAGCGACTTAAACCTTTCCACAATCCCATCGACATAACGTTTAGGATCCATGCCTTTACTTTCAGCAGTGCGCACAATCTTTTGAGCATTTTCGTCCGTACCTGTCAAAAAGTAAACATCGTCTCCTTTCATGCGATGATACCGGGCAAAGGCATCGGCCGCAACCGTCGTGTAAGCGGTTCCAATATGGGGACTCGCATTGGGATAGAAAATTGGGGTTGTTATGTAATATTTCAAGAGACTCATCCTCTCCAAGATAATTTAAGACGATCAAAATCTAATATGAAGTTTTCCGTCGAACTTAGAGATAGTTAAAGTAAGCTTAATTTACTATTTAGTGAATCACAACGGGTTTTTTTTGTCAAGTATATCCACATCCAAACCGTTTTTATTCTTTTTTTATAGATATACAACTTTTTTCCAGAAACCCGTTGACTTTAAATGGTATCGTTGGTATCATAAGGGTGTAGTAAATTGTCGAATGTTGTTATAAGGAGGAAGAACTTATGATGAAATCAACTGGAATCGTGCGAAAAGTAGATGAACTCGGCCGCGTTGTACTTCCGATCGAACTGCGTAGAACTTTGGGAATTGACGAAAAAGATGCTCTTGAGATCTACGTTGATCAGGAAAAAATCATTCTCAAAAAATATGAGCCTGCTTGTGTTTTTTGTGGTAATGCCGGCGATATTCAAGTTTTTCATGGCAAAAACGTTTGTCGCGAATGTGCCGCAGCTATGGGAGCAACAGTAGCTACAGCTACCAGTAATGAATCAGAAGCTGTTTAACTGAAACGAAATACATAGGAAGGCGTCAATGCCTTCTTTTTTTTATCCTACGATGCATGTATTTATGTCCGGCAGGATAAGTGCAACTAGGGCTTCTGCCTTCGCTTTGCTTGGCACAAGCCAAGTTTTCTTTATCCTACGATGCATGTATTTATGTCCGGCAGGATAAGTGCAACTAGGGCTTCTGCCTTCGCTTTGCTTGGCACAAGCCAAGTTTTCTTTATCCTACGATGCATGTATTTATGTCCGGCAGGATAAGGCAACTAGGGCTATCGCCTGTGCAAACGCTTGGCGCTAGCCGAGTTTTCTATATCCAAGACTTGGTTTAAGCCAAGTCTTTTTACTTATTTCCCCTCTAAAGTAGCTTGATAAACTGCTCTCTTGCTAATCCCGTATTTCTTAGCGACCTGTTTCATCGCTTCCTTCGGTTGGAGTCCCTGTTTGATTCCCTCTTCCACTTCCCTTTGCCACTCTTCGGGACCGCCTTGTGCTGGCTGTTCCTCATAGGGAGCTAAAAGAACGCAGATTTCTCCACGCGGAGAGGTCGCTTGGAACTCCGCCAGTAAACTCACTAACCTTCCCCGATGTACCGTTTGGTGGAGTTTTGTGAGTTCACGAACCACTACCGCTTCGCGGTCTCCCCATACCTCTATAAGATTGGCAAGGGTATCTACCAGCCGGTGAGGGGCCTCATAGAAAATCTGTGTAAAAGGAAGCTTAGCATACCCTTCAAGTTCCCGTTTCCGAGCACTCTGTGTTGATGGGAGAAAACCATGAAAAAGGAAGTGTGCATTGGGGAGTCCTGAAAGAACCAAAGCCGTTAAGCCCGCATTAGGTCCAGGTAGAACATCGACGGGCACCTTTTCAGACAAACATAAGCGAATAACCTCTTGACCAGGATCGGAAATTCCCGGCATCCCGGCATCGGAAATCAAGGCTATCGTTTCTCCGTTTTTAAGTCTGCGCACCAGTTCCTGAGCTTTCCCTTTCTCATTATGCTGATGATAACTCGTTAAAGGAGTCGTAATTTCGAAATGTTTTAAAAGGTTCCGAGAATGCCGCGTATCCTCCGCTGCAATCAGATCAGCCTCACGCAAAACCTCAAGAACTCGCAAGGTGATATCCCCTAAATTCCCGATCGGAGTCGCACAAACATAAAGCGTCCCCTTTTCAACTGTAGACAATTTAACTAACCTCTCCCATCAAACCTATAAATGTAGCAAAGAGAAGTGCGGATTGGCAGAAGAGAAGGTCTGAAGCGAACCGTTAGACAAACTTGACGAAGATAAGTACTTTCATAGAAGGGTGGAGCACAGGACGTGCTCCACCGCCAACAGAGGCAAGGATGCCGATTTTGGCGGGAACCCGATCTCCAAATCGAATCTGAGTCCTAGTTTGTCTCGGTGAGCGCCTGTCCTAAACGGATGCCAAGCCACACTTTCTAATCCTTCCTTAAAAACCCCATACAAAACAAGCAATCCCCATCCTCCAGCGGCTGTCCAAAATGGAGATGGCAGATATGAAATCCTTCCTTATATAACTTTTCCAAGTTATCATGGGCAACGCCCTGGAGGTGCTCAGCATTCGCGATGACCCGCTCGGTCTCTTGTTCTGGAATTTCACATAATTCTCGTTTTAACCTGGCATTTTCTTGTTCCAGACTTTCTACATACGGACGTAAGCGCCGTACCTCTTCGAGCAGGGAATTGACTTTCTCCTCAACCTCAGCTAAAGCCTGGGTCAATTGGCTCATACCTTCTCACTCTTTCCTTTATTCTTTTCCCCTTTCCTTTGACGCCCTTCCTGGCGTCCTCTCCCTGAAACTGGAATCGCCTGAGCTGGCTGCTCAGGTTTATCGGATTTATCTTCTTTTAAAACATTCTCCTGGTGACAGCATCCTTGATTCATCTCACAGGAATGCTTTGCCCTTTCTCTCGACTCCTCATCATAAGCGCTATTTTCATATTTCAAACAACACATGAGCCGCCCACAAATTCCGGAGATCTTAGTTGGATTAAGGGATAATTTTTGATCCTTGGCCATCCGTATCGATACGGGTTCAAAATCTCCGAGAAATGTGGAGCAACAGAGCATTCGGCCGCAGGAACCAACTCCACCCAACATCTTAGCCTCATCGCGTACGCCAATTTGCCGTAGTTCAATGCGCGTCCGAAAAACAGAGGCTAAGTCCTTAACCAATTCGCGAAAATCAACTCGTCCCTCAGCTGTAAACGAAAAAATAATTTTATTACTATCAAATGTATATTCTACATCCACCAATTTCATGGGGAGCTGATGATCTTCAATTTTTTCGAGGCAAATTCGGAAAGCCTCTTTTTCCTTAACTTTATTTTCTTCGACAATCCGCTCATCTTCCAGAGTGGCTTTGCGAATGACTGGCTTAAGTGGAGAAACAACAGTATCTTCTGGGATATCCCTTGACGCAATCACCAGGTCACCAAATTCAATCCCACGCGCGGTCTCCACAATAACTTTATCCTCAATTTTGAGCCCAAGGTCTCCTGAAGAAAAATAATAAATCTTTCCTGCCTGTTTAAAACGGACCCCTACAACCTCTACCACTTCAATATCCTCCTTGCCTGAATAATTCTAAGGCCAACACTTCAATTGCTAATCGGGGATTAGCTTGCCTTCGGATTTGATCCAGCGCTTTATTTATAGCTAAAATCGCCCCTGGACTCCTCGAGTCCTCACATTTTTGGTAGGCTAAAACCTGGAGATAGATTAAAGCTTCATTTTTCTCAACCGGGAAAAGGCCGAACACTTTCAGAAAGTCTCTTTCCTTAACGGATTCCCAAAAACTATTAACCCAATGTTTTACTTTTGCAACATCCAACTCGAGAATCACCTGAGCACTATCTGGATCCTTCCCACTCAATTGAAAGGCCTCGTTTGCCTCTTGCCGATTTATCGAAGAGTCTAGGGAATCGAGCCATATTTCTTCCCCGGACATTGGAAAGTAGACAGCCTGTGCACGACTTTGAATGGTCGGTAGCAGGGTTTCGGCATTTTGGGCACTCAGAATGATTATTGTTCTTTCTGGCGGTTCCTCGATCACCTTCAGTAACGCATTTTCTGCGGGAAGTGTCAAACGATCGGACTGTTCTAAAATAAATACTTTATATTTTCCCTCATAATGTTTACGGTATACTCGCTCTTGCCAATGGATAATCTCATCAATCCCCAACGAGGCTTTCTGAGGTTTCAGAATTTGTACATCAGGATGGTTTCCCGAATGTATCTTCCGGCAAGCAGGACACTCTAAACAAGGAGCATCTGCTCGAGGACTTTGGCAATTTAAGGCCTGAGCCAGGTATAAACCCGCTTGGCGACGTTCATTTGCCCCTCCACTATGGAACAATAGCAAATGGGCAATACGCTCTTCGAGTGCTGCCTTCACCAAAAGTTCGAGTGCGAAATTCATCGGCTCTTATCCCTCCTCAATGACCCAAATCCCATGTTCTGGGTTATCCCACCCTTGCCAACGTTTTGAGGGAGAATTCAATAGAGCCTCAAGTACTTCAGGGGTCATTTCTTCCCCCATGACAACCCAAGGAATCCCTGGTGGATAGGGAGAAATACTCTCCCCAAGAATTTTCCCTAAGCTCTCCTTAAGAGGAATCTGACGTTTAGGTGCTAAGAACGCTTCACGCGGGGTAAGTCGAAGGGGTGGTAAGGAAATCTCCAGTTCCTTAGCAGACCTTAGCGTATTTTCTCTTAGCTTAGATGGTGTTACCCCTAGACCGTTTACCTGATGAGCCCATTCCGCCATGGCGATTAATCCTTCGGTTAAGCGTAGGACCTCTTCTGGTGTATTGCCAATCCCTAATAAAAACAAAATATTTTCTTGATCCCATAATTCTGGCTCAATCCGAAAGCGAGTTCGTAAAAAATCAACAGCTAAGGGTGCCGCGAGCCCAAGTGAAGAGGTATTAACCAGAATTTTCGACCAATCCAGCTGATCAATTCCATACTGACCTTGATCCCCTGGATTCAAGATTCGGAGAGCCTTCCCCGCTTGTCCATGAAGTTCCTGAACTGCCTCAAACAGAAGATTCCAGCGGTTTTCTTGCTGAGCAAACTCAACAGCCCGTTCTAAGGAAGCCATTAAGAGATAGCTCGGACTGGAAGATTGAAGCATCTCCAGTGCTTGCTTTAAACGGCTTCTCGATATTCTCTCTCCTTGAACATGAAGCATTGCCGCCTGGGTCAAAGCACTCAACGTTTTATGAGAGCTATGTAAAACAAGATCCGCACCCCAGGCTAAAGCTCCGGAAGGAAAAAGCTTGGATAAAAAATGCGAACCATGGGCTTGGTCGACAAGGATAGGGATGGAAGGTGCCCAAAGTTCTCGGCCCCGAACCACTGGCGCGATATCTGAAAGAGTTCCATAATAACTGGGATAGGTCAAATGTATCCCTTGGATCCCCCTCCAGAGTTGAGGTTCAATCTTATACTCATACCCTAATGGTAAATGGAACTCCGGATGAATAATCGATTTTAGATAGACCGGTTCCAGTCCAGAAAGCACAAGACTCGCCATAACCGATCGATGCGATTGCCTTTCCACCAAAACCTTGCCTTTTGTTCCTGCTAATGCCAGAAACATGGCTTGATTTCCCACGGTTGCTCCATTCACCAAAAAAAAGCTCTCTTCTGCTCCAAAAACCTGGGCAGCCCGTTTTTGTGCTTCAGCAATTACGCCTTGTGGTGCGTGCAACATATCTAAACCAGAAAGTTCTGTCAGATCCTGCTCCGGGAAATTTAAACCCTCAAAAAACTCTCGTTTTCCTTTGTGTCCTGGAGTATGAAACGACAGAAACCCTTTTTCTTGGTACTTAAACAGCTCCTCTCCCAGGGATAGCAAAAACATTCCCCCAGTTCCTTTATCCGATGGAGTTTAAAAACCCTCCTGAAGTAAGTTTCCTAATATATCGAGGTATTTCCTTTTATTGTATCACATAATTTTTAAAGATTCATCTACTCAAAACAAGCCCCAATTTTATCTGCAACCTAATTACTTCAATAATTCGGAATCAGGGGAAAAGTGCTTTTTTTACCCCGGCTAGGAATCTCTGATAAAAGAGTGAACTTGGTGAACTGGAACTCAAAGTATGGCAACATTGTGAGCAAAAAAGCATCCCTTGAATTCGGATCCCATCATACAACCCTTGTGTTGGTACCTCCTGGCAGCATTGACAACTCGGCAAGACTTGAGAACACATAGTATTCATAACCTCCTCTCCATTTTTGATGACCTAAATCTATTCTTGCCGAGTTCCTTCTGGGTTAACCGGGCTAACCGGGGTATTCCGATCTACCCCACTGTGCTCAATAGTTACTTCGACATCCAAGTCGACAGGCAAATCCTGCAGCGTTTTTTCCCAATTATTACGAACTTCTTTCCAGAGACTCGGGTTCTTCTGCTCAATATGACGGCCGATTCCTAAAAAATCGTTAGGAATCTCCTTGTCTTTGTTAATGGCTGCTTGGCATTCCTTTTCAATCGCTTGCGCCACTAATTTCTCGGCATCTCCTGTAAAAGCAGCCCATTTTTCAGGAGACATCGGAGGTTGGCTTCCCATGACTTCAGTCATAGCCACTATCACCTTGAGCTGATAATTAAAACGGGGCCCTTTTTCATCCTGTGTCACACTATAGTTTGATTTAGAACGAATGACCTTCGCCGTAACACTAATCCCATTCATTTCCTCTGTACTGATAAAGCGGGTCCCTACTTCGTTTTCTAGCCACAAATATCCTTTGCTTTCTTGATCGGTTAGATAACTGACGAGTTTACCTACACGAAACACTCCGGCCCCCTCGAGCAGAAGTTCCTCAGCCTCTCCTCCTTCACTCCCTTTGTAATCAATTCCGCCTTCTCCCGGCTGTAGCCGGTCCACAACTGGAATAATGGGGGCCTGTCCTTCCCGTGATAATAAGGTAAGATAATGACCGATTCTTGTCACTGGAAATGAAGAGACTGCTTTGTTTTCTTCGATCCTACCAAGAAGACTTAAAGCCGGTAGTTGATCATTGCGAAGTTTGGTATTCAAAATATCTTTGGCCTTACCCTTTGCCACGATCATATACATTGTTCTTCTAAACTGGTAGTATCTTTGAAACGAATCAATCACCGAATTGATCCCCGATTTCGCCAGTTCCTCACCAATGACCAAGATTTTCGTTGTCCCCACAAAGGGATACCGATTAAGAATTTCAAACACTTTTTCTTCACTGAGAGGAGCATGCGTCACTTCTGTGCTAAGTATCCAATTATTAATCTCTGAGCCACTTTGTCCACCTTTTTTGGGCTGAGCAATTTGGAAGGTGAAGATAATATCTCCAGGTTTTTTCCCTTGATCAAGCCCAATACCGATAACAAAAGCCAGCTGATCCACTTCCTTTTTTCCCCAGCACCCTTCAAGGAAAAAGAGTGAAAAAATGAGGAACAGGATCAGGCCCCGTTTAAGTATTACTTTTATTTTCTTTGCCTCCACCAGCTCACCCCCCAAAGTAGGATTACCCATACAAGCGCCAACGGCAGAATAAGATAACGATCAGCTTGAGTAATTGCAATTTGGAGATCTGCTCCTCGAGTCAAAGTCCAGGGAATAACTGACATAATAGGAATGATGAACATATGAGCCACCCCGCGTTTGAGGCCGAACACAGTCTGAACTCCCCACAAACCAAGGAAATAAAAAGCAGAGACTTTAATCAAACTCGCTCCCATCCAAATCACCGTAAAAATGGACTCTATTCCGGAGACCGTCTGGGAAATCTCAATCATTTTACCTAAAGTCAATAATCCATAAGTCAGCCTTGTCGCCTCAGTAGGACCGAAAACCCAAATCTCAACAAGGGTAATGAGCATATTGAGTAACCCGACAAAGAGGAGAACATGCCACACCTTTGCTCTCATTTGTCTGATTTCTTGTTGACCTTGAGGTAAAAACTTTAAGAGGCCACCTAGAAAAAGAACGAATTCCATCGGCCAAGGAATAATCTCAATAACTCCAAATAACACGGGTTTAAACCCATTCTCGAGAAACGGGAGAAGTTCTCCCTGCTCAAAGCGTGGAATCGACAATAGGGCTGTCCCTATTAAGGCTACTGCCACTATTGGAAAAACAATCTCACAGAACCGGGCCATGACTTCAATTCCGGCATTGACTAACATTAAGACCAATACAAATCCGCTGAGTAAAAAAGCCCAAAAAGGTATTAATGGCAAAATAGAACGGGAAAACATATCAACGCCTTGTCTAGCGAGTAGTCCTCCAAAATAGATAGAAATCAGGATGGCAAGAATTCCAAAAATCTTACCCATCCACTTACCGAGAACTTGCTCGGTGATCTGAATAAGATTCTTTTGAGGGTATTTCTCAGCTAAAGACAGTAACATGAGACTGAAGGGAATACCAAAAAGAAACGCAGGAATAACTGCCATCCAACCATCACGTCCTGCCGAGCTGGCCACGGTCATCCCCACTGGAAAGAAGGTCGTTCCCAAGGTAACACCTGCACCCAACATCAGGAATTGGTGAGTAGAGATCCGCTCCATTTATTTTGTCCCCCTCGAGCCCGAGTTTGGGTCTTCCACATCAATCAATTCAGGCCTCCTTTTCATCGCCCACCAAGGAGCTCTGACGAACGTGTCCTGAAGTAAGGCGCGAATCCGCAGGGGAGCTATTGGGCTTAGATAGGGAACCCCAAAGGAACGAATGCTTAGAAGATGAATGAGCCCAGCATAGAGCCCAATCCCCACTCCATAAAAACCCATTGACCCTGCTAACAGCATCAAGGGGAATCGGGTAAGGCGGACTGCGATTCCCAAATCATAAGAAGGAATTATATAACTAGCGATGGCCGTAATCCCAATCACGATAACCATCAGAGGACTCACCAAACTTGCCTTCACTGCAGCATCCCCGATAACTAAGGCACCAACAATCCCGATCGTTTGCCCGATCGGTTTTGGTAAGCGCAATCCTGCCTCCTGAAGAATTTCTAAGGTTAACGTCATAAGTAATGCTTCAATTAAAGCCGGGAAAGGTACCCCCTCTCGCCCAGCAGCAATACTCAAGGCCAAGGAAGTGGGAAGGATCTCCTGGTGAAAGGTCGTCACGGCAATGTAGATACTGGGTGCTAGAACGGCAATCATCGCACCCAAGTACCGGACGAAGCGGATGAGAATCATAATTAATGCCCGCGCGTAATAATCTTCATTTACTTGCATAAATTTGGCCAACGTAACCGGGACAAGCAAGACGGTTGGAGTCCCATCAGCCATAATCCCCACCCGGCCCTCTAACAAATTTGCAGCGATAACATCCGGCCGTTCCGTATGAAAAACCGTAGGAAAAGGGGAGTAGGGCGAATCCTCAATCATTTCCTCAATAGAATCCCCTGCAACTACTCCATCCATTTTAATCCGGCTTAACCGCCGAAGGACCTCCGACAAAACATCAGGACTTGCAACCTTCTCGATATAACAAACCACAACATCCGTATGGGTTAAGTCCCCAAGCTTTAAGGAGACCAAGCGCAGCGAGGGATGTTTGATCTTCCTTCTGAGAAGTGAGGTATTCGTCCGTAGTGTTTCTGTGAACCCTTCTTTCGGTCCGCGAATGGTTGATTCGGTCTGAGGTTCGGAAATAGCACGCGAAGCCCAACCTCTTGCTCCAATAACCAATGCCTCTGAAAGATTCCCGAAAAAGAGGACTGCATCTCCCGATAAAATATAATCAATAGCCTCTCCCATCTTATCAATCTTCTTTATTTCACTGGCTGGTGCTAAGAGTTTAAGCACATCGTCAACAATATTCTTCTGAGTCAGCTTTTTGAAATCCGGATCAGCTTGTAAATCCACCATTAGAACCCTGAGGATAAAGTTGTCGAGGATCGACTTATCGATCAGTCCATCAACTACGACGAGCATGCACGGGATTTCCTCTTTGGCGCGCAAACTGAATTCCCGAAAAATAATGTCACTGCTTTTTTCAAGTTCCTCCCGGATTCTTTGACTGGATAATGGCTTATTACGCTCCTGATCTATCGGTAAAGTTGGGGGCTTGCGAATTTTTCGGGTATGCGGCCTTATCGTAAGATCTTTCATCATTTTCAGCCAGCTCTTCATGCTCATCCCCCCTCTTGAGCTTATTTTCGGCAAAATTCTTTCCCATTATGCAAAGGCTAAGAACCCTGCTAAACTCCATCTATTCCGAAAACCCCTTGCTCTTACTAAAGAGAACTCAACCTGCGACAAACGTTAGCGCGGAATGGCAGTATAGTCGCCTTATCCTGCCGGATAAAGAAAACTTGGCTAGCACCAAGCCCTAGCGAAGGTGGTAGCCCTAGTTGCCTTATCCTGCCGGACTTAACCACTTACATCGTAGGATAAAGAAGACTTAGCCGGCGCCAAAGCGATGGCTCTAGTCGCCTTATCCTGCCGGACTTAACCACTTACATCGTAGGATAAAGAAGACTTAGCCGGCGCCAAAGCGATGGCTCTAGTCGCCTTATCCTGCCGGACTTAAATACATGCATCGTAGGAGAACGAAAGCCGCTGGTTGCACTTATATTATCTGCCCCCAGACTTATACTTTCTGTTAGTACAAAAAAAGAGTGGGTCTACACCCACTCTCCGGAAATTTTAAAATTATTTGATCCTATTAAGTTTTTTTAGTCCCACTTTTGATCAGCAAGACGTTTATAAGAGTCATAACGCACTTTAGCATACTTCTCAGCACTGGAGAAAAGTTCCTCAGCAGTGTCTGGGAAAGTTTTCAACAAAGAGGTGTAACGGACTTCACCCATAAGGAAATCACGGAAAGGTTTAGTCGGTTCCTTGGAATCGATTGTAAACGGATTTTTACCTTGATCTTCAAGATCTGGGTTAAAGCGATAGAGGTGCCAATATCCAGTCTCTACGGCTTTCTTGGACTCATCAAGGCTCTTCGCCATACCCGCTTTAATACCGTGGTTAATACATGGTGCATAAGCAATAATAAGTGAAGGTCCCTTATAAGCTTCTGCTTCTTTGATAGCTTTAATTGCTTGAGCCATGTTAGCACCCAAAGCAATCTGAGCGACATAAACATAGCCATAACTCATAGCCATCATACCTAGGTCCTTTTTACGAATCTTCTTACCAGCAGCAGCGAACTTAGCTACAGCAGCAACGGGTGTTGCTTTAGATGATTGTCCGCCGGTATTGGAATAAACTTCAGTATCCATAACAAGAACATTCACATCATCACCTGAAGCGAGGACATGGTCTAGGCCGCCGTAACCGATATCATAAGCCCATCCGTCTCCACCGACGATCCATTGTGATTTTTTAACGAGATGATCTTTTCTCGCGATAATCTCTTTGAGAAGATCATTATCCCCTTGGTAATTGTCAAGAAGGGCAAGAATTTTTGCGGTTGCAGCTTTAGAAGCATCCGCATCATTCATTCCAGTAACCCAATCTTGGAAGGCTTCTTTGAGTTCAGCGCTAATTTCAGTTCCCAGGGCTTCCTTCATAAGATCAGCTAACTTTTCACGTTGTTGACGAACACCGAGGTACATACCATAACCAAACTCCGCGTTATCTTCGAACAAGGAGTTTGCCCAAGACGGACCTTTACCTTCTTTATTGGTGGTATAAGGTACGGAAGGAGAACTCCCCCCCCAAATGGAGCTACAACCTGTTGCATTAGCAATCATCATGCGATCACCAAATAGTTGGGTAAGAAGCTTAACATTAGCTGTTTCACCACAACCTGGGCAAGCGCCATTGAATTCAAGAAGAGGCTGTGCAAATTGGCTATTTTTTACTGTAAACAAGTCAAAACGTTTGCTCTTATCGGAAAGGGTAAGTGCAAATTCCCAGTTATCCGCTTGCTCTGCAATTTGCTCTGGTGAAAGCTTCATGACAAGTGCTTTTTCCTTAGATGGGCAGATTTCAGCACAGTTTCCACAACCGGTGCAATCGAGTGTATCCACTTGCATACGGAATTGGAGACCTTCGGCTTCTTTGCCAATTGCCTTCTTACCCACAAAGGTTTGGGGAGCCTTCGTTGCTTCTTCTTCATTCATTAAGAACGGACGAATGGCAGCATGAGGGCAAACATAGGAACATTGGTTACATTGGATACATTGATCCATCTTCCATTCTGGAACCATAACAGCAATCCCACGTTTCTCGTAAGCAGCAGTGCCTGAAGGAAGGGTACCATCTTCACGTCCAATAAAAGCACTAACAGGAAGGCTTTCTCCTTCGAGAGTATTCATCGGGATCATAATGTTTTTAATGAAATCCGGTAATTCCTTTGTTGCTGCAGCTTCAGCCTTCGCATCAGTCGCTTGAGCCCAAGAAGCAGGGACTTCAATTTTAACGAGGGAAGAAACACCACGGTCAATTGCAGCATTATTCATGTCAACAATATTTTGACCTTTTTTACCATAGGATTTGACTACGGATTCTTTGAGGTAGCCAATCGCTACATCCACAGGGATCACGTTAGCAAGTTTAAAGAAGGCGGCCTGCATGATCATGTTAATACGGGAACCCAGTCCAATCTCACGACCGATCGAAACAGCATCAATAATATAGAAGCTAATATTATTTTTCGCAATATATTGCTTTAAGGAAGCAGGAATTCTTTCTTCCATTTCTTCCGGTTTCCATTGCGTGTTGAGAACGAAGGTTCCGTTCTTCTTCAATCCTTTAACTAAGTCATATTGGCCGACATAGGCTTGGTTATGACAAGCAATGTAGTCCGCACCAATAACATAGTAGGGGGATTTAATTTTTTTCTTACCAAAACGAATGTGGGAGATTGTGGTACCCCCAGATTTTTTGCTGTCATATTGGAAATAAGCTTGAGCATTCATATCGGTGTGGTCACCAATAATTTTAATAGCTTGCTTATTGGCACCGACTGTACCATCAGATCCTAAGCCCCAGAACTTACAAGCAATCGTGCCTTCCGGAGCAGTATCAATGAATTCATCTTCCGGCAAGGATTTGTGGGTTACGTCATCAATAATTCCGATTGTAAAGCTGTTTTTAGGTTCAGCGGCGCTAAGGTTTTTATAGACAGCTAATACTTGTGAAGGAGTAGTGTCTTTAGAACCTAAGCCATAGCGTCCGCCGACAATGACGGGTTTCAGATCACTCGTGTAGAAGGCGTCCTTAATATCGAGATAGAGTGGCTCACCTGAGGAACCTGGCTCTTTCGTACGATCAAGTACAGCAATCTTTTTCACCGTCTTAGGCATCACGTTAAATAGATATTTTGCGGAGAATGGACGAAAGAGGTGAACTTTTACAACTCCGACCTTTTCTCCTTTTGTCCTCAAATAATCAATGGTCTCCTCAATGGTATCGCAGATGGAGCCCATTGCTATGATAACGCGGTCAGCATCTTCAGCGCCATAATATTGGAAAGGATGATACTCGCGGCCCGTGATTTTCTTATATTCTTGCATATAAT
Source organism: Desulfitobacterium sp. (assembly GCF_035539115.1). Lineage (GTDB taxonomy): Bacteria > Bacillota > Desulfitobacteriia > Desulfitobacteriales > Desulfitobacteriaceae > Desulfitobacterium_A. The sequence goes on along the minus strand of NZ_DATLJA010000107.1, from coordinate 12,237 downwards.
GCTCAACAATATCAGGAACCGCATCATAGAAGCGGTTTGCAGCCTCTGCAGTTTGGAAATAAACATCACCGTTTTCAGCGGAACCACGAAGTACAGGATGTTCGGGATTCAATCCACGATCACGGAAAGCTTGGACAGCGTCACGATCTAAAAGTTTAGCTACATCTTCATAGTCTGTAACTTCAATTTTCTGGATTTCATGGGAAGTGCGGAAACCATCAAAGAAATGAAGGAACGGTACGCGAGACTTAATCGCAGCTAAGTGAGCGATATAGCCTAAGTCCAAGGCTTCTTGTACACTATGCGAGGAAAGTTCAGCAAAACCAGTGCTCCGAACAGACATGACGTCTTGGTGATCCCCGAAAATAGAAAGCGCATGCGTTGCTAAAGCACGGGCACTCACGTGAAATACGCCTGGAAGTAATTCACCAGCAATTTTATACATGTTTGGAATCATCAGAAGCAACCCTTGAGAAGCAGTATATGTTGTTGTTAACGCACCTGCTTGAAGGGAACCATGAACCGCGCCAGCTGCGCCTGCCTCAGATTGCATCTCGACAACCTTAACAGGTTGACCGAAAATATTTTTCTTTTGATGAGCGGCCCATTCGTCCACAAATTCGGCCATCGTCGAAGATGGAGTAATGGGGAAGATGGTTGCGACTTCAGTAAACGCATACGATGCATGAGCTGCCGCTTCGTTACCATCCATGGTTTTCATTTTTGCCATTGAATACATCCTCCTTAATTATGTAAATAAATCAATTATAGGGTTCCTTAGAGAGCTGACTCTCCTTCTCTATCCCTAAATCCAGGAGTATAGCATTACCTTTAGTTTAAATTTTCTCAAAGGTAAAAGAGCACCATTCAGGTTTAGAAAAATGATAGAATATTCATAAAAGAACCCTAAAAAACAGATTAGGGCACTATTCTGGTTAATTTCCTGAATAGTCCCCCTGATGTTTAGTATCAGTATACTCTTCATATATTTCATTCGTCAAGAGCTGTGAAAATTTAAACATTTCAAATTCCCAACGCCTGGAGCCCGGCAAGAGCTAAAACACCGGGGAAACCTAATACACCTACGATGAGTACGGTGAATAAATTGATAGGAATTCCAAACCCTAAGACACTCAAAATGAGATCCAAAAGCCATAATCCGACAATTCCACCGAGGATATGAATCGACAATTTAAGAAATAGATTCGGCTTTCCTAAGCTCGAACGAATAACCAGTCCCATTAAAACAATGAAGAGACCTAAAAATAGAAAAGTCATAATCTGTCCTCCTTTGTCCATCCTAGTCCAAGCCTATGCTTGAACTTAACAAAGAAGAACTGACCCTGACTTTTCATGCTAATTTTCCATATAGATTTTCTTGTTGACCTTAAATTTGACGGCGGCCTTCCAAAGCATGCGCAATCGTGACCTCGTCCGCATATTCCAGATCTCCGCCTACCGGTAGGCCGTGGGCAAGCCGGGTTACTTTAATTCCCATGGGTTTTAGGAGCTTTGATAAATAGATTGACGTTGCCTCTCCTTCAACCGTTGGATTTAGTGCCATCACGACTTCCTGAACACCATCAAGTCGTTTGAGAAGCTGGGAAACTGTTAACTGTTCAGGTCCAATTCCTTCTAACGGAGAAATAACCCCATGTAAAACATGATATTTTCCTCTAAATTCCCTCGTCTTTTCAAGAGCTACAACATCTCGTGGTTGCTCGACAATGCAAAGAAAAGAGGAGTCTCTTTTTTCGCTGGTGCAAATTGGGCAGGGGTCTTGATCTGTGTAGTTACAACAATTCGAGCACTCTTTGATATTTTTCAGAGCATTGCAGATCGCATCTGTGAGCGATTCGGCTATTTGCGGTTGCTGCAAAAGATAAAAGGCCAGACGCCCAGCCGTTTTTGGCCCAATACCTGGGAGTCTGGAAAGTCCTGAAATAAGATCAGCTAAAGGTTGTGGGTAGTTTAAAAAATCCATCTTCTTAGCTCACGTCTTCGATTAGAACAGCCCGGGGAGTTTTAATCCACCGGTCAACTTACCCATCTCCGCGGAAGTCATTTCTTCGACTTTACGGAAACCTTCATTGACAGCCGCTTTAATCATATCTTCGAGCATTTCCACATCCTCCGGATCCACAGCCTCCGGTTTAATCTTTAACTCAACAAGTTCCATTTTACCACTGACCACAACCTGCACTGCTCCTCCCCCTACAGAGGCTTCTACGGTTTTTAGTTTCAATTCCTCTTGGGTCTTCGCCATTTCTTCTTGTAGTTTCTGAGCTTGTTTTAACATGTTATTCATATTTCCCATGTTTCCCATATTCCCCATGCCGCCTTTATAACCCATACTATTCACGCTCCTTATTAATAATCAACGTTACTGCATTCAAGATGATTGTACTTAAAAAGTTTATCCTTGTCTAATCCTGCTTAACAAATACAAGATCTGCACCAAAGATATCCTCTGCTTTTTTAACAACAGGATTACTTTCCTCTTGATTCATTTCCGGTTTGAGCTTTTCCCATTCGCTCTCCATCATATTCTGTAAACTTATGGTAACTCCGAAGATTTCCTGTAGTACTTTTTCAATGGTCTCCCGGTTCTCGGCTTGGTCGACCTTATCCCGGTGAAACGATAGTCCTTCCTTAAAAACAATGACCAGTTTTTCTTCTTTTAAATCTATTGGCTTTCCTTCCATTAAGAAAGCATGTGTTGACTTTTTATATTTGCGAACCTGATCCAGAACGTCTGGCCACTTACTCTGCATGAGTTCAAGGGATAGGCCTTTATTCCCGCTCTTCGAAGTCTGAGCTTTTGGAATCACACTTGATTCGGCTTTTTGTTTTTGTTCAGAGGAATTCCGGCTTTCCGCTGTCCGCTCTAGTCCTTCTGGCGCTCTTGTGACTCCGCCTTGCTGCTGGTGGGCACTTTGAACAACCTGAATGGGTTGTCCCGATGCTAGTTTACGAACTTCCTGCTCAAGTAGGGTTAGGCGTTTCTCCAACTCTTCGGAACCCAAGGAAATTTCCTCGCAGGTATCATAAATCATCTGGACCAGTAACATTTCTGCAGCCAGTCGGGCATTAGAGGCGTATTTTAGCTGACTCTCTCCTTGTAAGAGAATACTAATCCATTGCAGAATAAGTTTCATACCTGCTTTATCGCTTTGAATCGCAATCTTCTCTTTAAGTTGTGGAGCAATATTAGGGACTTGACGCGTTGAAACGTAAAGTAAAGCTTGGCGTAAATACTCCATAAGTTCTCTTAAAATCTGCCGTGGATCACGTCCTTGATTAATTCCATCGGTCAATAAACGTAAGGCTTGTGAATAATCACGGGTTAGGAGAATATCGAAAAGCCGGGAACTATACTCTTCCCCCACCATCCCTAAAACCTGATAGACCTGTTCTACTCCAATACTTCCATCAAGAAGTATACACTGATCAAGAATACTCAAGGCATCCCTCAAACCACCTTCAGATTTCTGCGCAATAATCGACAGAGCCTCCGAAGTAACCGACCGTTTAATGGCTTGGCAAACCTCTTGCAACCGCGCCTCAATTTGCTCAAGAGAGATTCGGTGAAATTCGAAACGTTGTACCCTAGATAATATCGTTAGGGGAATTTTTTGAACTTCTGTCGTCGCCAGAATGAATACGACCCGTTCGGGCGGTTCTTCTAGCGTCTTAAGTAGCGCATTGAACGCTTCCGTCGTCAGCATATGAACTTCATCAATAATGTAGACTTTATATTTTCCTTCACTTGCGCTGAGACGAACGTTTTCTCGGAGTTCGCGAATTTCGTCAATTCCACGATTCGAGGCAGCATCGATTTCGAGAACTTCCATCGCATTCCCCTGATCAATGCTTAAACAAGAAGAACACTGATTACAAGGCTCAACTCCATCTCGGTCCTCACAATTTAAAGCTTTTGCCAATATCTTGGCTGCCGTTGTTTTTCCAGTTCCGCGAGGTCCACTAAACAAATAAGCATGCGCGATTTTCTCATGTTTTAAGGCATTGGTGAGGGTCTTCGTAACGTGTTCCTGACCCACTACTTCTCTGAAATTTTTTGGGCGCCACTCACGGTAAAGCGCTAAATAGGCCATTGTCCCACCTTCACTTTCCGCCGAGACAAAGTCAGTTGATTTTTAATCTTCCCGTATATACCAAAAAAGATGGTTCCAAGACCACCTTAAATTATAAGCCGTGCACCTTTGTCCGAACAAACACTTCCGGACGAATCCAGGCTTCCTTGCTCAATTCAGGCAACCTTACGGCACACAAAGCGTGCTTCTTAGTGCTGCTTCCGTCAGGATCTGACACGATTCGAAGTGCTCTGTTGCGTAAGACCCAAACTTCATCACAAGTTAGACCTGGCCGCTCCACAAGCGTTGCCCTCGCGCAGGAATTCCACCCCGCTATAGCGGATTGCGGGTTACAGGATTCCGCCACCACCCCGTCTAGCACGACCAAAGTTATTATAACAAAAGAAAAAGCCAAAGTCGAATACGAAAGCAATCAAACTTGGCTCTAGTTAACCTTATGGCGGAGAGAGAGGGATTCGAACCCTCGACACAAGTTGCCTCATGTACTCGCTTTCCAGGCGAGCGCCTTCGACCAGCTCAGCCACCTCTCCGAGTTCGCCATTTAAAAATTTATTGAATTTCAAGTGACGTTTGCTATTATAATCTATCGTTAAAAGCCTGTCAACCAAATTTCGTCAAAGATTTCTATTTACTAAGAAGTGGTTCACCAAAAACTTAATTGATGATAAGAAATTATTTTTTGATATTCATTTAATACTTGATCCAGTTGTTGGCTAACTGCGACAACTTCATCATCGACAAGATCATGGGTTGTCCCCAATTTGTTTAGCCTTTTTCGCAGCGCCTCAATTCTCCGCAAAAGCTTTTTTTCCATCTTTATTCCCTCCGAAATATCTTTATAAGATAAATTTTAAAGACTTCGAACAAAAATAACAATGAAATTTAATCCAGAAATAGGTAATCTTCTGTCGGATTATGGCAATTTGAGTTAAATGTATTTATTCCATTTCATGGGACATCTCCGTTAACCGGCTTTTTACCTAGACAACTTGATTTTCATCGGTTAGAACATAGATAAAGTCATTCCGAACCCAAGACCACCGAAACTTCGGTGATCACTTTCGTGCTTTCCCTTAGAACTTCTTTACATGTTACTTGTTTTTTAACAGCCTATCCATCTCTCTCCATCGAGAGAGATGACTTTGATCCATGCGCGATCCGCTTCGTCTTTAAATAAAACTAGTCGACGATTTTGTCCTCGCTCCCGTCTATCTTTGTCTTGTAGAGCTGAGAATTGCTGGGTGGGTTCTTCACATAATAAACCCAATCCCCAATTACGTTCACATAAGAAGTGATACTGCTATTGAGTTTTGTCTTATTCGTTCCATCTGTCTTTATTTTATATAGGGAGTTAGCGTCTGAGCTATTGGCATAATATATCCAGTCATTCTCTATACTGAAGCTACGTGAATGATCATTTGTTACTTTAGTCATTCCTGTTCCGTCTGTATTGATCTTAGAAACGGCAAACCTATCTGTATCTGAATAATTCGAGTAATAAATTGTATTCCAATTAACAATCATATTGTAAGCCTGGGCGAGATCGCTAACTTTGCTGTTATCCAACCCGTCAGTGGTCATCCGATAGATTTTTACCTTATCATTATAATTGATGTAATAAATCGTATTGTTAACTACATTAATATCCGAAGATGTATCGGAGTTAAGTTTAATTTTATTCGTTCCGTCCGTTTTCATTTTATAAATTGTAAAATTATTGGACCCATTTATAAAGTAAATCCAGTCCCCAGAGACAATAAATTGTTCGGAATTGTCATCACTGAGTTTAGTTCGGCTTGTACCATCTGTTTTTATCTTATATATCTTGTCTTCTTTATAATTTTTATAGTAAACCCAGTCCCCGCTAACGTTAAGAAAAAGCGGAACATCAGCCGTCAGTTTCATTTTTCCGGTCCCATCTTTCTTGATCTTGTATAGAGACCCTTCATAATAAAGATCGGTATAGTAAATCCATTCCCCTTGTGTAACAGCCAAACCCTCATTGACAATATTCCCGGCCAGGTTACCTACCGAATTAACAGCATCGCTCCCTGTCGTAGGATCGCCGGGATTATTCAGAATCTGCTGAGCTTGTTTTACGACATCATTGCTTACCGCCCCTGTACCTCCCAGTACCACTAATTCCGGATATATAACTGCCGGGATCGTCACTTGTTGATTATTAATTTTTTCGACACTATCCCTCTTATCATAATAAGAAATTTGGTTTAAAGCCCAAGCCGTTTCCGGCTGTAAGCTATTCGGTGTTGTAAAGATCACAGGACATTCGTCAGATGTTCCAGCCAATAGAGCTCCTGCCAATGCATCAGGATAGGCTTCCCCCGTAGTTAAGAAAACCTTGGGTTTGTTGACCAGAAATTTACTCGTAAAAATTGCATTTGTATCATATCTATTTTAAACCTGAGAAACCTACTGCTTTCGGGTACGATACTGCGATCGTCTTTTGAATCTCTCCTACGGACATAACACCAGTTAGAAAATCAGAAAAACTTTTTTGCTCTGGAGAAAGTCCTGATGGAGAAACCAGCAAGATTGGAATATTTAATGAAACCGCAGAGGATGCAATGGTGAGTGCATCATAAAAGTTTGAATCGCTCACTAGAAATGCGGTTTGAGCCGGATTTAATAACTCTTTGGCAATCAAAAGGGAGGTTTCGTTTCGATCTTTCCCACCAATTTGATGAATATTACCTACATTAAAACCCATGCTCTGTAGATAATTTGTAAAAGACTCGGGAATGACACCCTTACCCCCGAGAATAAAAACTTGGCCTTCTGAATTTACATGTGTACGGATATAATCCCATGTCGTTGTGCTTTCCTCCGGAGTACGATCAACGAGCAAAATAGACCCTCCATACAGTTGCGCCAAAGGTGCTCCTGCTATTGCGTCGGGATAGTCATTACCCGAAGCGAGTACCACAGCTTTAAACTTTTGTCCCTTACTAAAGTCAATCCCGTTTTCAAGTGCCACTTCATCAGCAATCTTAGTCGCCGTTTGATAGCGATCTTGCCCATAAAGACGTTTAACTTGGACCGATGTCGAGCTACTGGTAACCGAGGTATTGGCTTGTGTTAATGTTGGAATATTAAGCATTAACACAAGCACTGTGAGAATTCCGATAAGCTTTTTCATTTTCTCTCTCCTTTTCTGGATAGACCCCCATGCCGCTGCGCGGTACCATAAGATGATAAAAAGGTTAGGTCGTGCAGCTTTCCTATTAAAATTGAATTGTAAGTAACCTGGCAACCATAGCCGTTATAGCCTTAGACCCATAGCTTTACGCCCTGCTGTCTTTTAAACAGGTTTGACTACATATTTTTACCACCATGGGTAATGAAAGCTGAACGGTTCAACTAGAGTTCCATCCACATACTTAATTCCTGCACTGCCATCGTAACCAATAATCATTGCTTCCGAAAAACCTATACCCGTAATCGTAATATAACTTCCATCACACGTCACTTGGGTAACAATTCCGAGTATCCGGGAGTACGACCCCCCAAGCGATATACACCGCAGGGGTTATAACGATTACCGGTATTGGTTTTACCCGTGATGCGACGGTAAGCTATAGTGGAATAAGTATTCTGGATTTTAATGATAAACCCATTCCTGCGTTTAGTTTTCAACCGTTCGCCGATCTGATTAATCAAGCCCCACCGATTGTGGCTGACCTTGGTTATATAAATGGTTATAATATAGTCGCTATCTCATCATTTACAATGCCTGAACCGGTTAGACCTTTTGGTTTATTCTTGCTTTCATCACAAAACCATCCCCTCTTATGAATATAAATTTTTTAAAAGCAAATGGTCTTTCTCCTATGTAATTAGGAGAAAGACCATTATCATAAACATACTCTATTCCGTCTCAGCAACCTAGCAGTCATAGCATGTTATAGCCTTAGACCCATAGCTTTGCGTCTCCACCTTTCAGTAAATTTGCCTTTTTACACAAATTTTAAATTGCTTTATTATAATTTCAATTTGTTTAAGAATAACATAGTATCCACGCAAATTATGTCGCAATAAGAAGTTTTTATGTTACTTTTCAAACTTTTTTTAACTTGTTGTGTAAATGGCATTTAAAAAAGGAGCTTCGCAACGCGAAACCCCTTTTTTCCTTTTATAAACTATCTCCGAAATCCTGTCTAAATCTCTTCATTAAGTCATTTCGCCAATCCGAAACTGTTCCTAATTTTCCAAGGAAAAAGCGTAAAATCTTAGGTTCATCAACAAATTTCAATCCACCGATAAGTTTACGGTTCTCATAAAGCCAGACAATCCGATCGATAGCGTATTTAACTTGAGAAAGCGTAAAGACTCGTCGTGGCATAGCTAAACGCAATAGCTCCATATTTGAGAGTGGTTCGATTCCATTTTCATCCCTTTCCTCGGACATCGTTCCTCTTTCCATACCACGAACTCCACTGACGATATAGAGAGCAACTGCTAACGCACCTGCAGGATACTCCTGCTGAGGAATATGACTCACAAACTCCATCGCATTAAGATGGCAGCCAAGACCTCCTGACGGTGTAACGACCGGTACGCCCTTTTTCTGAAGCTCCTCAGTCATATACGCAATAAACTGGGGTCCCTGATTAATCATATCTTCATCCATCGTTTCCTCAAGACCCACAGTCATGGCCTCCATCTCACGGACGGACATCCCACCATAGGTCAGAAAACCTTCATAAAGCGGGATAAATATCCGCATCTTGTCAAATAGTTTTTCATTGCTCGTACAGATCGCGCCTCCACGGGCACATCCTAATTTTCGAGCGGAAAAATAAATAATATCAGCGTTATCAGAAATGGCACGCATAATTTCGCGGATGCTCATATTCTTGCATTGTTCTTCACGGGTTTTAATAAAGTAAAGATTATCGGCTAAGAGACTGGCATCTAAAACAAGCATGATCCCAAAACGTATGTAGTGGCGGAGGAGGTGGGATTCGAACCCACGGACGGTTACCCGTCAAACGATTTCGAGGAATGTTATTCCCATATTTTTACTTATAAAAGCCCGTTCCTTCTTATAACATAATGGCTCAAAGTGGCTTATAATAGGCATTTCCTCAATTCATGCTCTTGAGTGTTATATCTCTTTATCAAGTGGTTTTGCAAGGTGGGGCACCATTTGGGCACCACGGGCACCACAACTTTTTATTGGTCAAAGATTTCAAAAGCTACTAATTTGGCTGTCCGAATGTCTTTGATTTTTCGGCTTTGATAGTGCCAAATGAATTCTCCGTTATAAGCAATGCCAAATTCTGTTTGGTTAAATTTGCTACGCATTATTGTAATATACTTTCCCTTATACTTTAAGACAAGATATCCATTAGCCCGTGATTGCCAGTCACGCTTTAAGAAATTCATTTTACGGTAATGCCTATTCTTCATAGCGTTTTCTCGTTCGCGAGGAGTAGAATAGTCATTTTCCATTTTTTCAGCACAAATACAACCAACTCTAAGTTGGCCATCATACGCTGGATGCTCCATGATGTGGACATAACGGATACCTTCTTGGTTACACATTTGACATTGCTCATATAATTCAGACTTGCGAGTTTCAAAGTCCATGTCGTCCGCATCTTCGCCCAAGTCAATCATACCTACGCAAGTCCAACCTTTATGTGGAATGCCTTTATTATCCCATAAAGACATAAAGCTCCTCCTTCTTTTTCAATCTGTCTGCGGACATTCCCATTTTAATATAGACGGTAATGACGGAGTACTGGTTGCCAAGAAAGCTACACTGTGCCTTGCCCGAGTGATCGCGACATAGAATTTTTCAATGCTGCTCTCCACTTCAGCTATTCTGCCATTGCAAAGGTACTTCTCTATTGGTTTTGTTGGAATGATTACTACTCGGTTATAGGTTTGTCCTTTTACTGCCCCAAAATTATTAACGGGCAAGCCATTAGCTTTTGAAGCAGCCCTTTTATCATAAATAAGTATCTGTGGTTTATATAATGCGTAGTATGCTGTCAAGTCACAAGGGCTTACAAGAAAGATGCCGTCATGGTTACTAATATTAAGATTTAATGATTTTGAGTTAGGAAGTGCCGGAAATAATGCGTCGGCAAAATCACAAATCTGTTGAATACACCGATGTGATTGATTGAGTATTGTTAATTCGCCATATCCTTTAGCTTCTAAATGCTGAAACCACTTGTAAATATCATTGGAGAACTTCTTATTTTTTGTAGACTTAGTAGTACTATATGTTTTCTGACGAACATCGCCAACCATGATGACTTTTATTTTTGAGTGCAATAATAATTCAATAAAATCAAAATCGTAACCAGAAATATCCTGTGCTTCATCAAGAATAAACACATCAAAAAGCTGTTCAAGACGCTTGATAACTAACCCATCAGAAGCCATATTACAATGATAAGCGAAATCAGACATTTTATCACTGAAAATATGGGTATCATTCGATAAATAATAGTGTCTTGTATCTGTTCTACTCTTAAATTTAGCTGATATATACGGAATGAAGTGAAGATTTTCAATCTTTTATCAGAGTATAAAAAATTTTGATATGGACGTACACACTCTGTTAAAAGGAAGGAAAACCAACTCATTATTGATACATTTTCAGGTTGTACACCATAAAGTTTACAGATAGTCTTATGGAGGTGAGAGGTGTTTTCATGCGTAGTTGTCAACAGTATTTTTTGGAGAGGATGCTTAATCGCATAATCAGCAACCATCGTTGTTTTCCCCGCCCCAGCAGAAGCTAAGAAAAAAATCGTTATCGTATGGCATCGAGAATGTACTTTGGCATAACAATGTTCTCGAAAATTTGCAAAGCACAATCAGCTTTATTCTTTAGCATGTATTCCGACATTTCTTCCTTAGTAGTAAAACTTTTTTGGAAAAGAGTATTAAGTACCGCCAAATTATTTACTTTAACTATTTGTGGCTCCAATGTCGGATATGCTATATCATCATCAATACAAAGGCAAATGTTTGTGGATTTGTCAAATGCCTTATACCGAGCTTTAGTAGCTTCATAATCGCCATCGTTGTCTGTTATAACAGAAATTTGTTTATTGAGTTTCTCTGCTATTTCCATAAATCGCTTAAATGCAAGACCACCAACAGTAATAATATCGATCCCATCATCTAAGGGAAGTCTTTTATGGAGTTGGTGATATGCTTTTTGTACAATCAATTCGTCAGATCGGCCTTCCACTAATACAGAGCGATTAGCAATAATCATTCTTAACGTATCATAACCAGGCAGCTTTTGGAAATACTGTTTCGTACTATCACTGATACCACTCATAGTTGCTATTGCGTAACCGCTCATAAATATAACTTTATCTATTCCAATCTTATTCATCATAAAAGTGCTGTGAGTGGTGATAATCAATTGCTTTTCTGAACAAGCCTTTACTAAACTGTATACGAGCTTGTTTAGATTAGTATATGACAAATTTGTCTCGGGTTCCTCAATCATAACAATTTGTGATTTTTCCATTTTAGTCTGCAATGCAAGTTTTGTTTTGATTGCCCCTTGTTCACCTTTGCCTATATATCTAAAAGGTACATCATCAATGTAAAGTGTAAGATTTGAATCCCAATTACTACGGGCAGAGATATCAATGGAAACGGATATTTCTCTGTCAGTAATCTCTGCTTTGTTTTCGGATAAACGCTCATTAATCTTTTGCATACTTTCTTGACTGGAAAATATTTCCTTTTGCTTTCGATATAACAATGATAATAAGGCACTTTCAGATTTTTCTAAAGTATCCTCAATTATTTTTGATATATATTTGTCAGAGCCGCCCTGTAGTTTTTGCTCGGAGCGGTCAAGCAACATAACCTTTGAAGGCAATTGCGAAAACTTGAATGTATTATGTGCAAAAGAAAACCAATTCCAAGTATAATATTCGACTGGAACAGTCCGAACGTCCGTAGGAATTTTTATATATTCTTTGATTCTGGTGCAGAAACCCTCTGATTTTTTCATCAAAAAGCAGGAATCTACCTCAATTGTGTTGAATTATATAGTATAGTGGAGATAACCATAGATATCTCAATATAATTTATCTATACTGTAGTTTGAGGTGATTTT
>NZ_DATLJA010000106.1:0-13623 GCF_035539115.1 Desulfitobacterium sp. | reverse complement strand
ACCTTCGGCACTAACACGACCGCTAAAATCCCAATTACCGCAATAACAATCATAAGTTCGATCAAGGTGAAACCACTGTCTTTTCTCCGTTTGACCATTTTTTGAACATCCATTTTAATTTCGTCCATGTTTTCACTCCTTCTATGTTCATTAATTCACTAAATGGAGATGAGTAATTAGTACTGTATTTTTATATGTATTAATCTTCGTGAAAATTGGACTTTTATCAAATTTAGGACTATAGACCTATTGACTCTCCTCATCTCAGGCTTTATTCTACAGGATTCGCTTCGAAACTTCAATCCTATTCTATAATAATTTCAATAAAACTTATATAAAATTTACCAAAAGATTTGATCTATTCCTCTAAAAATTCTACGCCTAACCCCATTTGCTCGACCGCTCTCCGCAAATCAGGCCACGTATCTAGAGTCGCCTGAAATAAGACTTCCCCGGTCACTTTATCAGTCGTCGTAACCACCCCAAGGTGACCTAACCCTTCCACAAGTTTAGCCAGCATTTGAATTTCGGAACGGGGTAAACGGGCTTTGACAAGTTTATCAGATTTGGCAAAAGGGATAATTCGCTCTGACATGTATTTTCCTCTTTTCTTCGTTTTACGGTCTACTTCACAGGAGTCGGTTTTCTTTTCTCACTTTGGCCTTTCTCAGAATACTAAATTCAGGTAAAGGCTGGGGTAATTCTAAGCGCAAGATTTGTTTCGCATGATTAGCTACATCCACTAATTCACCGTCGATATCCCACATCTGCTTCACCTCAAACGACCAGGGTTCTCCTTCAGTCGTGAGGACTTCGATCGTGTCCCCTTGTCTGAAATAGTTTCGCTGTTCGACCCAATAGCCGTTATCTGTATTAAGCGTTTCGAGGTCGGGGTTAGCCTGTTGTAAGTCTTCTGTGGATACTCCCACGCCCACAAAGTCATATTCCCGGATATAGTTTGAAGTCTCTAAATTATGCGCTTCGGCACCGGGTTTTCCAAAAAGAAAGCCTGCAGAATAATCACGGTGGCTTACTTTATCCATTTCCGCCAACCAAGCTGGAAGCTTAGCTTGGAAAGCTTCTTCGCCCTGTTCCCATAATGTATCAATCGCATCCCGATAAGCTTTTACATTACAAGACACATAGTGAACGCTCTTCATCCGTCCTTCAATTTTATAGCTGTCTACTTCTAAGGGTTCTAGGATAGGAAGATGCGGGAGTAGACAGAGATCATGAGAATTAAAAATATACGTTCCCCGCCCATCTTCCTCAATAGGGAAAACTTGGCCTGGGCGTTTTTCTTCCACCATGCCGTAACTCCAACGGCAAGGCTGTGTACATTCTCCATGGTTCGCATCGCGCCCAGTTAGGTAATTTGAGAGCAAACAACGGCCGGAATAGGACATGCACATCGCTCCGTGAACAAACATTTCGAGTTCTCCTGAAACATTTTTCCGGACCTTTTCAATCTCTTCCCCCGTCAGCTCGCGAGCGAGCACAATCCGCTCAATTCCTTGCTTGAGCCAAAAACGCATACTTTGTGAATTTGTATTATTCGCTTGAGTGCTTAAATGTAAGGGCAGTTTCGGAGCGACTTCCTGGGCTAAGGCAATAATTCCAGGGTCCGAGACAATTGCCGCATCGGCACCCCAGGACTCCAATTGTTGAAGATATTCAGTCATCCCCTCAAAATCTTCTTCATGTGCAAAGATGTTGACGGCAACATAAATCTTTCTTTCGGCCTGATGCGTATATTTAATCGCGCTTTCGAGTTCCTCTGGTCCAAAATTGCCTGCATAAGCACGAAGACCGTAGGATGATCCTCCGACATAAACGGCATCCGCCCCATAAGCCAGCGCATATTTTAGTTTTTCAAAGTCACCTGCTGGTGCTAATAATTCAGGCTTTTTTTGTATAGCCATACGTGTCTTCATCATTTCTAACCCCATTATCTTATAAAATTGAACCCCTTATTTATACCATTTTGTCGGAACTTTTTCCAGTTACCGAGCATATTATATCCTTGACTTCCTTATTCTTGTATTGTACAATGCATTTCAAATAGTAAAACAAACGATGAGAAGAAAGAGTAGTTCTTTATGAACTGGTTTAGCGAATCGGGAAGGGTGGAAGCCTGATGCAGTTTCTTTAGGATGAATGGCTCTTCGAGTTGCAATCTGAACACTTCCGTTAGTAGGTGATGCCGGGGGTTTCCCGTTACAGGAACAGGATATCGAGAAGACGCGCTCTCTAGTCACCCTAAGGATGATGAAAAGCAGCGGACTTACTCCGTATCTGGAAATGAGATATTGAACCTGTACCCTCTTTTAGGTTATGGTTCAATATGAACAAGGTGGCACCACGGAAATAAGCTTTCTGTCCTTGCAAGATAAACGCTTGCAAATGATAGAAGGTTTTTTTATTTGTCCAAAATCAAAAGATAGTGGAGGGATTTCTAATGGCAAAAACACAAAAGGGGTATTTCGGAGAATTTGGTGGGAGTTATGTTCCCCCGGAATTACAGACGGTCATGGACAAAATTGAAGATGCCTTCGAAACGTATAAAGATGACCCTGAATTCAACCGAGAATTAGACTACTATCTCCGCCAATACGTTGGACGCCCCAATCCGCTCTATTTTGCCGAAAAACTCACGCATAAATTAGGTGGAGCTAAGATCTATCTTAAACGTGAAGAACTCAATCATACTGGGGCACACAAAATCAACAATGCTATTGGTCAAGCCCTGATCGCTAAACGCATGGGGAAAACACGGATTATTGCCGAAACTGGCGCTGGGCAACACGGTGTTGCGACAGCCACTGCCTGTGCATTATTTGATTTGGAATGTGTCATTTATATGGGAGAGCACGACACCCACCGGCAAGCCCTGAACGTTTTTCGCATGGAAATTCTCGGTGCTAAAGTTGTCGCGGTGAACCACGGAGATGGAAGCATGAAAGAGGCGATCGATGAAGCGCTTGAAGACCTTGCCCAAAACTATGAAAACACCTTTTATCTGCTGGGTTCCGCAGTGGGTCCTCACCCCTACCCCTCGATCGTTAAACATTTTCAGGCAATCATTAGCAAGGAAGCTCGGGAGCAGATTTTACAAGCCGAAGGCCGTCTCCCGGATGCCGTGCTGGCCTGTGTCGGAGGAGGAAGTAATGCCATTGGAGCCTTTGCGAACTTTATGGATGACCCCTTCGTTCGACTGATTGGGGTTGAGCCCGCAGGCTTAGGGTTAGAAACAGGTAAACATGCAGCTCCCCTTGCTGCGGGTAAACCCGGCGTCATTCATGGTTTCCGTTGTTACGTGATGGAGGATGAAAATGGTGAACCTTTACCCACACACTCGATTTCCGCAGGGTTAGATTATCCCGGAGTTGGCCCAGAGCACAGCTATCTTAAAGACTCCGGGCGTGCAGAATATGTCAGCGTCACAGATCAAGAGGCACTCGACGCTTTTTATCTCCTTTCCCGTACGGAAGGAATTATCCCGGCCTTAGAAAGTGCACATGCGGTTGCCTATGTGAGCAAACTTGCACCGACCCTGAGTCCTGACGAGATTTTGATTATTAATATTTCAGGTCGGGGCGACAAGGATGTCAAACAAATCTTTGACATGAATCACAAATTGGCATAGCCCTAGATCAAACACGGCTTAATCCTGAGCAAGCGCTAATACAGAAAACTCGGCCAGCGCCAAGCCCTAGCGCAGACGATTGCCCTAGTTGCCTTATCCTGCCGTACCTAAATACTTGCATCGTAGGAAAATTAGCGTGTACCCGAGGTACACGCTAAGATTTAAAGCCCTATTTAATTAATGGTTTAATACGCTTATGCTCACTGGTATTTCTTCTGATTTTGCAAATGCTCAGAATAAGTTTTTGCAAAGGCGTGGTAGCCGTCCGATTTAGCCAAGTAATATAAGTAATCCGTCTTTTCCGGATGCAGAACCGCATCAAGGGAAGCATGGCCCGGACTGGCAATTGGTCCAGGCGGCAGCCCGGTATGGAGATAGGTATTATACGGCGAGGGGATCTGTAAATCCTTCTCATAGAGTTTCGGTTTTGGGGTACCCAGAATATATTGGATGGTCGCGTCAACTTGGAGGGGCATATTACTGGCAAGTCTGTTCATTAAGACGCCGGCAATGATTGGTCGATCCGTTTCCTTGACTGCTTCCTTTTCAACAATCGAGCTTAAATTAACCCACTCCCGAATCGATAAATTCATCCCCATAAGCTGATTTTCAACTTCTGGGGTGAGCTCTTTTTGGAACCTTTGGAGCATCAAATCAATAACTGCGTGTGGGGTTGCCGTTTTATCCAGAAAGTAGGTATCCGGAAATAAAAAGCCATCCAAACGGTGAGCATCTTGAGGAATGCCCTGCAAAAAAGCATAACTAAACGAATCTGTCGACAGGACCTTTGAATATTCTTCCTTCGTGCCGATTCCTTTTTGAACCAGAAGATTAACAATTTGCTCAGTTGTATATCCCTCAGGGATAGTCACCCGGATAGCCGCCACTTCCGGCCCTAAAAGTAATTTGCTGAGCATCTCTTGGGGACTCATTTTGGCAGAGAGAAAGTAATCCCCTGCGAAAAGTTTAGAATCGGCATGGAGTTGACCCGCTAAAAAGGTAAAAGCTTGGGCACTCCGAATTAAATGTCTCCGCTCTAATTCCGTTCCAACTTGACTGGCCGTCATTCCGGGAGTGATCGCAATCATCTCGGATGTATTCTCATTCGAATAAGAGTGAGTAGCCCAAGACCACCAAACGCCCCCGCTTATCACAGCGAGTGCTAGCAGGATAACAAAACCGATTATCCCCATCTTCAATTTCCGCATACCCACGCTCTCTTTCTTCTAGGAATTGTCAATCCGCCCCTACCCGTAATATCTTGTGCGTGGGGGCATATTCATCACGACTCAATAACTGTTTGCTCTCCGTCCCCGAGGCATCTTTCACGACCCGGTAAGTTTGAACTAAATATCCTTTGCATCCTGCCTGATCTTGGATGATTTTCCCTGGAGGAAGGTTCGGATCGAGACGCATGATCGTCTTAAAATCCATTTCTTTTTCAATCTGTTGCTCTAAACGAATAATCTTATCTGTTTTTTTACCATATAAACGGACCGTTAAAAATCCAGGTTTTACCTCGGTCCGGATATAAAGGAGAGAAGCAGTATTATTTTTAAATTTTAAGTCCAGATTCGGATAGTTTACGGTAGCATCCTGACCCATTGGAATATAGGAAATCACCACCGCATGAGGGTATCGCTCCACAATCGGCAGATTGGCAAGCACTACAGCACTATAAAGGGTTGACGAAACTTGACAGATTCCTCCACCAATTCCCTGGACATATTCGTTATTGATAATTATATAAGCATCTTTGTAACCTGTCTCAGCCGTTCTCGGCCCGATCGTTTGGTTAAAAGAAAGGGTTTCGCCCGGCATAAGTACGGTTTTATTGAGTTTATTCGCAGCTGCCGCTAAATTGGCCGACCGGTTCTGATCCTTAACATTAAACTGAGTCGTGTACTCCCCAATAATTCCATCAAAAGCTAAGGTTTGTATCTGTTCTGTGGTTTGTGTTGCTGGCACTTCCACAACGGGGATCTCCACTTGCTTTGGTAACGTAGCAAACGATTGGTTCTGGAGCTTGTCCAGAATAGCATCCACTTGAACAACTCGCCCCGGAACTGCAGGTTTGATAACAAACTGATCCTTTTCAATCGTGTAGGAGGCATCCACCGCCGCCCGATTTATTTGAGTTAATTTTTCCTGTAAAGCCTGATGTGCTTGAACTGAATCTATCTTTAAGACGCTGTCGATTTTTCGACCAGACCCCTGCCAAAGTTGATCCCAGACCTTATTAAACTCCAAAGTGATTCCCAATTCCTTAAGAGTGACAGAAACCTCAATTTTATTGTACACCAAGAGCATATTTTGCGCCAGTTTGTCCTCTTCCCAGTCCTTGATTTTCGTTTTGGCTTCCTGAACCGTGAGTCCCGATAATTCTAGACCATCAAGGAAGGTCCCATTCCTCAAACTGCTTTGGCTCTCACTCGAGGGGACTTGTGCAGAATCCAGATTCCCGGTGCTTGTTTTTCCCATGGTACATCCGGGAATGACCAGTAGTGATAAGCTCAATAGGAGTATAGCTATAATTCTCATATACACTCTGGCCCCCATATCATTAAAATGGATTCACCTTAATTATAATCTGCAATTTGAACGCAAATTATCGCTTGAAATAAGAAAAACTCGCTTAAATTTCAAGCGAGTTTTCCATTCATTATGATTGACTTTCTGTGGGATTATTCTTCTTCTTCCATGTTCTCCCAAGCATCAGCAACTTTTTCCCATTCCTCATCATCTTCGATGTCGAGTAACATTTCATTGCCTTCTGGATCATGGCCAAGTTTCAAAATAATAGCCTCATCTGTGTCTTCTTCTTCTTCAGACTCTTCCTCTGTGACCGGCAAGAGCACGAAATACGTGGATCCTTCAACTTCTAGGGTGTCCAAATGAAGAAATTCATGATCGTGACCCTCATCATCCGTTAGGATAACTGTGTCAAACTCTTCGGTATCTTGCTCATGCTCATGCTCGTGATCGTGATCATGATCGTGATCGTGATCATGGTCGTGGTCGTGATCGTGGTGATGGTCAGTCATTTAATTCACCTCTTATCAAAGATAGTGTAATTTTACTCCTAGAGGTAATGATTGTCAAACTTTCCGCAGACGATGATCGAGATACCCTTGCAAGATAAAAACTGCCGCCATTTTGTCGATAACCTTCTTACGTTTCGCCCGCGAAACATCGGCCTCGATTAAGGAACGCTGAGCTGCAACTGTGCTGAGTCGCTCGTCCCAGAGTTTCACCGGGAGTTGGAAACTATCCTGCAAAAGCGCGGAAAACTCTTCTGATAGTTGTGCCCTCGGCCCCAAAGTTCCATTCATATTTTTAGGATAACCAAGAACAATTTCTTGAACATCATATTCGGCAATCAATTCGGCTAATTCCTCAATCTCACGCTTGGAGCGGCGAATCGTCTTAATTCCCTGCGCTGTCCAGAGCAGTTCATCGCTTATCGCCACGCCAATTGTTTTTTGTCCAAAGTCTAATCCCATAATCCGCATCGCAGCACATCCTTTCATTTTAAGTTTCTTGCAAGCAGAGTTACGTTACAGACGCTCGAACGGACGCTCGCAGACCAAGCTAGGGGCATAACTGCTGATGCAAGCTGCGGGCTGGTCGCGTGTTTTCGCCATCCTTGGCACCCGCGACACTTGACACGTCCTGTGTCATCGCCCTCCAATTCGCCTTCCCGATAGTCTCCAGTGGAGAGTATCGCACTTGTTTGGCTCACGGTCGGCGAGTCACGACCTTCGCCGTTGAGCTACTTTTTGGGCAGGCGGCTTGGGCGAAACCCGATCCTACGCCGGTAAGCAATTTTCTGAGGCATGCGGCTTGGCCAAAACTCTCCACCGGAGAATTTTGTCACCGGAGGCTTTCGTGTGTGACTCGTCCCTCTAAAGCAGGAGCAGTTTTGCCCAAGCTTGGTTCCTGCTCGCGCAAAGTCCTCGCTTACTGTACTCGTATCTTGCTTCGAAGAATAACTTCGTGCACGACTTTCTGGAATTGCTTGAGCAAGAAACCCAACAAGCTACCAAGAAATATAAGACCTGAAAGCATAGCTTTTCGTGCAGGAATGAACGATTTCTTCGGAGGGGCGTTGAGACAAACGAAGCTTTTGAGGCTTAGCGGCGCCAGTGGACTTGGCCATGGATAGCCTGATGTCGCGGGCGCAATGGACGCGCAGGAGCGACGCACATACAGAACGAGGTTTGGCAGAGCTGCCTCGGAAGCAAGTGAGTCAGCCCCGGAGATGCTGAGTGAACGGATGCGCGAAAAGCTACAGTTCCCGCAATCTTCCCCAACGCTATAAAGCGCCAATATGAACTTCTAAACAATCTTCAAACAGAAATGTGGGCAAACCCGTCCACAATACCCACAAAGGACGCAGGCTTTTGGGTCAACCTCAGCCTGTTCTCCTCTACCTTCTCTTTGCACCGTCATCGAAAGTGCTCCTTGCGGGCAAGTTTCCACACAACGTCCGCACCCTTGGCACCAGTCAGCAATGTAAAGTTTGCGTTCTCGGTATTTGACGTTTTGCCGCAAATTCTCGGAAATTTCTTTACCTTCAATAAAGTTAAGGTTAAAATCCACTTCCTCCTTGCTCGACATCCCCAGGGCCATACCCTGAATCCCGGGAATACTTCGAACAAAATTAAGTGATTCTTCGGGCTTCGTAGCCAGATGTCCACCACCGAAGACCTTCATAGCATACATCCCAAGTCCCATCTCGGCAGCAAAGGCAATTGCCGAAAGCATCTCCGGCAAAGTTCCATCAATGATCCCAATGCCTTCCTGGTTGATGATCGGATGAATGACGTCTAGGCCTGGCTGAAGCGCTCCTGCTCTGACCCCGGCAACGGCATGGGTCGAGATTCCGATGCCTCGAACGATTCCCTTTTCTTTCGCCTTTAAAAGTTCTTCCCACGCTTCATGATGGCCTTTTAATGTAAAAGCACTTTCCTGTTCATGCAAAAGGAAGAAATCTAGGACATCCCGATTTAGCCCTTTACGCGCTTTCTCTATACTTTGAATCATTTCTTGACCCGTGACGGCATAGGATTTGCTAATGACTCGCACCTCTGGGAAACCTTGGAGGGCCATTTTAATTTGGTCATAATTTGCATAAATCTCAGCCGTATCCAGCCAGTTTACTCCCCGTTCAAAGGCATAGCGCATGACTTCTACCCCTTCTTCAGAGGTTACACGCCCTTGTAAAGGTGAAACCGCTAAGCTGCCAAAACACACTTCCGAGACCATCGGGCCATTCCAACCCAATTTAACCTGTTGCATAAAAACACCCCTCACCTGCGGCTAATGATAACTAAAGCCCCCACAACTTTGGCTGTGAGGGCTTCTGTTGAAATTCTACTTTTCTAGGTATGAGCGAACAAGTTCCTCTAATAATTCGTAGCGTTCCAATTTGCGAATTTGGGAGCGCGCTTGATTATAACTGGTGATGTAAACAGGATCTCCTGACATAAGGTACCCCACCAATTGGTTGATCGGGTCATACCCTTTCTCTTGTAAGGCAGCATAAACCTGTTCCAAAATGTCACGAGGTGAGGCTTCCCCTCCTTGAGATCTAAACATCATCGTTTCTTCCATATGTTCGTCCATGAGCGTTCCCCCCTTCGCAATCGACTCTACGGACTTATCTTCTTTATCTTCTTTATCTTCTTTATCTTCTAGAGAAGTATTCTCTCTTCGGCACAATTATCCTCTATTTTTTGAGGAAACTTTGGATAATCCTCGGGACTTGGTCCAAAGCCTCGCCAAGTTTGGAAGGATCTTTACCACCCGCTTGGGCCATGTCAGGTCGGCCGCCTCCGCTTCCTCCGGTGACTTTCGCGACTTCTTTAATAATCTGCCCCGCATGTAAACCCTTTAAACCTGTCGGATTTACAACTGTGACCCAATTGACTTTCCCTTCAACTGCAGCACCTAGTATAATAACCCCAGATTTTAATTTATCGCGTAGCAAATCCGCCATTTGGCGTAGAGCATCCATATCGGTCGCATGAACTGAAGCCGCTAGAACAGGCACTCCTGCAACCTCTTTCACCCGTTGTAATAACCCTTCAACTTCTGACTTCGCCATTTTGGCTGTCTGTTGTTGGAGTTCTCTTTCAAAATCGTGCACTTGAACCACAAGCCCTTGAACCCGTTTCGTGAGATCAGCAGGCTGAGCTTTAAGAAGTTGTGCGAGTTCAAGCATTTCCGCATCAAGCTCCCGGACATAGTTTAGGCTCGCAAGACCAGCAACTGCTTCAATCCGTCGCAGTCCAGCACCGATTCCACCCTCTGAGAGAATTTTGACAAGACCAATATCACCCGTTGCTCGGACATGCGTCCCTCCACAAAGTTCTTTCGAATAGTCTCCCATTGAGACGACACGCACAACCTCGCCATACTTTTCGCCGAAGAGAGCCGTGGCTCCGCTTCCTTTCGCTTCTTCAATTCCCATTTGGGCCGTGGAAACCGGAAGATTTGCCAAAATGGCCTGGTTCAGTTGGTCTTCAACCTTCCGTATTTCCTCCTCGGTTAAGGCATGGAAATGCGTAAAATCAAAGCGGAGATGTTCCGGCGTCACTAAGGAACCCGCTTGTTGGACATGCTCTCCCAAAACGGAACGCAAGGCCGCTTGGAGAAGGTGAGTAGCACTATGATGGCGAGCTGTTGCTTTTCTTGCCTCCTGATCAAGCACTGCATCCGCAGTTTCGCCGGTATGCAGAATTCCTTGGGTCACGACGAGCTTATGATAATACGTTCCAGTGACACCTTTTTTAACTTCAAGGAGCTTCGCTTCGGCACGAACCGTCCGGAGAATTCCCTGGTCACCAGTTTGTCCACCGCTTTCGGCATAGAAGGGAGTTTGAGATAAAAAGCAGAGCACTTCATCCCCTTCCGCTGCTTCCGTCACTTCTTCGCCGTTAAGGAACAAGGCTTCAATCTTCACGCTTTCCTCAAGAATTTCGTAGCCATCAAATTGAGTCGTACCCAGTGATTTCGCTCTTTCAGCAATCGCTGGGCTTTCCTGGACAGCTCTCATCTGTTGGGATTGTTCCTTGGCCAAGCGACGATGTTCTTCGGCCGCTACCTCGTAATTCGCCATATCGACGGATAATCCTTGCTCAACCAACATCTCTTCCGTCAGTTCAACCGGAAAACCGTAAGTTTCATACAAATAGAAAGCGTCTGCTCCACTTAAAACTGTCTCTCCCGCTTCCTGTAGGGACTTCACTCTATCTTGAATAATCTGAGTTCCTTGTTCCAAAGTCGCTTGGAAATTCATTTCCTCCAAGCGCAGATGATTCAAGATAAAGTTTTCATTCTCTTTGAGTTCAGGATAATGATGGGCATAGTCCCTTTGAATGATTTTAAAGACGGGCTCAAGGAATGATTTTTCAATTCCCAGCAAACGCGCATAACGAATCGCCCGCCGTAAAATCCGCCGGAGAACATACCCTCTTCCATCACTGCCGGGTCGGATTCCATCCGAAAGCATGAAGGAAACAGCACGGGTGTGGTCAGCGACAACTTTTAAAGCCATATCCGTCTTTGGATTGACATGATACTCAACCCCGGCAATTTCCGCGACTTTATCGATAATCGGACGGAAAAGGTCAGTATCAAAGTTAGTCGGGACCCCTTGCATAACCGCAGCAATCCGTTCGAGCCCCATCCCAGTATCAATATTCTTTTTCGGGAGCGGGGTCAGCATTCCATTTTCATCCCGGTTATACTGCATAAATACTAAGTTCCAGATTTCCAAGAATCGATCACAATCACAACCTACTGCACAATCCGGCTTCCCGCAACCACGCTCCACGCCGAGATCCACATACAGTTCTGAACAATAGCCACACGGACCCACTGGCCCTGCCGCCCAGAGATTCTCCGGATCGTTCAGAATTCGCTCCGCTTGGACTCCGGCTTTGTCGATCCAAAGTTGTCTGGCTTCCTCATCCTCAGGATGGACGGTAATCCAGAGCTTTTCAACGGGAATTTTTAAGACTTCGGTAACATATTCCCAAGCCCAAGGGATTACTTCTTCCTTAAAATAATCGCCAAAGGAAAAGTTTCCCAGCATTTCAAAAAAAGTATGATGTCGAGCCGTCTTCCCTACAACTTCGAGGTCAGGTGTCCGGACACATTTTTGAGCCGTTGTTGCCCGTAAGAACGGGGGCTCAACCTTGCGCATAAAATAGGGTTTAAATGGGACCATCCCAGCGACGGTTAAAAGAAGCGTCGGATCATCTTTCGGAATCAGGGATGCGCTGGGCAAAATCTTATGCCCCTTCGATTCAAAAAACTTGAGAAACATTTCGCGCAGTTCGTTGCCAGTATACATATTTAACCTCCCTATCAACATTAAAAAAAGATTAACAAAAGAAAATTAAAGAAAACTTGGCTTGCGCCAAGCCTCTGGCGTAGGCGGAAGCCTTAGTTGCACTAATGCTATCTGCCCAAAACTTATACTTTCTGTTAGTATAAATAAAACCCGCCCCCTGATCAGGGACGGGATCTTACCGTGGTACCACCCTGCTTACCAAGCCAGAGATTTGAAGTCGAGACCAGAATTCAGAAGCCTGAAATCACCTTTCACCCACTGGAGCCTCTCTGAGAAAGGGAGAAATACTACTTGTTTCTTCATTCGTTTATGTAAAAGTATAGCGGAACTCAGGGCAACTTGTCAACTGACGGAGCTACCTTAAGCTCTTCTTCCTGACTTTGCAATTCCGGTGAGACCAGTCGGAAATATATATGTCTTAAAATGACTCTGAGCACGGCGGCAAATGGTACGGAGAGTAGCATTCCCCAGAAGCCAACAAGTTCTCCCCCCGCTAATAGAACAAATACAATCAATAAGGGATGGAGTCCCACACTATCTCCCATGAGTTTGGGTGATATCAGGTCGCTTTCCAGTTGTTGCACAATAATAATCACGATCGCGATCTTTAATCCCATAACCGGAGATTTGGTTAACCCAAGCAAAACTGAGGGCACAGCCCCGATCACAGGGCCAAAGTAGGGAATTAAATCAAATACGCCGCAAATTAAACCAATCAAAAGTGCATAATCCATCCCAATGATCTTAACTCCAATACCTGTAAGGATGCCCACAATCACTGCCACGATCAAATCTCCCCTTACGAAGCGCCGCACAACATGATTAATATCTTGGAGTAATCGTTGCCACTCCAACCGCCACTTTTGAGGAACAAGGCGCAGGCACCCTTGATTTAACCGTTTCCAATCGGCTAAAAAATAGATCGCTAAAACAGGTGAAAGGACAAACATGCTAAGAGAAGCCAACATTTCCGGCAGCGTTTGAAGGAAGGCCTGCAAGCGCTCAGCTAGAAACACTTCCCCTCGTCCGAGATGTCCGTCCAGAACTTGAGCGACTTGGTTTGGCAGCCCTGACGAACGAAAGTTGGCGCGAAAGCTCTGGATGGATTGATCTAAGGAATGCATCGTCGTGGGTAAGATCAAGGCGAGTTTAGACAGTTCACTATAAAGGCTTGGTAAGATCAGAAAAAGAGTTGAGCCTAGAAGAAAAATAATCCCGCTAAAGACCCAGGCAATAGCCCACCGACGTCCGATTCCTCGCTTTTCCAAGCTCTCGACCACGGGGCTTAATAAATAAGCAAGCGCAAACGCCAGTAAAAACGGTCCGAGCACAGGTTTCACTAACACGAACAGGATAAGTCCTAAGATAAAGACAAAGGAGACGAAAAGCCAACGCCAACTTTCCTTTCTCAAAACGAGCTCCTCCTTTTTAAAGGATAGAATAAAGAAAACCCGGCTTTCGCCGAGCTTCAGCGATAAAGAAAACTTGGCTAGCACCAAGCCCTAGCGAAGGTGGTAGCCCTAGTTACCTTATCCTGCCGGACTTAACCACTTGCATCGTAGGATAAAGAAAACTTGGCTAGCACCAAGCCCTAGCGAAGGTGGTAGCCCTAGTT
>NZ_DATLJA010000105.1:0-25218 GCF_035539115.1 Desulfitobacterium sp. | reverse complement strand
ATGTTTCAATTCCTCATAGGTAAGCTAAAAACCAATTTAACCCGCATAGAATGAGACCCTTGCAGTGAAATGGATCTGTGTAATTGATCATACTTTTGATTCAATGGCGCGTCAATAGCCATTTCCTTTGTCGTCGATCTCCAGGTTTTTTTACGTTACTGCACATCGACGACATTTAAGCGACTTGAACTCAAAACGCTAATCTGGAATTTCTATATGCCTTATTCAACTAAATTCACTCATCTCCTTTATTACATCCAAAAATTCTTATAGTCTCGTAGTCCACTCATCTCCCCACTAACTCAACACACCCAAACCCCTGGCTGTTCTTACTCCCTATTCCCCCATCTACAGCCAGTTGAAGCAATTCCTTCGGCCCGCTCAAGAGCAGCTTGCCCGCATACCCCTTGATCACCGTATCCTTATAATTAATAATTCTCATCCTTTGCAAACCTAAAGGCCTGACCTCTACTTCCCCTGCCGGCCCTTCCCCTCCAGAAAAAGCCCGATATTTTTTATGCAAATTCTCATTGAATAAACGAGCATAATCTGCCTCACCCGGTTGAAAATAAGCCGTGTATTTTCTCCCATCAGGCCTAAGTAAGGTACTATATAGAACAGCTGGTGAAAGCGTTTTAACGGTCACCTGATTTTCCCGAACTTGATATTGGCGGACATTAACCTTTTCAATCTCCAATTCCTGGGCACCCAAACGCAACCTTCCTTTTGTTAACAAGATATTAACTAAGGATTGACAAAAATCTTGCAAAGGAGATGATACTATAAGCTTCAGCTCCCCCTCAAATGCAATTGTCTTTTTTACTTTATCCATCTGGTAAATTCCCTGCAGCAATGAAAAGCTAAATAATTTAAATGCACGACTGCCATCCGTATAACCCTTCTCATGCAAGAAAGTCGCCAGCTCCGCATCAATCGAATGATAAATAGCCGCTTGAAGCAAATAATTATAGTTAATGGGTAAAATTACTATTTCACTTTTAGCCCTAAAAAACATTTCTAAATGAATGATATTCACCTTCTTTTCTTTACTCTATTTATCTTAAGATTAGGGCAATGACTACCAAAAAATCAACTATTATTTCAAAATTTATGTATTATACCCAAAATCCGCAGACCTCCACAACCAAAAACGGTTACTCAAAGATAACCGAGTTATCAAAGTAAATCAACTGCTCCAGACTTCTTGGACCTTTCGCTTTGTTTCAAAATCCTATATCCAATTGATGAACTGAACCCTGTTAAATAGACATTGAAGCAAAAAAACCTCCTGTCGTAGAATGTAACTATGACAGAAATTTTTAACGTGCTAGAGAAAAAAGGACTAAAGCATTAGCCCGTAACCATCAAAGCAGAAATTGTTGGACTGTATCTCTCAATGATTCGGGATTCATTTGACATAATTAAAAATCCTTATCATTAGAGTTAGGGTAGTCCTTGCCCTATAGAGGTTAACGGTTTTAAATAACTCTAGGGGTTAGATGATGTCAAAAATTTTAAAGACCCCTAAATAACTCAGGAGTCTCCGGTTTACAAGGTACAACTAAGGAGTCTTTACAGTAAAATCGTCAAAGTTTATTACACTATCTGACTTTGACCACACTCCTACTTTTCCATCAAGATAACCTTGAATCTGGTCTCCATTTACCACAAGTTTTAACTCATGCCATTGTCCGGTTTTAATAAAAAAAACTGACATTTCTGTGGTTTAAACTAAAGCTTTATTTTTTCTGGGCCTTCAAAGCCTTAATTTGGTGCACCCTTTTTTAGGCTGAGCTAAGTTATTTTTCACGCTATTCACCCCCCCTAAAACAAAACGTTCCTTCGTATAAAGGAACGAGATAAATAGAGCTTGATTTAGGTAAAATTCTTAATCTATACTTTTTAATATTGGGGAACTTGTGTTCCAATCTTTTAAAACAGTTCTTAGAATTTTCCCAGACCGAGTCATTGGAAGCTTTTCTCGAACCTGAACACGGAGCGAACAACCTATAACAAACTGATTACGAACAAAGTTGGCAACTTCACTACAAAAAGCATTTATTTCTCGCTCATTCATCGAATTTTCCTCTAGGGCAAGGTAAATATGAAGCGTTTGCTTCTGAGTTGAGTCGCTAAGGACAATTACTCCGGCCTCTAGGACCTTAGGATATTCCCAAAGCATGGATTCCACCTGAAAATAACTGATAAACGTTTGTCCGGTAAAAAATCCTTCCCGCTGGCTTCCATCCAGCATTCCCATCTGCTGTAGTGCAGCGAAACTACTCCCCACGTCTAACCCCTCCTTAAATATGGTTTTTTCATTTTTTCTCTCTATATCCCTCTGCTTACTCTTCTCTGTTTATTATTATAATCCAACCAAACTTATCCTTCTCCATTGTCTTACTCAAAGGCTCAAAAGACACTTTGAACCGTTGATTTCTAAGGGTAAAACTTTCCGAAGATAAAATGATACCTTTTGGTCTGAAATTGGGTATAATGGAAAGTAGATTTCGAATTTGAAGGGAAGATGAGTCTTGCCATTACATATTCATTTTGTAGGAGTTAAAGGAACAGGTATGAGCGCTTTAGCACAAGTCAGCGTTCAAGTTGAAGGAGCAGAAATTACAGGTTCAGATGTATCCGAACGTTTTTTCACGGATGCAGTCCTGGAACGTGCTCATATCCCAGTCTTGAACTTTGCCGAACACAACGTTGATAACGCGGATCTCGTCGTGGCTTCTGCCGCCTATGGTGAGGACCACCCGGAAATTGCTCGGGCTCGCGAGTTAAATATTCCTATTTTAACCTACCCTCAATACCTAGGACGGCTGATGTCCAAGAAACGGGGAATTGCAGTTTCTGGTACGCACGGAAAAACAACGACAACGGCGATGGCGGGTCTAACTCTCCTCCAAGCTGGTATTGATCCCACCATTATTGTTGGAAGTGATGTCCCGAGTATCGGTGGAAATGCCCATTCTGGCAAAGGAGAATTCTTCTTGGCCGAGTCTTGTGAATACCGTCGCCACTTTCTGAACTATTCACCTGAATATTTGATCATTACTAATATTGAATTTGACCATCCTGACTATTTTAAGGACGTACAGGATGTGATCTCCGCCTTTGTTGAGCTGGCACAAAAAGTACCCGCAAACGGTCGAATTTTCGTATGGGCTGAGGATCCAAATCGGAAATATATTCAAAGCCAGGCTCCGATAACTTCTTTCGGCTTATCCGAGGAAGCGGATATCCAGGCCAGAGAAATTAAATTTCATGACGAGGGAAGTTCCATGAAAATCTATGCCTTTGGGAAATATCTCGGAGAAATGCATCTTCATGTCGCCGGTAAGCATAATATCTTAAATGCCTTGGCTACAATCGCTTTATGTTTAGCTATTGACATTCCTGCTCAGAAAATTTTGGAGAGCTTATGTCAATTTAGTGGAACAAAGCGGCGTTTTGAACATGTAGGAATGAACGGTGGCGCTCTCATTGTTGATGACTACGCCCATCATCCAACCGAAATTCGTTCCACCCTGGAAGGAGCCCGCCTTTCCTTCCCGGACCGCCGGATTCGAGCGATCTTTCAGCCCCATACATTTAGCCGCACGGAAAAATTGCTTGATGAATTCTCGCATGCCTTTAATGCCGCGGATGAAGTCGTCATCGCTGAAATCTTCGCCTCCGCCCGTGAAAAAAACCTGAATACAATTTCTGCTTCTGTCCTTGCCGATCGGATGCAAAGTCAGGGAATCAACGTCCGTTTCATTAATTCTCTTAAAGGGATTGAAGATTACCTTGCTCAAACATTGACCCCTCAAGATTTGGTGCTTACCCTTGGAGCTGGAGATATTTATAAAGTAGGTCAAGGACTCGTCGGCTAATACAGGCACAGTCTAGGATGACAACCTCCAGGTTGGCATCCTAGATGGGGACGTCGTATTTGGTGGCAGAGACGTCGGAGACGTAGATTGCATCGCTGATAAAATGATCTTTTTGGAAATCAAAGGGAGCTCACAAGTGAGCTCCCTTTCTTAACTGCGGAGGAGAAAAACGCCATGAGCAAAAGATCCAGAATTGAACAAGAAAAGCAGACTGTAGCCCTTCTTGTTCAGCTTCACTGCCAAGATAAGCATCACCCGCAGGGGGAACTTTGTGAGGATTGCCAATCTCTTCTTGATTACGCGCATCAACGTCTTGACCATTGTAAATTTGGCGAGAATAAAACGGTCTGTGGAGATTGCACGGTTCATTGCTATAAAAAAGAGATGCGGGAAAAGATCATCAACATCATGCGTTATTCCGGCCCTCGCATCCTTTTCCATCACCCTGTCGTTGCGATTCAGCATCTCATCGATAAAAGGAACCATCCTCCGAAAAAGAACATCGAATGAATCGAATAAAATACTTGCATCGTAATATGAAAAACACATCCCTTAGAAAAAATTCTAAAGAATGTGTTTTTACTTTTGTACTTTATTAATTTCTTTGACGATTTCCATCCAATCCCTACAACGCTTGATCTCCTTAGAAAGCTCTCCTTGATTATAGCTTGCGTTAAGCAATAAAACAGGGACTCCTGCATCAGCAATCGCTTTGGCGTTTTTCAGATAGTCTTCGATAAAAAGTTCAAGTTGCCATTGTTTGGCCAATTCGACCTTACTTTTAAAGTCGGAAAACACAACCTGGTCATACGGAATTTTGTATTTATCCATCCAGCGTAGCGTAACCTCTTCCTCGTCCGCGGAACGAGCTGTTATATAGATGATCTCATGTCCTTGCGTGAGAAGAGATTCGATCCCTTTTTTAGCCCCTTTCATTGGCTGAGGAAGCATAAAAAGCTTTTCCGTATTCTGCTTGAAGAAGTCATTCATCTCGTCCCAAGAAACATCGTACACCAGATGTATATCATAGTCCTCGAGGACGGAAATATTCTTACCATAATATCGATTAAACTCCACAAGCCACGCCGTATAACTATCCGAAGTCACCCCATCAATGTCTATCCCGATACGCAATGTCTACAGTCTCTCCTTACCTTATGTCTTATATCGTCTTAGATGGCTATTTCTTATCTGCTTATAACCTCTCAGGCTTTGGAAGGTCTAATGCAGGGGGGAGATACCGCTTATGTTCGCTCTGGCGATGCAGCTTTTCAATCTTTTCAATCCCTTCCGCAGGAATTTCTTCCCCTACAAGGTAACGATCGATGAGATCATAGGTGATTCCCATTTCACTCTCATCGGTTTGTCCAGGCCATAAGCCCGCAGTCGGTACACGGTTGACAATTTTATCGGGGAGTCCTAGTTGAGCTGCCCAGGCACGAACTTCCGTTTTGGTCAGCGAAGAAATGGGTAACACATCGACACCGCCATCCCCATACTTCGTAAAATATCCGGTATAACTTTCTGGCGCATTATCTGTGCCAACCACCAGATAATTCAGAGCGTTCGCCACTGTATAGAGTGTCGACATACGGAGTCGAGCCTTCAGATTACCCTGGCTAAGCCGTCCCTCAAAGGTCAAACCCTGCTTCTGCAAACCCTGATTAACCTTTTCGAGAATCCCCTGATGAACTTCCCCTAAATCGACCTCGATAACTTTTAGGCCATAGGTTTTAGCGATGAGTAGAGCATCCTCCCGATCCTCAGGTGCCGATTGGGAAGGCATAATCACTCCAACTGAGTTCTCAGGGAAGGCTCTCTTACAAAGCCCGGCAACGACTGCAGAATCGACCCCACCAGATATCCCGATCACTACACCCTGCACTCCTGCCTGACTTACTTGCTCGCGCAACCAAGCAATTGCCATTTGTATCCGACTCTCAAGTTCACTCTTCGACCACATTTTTTATACCCCCTCAGCTTTTTTTATTTTCACAACACGTCTCAACTTTATTCACTTGGGAACTAATGTGTTGCAAAAGATCTCGCTTTAATTTGAAAAGTTTCGGCGATAAATCTACGATATACCGGTGCGGATTAGTTAACCGTTTGACTTCATCCCAGAGCGTATCCATTTCTTTTTGGGTATACGCCTGAATTTCTTGCAAACTGGGGAGCTCATAGACACATTTTCCTTTACGAAAAATCGGCTTTAAAAGTTCCCTGGTTGTAAAATCGGTCAACGTTTTCTGTTTCCAGGTCTGTAGTGGCTCAAATATCGTTAAAGGTTCGGCGAAATTTTCATCTTCAAGGGCAATCAAGTCAGCCATTGCCTTCCCCCCTTGGTCGTAGAAACGTACAATCTTCTTAATTCCGGGATTCGTAATCTTCGTTGTATTTTCAGACACCTTTAAGCGCGGTTCAAAGACCCCATCTTTCCCCTCAGCACATAATTTATACACCCCACCGAGCGCTGGCGTATCCTTCGAGGTAATTAGGTGTGTTCCTACTCCCCAGGAATCGATAGGAGCTCCTTGGGCTCGGATTGCCCAAATCGTATGTTCATCAAGGTCATTCGAACCCACAATCTTAGCATCGTAAAGACCAGCCTCATCAAGCATGAGACGAGCTTCACGGGAAAGATAGGTCAGGTCACCACTATCAATCCGGATCCCTAAAAAGTGATGTCCTTGAGCCTCCAGTTCCAAACCTACCTTTATCGCATTCGGGACTCCCGATTTAAGGACATTATAGGTATCCACAAGCAAAAGACATTGATCTGGGAAAGTCTCCGCATAAGCCCGGAAGGACTCTAATTCGCTCGGAAAACACTGAACCCAACTATGAGCTTGTGTTCCAGAAACAGGTACTCCGAATTTCTGACCAGCAAGCACGTTAGACGTCGATTGACATCCTCCAATAAAGGCAGCCCTTGCCCCTAAAACACCAGCATCTGGTCCTTGTGCCCTACGCAGGCCGAACTCTGCAACCGGTCCTCCACCCGCGGCAGTTACAACCCGAAAGGCTTTAGTGGCAATCAGAGTCTCGAAGTTCACCAAATTGAGGAGTGCCGTTTCTACGAGTTGAGCCTCAAAAATTCGGGCTTTAACACGCACCAATGGCTCATAAGGGAACACTGGAGTTCCTTCAGGAACGGCATCGATATCTCCTGCGAAGTGAAAATCTTTTAGGGCCTTGAGGAACTCTGCATTAAACAAGTGAAGACCTCTGAGGTAATCAATATCTTCTTCTGTAAAATGCAAATTCTCGATATACTCGACAACCTGCTCTAGACCCGCTGCGATCGCGTATCCCCCTTCATTAGGGATATTACGAAAATAAAGATCAAAGACCGCTTC
Organism: Desulfitobacterium sp.; assembly: GCF_035539115.1. Taxonomy (GTDB): domain Bacteria; phylum Bacillota; class Desulfitobacteriia; order Desulfitobacteriales; family Desulfitobacteriaceae; genus Desulfitobacterium_A. The sequence goes on along the minus strand of NZ_DATLJA010000105.1, from coordinate 17,975 downwards.
TTTTTCATCATAGCCATGCTGTAAATACCCTTGCATCATCGTCAATTGATAGAGATCGGTTAATAACTCGAGATTTTTCATGCTCATCCTCCCAACTCAACTTGAAATGGAGTTTTTCTAAGACTCAATTTCGAGTAAGTTCTCTTTATTGTCGAAATATGAAGCTTACAGAAAAAAGTTATACCCAAGTTATGCACAGACTTTCAAGGGTTATCCCGTAGTTATCCCCGGTGTTTTTTGAGTTATTCCAAGGTTATCCACAGAGTTATCCACGCTATGCACAGTCTGTATATAGCTTTTGTGTATAACCCTGCCTGTTACCCTAGAATTTTCAGGGGGTTTCCCACTTTATTATACCTAATACCGGTATATCCCTTAAATAATTTCATGCATAAATAACTTCTCCAGATATTTCGACATAATTTTCTCTACTCTACTCAAAGTATCTTTGATGGATAAATCATCCACAAAGTGCTTTCTCTAGTTCTTGTCGCGAAAGCTCAATAGCCCGTGTCACTGTCTCTGGAGCAGGGCCACCCGTGAGTTTACGTTCCCGTACACAGTACTCAATCCCAATCTTCTCGAACAGATCCTCGGAAAATACGTTGGAAAACTCTCGGAACTCCTCGAGTTTAAGGTCTTCAAGCCCGCAGCCCCTTTTCGTGCAATAGAGAACGATTCCTCCTACAATCTCATGAGCCTCGCGGAAGGGTACGTTCTTTTTGGCTAAATAATCGGCCAAATCCGTCGCATTCGTAAACCCACCTTTAGCACCCAGGGCCATGCTTGCTCGATTAACTTTCATCGTTCGTAACATCGGTTCAACAACCAACAAGGATTTCTGAATCGTATCGATCGCATCAAATACTTGCTCTTTATCCTCTTGCATATCCTTATTATAAGCGAGAGGTAACCCCTTCATTACGGTTAAAAGAGCGATGAGATCACCATAGACTCGCCCTGTTTTACCTCGGACGAGTTCTGCTACATCCGGGTTCTTTTTCTGAGGCATGATACTCGATCCAGTAGAATACCCATCATCCATGTTTACAAATTGGAACTCCCCGCTTGACCAGAGCACTAATTCCTCACAAAGGCGGCTGAGATGCATCATCGCGATCGAGGTTGCACTTAAAAATTCTAAGGCGAAGTCCCGATCACTGACCCCATCGAGACTGTTTAAGGTCACCCCATCAAATCCTAATTCTCGAGCAACCGCCTCGCGGTCTAAGGGAAAGGTCGTACCCGCCATAGCTCCTGAGCCCAAGGGCGAAATATTAAGACGCTTACGGGTATCATTAAGCCGTCCCATATCCCGCAAAAACATTTGGACATAGGCGAGCAAATGATGTGCGAAGGTGATTGGCTGAGCCTTTTGGAGATGAGTATAACCCGGCATCCAAGTTTCCTTGTGTTTTTCAGCAATATCAAGGAGGGTACGAATTAACGTCGCCATGAGTTCTTTGGTCTTGTCAATCTCCGCTCTTAAGAAAAGCCGAAGATCGAGTGCAACTTGGTCATTACGGCTTCTTCCGGTATGGACTTTTTTCCCAACAACACCGATTCGCTCCGTTAAGAGTTTCTCAATGTTCATGTGGATATCTTCGGCACCCACCTCGAATTCAACTTTACCGGATTGAATGTCTACGAGAATTCCTTGTAATCCCGCGATAATTTGATCCGCTTCAGCTGGAGCTATCACCCCGACCTGTCCAAGCATCCGAGCATGAGCTATGCTTCCCTGGATATCCTGCTTATAAAGCCGTTGGTCAAAGGAAATAGAAGAATGAAAATCCTCAACTAATGCATCTGTAGTTTTTTCAAAGCGTCCGCCCCATAATTTCATGGAAATTCATCCTTTCTGCCGGAAAAACTTTGTTCTTATTTTACTCTTTTATTGGTTACTGTGCAAAAAAATTGATAATTCAACCGAGGGGATGTTTTCTTTCAAACGGAGGTCACAAACGGAGGGACGGTTCTTTTGCTTCCTTTTCTTCTCAGAATAGGGTGCCATCATCCGAAACTACCCTTATGAGGGCGTATAAGTTAAAGCGCCCGTATGGGCGCTTAACATAATAGCTTAACTTTTAAGATTCCTATCTCAGTCCGGCTTTTTTCTCCATTAACGCTCTAACTTTCAAAGGAAGTCCAAACAAGTTAATAAACCCTTCAGCATCCTTTTGATTATAGACTCCATCCCGACCGAACGTCGCAAACTCTTCACTATAAAGAGAATACGGAGATTTTGTCCCAGCTAAGCTGCAATTCCCTTTATAAAGCTTTAAACGAACCGTTCCTGTCACATTTTTCTGAGTGACATTGACAAAGGCATCCAAAGCTTCACGCAGCGGGGAATACCAAACCCCATTATAAACCAGTTCAGCATATTTCAAAGCCACTTGTTCCTTATAATGAAGAGTTAAACGATCTAAAGTCAGATGTTCCAAGGCTTGGTGCGCCGTATAGAGAATCGTCCCACCTGGAGTTTCATACACACCACGAGATTTCATCCCGACCAAGCGATTTTCCACCATATCGACAATCCCAATCCCATGTTTTCCACCTAAAGTATTTAAGGTTTCGAGGAACTTGACGGGATCGAGTTTTTCGCCATTTAAGCTAACCGGAATTCCTTCCTCAAACTCTAATTCAAGATACTCTGGCTTGTCTGGAGCATCTTCAGGCGAAACTCCTAGGAGATAGAGATCTCGCTTCGGCTCATTCCAGGGATCCTCTAAATCTCCACCTTCATGACTCAGGTGCCAAAGGTTGCGATCCATACTATAGGGACGATCCTTGGTGACTGGAACTGGAATTCCTCGAGCTTGGGCATAATCCATTGCATCTTCACGGGATTTGATGTCCCATATCCGCCAGGGTGCAATGATTTCTAAATCAGGATTAAGAGCCTTAACACTGAGTTCAAAGCGGACTTGGTCATTCCCTTTACCCGTTGCACCATGCGCTATTGCAACAGCGCCTTCTTTTTCAGCAATTTCAACCAGACGACGAGCAATCAGCGGACGGGCGAAGGAGGTACCCAATAGGTATTTTCCTTCATAAACTGCACCAGCTTTTAATGTCGGATAAATGAAATCGGTGACAAATTCCTTTTGCAAATCTTCAATATAGAGTTTGCTTGCCCCACTTTTGATGGCTTTTTCGTTAAGGGGTTCAAGTTCTTCCCCTTGACCAAGATCGGCAGCCATCGCAATAACTTCATAACCATAGTTTTCTTTTAGCCAAGGTATAATAATCGAGGTATCCAGTCCTCCGGAATATGCAAGAACAACCTTTTTCATCTAAACTTCTTCCTTCCTTGTAAATATTATATTTGGAGTTTGCGGCTCGCCTCTATCTAATATACTTATTCTCCAATAATTACACAATCTCTACCACAGCTCATTTTACATGAGCAGAGCTAGAATCGCCTTATGCGCATGGAGCCGATTTTCTGCCTCGTCAAAAACCACAGATTGCGGACCTTCGAGCACTTCATCGGTAATTTCTTCTCCCCGATGGGCTGGCAGACAATGCAGCACAATCGCCTTGGGATTAGCTACTTTTAAAGTCTGCTCATTCACTTGGTATCCAGCGAACGCTTTGGCTCGGATGTTGGCTTCTTCTTCCTGCCCCATACTTGCCCAAACATCGGTGTAAAGTACATCCGCGTCCTTAGCCGCGAGCATCGGATCCTCGACGATTTCAATCAGGCCTCCGCCTTTTTTCGCCTCGGCTTGAGCTTGGGCAACAATTCCAAGATCAGGCTGATAATTGCTTGGGCTCGCAATCACAATATGCATTCCCAGCTTTGCAATATTCATCAGGGAATGGGCCATGTTGTTGCCATCTCCGATAAAACTAAGTTTTAACCCAGCCAACTGATGTTTATACTCTTGAATAGTGAGCAAATCGGCTAGAACTTGGGTGGGGTGAAACGTATCGGTTAGACCATTAATAACAGGAACATCTGAGTATTTAGCCAAATCAATGACATCCTGATGACTATACGTCCGAATCATGATCCCATCCACCATTCTCGATAGCACCCGAGCTGTATCTTTAATCGGTTCGCCCCGACCGATTTGAATATCCCGGCTGCTCAAAAACAAGGCATGTCCGCCAAGCTGCACCATGCCAACTTCAAATGAAACACGCGTACGAGTCGAGGACTTCGTAAAAATCATAGCTAAATTCTTACCCTGAAGAATAGGATGAGGAACTTTCGCTTTAGTTTCTTCTTTTAAACCTTTTGCCACATGCAACATATAGAGAATTTCGTCTGAAGTATAATCTTTAAGGGAAATATAATCCCGTCCCTGGAATTCCGCTTTATTGAGTAATACCATCTGAGCCAGCCTCCTTTATATGAATTATTATACTTTTTGGTGCATAATAATTCAATAGGCTTACGAAATTTTCTTTTCTTAACTACCTCGGAGGAAGCATAAGCTTACCTGACAAATCGAAACCTAAAGGAATAATTGCAGATATGGAGAATATAGATAAGATTACTCTCATTCTACAGAAAATAGTCGAAAAAGAACAGGAGGGACTCAAGTGCGTTGGTCTGAACGAATTAAGCTTACCCTTGATACCTTTAAACGGGTTGCGCTCCCGATCTATGGTTGGTATTTCATCTTTGCCTTCGTAGGATTGGGATTATTGATTGTTGGATTACTGCCCTTTGTAATGCCCTTGGTCAACAAAAAAGGCGGTTCCTTTCCCAACCCTAATCCACCGATGCCCCCCGGGAATAGTTTTTCCAGTGGTTTATCGCCATTTAGTGATAATTTGGCTTCCTATTTAGCACAAGCCCCTTATTTTTTCCTCATCTTCGTGATAATTCTCCTTCTCAGTTGGCTTGTAACTTCCGCTTTTATGACCGGGATGTTCAATCTAACTCAGAAAGGGCTTCATGAAAAGGTTCTTTTCCGAGATTTTCGTTTTTCAGGAATTTCTCGTGTTCTAGGTTGGTATGGCATCCTGACCCTAGTCAGTTTCCTCGTAATCGTTGCTGGAATCATCGGAGCCTTTGCACTCCGAGGCATATCCTACGCTCTTCCGCTCTTTGTAGGTCTCTACGTTCTCTTCTTGATTGCGCTCGGAATCTTTTTGGCACCTTGGCTTTCAACCTCCGTCTTTTATATGCTTAACCATCGAGAACTTCGCTTCAAACATTCGCTCAGCGGGAGCTGGGACTTTTATCGGCGGAACATGGGATCCTTATGCCTTTTCTTTATCACCCTGATCGGAATCCAAATCCTATTATCCTTCATCTATCAAGCTTCTCACTCACTAGGCCTTTTAGTGACGCTGCTCGCCGGACCTTTCACCGCAATTCTCCCGATTGTTTGGGTTCTGTCTCTAGAGGAAGAGGTAAATCAGCAGCCCCTAGATTCACAAAATACGACTACCCAAAGTCAAACTTGGACTTCTCCACAACTTCCTTCAGAGTCCTCATCGGATGAGCCTACACGCGGTTCCTCGGGCGAACCTTCTGAGGATCCTTCCAATGAGTCTATTTGCGATTCTGCTTCTCCGTCAAGCACGCTTTCCTCATCGACTTCAGCATCTTCATTCTCCCCAACCTTTCCAGCCTCTTCAGCGAACCCAACTTCACCAGAACCCTCTTCTGCTGAAGTTCCTCCTGATTCTATGAACTATTGTCCAACATGTGGGCAGAAAACCCGCTACGGTGCCCATTACTGTGCACAGTGTGGTACTAAACTTTAAGCTTGCTTTGCATTAGGCTTACTTTGCTTACTTAACTTAACTTATCTTACATCCTACTTTTTTCATACTTTACTCAGAATCTCTGCCTCCTGGGTTAATTATTCAGGAGGTGTTATTTTAGCCGATCTGTTTACATATAATATAGACAGTGATATCATCATAGTATCAACCTTATCTATTCTAGCATATCTTAAAATTATCAAAGGGGGCCAATGTTATGAAAGAAAAGGACGCGTGGACTCTCAATGGTTATCTCGTTTTAATCCTGATACTTGCTTTACTTGGAACAGGAATCGCCTTGCTCATTAAGCTTAATTTGTTTGGAATTGTCTTGCTCGTCGTCGGATGCATTCTTATAACAGGAATCCAGGTCGTCCAACCCAACCGAGCCTATGCCGTGACGTTTTTTGGTAGCTACATCGGAACGATTCGCGAACCTGGGTTCTGGTTCACCCTTCCCTTTTCCCTTCGCAAGAAGGTATCCCTCAGAGTCCGTAACTTCAACAGTAAAACCTTAAAAGTCAATGATATCGAAGGGAACCCGATTGAAATCGCTGCGGTCGTTGTTTTCCGGGTCGTCGATACTGCTAAAGCCATTTTTGATGTTGATAAATACGAACAATTTGTAGAAATTCAAAGCGAAACTGCGCTCCGACACGTAGCAAGCCGCTATCCCTATGACTCCTTCGAACATTCGGAATCCGGATATTTTCTACGTGGTAATGGCGAAGAGATCGCTCACGAACTCGCTCAAGAGCTCCAACAACGGCTCTCGCTTGCCGGCGTAGAAGTTTCTGAAGCGCGTTTAACTCACCTCGCTTATTCCACCGAAATTGCTGGTGCAATGCTTCAACGACAACAGGCCAGTGCCATTCTCGCTGCTCGGCAAATCATTGTGGACGGAGCCGTGGGAATGGTGCAGATGGCCATTGATCGTCTTGAAAAGGAAAATGTTGTCGTTCTCGATGAGGAACGTAAGGCTGCGATGATCAATAACCTGCTCGTCGCGATCGTCTCGGATCGTTCAGCACAGCCAGTGATAAATACTGGCTCGCTTTATTAAAGGTATTAACGAAACTTAGACTTAGACAGGTGATACAAAATGACCAAGAAACAATTTGCACTTCGTCTCGATCCTAAACTCTACACTGCTCTCGAAAAATGGGCAACTGACGAATTTCGGAGTGTTAATGCGCATATTGAATTTCTACTTCGCGAAGCCGCGCATCGTGCAGGTCGTCTCAAGATCGAGGAACCGCCGAAAGAAGAAAGTAACCCAGAGTTAAAGAAAACTTAGCTGACGCCAAACTAAAGCGAAGGCGACTGCTTAGTTGCCTTATCCTGCCAGTATTAACCACTTGCATCGTAGAAAAAAAATGCCGAGTAAGCGTTAAGGAGCGGGTATTATGGTGGATCTTTTAGAAGAGTTATTACTTCTCGCTGTTCACGAAGAAAAAGGCACGCTATCCTTTGCCGTTACCTCAAAAATCGATTTCTGTCTTTCTGGGGCTCTCCTCATCGAACTCGAGCTTCGGAATCGGGTAAAAGTGAATAAAACGTCCCTCGAAGTCATAGATCGAACACCTACGGAAAATACTCGGCTCGACATTCTTCTGAATCTCATCGATAATTCGAAGCGTGTCCGCTCCCCGAGTTATTGGGTTACGAAAACAAAAGGGACATTCAAACACCTCCGTCGTGAGTATCTAGAACAGCTCGTTGACCAAGGTTTTCTGCGTGAAGAAGAATGTCAAACTCTTTGGATTTTCCCCTCTACCGCCTACCCCTTGCGCGATAACCGTCCAAAAAGGGAAATTCGCGACCGTATCCGTCTCGTCATCCTCCGTGAAGAAACGTCAAGTCCTCGAACAGCTCAGCTCATCGCCCTAGTGCATGCTTGTGGCCTAACAAATACTCTTTTTGAGAAAGAAGAACGGAACGAAGCACGAAAAAGAATTAAGACATTGGCCAAAGAGAATATCCTGATACAGGCGATTATCAAAACGATTCAAGGATCCAATTCTGGAGCATATACCGGAAGCTTCTAAGGAAAAATGAAGCGCTCTTATTCCACGGGGACAGTTCTTATGTCTATCGGCAGAAGAACCGTCCCCGTGTCGTCCCATACCAGGGGGTGCAATTTTCAAGCTGTTAAGTAAATAACCTTAACGTTCTAATGGATAAACTTTATGATGGAGAATTTCGTTTATAATAACTATGGTTAGTTATGGTAAAATATTAAATTAATGGGTCTCTTTTAAATTACTGAACCCGGTAATCCTTTATTTCAAGTAAACGTCCTATAATTCATGTTAAGTAAATAAAACTGCGAGTTCCTAAAAACTCGCAGTTAGTGTATAATTTAAGTTATTGGAAAATGAACAATTGTACACCCACCAGGGAAAATACGATGAACACCAATAAATTAAAATTTTAGCAATACATACTTTAAGCGAGTTTAATTATTGACAAAAGAGGACCTTAGCTAAATGCAAAACTGGGTTTTAATCTTAAGGGGGAATTTAAGCGGAATTTTGGTTTTTAATTACCATGATTGGTAACGCTCTAATGACTTTTATAATACCTATACTTATAATACTTATCTTATTATTAGTTATTAAAAAATTGTTGTAAAAGAAAAACCTCAGTACTTGTTGTACTGGGGTTAGAGAAGTATTTATATTTTAAACAATACCTACCGCACCTGAAGAATCAACAAATATCGTAAAGGCATTAGTTGTACTTACTGTTGGTTGTCCTTTAAATGAATAATTAAAGGTTACGGACCCAGTAACGTAAACAGGATTACTATTATTATGACTAACGCTTGTTCCATTGTCTGAAAATGTACCAAAATAGCAGGTTGCTTCATTGCGCGAGCTTAAAACATTAACTACATATCGACTAACAAATTCCGTTAAAGCTACAACTGAATGTACATATACTGGAACACCACCAATACTATAAGTCTCTGTCATTCCCACCTCTCTAGTGTTTGATAAAGGATTTACTGAGCTTGATAAAGGATTGATAGTTGGTTCACTATTCCGTTTGTGGTATAATATGGTTATTTTGAAGCAGTAAATATAGCGTTGGGCAGGCTAAACTTTCTGTCATCCTAATCTCATTAAGAAAAGAGAAATAGAAAGGAGATCCATATGCAAACTATAAGAACAGAAATACCTAGAGATATAATAAGGGAAAAATTATTGATAGCTATTAAAGAGTATAAGATAACATTAAATACTTTAAATAAAGTTACTGGAATTGATATCAATTGGCTTTCAGATTATATAAATGGAAAGAAAAAAAGAGATGATTTACCAATTGAAAAATCTGGATTTCTATGGGAGCTAACCGTTTTTTTATCCGAGGGAATAAAAATGATTAGCGAAGATGAAAGAATAAAGGGTGTTATTGATATACTTGTACAAATATTTGGACTTGAATACGAAACTATATCACTTTATTCTGGACTAGAAAAACAGGATATTGAAAACTTTATGAAAGATACTAATTCGATTGACTATGAGAAAAAATATAAGTTAGCAACCGCAAGTATGATGTTACATTATCTATTTAAAAATCCAAATAATTCTATTAAAAATAATTAAATAAAAAAGACATTTCTATTTATCTAGAAATGTCTTTTTTACTATTTCGTTTTAGTTATCCCAAATATAATAGTTATCCTTTACTCTTGCTACTATTGACCCCAAAAAATAAGCGTAACCACTCATTGTAGCGCCATATGTGTGTCCTGAAATATTAGAAGTAGAAATAGATCCAACAAATTTATTTATAGGAGTGTTTCCACCAGAAAAACCGCTAGTAAGATCTGTTACCGACAGTAAACCCGCAAAAGATGTGGCTGTAACAGTCAGTGATATATTGTAATAAAGTGTGCCAGCATCTGCCCATAGATATAAAGTTCCTGCATCACCAGGAAAAGCTTGTAGTGGTTGAATGCCGGAAGAATTAGAATTTGATATTCGCTCAAGCGGTATTGCGGCTTTTTCACCTTCTGTTAATTCTAATGTTGTGTCACCTATCGTTATTTCATAGGTAGCTTTGTTGGTATCTACTTTTTCAGTAGATGGGGATTGGGCAAAAGCTGGTGCAGATATAGAAAATACCATTACTAATGCAATCATAATACTAGACAACTTTTTGAGTAAACTTTTCATAAAAAATACCTCCCTTTAATTTTTGTTTTTAAGCACTATTTAAATTATAATGAATATTAAATGTGAAATCTTAAGAAAAATGACAAATATTGTCGTTGAGCGTAGCTCGTGTCTCCCACCTCTATGTATCATATAACTGTTGCGAGTCCCATAATGTGCACTACGTCAAGTTGCCCGAAAGCCTAAACCTCATTTTCGGGCCTATAAGCTACTGACGCGTGATTTAGGTGTCCACCAACTCACGAGAAAATTCTGTTTCAAGCGAAAGAGTTAAACTCTTCGTAGCTCCGTTTTACTCCTGTTTGCTAGGTGCGACATTTTTGCCATCCTTGCCACTGTCTACCCTTCGTAAACACAAAAAGTTTCCCCCCGCACTACCCTTCAAAAAAATCCGGGTCATGTCTTATCTTGGGGGCATGGATTTGTTGCGTTTTGAGGGGGATAAGCTCCACACCTCCGGCTGCTGCATGGAGTCGCTCTCTCATTTAACATAGGGAGTATTAAGCATTATTAATGTAAATAATACCTTGTAGCATGAAGTATTATGGAAGGTGTTAAAAATGGATGAGGGATTAGTGGTCATTGTTCGAGCCTTTATTGGCTTTTTTACTCTTCTTATTTTTGCAAGGATCATTGGGAAAGAACAAATAAGCCAACTTAATTCTTTCGATTATGTGCTTGGAATTACCATTGGATCTATTGCCGCTTCCTTAACGACAGATTTGTCGAGTAGAGCATGGCCCCATTGGGTCGGACTATTAACCTGGGTCGTATTAGGTTTATTAATGGAATTGATATCTACGAAATGGAGATATGCCGCTAAGTATTTAGAAGGGGAACCCGCGATCGTCATCATGAATGGCAAGATCATGGAAAATGTTTTGAAGAAACTGAAGTACAGGGCATCTGAGGTCTCAGAGCTTCTCCGAAATAAAGGGGTATTTGATTTAAACCAAGTCGATTTTGCCATTATAGAACCTAATGGGCAGATCTCGGTCTTATTAAAACCAGAATATCTTCCCTTAACGCCTAAGGATTTAAATGTAAAAGTTTCCCCTTCAGGAATCAGTACCGAATTAGTTTACGATGGAATTATTATCGAAGAAAATTTAAGGCAGCTCAATAAAGACAAAAACTGGCTACTTGAAGAGCTCAAAAAACAAAGAATCAAGGATATATCTGAAGTCTTTTTAGTAACCCTTAATCCGGCGGGAAGTTTGTATGTAGACCGGTATGAGGATCATCTGAAGAAGGTTACCGACATCGGTGATTATAAAGGACCATACTAGGAGATGATTGAATGAGAACATTTTTAGTTAGAGCTATTCCCATCGTTACCCTCATTTTCTTTATTTTAGTTATGCTCAGTGGTGATGTCTTAAAAAAATCCTTTGGGAATGACGATAACATCACCCAATCAATTGCAATTCTGATGCAAGATGTTGATAACGAGAATTGGGAAGCAGCTGATAAAGATACAGATAACTTAACAAGAGCCTGGAATAAAGTCGTTAATAGAATACAATTCAGCTCAGAACGTAATGAAATCAATAATTTTTCTATCAGTTTAGCGCGACTGAGAGGGGCCATTCAAGCAAAAGATAGATCAGCTGGACTCCAGGAATTAAATGAAGCTTATGAACATTGGAACGATCTTGGGAAGTGAAGCAAGGCTGAATTAGGCAGAGGGACGGTTCTTCTGTCTGACTAACAAGATTAAGCATATCTCTGGGAGTGGATTTTGTTTCCTCCGTTCACTCCAGGCGCTGCGCAGACCTAAAGCTAAGGCACTGACTCCTTATTTTGGGGTCACGGGTCCCCGCCAATAATCGTCTCCTGACTCTGTTGGCGGTTGCGCACGTCCTGTGCGCAACCCTTTCTTTTAGGTAGTCGCCATTGCCTAAGCTTGGATATCTGCTTGCTTTAGTCGTTCTCTCCGAAATCAAAATTCACGTCCTGGTTTCACTTCCATATTTGTACGCATCTGCGGCCGGGGGTACAAAATGTACTCCGCCGCCTCCTGTGTCATAAAGTAATACATGCAAGTGACCTATGAAGCGGTCGAGTTAGTTGCGATTACAACTGCTTTGGCCAGGCGCTCGTCGAGCAAACTAGCGGCTCAAACTGTTAATGAAAGTGGGCGGGGTGCCCGCCAAAATCGGCATCCTTTCATCAGTGGGGCGTGGCACATCCGTGTGCCACGCCCCACTGATGAAAGTTAGTTTTCGCCGAGTTTGCTAGCGGCTTGCTTGAAGGTCTCCGCATCTGTAATCGCAACTCACGCACCTCTTGAAACAAGGGACCTGTCCCCCTGCTTCACCCCTGGATGCCTATTCCACCCAGCTCATATCACGCCCTGCATAGGACCAACCTGCTCGTGAATTTGTCGGCTAGCAATGAATTGATTGGCAAAACAGAGTACCAGGAAGCCCTGGTCCGTCAGCAGTCCGCCCGTTGTTTAGCCGGTTATGTGTATGCTTCGGCTGGCCCCAGTGAATCCACCACGGATGTGGTGTTCGGCGGCGATGTAATAATTGCTGAAAACGGAACGTTCTTGGAGGAAAACCGCTTTCAAGAACGGTATTGATTTACGCCGCTGTTGCTATTGAAAAACTGATGAATGAACGGAGAAAGGCCAATAGTTTTATGGGTGGTGTAGTGCCAGGAACCTACCGGATTCTTTTCTTTGAGTTTCAAAATGCCCGAATCAACATTCGTCTCGGACCTTGAAAAAAGACAGGTTGATGCTTATCCATTTGTCCGCGGAAAAAAAGAAGACCGGGATGTCCGCTGCCGGGAGATCTTTACCATTTAGTTGACCGGTTTAACCCAAAAGCTTACCAAAGCCGGAATCTGGAAAGCCGTGATTGGGATTTCCGGCGGGCTGGACTCGACTTTGGCCCTGCTGGTCTGCCGGGAAACTTTTGCCAAATGAGAATGCGGTAAGGATCGGATGAGAGGCCTTTCCCCAAATCATTGAGCAGGTTTTATTGCTTTAGATTCTTCCAAAACCAGGTACCTGTCCCCTTGTTTCAAATCATTTTTTTGAAATAACATTATACTCGTCTGACCTACGCCCAACATCCTTATTATATGCAATAATTTTAAAAAACCCATTTGTATCTTGTGGTACATCCCAAAAATATTCTGCAGTATTTTGGCCAGGCTCAACATACACTATCTCTATTAATTTTTGCTCTTTATATACTGCTGATCCAACCGGTGTATAAAACAAATCAACTTCTCGGCAATCGCCTTCTAAAGTAATAACAATTTTTACTTTTTCACCCACTTCAGCCCAGTCACCAGATTTAATAATTTTTCCATCAAATTTTATATCTTTTATTAACGGTGGTTGGTCTTGAAGTGATTTTTCATACAATTGCTTATAGTCGGTTTTATCATTATTAACAATATTAGGACTGGAGCATCCCGCTAGATTTACTAAAACAATTAATATTGCTATCCAAATTATTTTTTCATTTAACATTTGCCTCGCTTTTCCTCTCCTAGACTCATATGTCCCTTTGGGCCAAACTAATAATGAAAATTATTAAGACTACGTTAATAACTTTAATATTAAGGGCTAAGACTTCCATAATATGCTAGAAAAGACAGGAAGATCGTTTTTTAGTGTACGCCCCCGATTCCTAAACTGAGTACGCCCTTAAAGCAACTTGTACGAATAGCGGATTTGAGTGTGCCCCAAGACCCCTGTTTTCTTGGTATTCTCGCCGCATTAAGACACCGCTCATAGACAGCTTGGATGGATTGATTGTGGATCGGGTACTACCTTTGGTGGCTAAACGGAAGTCTTTCGGTCAATCCATGATCCGGTTAATAGATCGTGTTCTTTAGCGAGTATAAGATAATTATTCCAGATTTGGGCGGATATGCGGTTACAGGTAAAGAAACGATTTAGATTGTCTTTGGATGTTTGAAAATTCAGCTTGTATACCCGAATGATGACGAGCACCTTCTCACCCATTTTAACTATATTTTACCATGAGTCGGAGGTAATGAGAACGATAGTTCGGGTAAATAGTTGAGGACGACGATTCATAACACCCCCTGTAGAGGTGGGAGTCTTCTCGCCGTGCGCTGATAAATCATGTTGATTAACGTGAAAATCACCATCATGATAATGGTGCTGGGTCAATTGCCCGTATGGAAAAAATTAACACCCAGCTTCTCCGTGCTTCAATTGTCCTCAAATGTAAGAATAAATTTGATCCCTGGTTTAAGCAGCTATCTGCTTCCTTAGAATCGTCTCTGAAAGCTTCTGTGGATTATACGAAATCCGTTTTGTCGCATTATAAGTGGGTCTTATGAGGGGATCAGACCCCGGGGGTGTAAGGTTGACCGGATGGGAGACCTTTCCCCCGAGCAGTTTTTCTCGGATTATCCTTGCTTTTTACCGGATTTAGTATTTGACTTTTTTGCTGATACTTTCATGCAACGCTACTGATATATGCTACTAAATGTTATACTATTAAGAGGGGGATAAATAAGAATGATATCAGAAGAAGAGGTAATTCCAGTATTTTGAAATTCTTAATTGGCTAAAGAAGATTACCCGATGATGTCGAGTATATTAAATAGACTAACCTAGTTCGGGATTACCTTTAGATTTAGAGGTCTATACGAATAGTTATGGGAATAATTTATACGGAAACCAAACGCTAAGTACCATTTGAGTTATTGGAAAGGTAGGGAGGCAGAAGGATGAATAAGCGTGAAATTACGGGACTGGCTTGTAAAATTCTTGGTATCTTCTTTATTATTCAAGGAACTAATGTTTTGTCAAATATACTTACTTTTTTAATTCCAACGCCGAACCCAACAGGGCACGAAATTTTATTAAATATTATTTTTTCATCAGTTTATATTCTTTTTGGAGTTTTACTCTGGTTTCTTTCAGATAAAATCTCAGCAGTTATGGTTAAAGAGAAAAAGCATTTTGACATTAAATCAAGTAGTATAGGGATTGATGATATTCATAGAGTATCCTTTTCGGTTCTTGGTCTTTATTTTATCGGAAATTCATTACCAAAGTTAGTATCCAATTTAACGTATTCTATGTCAAATGGGCCTAATTCTATAACACGAGTAATACTTGGTTCAGTAGGAGTAATAACCGAATTTATCATAGGATTATGGATTTTCTTTGGTTCACAGGGTTTAATTAATTTTTTAAATAATATTAGAACTACGGGATTAAAAAGAGAAAATGATACTGAAGAAGAGGAATGATTGATATTACTCTTCTAACGGTGCATAACATAAAATTTCGGAACTAGAATAATACATGAGGTTGGGTATCTGGGAATTCCTAGATGTTATAGAAAATATTAGAGTGTCGCCATAAGCGAATGGCAACACCTTTTAGTTAACTTTTTAATGGGACTGATAAGGAAAAATAACTATTAGAAATAAGGTGTATAATAAGAATCTGTTCCATCCATTCCTGTGAAATCACAATTAACATATATTGTGTTAACTTTTGCTCTATAAGTTCCAGAATAACTTGTTAGCCAACTATAACTATGTGCTATAACAAGGTATGTTGCATTTGGATCTAAGTAGAAAGAACGATATGAGCCTGGGGAAAAACTACTTTGATATAAAGTTGATACAGCACTATCACTTGTGTTAAGCATCTGTAAACTTCCTAATTGTGCTGCTCCTCTTGAAATCTCAGGACTATATGAAGAACTAATCCAAACTAAATAGTCATGACCATCTACATACTGGTAACCACTCTGTTCATATTGATTACCTGTATAGTAGGTATTTACATTATAAGCTTTATATCCCCAATTCGGACTCCAGCCTTGGTGATATGTGTATCCAGTTGTAAAAACATCAGTTGCAAAAACATTTCCTGCCAAAACAAAGTTTAACATTAACGTAAGGACTACTATAAATAGATATTTTATACTTTTATTCTTTTTCATTATAATTTTTTCTCCCTTCTATAGATATAGTTTAGAATTATCTAGAGTGAAGTCATTATTAAGGTGTTGTTTATTAATAGTTAAGGAAGTTTTATTTTTCATATCTTTTTTGATATTCATCCAATAGTTTTCATGTTCCTTAGATATCTCTGGGTTCTTTGGGTTGCCATTTTCTAAAGATTTAAGTTCACCTTTCTTAATTCCAACTTCGATTGCATTATCATAGGCTTTTTTAAACGTTACGGCACGAAAAGCATTATAGTATTCGTAAGAATTCCAGTAATCGTCTAAACTCATACCGGATGCTAAACAGAAAGCGTCGATAGCCTTTTTAGCTTTTTCCTCTTTCGAATATACTGATTTTTCCAATTCAATAAAGTTATTAATCTCATTTTGCGTTGGAAGAAGATTGTTTTTAATGGCATAGTTAAAAATTAATTTTTCTTCAACCAAAGTATTAAAAATTGATTTAGTAGAGGAATCACCAATTCCAGTTACCTGTCTAAGACCTTGTCTAAATTTAATTTCTGAAATAGATATAGGTAATGATCCCACATTTGTTACTACATCATCATTATTTATTGCCTTATTTTCTATTGCACCTATTGATTTAGATAATAGTTCAGGATTGTTTTTAACATAGTTACCTGCGATTTTAGTATAGTCTTCTACATATTTTTTCTGATCAGCATAAGAATACTGGTATGAGGAAGTTATAAAAGTTACAAAGCAAAGTCCAGTTATAACTCCTGCTACTAATAGTTTTTTACGCATTTTTTCTCCTCCATTTTTGTAAAATTTTAGATTGCTAAATAAATGTTAATTCATGTTGGATTTTGCAACCTCTGCCTGAATAGAATCAATTACGGACCATATTCTTGATTAACAAATGTCAAAGCAAATATGATACGTATGCTGTTCTTCAACAGACTCACCTCCTCCCAAGAATTTAGATTATTGATCCTGATCTTTAATAAAGTGGCCATTCCTAGCTACTCTGCTTGAACTCACACTTTACCTGTCAGGACTCTCGTTTTACTCTCCTCTTTGTAATTTTAATAAGCTCTCGACATGCGACGAACCTGATACCCCAATGCTTGCTTGAACCATTGATGCATGATTGTTCCTTAAGAAATTTCCGGGGATAAAGAATCAGAACAAAATTTCCTCCTTTTCTTAGATCTTCCTTCACAAATATCCTCAGTAGGTGTAGTATAAAAATACTTACTATATTTGTGTAGGGGCGAAAGCCATTTAAATACTTCCTTTTGGTTAACCTTCACCCTTAGAATCATAAATCTTTCATACACTTTGGAAGATAATATTTCCTCCCCCTGTACCGGCGTGTTAAACCAACTAACCTAAGAAATATAAAAGAGGAGGAGATCTGTTCCTTATTCCCACAGCCAATCGTTGATTCACGGGGACGTAAGCCCTAGAATCCCGTGATTTGTTTCTGCCTTTTTGTTTTATAACAACCATTAAAAGCGAAGACAGCTGGAACTATTTAATTTTTATCTCCTTAGGTAAATTTTACCTTCCCCCTAGTAATTACTTTACAGTATACTAAACACTTTTGCACCGAAAATCATACTGCAAGATACCGCAATTATTTTGTGGTCAACCGCAAATCGTTTTCTAATATACATGCTCCATGCACTTAAAATCAGTTATCCCCAAGAAGAAAATAAACTTCAACTATATGAAATCCTCATTCGGAATAAGCCCAAGGCGTTTGGCTTCTATTATTGCTTCTGCTCTTGAAGGGACGTTTAATTTCCCGAAAATTCGAGTCAGATTGTACTCAACCGCACGTTGACTCATTAACAAAATATCCGCAACTTCCCTATTACTCTTGCCTCTGGCTACTTCTTGAAGAATCGCTTGCTCCTTTTCATTGATTGATATATTTTCTAAGCTGCTTTCATTCATCGAAACAGTTATCCGTGCTTCATTACGCCTTAGCTGCTGAAGAAAGGATACAGGTATAACTGCTTCACCTCGTAAAGCACAGCGAATAGCCGTAACAAGCTGCTCTCTGGATGCTGTCTTGCTTATAAACCCGGAAACTCGTGCTTCTATGAGAATATTAAAA
>NZ_DATLJA010000104.1:0-26131 GCF_035539115.1 Desulfitobacterium sp. | reverse complement strand
AATATTGCCAAAAAGTATCTGGAAACTCTTAACGAGCAACCAGTAGTGGTGTTGGGTACGCCAAAGATGTACAGGTTTGACGGATGTTCTTTCGTCGCCTAGAATCTTGAAGCTCTCCATTTCAATGGAGAGTAGTTCACTGTTATTACCATCATATACACAAATTGCACATGACTCTGCAATGACAACAGATGTGATTGCCGCAGTATTGGAACATCCGTTGGTTGTTTATGTTGTTTGGATTTTACCTATAGCAAAGGCGTTACTTTTAGCTGCAGTTATTATTCCGCTAATTTTTAATAAATTCGGACAGAGGTTCTTGCTTGGATACTATGGTTTAATCTTGTTAATTATCGGGTTAATGCAAAATATGTCTTTTACAGTAGATTACGGTTTTACCTGGCTTATAGGAAACACACTTGTACAGTTTGCAGTAGTGGGTTTTTGTTTAGCAGATGTATTAAAAAACAAAACATTTATATCAAAACAAAATTTTATAAAACGACGGCTGTGGATTGTTGCTCCTATGATTTTTGCATTTTTAATGCCTTATTCTGTAAATAGTGCAAACATCGTATATCCTTCTTTTACTTTGAGTGTCCTTTTCAATGAATCTGGTGTTACATATTGTATGATAACGCCTGTTATCATTGGAGTTTTATTGCTTTATTCCAAAGGAGTACATAAACCTACACTTTCCGTTATATCCTATGTAGGATTTATTTTTGGACTTTTAAATATGATGACATGGTTTGCTATTCGAACAGAAAATTGGTGGATGGGCGTGCTTCATCTTCCGTTAGTTATTCTTTCAATTTATGGACTTTTAGTTGCCCATAATGAAAAATCTTTAGCGTAGATTCATGTGCATAATCTACGTTTACAGTTATGGTGTAATGTTCTTATTGGGTGATTTAGAGGTTTTGTCGGTGAATAATTAAGGCAGAGCCGTCCGTGGCGCTGTTTGAGTCACGGGGCACGATACGACGTAGAACACTGTGTTTAGCGACACTTTGCAATATGAAAGCGGGTTGGGACGCGTCACAAACACATGAACGTAGTTTGAAAAAGCAAAAACCTGTGAGAAAAGCTTAAGAGAATTAAAAAAGGCAGCACAAAATTAAGCTATTGCCGCAGGCTAATAGCTTCCAATAAATTACAGACTTATTGCATTAAAACTAAGGCGCTGCTTCCAACTTGTATCCACGTTTAAGCAGTTCCTGAATTGATAAGTCATCAGAAACCTTCAAAAAAGTAAAGTGTTTTTCTTTAGAAATGCTTGGTTCGGACATTTCCTTAAAAGGCTCATGTTTTACTTGACAGGTAATATAGTAATTTTAAAAATTGACTACAAGTAGGAGACTAAATATGTCAACTAAATCAGTCGCTAAAGCTGCCGGGCTAATCGCCTTAGCCAGTTTGTTTTCGCGGATATTGGGTTTTCTGCGAGAAGCCCTGATTTCCGGTTATTTTGGGAAAGGCTATGTCACGGATGCTTATCTCGCAGGTTTTGCTGTCCCCGATCTATTTTATAACCTCTTGGTCGTTGGAGCACTGAGTTCGGCCTTTATCCCTGTACTTTCCGGTTATCTAGCTGAGAAAAAAGAAGAAGAAGCTTGGTATATTGCTAGCGCTGTTATGAATTTGGTGATGGTGATTCTCAGTATGATCACCATCCTTGCCTTAATCTTCGCACCGGAAATTATCACTATGTATATTCCTGATGCGCCAGTCGAAACCAAAGAACTGGCCACAGCTATCATGCGGATTTTGCTGTTTCAACCTATATTGCTTTGTTTAAGCGGGCTTAGTATGGGAATCCTTAATTCTCTAAAGATATTCGGCCCCTCGGCTATTGGCTCGGTAATTTATGCTTTGTGTGTAGTAGTCTTTGGTACTATCCTAAAGCCCTTTATCGGCATCAAAGGCTTTGCCGTTGGGGTACTGATAGGGGCAATGGGTAATTTTCTTATTCAGATTCCGGCTTTACACAAGGCTGGTTTCAACTATACCTTTACGTTAAATTTTCGACATCCTGGGGTACGTAGAATCGCTGTCCTGGCTTTTCCGATTATTCTTTCGTTTGGGCTGGGGCAAATTCCGGTGGTGGTTTATCAAAATCTGGCATCTGCTTTACCACCGGGAAGTTTATCATCTTTCAATTACGCGTATAAATTACAGCAATTGCCTATAGGTATTTTTGCTTACAGCGTGGGGCTTGCTATCTTTCCTACTCTGACTGAGGCGATCAGTCTAAAACGTTGGCAGTTGTTCCGGGATTCCTTTTCCCTGGCACTACGCAGCATCATGTTCGTCACTATTCCGATTTCTGTAGGTATGATGGTTCTGGCCCAGCCCTTAATTAGCGTGGTGTTCCAGCATGGGTTATTTACATACCAAGATACGTTGGCAACGGTACCGTCACTAGTATTCTTTGCATTTGGTATTGTGGAACAATCAGCCTCTGTGATTTTGCCCCGAACCTTTTATGCTTTGCAGGATACGTGGACTCCTGTCCTGCTGAATGGAATTACGTTGCTTGTAAATGTCATGTTGATGAATGTGTTGGTAAAACCACTAGCCCAAGGCGGCTTGGCCCTGGCGATATCGATTAGCGGTATTGTAAATATGCTTCTGTTGTTATTTTTTTTAAAGCGGAAGATTGGCTTTATCGACGGTCGTCGGATCATAACTTCATTAATTAAAATATTACTTGCTTCAACCCTTATGGGTATGGCAGTGTGGCTGGTGTTCCGTTTCACATCAACATTTTTCAGTATCAACTTCTTGGGTTCACTACTTAACCTGGTTATCGGCACCTGCGTTGGCGCGGTCGTATTCCTTTTTCTCGCGGTAGTTCTGCGGATGCCGGAATTAGAATCTATACTCCAGATTGCTCGCCGCAGGATCGCAAAATAACGTAGATCAACCAGATGTTGGAATACCGTCCAAGCATAGGCGAATAATCCAACAACCCACCATTGGTTACCAAGTTGTGAGATGCTATACTGGGACCAGCTCCAAAGGAAAAATGACACAAAATCATCATGACAGAGGAGTTGGTTAAACATGAATAAGAAATTTTTCCTTTTTACTTCAATGGTCTTAATGGGAATCCTTTATCTTGCGCCAGTGGCTGAGGCAGCCACGCCGACACGCGGTCAACAAACGCAAAATGTCATTGCCGCGGCTGAAAAGTACATGGGAACACCTTATCAGTGGGGTGGGACAAGCTCTAAGGGAATCGATTGTTCAGCCTTAACGCAAAACGCGTTCCAGGCTGGAGGAGTCAACCTTCCCCGGGTAAGCCGAGATCAATATAAGGTTGGAAGCTTTGTCGCGGCGAAGGATCTTCACCCAGGAGATCTTGTGTTTTTTAGTTTTACTTCGAACCACCAAATTAGCCACGTTGGGATCTATATCGGCAACGGACAATTTATCAATTCTACCTCAAGCAAAGGAGTCACTATTTCGAAGTTTAGCTCTTACTGGTGGCAACATTATGTTGGAGCAAGACGAGTTCTCTAACCGAAGAATAATAAGATAGAAATATAATGGAACAGTGAATTTGAGGAGAGCTGGATGCCAACTAAATAAAGTGGACCCTGTAAGGTTTACGGACTATTCACCGAAACGCAAGTTATTGAACAAACGACAAGCGTCGCCAGTTCGAAGGAATCCATGTTAGACGAGATTCGGGAAATGGCGGAAGCGCTTGTAAAGCAGGGCGTCAAGACCACGGCGTTCGACGATTATATGAAGGGCGAAGAAGAAGAAGACAAGTTAAGGCGAGTTAAATAAGGCAAGACGTCATTGAATGAACCACGTTATCGAAGCGAAGTCTATCCGTGATTAAGAGTGTAATAAACCACACTTAACGGAAGGGCTTCGTTTCTTTTTGTTATATGGACGTTAGGGCGTTGGGCAACGCTTGGGACGTTTAAGACGTTGTCAAGTGATAGATTATGTCGCGAAATTGAAAGTATTGACAGCTTATTAGGAATAGTTATAAAGTGATAACGATAAGGTTCGTCGAGTTAAGGCGATCGGCGACGGTCAAGCGACAAGCATACCATGATGACAGACAAACGCCGGAAGTCGCTATTATCGTGGGAACTGACATTTTGACGCAATGAATACACCACAAAATTACGGCCTATTACGGCGCAAAATTACGCCCTATTCACGACGGAGAAATCCGCCACCAAAAATATTGCAGGGCGTTTAGTAATTTCCGTAATTATACGACGAACACCGCAAACCGTTGATATTAGCGAAAATTTAACCCTATCACATTAGAATACTTCATTAACGAAACGCAGTTCAATACAACATTAACCCTTCGAGAACGCAATTAAGCCCGTTCTTAATTCGAATGTTGAAGGGGTTTTTGTTATGCCGAAGAAATGGAAGATAGATATTCAATTTTGCGGCATTGCCATATTTAAGGGATTGACGTAATTAAGGCGTTAACATAAAATAGATATTGTCAAACGACACTTTGACAAAGGGGCAACGAAACACACATAACCGAAAGGAATTGATTATAATGTCAAACGTACTCGATAAAGCCGCATATTTAAAGGGAATTAAACACGTTGGTATTTATATTCGCAAGTCGCGCTTGACGGGCGACCTTGACGAGAAGGAAACACTTGCGAAGCACCGAACGGAATTAGTAAACTTCGCAAAGGAAAATAAATTAGAACATACCATTTTTGAAGAAGTCGTAAGCGGCGGAAAGTCCGACAACCGGGCGGAATTCAATCGTATGCTTAACTTGACCGCCTTGGAAGTATACGACGCCCTAGTCGTCATAAATTGGGATAGGTTGACCCGTAACGAAGCAGACGGCGCCCGTCTTACGAAGACCTTACGGGATAGCGAAACCGTAGTTATTCAGTTGAACCCGTTTGAGATTATCGATCTAAACAACGACGGCGACGTCGACAAGACTTCGTTTATGACCTTCTTCGGGGCGTGGGAATTGCGCCAAATAGGGCGAAGAAACCGCGCCGGAAAGGTTCGCGCCGCGCTTGCCGGGAAATGGATTGGAACCGTTCCCTTCGGATATTCCCGGAACCATTCGACCGGGTTCCTTGAAATTAACGAACCACAAGCCGAAGTTTATCGTCGAATCGTTGAAATGTTTCTTAGCGGTATGACGCCGCGCACAATCCTTTATACATTGAACGTCGAAAACGTTCCAAGTCCAAAGGGCGGCGAATGGAACGACACGGTTGTCCGTCGAATGTTAGTTGACGACGTTTACACCGGGACGGCGACCTTCGGCAAAGCGAAGTATATCGACCGTAAGATCAAAAAGGATAAGCCGCGCGACGAATGGATTGTCGTTTCCAACTCGCACCCGGCGATCATTGACGAAGCAAAGCACAACGAAATATTGAACAACTTCGACGCCCGGAAGCGAATCAACGGACGCGCCCAACACGGAAAACACGCTTTAAGCGGTCTTCTTATATGTCCCGTATGCGGCGGGGCGCTACACTTCGCAAAGACCCCGCGCGGCGTATGGATAAGAAAATGCGCGACCGTTGACGCCGTGGGGAACCGTTGCGCGAATACGGACAAAGGCGTCGCCGTTGCCGTTGTGACCGAAGCGATCGCGAACCAACTAGAAAAGCATAAGGCGACCTTATTGAACCCGGTAAAAGATACGCCGGACGATAAGGAGAAGATCGACACCAAGATCAAAAAGATTCAGGCCGACCTTGCCAAGATGGATAAAGCCGCCGAACGCCTTTTAGAGTTGTACGAATTCGGAGATATTGAAAGGGCGGTATATAACGAACGAAAGGCGAGGCGCTTAGAAAAACGCGCAGGGGTTGAAAGACAGTTAGCGGAATTGTACGAACGCGCGAACAAGAACACGACTGCCGCCGAACGAATCAAAGCGATCGACGCCGTCGTCGAAGCAATTCGAAACAACGACGGAAGCGCCGAACATATCGAAAAAATCAACAAAGGACTTCAAAGGATTATCGAAAAGATCATTTATCATAATGACGGCGAAGAATTGACGTTAGACGTTCATTACAATTAGGCGACGAAAGTCGTCTTTTTTCTTATGTGATTTTTATTCGATTAATGTCGTGACCGAAATCACAGAATGACGACGATCGTTCTGCTAAGATATAGACATACCGAACAACACAAGGCGCCGGACGTTAAGGCGCAAAGCGTCAGGGAATAAATAAAACGAAGAATAAAAAGGAGTTGACAAACGATGTTCTGCTATCAGTGCCAAGAAACATCTAAAGGATCCGGTTGTACCGTAAGAGGTGTATGCGGAAAAACAGAAAATGTTGCTAACATGCAAGATCTTTTAATCTATGTTCTAAAAGGGATCTCCATTTATGCGGTTCAAGCTCGTGAACTGGGAATTGTTCGGCAAGATATTGATAAGTTCATCATGGAAAGCTTATTCGCAACCATCACAAATGCTAACTTTGATAAAACGCGTTTCGTGGAATGGGTGCGCGAGGGTCTGAAACTTCGCGAAGAGATGAAACAAGAAATTATTAAAGCGGGTGGCGTGATTCCTGCTCAGCTTCATGATTCAGCAACTTGGACAGCAGATTCGGTCGAGGCCTTCGAGCAAAAGGCCGCTCAAGTTGGCGTTCTGGCCACAGAAAACGAAGATATTCGTTCCTTACGGGAACTTCTGACTTACGGAATCAAAGGAATGGCAGCTTATGCTGAGCATGCTTTGACCTTAGGTTATAATGACCCCAGCATTTTTGGGTTTATGGCCAAGGGGCTCGCAGCTGTCACGAATGACAACCTATCCGTAGATGAACTCGTTGCTTTAGTTCTTGAAGCTGGGAAATATGGCGTTGATGTCATGGCCCTGCTCGATAAAGCAAATACCACGACTTATGGTAGTCCTGAAGTAACCAAGGTAAACATCGGTGTCCGTAAAAATCCAGCTATCTTGATCAGTGGTCACGACCTTAAAGACCTTGAAGAACTCTTGAAACAAACCGAAGGAACGGGTGTAGATGTCTATACTCATGGCGAAATGCTGCCAGCCCATTACTATCCTGCCTTTAAGAAATATTCTCATTTCGTCGGCAACTATGGGAATGCTTGGTGGAAACAAGACAAAGAATTCGATTCCTTTAACGGACCGATTCTTTTGACCACGAACTGCTTAGTTCCCCCCAAAGATTCCTATAAAGACCGTCTCTTTACGACAGGTGTTGTTGGCTTTGAAGGAATACAACACATCCCCGCGCGTGAAGAGGGCAAAGCAAAGGACTTCTCTGCCCTTATTGAACTCGCTAAAAAATGCCCAGCTCCAACCGAAATCGAAACAGGGGAAATCGTGGGCGGCTTTGCTCATGACCAAATCTTTGCTGTTGCTGATCAAATCGTTGACGCCGTAAAGAGCGGAGCTATTAAACACTTCTTCGTCATGGCCGGTTGCGATGGTCGTATGAAGAGCCGTGAATATTACACCGATTTTGCCAAAGCTCTTCCGAAGGACACAGTGATTTTGACGGCTGGTTGCGCAAAATACAAATACAACAAACTAGACCTCGGTGATATCGGCGGAATTCCGAGAGTCCTCGATGCTGGTCAATGTAATGACTCCTACTCCCTAGCCGTGACAGCCCTTAAACTCAAAGAGATCTTTGGTTTGGACGATATTAACAAACTTCCAATCTCTTATAACATCGCCTGGTATGAGCAAAAGGCAGTTATCGTTCTCTTAGCACTTCTCCACCTCGGTGTGAAAAACATTCACCTTGGACCGACCTTACCGGGCTTCCTTTCTCCTAATGTAGTCAATGTGCTCGTTAAGAACTTCGGTATCGGTGGAACCACCAATGTTGAAGACGACCTGAAAATGTTCCTGGAAGCCTGAAACGAGGGGACAGGTCACTCGTTTCACTCAGGCCAAACAAAGGGTTAGGTAAGTTCTCAGGTAACTAAGTAATGAAGGACGCCTCACCATAGAAATGCAATTTCTATGGCGAGGCGTCCTTTTTGTGGTAATATATATAATTATAGTTTTCTTCGATTCGAGAAAGGATGTCCACAATGCCACTTTGGAAACGTAACTTATGGGTTTGCTGGTTCGGATCCTTTGCTACCGGAGCAGGATTGAGCCTAGTCTTGCCGTTTTTACCGCTTTATATTGAAATGCTGGGTGTTCACAATGTTGCAGCTGTGGAGCAATGGTCAGGACTCGCTTTTGGTGCGACCTTCATTACGGCCGCTATATTTTCTCCTCTTTGGGGAAAACTTGCCGATCGGCATGGACGAAAATTAATGCTTTTACGGGCGAGCATTGGGATGGCGGTCATTATGATACTTATGGGCTTTGCCCAAAATGTGTATCAACTGGTTGGTTTACGTCTTCTCATGGGGTTAGTTTCTGGGTATATCTCAGCTGCAACGACATTGGTTGCGACCCAAACTCCTTATGAACATTCAGGCTGGGCTTTAGGTACTCTCTCAACAGGGCAAGTGAGCGGAAATTTACTGGGCCCGCTGATTGGCGGTTGGTTATCCGAAGTCATTGGTTTACGTCATGTATTTTTTGTAACGGGTGGTTTCCTTATATTAGCCTTCCTAGTTACCTATCTACTGATCAAGGAAGACTTTCGCCCTGAGCAAAAGTTAGAGCTTGGTTTCAAAGAGGTCTGGAGTAAGATCGAAAACCCGAAAGCGGTCATGGCGATGTTTTTAACGACGATGATGATTCAAGTGGCCATCCTAACAATCGAACCGATCGTGACCGTCTACGTCAAACAACTCGTCCAGGATGTGACCCATCTAGCGCTAATTGCGGGTTTTGTCGTCTCTATTCCGGGACTGGCGAATATCTTCAGCGCTTCCCGGCTCGGAAGGATTTCTGATCAAAAAGGACCAAGCAAAGTCTTATTTTTTTCGCTGCTTTTAGCGGCCTTAGTTTTTGTTCCCCAAGCCTATGTTCAGACTCCCTGGCAACTCATGGGATTACGCTTCATTCTAGGAATTGCTATGGCAGGAATGCTCCCAGCCGTGAACACGCTGATTCGCAAAAGTGTTCCCGGTTCTGTATCTGGTCGGATTTTTGGTTACAATCAATCTGCACAGTATCTGGGAAATGTTACCGGACCACTTTTGGGTGGACAAATTGCGGCGTATTACGGCATCCGTTATGTCTTTCTTTTTACGGCAGCTCTCCTTGTGATCAATGCGCTTTGGGTTCGTCATATCGACAAAATGACCCTAGATCCACAAAAACACGTTTTTTCTACGCCTTGAAACGGGGGGCAGGTCCCTCGTTCGACGGTAGAAAAAAACAGAAGAAAGGGTATGAATAAGGAAGTCCCTTGGTTACTAAGAACCAAGGGACTGTTCGTTGTTTCCAATATAAGAGGGTGCTATAATTTCCTGAGGTGATGTATATGTATTATGCCTTATACTGGGGCAACTTTATGACATCATCACAGCTCGGCGATATTCATTAAGTAAGCTATCTAAGAGCTGGCTCATGCGAATAACTTCCGGATCTGTGAGGGCTTTCCCTTTCGCAGTTTCGTATAAGGACAGGCGTACTTTTTCGATTGTGATTTGCAGTAGTTCCATTGGTGATGCCCCTTTAGTTTATTACTTACTATTTTACATGGTCAAGAATAATTTGCCAATTGGAAGAAGTTACAAAGATTTATGTATTAATTTGTAATATTAAACAAAGGATGAGCGTAATGAGTCAATTTGAGGAAATTCTGATCAAGAAAAGAGCATTTTTTGCTACAGGGGTCACCAAAGATGTAAACTTTCGTGTGGAACAGCTGAAAAAACTTAAACAGGTTATTAAATGTTTTGAACCAGCGCTGATGCAGGCCCTCCAGTACGATTTGAATAAATCAGAACTTGACGCGTATTCGACGGAGATTGGGATTGTCTATGAAGAAATCAATTATATTGTCAAGCATCTCAATTCGTGGATGAAAAAAAAGCGGGTAAAAACCCCGCTCACGCATATCGGCTCGCAAAGTTATGTTTACCCTGAACCCTACGGTGTTGCGCTAATTATCTCACCTTGGAATTATCCCTTCCAGTTGACTATTGCTCCGCTCCTGGGGGCGATAGCAGCGGGAAACTGTGCCATCATTAAACCCTCTGAGCTAAGCCCTCATGTTTCTCAGGTCCTAACGGAGATGCTTAATACCTATTTTTCCAGCGATTATCTAGCGGTTATCGAGGGGGGAGTGGAAACCAGCACAGAACTCTTAAATCTTAAGTTTGATAAGATCTTTTTCACAGGGAGTGTCGCAGTCGGGAAAATCGTGATGCAATCAGCTGCGAAATATTTAACTCCAGTTACCCTGGAGCTTGGGGGAAAAAGTCCCTGTATCGTGCATAAGGATGCAAAACTGGATTTGGCCGCAAAACGTATTGTCTGGGGTAAATTTTTAAATGCGGGCCAAACGTGTATTGCCCCAGATTACCTCTTGGTTCATAAAGAGGTAAAAGAAGAATTGATCGAGCGGATGAAATGCTATATCCAAAGTTTTTATGGTCAAAACAGTCAAGCTATGGCGCAAAATAAAGATTTAACGGTCATCGTTAATGATAAACATTTTCAGAGGCTTATAGCTTATCTGGATAAATCTCATATTCTAGTGGGTGGAGGTTATGACGAAAAACGGTTGTGGATCGAGCCTACAATCATCGACCAGGTAGAGTGGCAACACCCTGTGCTGCAAGATGAGATTTTTGGGCCGATTCTTCCCGTCGTGGAATATGAAGAGTTAGCAGAAGTCATTAAAATCGTTAATGAACACGAAAAACCCCTGGCCCTCTATTTTTTCTCAGAAAACAAAGACTTACAAAATCAGATCCTGCAAGGGATATCGTTCGGCGGAGGGTGTATTAATGATACGGTTATACACATCGTCACACCCTACCTTCCCTTCGGCGGGGTGGGGAATAGTGGAATTGGAGCCTATCATGGAAGAAACAGTTTTGAGGCCTTTTCTCATCAGAAGAGTGTCTTACACCAGACCACAAGATTTGATTTGCCGGTTCGCTATCCCTCCTTTAAATATGCTTTGCAAGCAATTAGGTTTCTTATGAAGTAGTCGTAAGAAAGAAGGAGTAACTCACATCCTTGTCGTCGAATGCATATAAAATATTAGTTCCAATCTGCACTCTCTCGGCGATCTTAAGTTCTTGCGAGAGCCTTAATCTAATTCTCATCTTAGTCAATCTCATTTTTAGTCTCAATCTTGAAGCGGAGAGAGTGCTTAGATTGGGGCTTTTTACGTGCAAGAAAAATATAAGTGTAATAGAGAAATTCCCGGGCCTAAGCCCGGGAATCTTATTTTTGATTTAGAAGATAACAGCTAACGCAATTAAGATCAAAATCGCAATTGCAACAATTCCGGCACCAACACCAACTCCGGCACCCATGCCAACGCCAACTGGAGCTGGACAGCCACAGCCACCACCATATCCATATCCGCCTAATCCGTACATCCTTTTTCACCTCCGTTATTAGTCAATCAGGAATTCTAAAAGACACGAAACGCGTTCTTACATTTCTTAGAAAACGATGCCTAATGCGATGAGCAGAAGGATGATAACTACAACAATCCCAATACCAGCTCCAAATCCAGGGCCACATGCACCGGCTGCACCTCCGAATGCCATAACGTTTGCCTCCTTCCATAATCTGGCTTACCAGGGTTAATATAACTTATGACCTGAAGAAAGCATCTGTGCCATAATATGTAAAAAATATTGAGTGACCGTAAGGAAACTAAAGAACAAAAATAGAGGTAGCCAAAGCACGAAAGGAAGAATATTCTATAACATACCATTTAATACCATAAAAGAGGAGGAGACATTATGCCACTCGGCAATTTTAGATTCGGTAATCCACCTCCTAATCCACAGAATCAGAAGTCCTTTGGGCAGCCCGATTGGGTGAACACAGGTAAGACGTTTTTACGGGGCTTACAACAGGTTATGCCCTACCTGTCTCAGGCAGGATTTCCAATGCCTCCAGGAATCAATTTCCTAATGAAAGGCCTGGGAGGAGGTTCCGCTGGGGGAGTCCCGCAATCACCGGGGATCAGGGGACAGGAATTCTCGCAGCAAGGGTATCCCCAGCAAGGGTATCCCCAGCAAGGGTATCCCCAGCAAGGGTATCCCCAGCAGGGGTATCCACAGCAGGGATTTCCGCAGCAGGGATATCCACAACAAGGATACCCATCGCAAGGATTGCTGCAACAAGGCTACACTCAGCAAGGCTATCCCGCTCCTACTCAGGGCTTCTCTCCTCAAGCTAATCAGCAGCAAGTACCACAGGTTTCAGGTAAAGGTGGAGGAATTAAAGGCTTAATCAGCCGCTTCATGGCGCGACGCAAAGGTTAAACTGGTTGGCAGAAATCACAGCCACTGTTTTCCACAGTGGCTGTGATTCTATCGAGGGAAAGCAGGAAGAAACATGATCGAGGTTCAACAACTCACCAAAGTTTATCCCAAGGGCCGCGGAATTCACGGGCTTTCTTTTCAAGTGGAGGCTGGAACGGCTTTTGGATTTCTAGGTCCGAATGGGGCAGGGAAGACGACAACGATCCGGCTTCTTATGGGTTTCATGAAACCCGATCAAGGGAGCGCACTGATACACGGACAAGATTGCTGGCGCGACCGGGAAAGTGTCAAAAGAAGAGTAGGTTATCTTCCTGGGGAACTGCATTTTATGGAAAACCTGACAGGACTCGAGTTTCTAGAACTGATTGCAGGAATGCACGGAGAACGATGGGGGATCAAACAGAAACGGAAACGTTTAATTCAAGTTCTGGATTTAGAGTGTCGCAAGACGATCCGCAAGATGTCGAAAGGAATGAAGCAAAAACTTGGGCTTATATCTGCCCTGATGCTCGATGCTGAGGTGCTGATCATGGACGAACCAACGTCGGGACTTGACCCCTTAATGCAAAAAGTTTTTATGGAGCTGATCTTAGAAGAAAAGAAAAAAGGGACGACAATTTTCATGTCGTCCCACCAGTTTCAAGAAATAGAACGGACCTGTGAAAGGGTCGGAATTATCCGTGAGGGTCAGCTACTCTCGATCCAGAGCATTCATGAACTGCAACAGATGGAATATCGGACCTTTGAAATCGAAGTAAAGAGTACTGAAGACGCAGAGACTATAGAAGAAAGTGAATTGGAATGGACGAAAGTGGATGTTGGTTTTTATCGCATTCGAGTGGCAAAGGACATGGGGCAGCTTTTTCAAGTCCTAGCTAAGGTTCAAGTGAAACGCTTTGCTCAGTGTTCTCTCGAATTAGAGGACGCCTTTATGCAGTATTATCGCTAAGTAAAGAAGGGATCTTTCTGAACCAATCATTTTTTCGCGTGTTGTTTCGGCAACACCGAGGTGAAATACTCAAGATTTCCTCGGGAATCATGGCGTATGAATGGCTCCTAACTTGGGTTTATCCCATAGTGAGTAAAAACCCTGCAGTAACAGAGATTGCCGAATCTATTCCTTCAGCCGTGAAGACGGTTTTTGGAGTATCCGATCAAGCTCCGGTGGATACATTTGAAGCGTTTATTTCCGCTCAGTTTTTTGCACGCATATGGACTCTCCTCTTAGCTTTGTACGGCGTAAATACGGCGACATCATTGCTTGCAGGAAGTATTGAGGATGGAACTTTGGCCATACCTCTCGCGACGCCCATATCACGAAGTGCGCTTTTAGCCACGCAAGCGGGAGTTCTTACCTCTGCCAATGGAGTTCTAATGGGTGCGACCCTGCTTGGGCTCTTTTCCGGGACAGCTCGGTTCAAAATCAAAATTGAGCACTGGCGATATTGTCGAATGTCGCTTCTGGGGTTTGCCTTTTTTTCGGTAATAAGTATGTATAGTTTCCTTTTTTCGGCCTGGTTTCCTGAGAAGGAGAGAGCCCTTGCATATGCTGCAGGCTTGACCCTTGCCTTCTATGGACTAGATATCATTGGGGGATTGAGTGAAAAACTATCCTGGGTGAGAAAACTATCTCTTTTCCAATGCTTTCAACCTCAAGAAGTACTCGAAGACAGAATTGATCCAGGTCGGCAGATTTTAGGACTAACAGGTGGAGCAATAATCCTCTGGCTTTTGGCGCAACGCATCCTTGAAGAGAAGGATTTAGTGTTATGATAGCCTTAATTGAAAGGTAAATTATTCATCGATTACCAAGAATATATGCTAAAATGGAAGGAACTTCATTATCTTTGTCGAACTAGATAAATCTGGTAAGTAATTTAATCTATCTGGAGGATGTTATGTCAGAAGAAAAGTCTTGGGCTGCCTATGAGCAAGCCATCAAACAGATTCGTTCTGTATTGGGTGCTCGTATTAAAGCAAGTGCTGAAGGTGAGATTGAAGAAATTCATGTTCTTGCCAACTCAAATCGTAACCCTAAACAGATTGTCCGAGACGTCGAATCCCTGTTGGCTACCCAGTTTGAAGCTGAGATCGACCATAAAAAGGTGAGCGTGGTTCAGATTGATGAAGAAGATGAAACAACCATACCCTTTCAAGAGACGATCAGGCCAAAACTGGTTTCGGTAACAATCCGGACAGTGCAGGTAACGGCTGAGGTTAAAGTGGAGCTCTCGGTAGGAGAAAAAATCCTCGAGGGAATTGCCCAAGGACGTTCTTCTTCTTATAATAAACTTCGGCTATTTGCTGAGGCGACAATCCAAGCCCTGACTTTAATAACCATGGAAAAACTGATTCTCGTGGCCGAAGATGTTAATATCAATTCCTTGGGTAAACACAAGGTTGTTCAATCCGCCATTACTCTGATTACTCCTAATGGTGAGCAGACTTTAGTAGGGTGTGCCATCATCAAAAGTGATGAGCGAGAAGCGGTTGTAAGGGCGACACTAGATGCCGTAAATCGGAAATTGTGGTTCTGCTAAGAGCCAAATTAATCTTTTAAATATAAATTTGTAAGTTTTGGCCGGCTATAAAGAAATAATTGAATTTTAAGCGCCTTTTTTTCAAACGAGCGAAGCGAAAAAGAACAGCGAAGCGGATAACCTAATTCTTGTTTTAATTTACAGAATTAAAGGGGGTTTACCGTAAATGAGTAAATTGTTTAAAGCAATGACTGTTTTAGCTACTCTTGTTCTCGCTGGTGGCGCTTGCTATAGAATTTAATTCTTTAAATGCCGGTCATTAATCTAAAGGGGCTAGAATAATGCTAAATCTGCCAAGAAAATTTAAAAAGACTTCTTTTATAACTATCTTATTAGCACTATTTGTGATTTCTTATAGCCTATTACAGATTCAGTTAGATCTTCGGTTAGCCCTTAGCCTATTCGTTTTTTGTATCTTAGCTATTTGCAGTGAGTCACTACCGGTAGCCTTACCTAAAGGTGGCTTTGTAACTGTCACCTATGCCATTTTGATCGCTGCAGTTATTTTGTTCCCAATAAGTATTTCACTACTTATCGCAGCGGTTGGCCCTCTTTTACTTTTGGGTAAAGACCCCCTCTGGAAAAGAATTTTTAATTCGGCACAATTCGTTTTATCGATGTTTATTGCAAAGGAAGTCATACTTTTAGCTGGGGTGTCAGGTTTCCAATTTAATTTCAAGGCAATTAGCTACGATATTCTTGGCGCCATTAGTTTTATGCTTACAAATATGACCATTGTCTCGATTGCGCTGGCTCAGCTCAATAAAAAATCTCCTTGGGCCTACTGGGTTGGAAACATTCGTTGGTCTGTCCCGAACTTTCTTGCCTTGGCACCTTTAGGAATAATTATGGCTGCGATCTATACAAACTATGGCACAATTGGAATTATCCTGCTCTTTGTGCCCCTTTTAATAGCACGTCAATCTTTTCAACTCTATATTCAAATGCGGAAAAACTATCTGAATACTGTCGAGGCCCTCGTTCAGGCTCTTGAAGCTAAGGACTCCTATACGAGCGGACACTCTAGCCGGGTTGCAGAGTTCTCAGTAAAGCTGGCCGAGGAGTTAAAGTTGTCTGAGGAACGGGTCGAGTTTATTAAATACGCTGGTGTTTTGCATGATGTCGGTAAAATCGGGGTCAGCGAGACCGTGTTAAATAAGCAGGGCCCTTTAACAGAATCCGAATGGGAGATGATTCGTAATCATCCGTCGATTGGCCAAAATATTATTCAAAGTATCGACTTCCTGTTTGATGTGAGTCAAGTTGTGAGACATCATCATGAGCGCATCGATGGAAAAGGATATCCCGATGGACTAATCGGGGAGGATATCCCCTTGGAATCCCGGATTATTGCTGTTGCTGATAGCTATGATGCGATGACATCAGTTCGGAGTTATCGCCAAGGGAAGTCAACTAGTGCAGCCCTAATCGAACTGGAAAGCGTAGCAGGAACTCAACTTGATGCCCAATTGGTTGATATTTTCTGCAAGATTGTACGCCGGGACATAGAGCAGGGATTTAAAGAGGTGGATAATGCTCATTGAATCCTTAATTTTGGCGCTTTTGATCGGTTTATTAGCTGGTGGAAAGTTGAAAAATTTAATGCAATTAAAACTTAAGGGTCAAATTCTTTTGATCTTAGCCGTTATACTTCAAGCTATTGCCTTTCAGGCAACGCAGCACCATTTTTGGCAGGAACCCAATGAAGTTATGCCCATGTTACATACCATTTCCTATCTCTTTCTCCTTGGGTTTGCCTGGCTAAATCGGGCCTTGCCGGGGATTCCCATTTTTGCAGCAGGTGTTGCCTTAAATGCCTTAGTAATCGGATTGAATGGAGGGCTCATGCCGGTAGATCCGGCAATATTACCGGAAGCAAGTCAACAGGCTTTACTCAAAGGAACGGGAACGCATGGGCTTCTTACAGAGGGCACCAAGCTCAAATTTTTGGCGGACCGCTTCTACGCGGAGATCCCGGGACTAACGAAACAGCTCTTTAGTTTAGGGGATGTCTTTATAGATACTGGCATCGGCTATCTCATCATCAAGACCATGATTTCTGGACGTCAAGCAGAAAGAAGTCAGAGCCTAAATGATTAACTGTTAATCCTTAAGCTAATCCTTATTTGCTCTATCTCCCATAGAACTCCGCCGGCCGTTTGTCCAGGATGGATTGAACGGCTTCTTTTTTGTCGTTAGTTCCTATACAGAAGGTAGAAGCGATTTCTTCGAACATCAGACCTGCCTCAAGTGGGGTGTCAACAGCAAGGTTGATAGCCTTTTTAGCTAGGCGGACGGCAAGTGGGGGCATTTGGGTAATTCGTTCGGCCATCTTTAACGCTTCGGGGATCAGATCCTCCGCAGGGACGACACGGTCGACAAGTCCGATTCGGGCTGCTTCCTGGGCATCAATGGTTTCTGCGGTGAGAATGAGTCGCTTCGCCTGACTCGGACCAACTACTCGGGTTAAACGCTGAGTTCCACCCATATCTGGGCTGAGGCCTAAGCGCACTTCGTTAATTGAAAAGGTGGCTTCACTTGAAGCGATCCGGATATCGCCACTTAAGGCAAGCTCTAAGCCGCTGCCGACTGTAATTCCGTTAATCGCCATGATAATAGGCTTAAGGTGGCGATCCCAGCGAGTATTAATGGCTTGAAAATGAGCGAGTTCAAGTGAGATCCAATGTGAGTTTAGCTCGGAAAGAAGCATTAGATCTGCACCCGCACAGAAGAACTTATTTCCGGCTCCTGTAAAAATAATCGCGCGAATCCCATCGTCCTTGTGCAGTTCGGTCTGAAGCTGCTCCATCTCCAAATAAGTCTCTTGCGTCCAAGAGTTACCCTTTTCCGGACGGTTTAAGGTGACAAGAGCGATCTGACCTTTGCGCTCGAGAATAAAATTTTCATAACTCATGCTTTTTAACTCCTCTCAAAAATAATTAGAAATCACTGAATCATCATTCATTTTTACTCAGCATATCATGAAAAGAGAATGATGGGAACATCGTAATTTGAAAAATCGGAATATAGAGTAAATAACAAATATTTACGAAAAGCAGGTTTATTTTTAGATAAAAGAATGATAAGATAAAGAAAATGAACGACTATTCATTCATGATAAACGAAAGAAAGTCTCGTGGAATTTATATATTTGGGGTTATGCAAGAAAAGTAGAAAAGTAGAAAAGGTGATGGGTTAAACATGGCTGCTTTACGTGAAGATAAATTCGAGAGAATCTTAGATGCTGCGACTGAGGCCTTTGCCGAATTGGGATACTCCCAATGCCAAGTGTCTAAAATTGCTCGCTTAGCTGGAGTCGCGGATGGTACTATCTATCTTTATTTTAAAAATAAAGAAGAAATTTTAATCCGGCTTTTTGAAGTGCGCATGGGAAATTTTATTGACCGGATCCGTACGGAACTGGAATCGTGCCAAACGACAAGAATGCGCCTCCGAACGATCATTCAAACACATTTTTCGTACATGGAGAATGACCGATCTTTAGCTATGGTTACCCAATTCGAATTGCGACAGCCCAATTCAACGTTAAGGGCGGCAATTAGTGGGCCTCTACGTGATTATTTTCGATTGATTGAGGAGGTGATTCAAAAGGGGATCGAATCGGAGGAGATCGCTCCGGTTAATGTCAAGGTAGCTCGCCAAATGATTTTTGGCACCGTCGATGAAGCCACGACCGATTGGCTTCTTGCCCGGAACGTGCGAGCCCTGCATAACGATGTTGATATTATTCTCGATTTATTTGCTGGGGCTTTACGCTTACCGGAAAAGTAACATAAGGAGAAATGGCATATCTGGATTTATGGCGTAGCGCACTTGGTTCAGGACAAGGAGACGCCGACCTGGACCATCTGACTGAGTGGTCAATCATCTTATTGGATTTACCTAGTGTTTAACGAAAGGAGAGAGTAAAGGGAGTAAAATATTTCTAAAATTCAGAATAGTCAAATTAGATACTGCTAGGTATTAGCTACTAGCTACTTGAAACGAGTTTGAGATGAGAGAGGAGGATGAAGAATGCGAATCAATAAAGTGGCTGTCCTTGGCTCAGGTGTAATGGGCAGCACGATAGCCGCACATTTAGCGAATGCCGGGATTCCCAGTCTACTGCTGGATATTCTACCCTCTGCCTTGCTCCCGGAAGAAGAGGCTGCAGGCCTCACGCTGGAGAGCCGCAAAGTGCGAAACCGTATTTCTCAGTCCAATAAAGCGAAACTCCTAAAAATGAACCCGGCTCCACTTTTTGTCCCTGAGTTTGCGGAACTCATCGAGGTGGGGAACTTCGCCGATGATCTTGGGCGTCTACAGGAAGTGGATTGGGTGATTGAGGTCGTGGTGGAACGACTTGACGTAAAAGTCGACATATTTAAGAAAATCGCGAAGCAGATTCGCCCAGGAACAATTGTCAGCTCCAATACTTCCGGAGTTTCCTTACAGGCGATGGTGGAGGGGCTGCCGCAGGAGTTCACTCGTTTTTTCTTAGGAACTCACTTTTTTAACCCGCCCCGCTACATGAAGCTCTTAGAAATCATTCCTGGCCCGAATACGGATCCGGAGATTTTAAAATTCATGGCTGATTTTGGGGAGCGAGTCTTAGGCAAAGGCGTCGTTCTGGCCAAAGATACGCCGAATTTCATCGCTAACCGGATCGGCGTTTATGGCCTGGCCGTGACCCTTCAAGAAATGATGCGTTACGAGCTTACGATTGACGAAGTAGATGCGTTGACAGGTCCAGTCATGGGGCGTCCTAAATCAGCGTCTTTGCGCACTGTCGATATGGTTGGCCTAGATACATTCGTCCATGTTGCTGCGAACGTTGCTGAGGGTGTACCTGAGGAAAAGGAGCTCTTCGTGCTTCCCGATTTTATTCAGGCCATGCTTGAGCAAGGGTGGCTCGGGGACAAGACAAAACAAGGCTTTTACAAAAAGGTTAAAACTGCGGAAGGCAAAGCAGTTTATGTTTTGGATCCGAAGACCCTGACCTATGTTCCTAAGAAAAAGGTGAAATTCTCTTCCTTGGATAAGGCAAAAGAGGCAATCACCCTCGCGGAAAAAATCCAGACGTTGATCAGTGGCAAAGATCTTGGCGCCCAGTTTTCCTGGCTTGTCCTCAAGCGGATTCTGCTCTATGCAGCCAAGGTTGCTCCTGACGTAGCTGAAGATATTACCGCCATTGATGAGGGCATGCGCCTCGGCTTTAACTGGGAACTGGGCCCTTTTGAGACCTGGGATGCCCTGGGTGTGCAAGCAACGGCTGAGCGCATCCTGGCTGAAGGGGATACACTACCGCCCCTTGTAGCCAAGCTTCTCGCTGAAGGCAAAACGAGTTTTTACGAAAAAGCCCCAGATGGAAGTAACTTCTATTATTCTAACGGCGAATATCTTCACCACCAAGCTAGCCCCTATGCTTTCTCCTTAAAGCAAGCGCACCAACAGGGTAAACTGATCTTCGGAAATTCCGGAGCAAGTCTGATCGACCTTGGGGATGGGGTGGCTTGCCTGGAGTTTCACTCTCCCAATAATTCCATGGGCGAGGATATTTTGAAGATGATCCATAAATCCCTGGCCGAAGTCGAAAAAAATTATCTCGGCCTTGTTATTGGCAGCCAGGGCAAAAACTTCTGTGTCGGCGCGAACCTGATGCTTATTTTAATGGCGGCTGAAGATGAGGATTGGGATGAGCTCAGTCTTTCGGTTCGAGAATTCCAAAGAGGAACCATGGCCTTGAAATACGCCAAGAAGCCGGTGGTGGCAGCCCCTTATGGGATGACCCTAGGCGGTGGAACCGAAGTTTGTCTCCATTCCCATGCCATCCAAGCTTCCGCGGAGACCTATATGGGACTCGTGGAACTTGGAGTCGGTCTTCTCCCTGGAGGCGGCGGGACGAAGGAAATGGCCCTGCGCGCGATGGAAGGCATCTTGCCGGGGGTTCAAGTAGCACCTGATTACTTCTATGCCAAACGCTTTGAAACCGTGGCTCTGGCTCAGGTCTCGACCAGTGCCGAAATGGCCAGAAAGCTTGGCTTCTTGCGCGATCATGATCGCTACAGTATGAATGGGGAGCATATTCTTCTGGATGCGAAAGCTCGGGTGATTGATCTCGCTCGCAACTTCCGCCCACTTTCCCCGCAAAAGGTGAAAACGGCGGGGGCGGGCGTGCGCGCTACGCTGGAGCTGGCGCTCTACGGCATGAAGCAAGGAGGCTACATTTCCGAATATGATGAACATCTGGCCCAAAAACTCGCCTCGGTGATGACCGGTGGAGATAAGCCGGCGGGCAGCATCGTCGACGAACAGTACTTGCTCGACCTCGAACGCGAAGGGTTTTTAAGCTTAGCGGGCGAGGCGAAGACCCAGGATCGAATTCGTTACATGTTGGCTAAAAATAAACCACTACGGAATTAGGAGGTGAAGCAAGATGAGAGAGGCATTTATTGTTGCAAGTAAACGGACGGCTATCGGCAAAGCCCTTAAAGGATCGCTTGCGCAGGTGCGCCCAGATGATCTGGGAGCCTATGTTATTCAGAATATTTTAAAGGGTGTACCCCACTTAAATCCAGCCGAGATTGATGATGTGATCATCGGCTGCGCTTTTCCAGAAGGCGAGCAAGGCATGAATATGGGCCGGGTCATGGCTTTACGAGCAGGGCTGCCGATCGAAGTTCCAGGCATGACGATTAATCGGTTCTGTTCTTCTGGCTTACAAGCGATTTCAATTGCGGCCGATCGAATTCGTCTGGGGGAAGCGGAGGTGATCCTCAGCGGTGGCGCCGAGAACATGTCCATGGTCCCACTCGGCGGAGGAAAACCCGCACCGAATCCCTATATGATGGAGCACGCCCCGGAAGTCTACCTTTCGATGGGACTTACCGCGGAGAATGTGGCTCGCAAATATGAAGTGACTCGGGAACAACAGGATGAATTCGCGCTCGCAAGTCATCAAAAGGCGTATGCAGCCCAAACCAGTGGGCGGTTCGAGGAAGAGATTATACCTGTTCTTCTACCCGGTGGTCAATGGTTCGCGAAGGACGAAGGAATTCGTCCAGAGACCACGCTAGAGACACTGGCCAAGCTTAAACCCGCTTTCCTCAACGGTGGAACGGTCACGGCAGGGAACTCGTCTCAGACCAGTGACGGTGCAGCCGTAACCTTGCTTATGTCCGAGCAAAAGGTCAAGGAACTCGACCTCAAGCCTCTCGCCGTATGGCGTGGGTTCGCAGTCGCCGGTGTCGAGCCGGAGCTCATGGGGATTGGTCCAATCAAAGCAATCCCCAAAGTTTTAAAACAAGTCGGGCTAACTCTTGACCAGATTGATATCTTCGAGCTGAATGAAGCTTTTGCAGCCCAGGGTTTAGCTGTGATCAAAACGCTTGGCATCGACCCGGCCAAAGTGAACCCCAACGGAGGGGCGATTGCCTTCGGTCATCCCCTCGGCTGTACCGGCGCGAAACTAACTGCCACGCTGCTCCATGAGTTGAAACGTCGTGGCCTCAAATACGGTATGGTCACTATGTGTATCGGTGGAGGCATGGGCGCAGCTGGAATTTACGAACTGCTATAAGGGTGGCCCAGAGTGCTAGAATCCTATTATTTAAGATAAGGGGGAAAAAGTTATGGATTTAGCTTTAAAAGGCGGCGGATTTTTGCTTGCGGAAGTGACGCCAGATCAAGTTTTTGTTCCTGAGCAATTAAATGAAGACCATCTTCAGCTTAAAAAAATGGCCCATAATTTTGTGGAAAAAGAAATTGCCCCGCAGATTGAACGACTCGAAGTACAAGAAGAAGGGTTGATGCGGGAATTCCTGCATCAAGCCGGAGAATTGGGTCTCCTCGGGTTGGAAGTTCCCGAAGAATTCGGAGGCTCAGGCATGGATAAATTCTCAACTGTCGTGGTCGGGGAGGAAGTCCCTCGGGGCGCTTCCTTTGCCGTAGCCTTTGCAGCCCATACCGGAATCGGGACCTTACCGATCGTCTATTTTGGAACCCCTGAACAGAAGGCGAAATACTTGCCCGGTTTAGCCAATGGGGACACGATCGCAGCTTATTGCTTAACTGAACCAGGTTCCGGCTCCGATGCCCTGGGAGCAAAATCTACAGCAGTCTTAAATCCCGAAGGGACGCATTATCTTTTAAATGGCACTAAACAGTTTATTACCAATGCTGGTTTTGCTGATATTTTTCTCGTTTATGCCAAAGTCGAGGGTAAACTCACGAACTTCATTGTGGAGCGGGGATACCCTGGAGTCTCCTTGGGACCGGAAGAGAAAAAGATGGGGATTAAAGGCTCTTCGACGCGTCAAGTGATTCTTGAAGATGTCAAAGTACCGGTTGAAAATGTGGTGGGGGAAGTTGGCCGTGGACATGTCGTGGCCTTTAACATCCTCAATGTCGGCCGTTTCAAGCTTGCCGCGGCAGCGATTGGCAGTGCTCAGCTTGCCTTGGAGATATCCCTGAATTACGCCAGTGAGCGTAAACAGTTTGGAACCCCCTTAAACAGCTTTGGCGCTATCCAGACGAAATTTGCTAAGGTAGCGACGCAGTCCTATCTTGCGGAAAGTGTCGTCTACCGAACAGCAGGACTGATGGAAGAAGGTTTCCATGGTCTTGATTTAACCGGAGATTGCCGTCAAGCAGCAGGCAAGGCACTTGAAGAATATGCAATTGAGTGTTCCTTAAATAAAGTCCTCGCTTCGGAAGTCCTCGATCTTTCGGTGGATGAAGGGGTTCAGATCCATGGCGGGTATGGCTTTGTTCAAGAATATCCGATGGAAAGAATGTATCGGGATTCCCGGATCAACCGCCTCTTTGAAGGGACTAATGAAATCAACCGCTTGCTCGTTCCGGGAACGCTTTTAAAGCGCGCGCTGACAGGTGAACTCCCCCTATTGGCAGCAGCAAAAGCGGTAAGTAAAGATCTTCTCGCGGGCGGTTCAAGCTCACAAGAAGAAGGTCTGGCTGGACTGCTGCAAATGACGCAAAAAGCCAAGAAAATCTTTCTTTTGGCTGCGGGTCTTGCGGCTCAGAACCTGGGGAATGCGCTTAAAGATAATCAATTTGTGCTCTTAGGCCTGGCGGAGATGGTTCTCCAAATCTATGCGATGGAGAGTGGAGTTCTCCGCGCGCTGAAAGTTCAAGAACTCGACGTTGCTGAGGAGCATAAACGTTTTGTGGAAAACGCCGCGACCTTGGGAGCCTTTGAGGCGATGAATAGCGTGGAACAATACGGGAAAGAAGTTCTGTGCGCTGTCGAAAAGGGAGATACTCTGAGCACAGTCCTTGCTGGCTTGCGCAAACTTGCCCGCCGTCCCAGCAGTGATCTGATGGGGCTTCGGCAAGACATCGCGAAGGCTGTGATTGCGAAAGGAAAATATCCGATTCGTTAACAGAGAAAGAATATCTGAAGAATATCTAAGGAAAAAGAGATAAGGGTGCAGATAAAGGATAGAGGAGTGGTATTAGGTTAAAGAAGTGAGGGAGAAGAAAAATGTCTACATTGACTGAGAAATATAGAAACAAGGTTGTATCTCCCGAGCAAGCGGTGAGCGTTGTCAAAAGCGGCGACTGGATCGTTTACTCCTATGCAGCCAACACCTTGCCAGTACTTGATGCGGCTTTAGCTCGACGGACACCGGAACTTCAAGACGTCCAACTCTTAGCAGGAGTTTCCATGCGTCCGCATGCCATTATTAAAGCAGACCCCAAAGGGGAGCATTTTACCTGGGATTGTGTGCATTTCAGCGCGATCGATCGGAAGTATTATGAAATGGGACGGGCCTTTTATATTCCACTACGTTATTCGGAAGTTTCTCGCTATCTCTTAGAAAATGTACATCGGGTTGATATTCTCATGGTTCAAGTGAGTCCAATGGATAAACACGGGAATTTTAACTTCGGCCCGACGATCTCCCATTATCGAGCGGCTGCCGATAAAGCGAAGGTCATTATCGTTGAAGTCAATGAAGATATGCCGATTGCGCAAGGTGGGTATGGTCATACATTGCATCTTTCAGAAATCGATTATATCGTGGAAGCAGGACATACGGGTATGCCCCAGATTCCTTCCCTTGAACCCAAAGAAGTGGATCAGAACATTGCTCAATTCGTAATGAAAGACTTAAGGGATGGGGATTGTATTCAGCTCGGGATTGGCACGATGCCGAATGCCTTAGGCTCACTTATCGCTCAATCAGACTTGAAGGATCTGGGTGTTCACACCGAAATGCTTGTCGATAGCTACGTCGAGATGTTTGAGGCGGGACGGATTAACGGACGGAAAAAACAAATTGATCGCGGGCGGATGGTTTATACCTTTGCCGGTGGGACTCAGAAACTTTACGACTTTATTGATAATAACCCCCAAGTGGCAGGTTATCCGGTCGAATATACCAATGATCGGACGATTGCCAGCATGAATGATAACCTGGTTTCGATCAATAATGCCTTGGAAATCGATCTCTCCGGCCAGGTGTGTTCTGAAACCGTGGGACCAAGAATGATCAGCGGAGCGGGTGGACAACTTGATTTTGTGGATGCCGCCTATAATTCGAAGGGTGGGCGGAGCTTTATCTGCATGGAATCGACCTATACTGATAACGAGGGGAAAAAACATTCTCGGATCAATCCGCTTTTGACAGTGGGTGCCGTTGTCACGGATACTCGCCCCATGGTTCAGTATGTGGTCACCGAATATGGGATGGTGAACCTCAAAGGACAAACCACCTGGCAACGGGCAGAAAAACTCATTAGTATTGCCCATCCCGATTTTCGCGAAGAACTGATCCAAGAAGCGCAAAAGCTCCATATCTGGCGTACTAGCAATAGGCATTGAGTGTGAGGAATAAAGTCCACGCTCAAAATGTAAAGAAAGACGACCATATCAATTTATGGCCGTCTTTTATAACTTCAGTTTTTTTTATACTAACAGAAAGTATAAGTTTTGGGCAGATAGCATAAGTGCAACTAAGGCTTCCGCCTACGCTAGAGGCTTGGCGCAAGCCAAGTTTTCTTTATACTAACAGAAAGTATAAGTTTTGGGCAGATAAACTCTAAGTGCAACCAGCGGTTTTCGCTTTCCTACGATGCAAGTAGTTAAGTCCGGCAGGATAAGGCGACTAAGGCCATCGCTTTGGCGCTGGCCAAGTCTTCTTTATCGCAAAGCTCGGCGAAAGCCG
This sequence comes from Desulfitobacterium sp., assembly GCF_035539115.1. Taxonomy (GTDB): domain Bacteria; phylum Bacillota; class Desulfitobacteriia; order Desulfitobacteriales; family Desulfitobacteriaceae; genus Desulfitobacterium_A. Next base: position 3 of record NZ_DATLJA010000104.1, on the reverse strand, counting down.
GGT
>NZ_DATLJA010000103.1:0-11833 GCF_035539115.1 Desulfitobacterium sp. | reverse complement strand
GAAACTGGAAGATAGCTTAAAATATAGGGATCTACCTGACTTTACCAGCTTACTGGCTACTTTAATAAGCCGTGTCCGAATACTTTCAATTTGCATCGTCCTTTGCCCTTGCGGAAAACAAAGAGTCCTCAGCCAATTGGTACTCGAAAAAAAGGGAACCGTTATTTTAGACTGCAAAGATCATCCGGAATGGAAAGGATCAAATGGACTTGTTGTAAAAAGTGATTATGCTAAAGCAAACTCTGATATTCTGGTAGGGGTTCTCAAAGCGCTTAAAGAGGCAACCGATTATGCTAAACAAAATCCGGATGATGCTAAAACGATTTTGACGAAATCAGGATTTTCAAGAGAGGTGTTTGACTATCTCTATCCAACGAGCCTGAACTTTGGAACGGGCGTATCGGATCAGGCGATTCAGACCTATTCCAATGTCAATACGTTTCTTGTGAATAACGGTTTAACCAAAACCAGTGTGGATGTTAAGACTTGGGTTGACAACAGTTATTATGAAAATGCTGTTAAATAGATTTTAAGAGGGGACTGTATTAAAAATTTATAATGAAGGAGATTTTTCTATGTCAAACATCATTGTAACTGCAGGAGTTGACGTTGGCTCCCTCGGGACCAAAACAGTCATATTCGCTGATGGGAAAATAATAGGATCAAGTATCATACCCACCGGTCTCGACAGTACGGAAAATGGCTTAAAGGGCCTTGAAATAGCACTTCAAAGTGTCGGATTAGAACGCCAGGACCTGAAATTCATTGTTGCTACCGGTTATGGCAGGATTTTGGCGCCATATGCCAATAAAACGATTACGGAGATAACCTGCCATGCAAGGGGAGCGTACTTTATTCACCCGCAAACAAGAACTATCATCGATATGGGCGGTCAGGATTGCAAAGCAATCAGACTAGATGAGGATGGAAACGTAACCGATTTCGCTATGAATGATAAATGCGCAGCTGGAACAGGGCGATTCCTTGAAGTCATGGACAATGTCTTTAAAGTTAAACTTGAAGAGTTGGGACCTCTGGCGTTGCAAGCGACAAAAGTACTGTCGGTAAGTAGCACTTGCACAGTCTTTGCAGAATCAGAGACAGTTTCGCTTTTGGCGCGTGGGGAAAAACCGGAAAATATTATAATCGGTATCCATTATGCAATCGCAAATAGAATTAACGGTATGTTTGCGCGTGTTGGTATCGAAAGTGATCTTTTCTTTTCGGGCGGGGTCGCTAAAAATTTAGGTATGAGAAAAGCGCTTGAAGATGTACTCAATGTCAAAATCGTTGAACCAGAGCAGGATCCGCAACTGGTTGGCGCCATAGGGGCAGCTGTGATTGCCTACGATCTGTATCAAAGGAGTGAAAAAAATAATGATCGAGACTCTTCAAATCATCAGAAATCGGCTTAGTCAACGGCCCGATGAACTAAAAAAAGCCAGAGAGTCTGGCGTCAAGGTTTTAGGCTGGTCGGGTTACAATATTCCGGAAGAAATCATTTATGCCCTTGGTATCATACCGATACGCATAGCAATTGGCGGCGATGAAAAGCTTGTAGAAGTGGGTGCCAGATATATCTCAACACGGAATTGTGTTTATGTGCGAGAACTCTTGGGACTTATTGATGAAGGCAAAGATCCTTATATTAAGAACATTGATGTCTATGCATTTGATGCAACATGTTTGCAGACGTTCAGGACGGCCGAACTCGTTGAATTTTATTTCAAAAAAGACGTCTTTGTTTTAGGGGTTCCCCGCAATTTCTACTGGGATGAGGCGAAGGAATACTTTATCAATGAGGCAAAGGATTTTACAGCCAAGCTTGAAGAAAAAACGGGATTGACGCTTGATGCTGGTAAATTAGAAGATGCTATCCGTTTATACAATAAAACAAGAGAAACGCTTATAAGAATATATGCATATCAGGCATCAAGAAACAATGTTATTACCTGGGATGAGGTATATGAAATTATCCAAGCCGGATATTTTCTTGACAGGAAGGAATATTTGTCTCTTTTAGAGCAAACCCTTGACGAATTGATTACGCTGCAAGAAAATTCGGCTGTTACGGAGGACGAAAATGAAGTAAGACTATTTATTTCAGGCAGTATTATTCCTCCTGGCGACAGAAAACTAATCAATATCATCAAAAAATTAGGAGGCAGGATTGTCGGAGATGACTTGTGGTCGGGCATTATCCCTTATCTTGATCTAAACATAGAGGAACCTACAATAGCAGGAGTAGCGCTTGGCTATCTTAACAGAACTCCCCACGGTGCATTGCCTTACCTTGACCTCCAATCCGATCGAAGACTTAAAAAAATGTTCGAATTAATCGACGAATTCAATGCACAAGGGGTTATTTATCACACGCTTCGTTATTGCGACCCTTATACCTTTAAAGCCAAGGAAACAAAAGATGTGCTCGCCAAAAGAAAAATACCTTTTCTTGAAATTCATACGGAATATGCAGGCTCAGATATTGAAGCCATTAGAACGCGTATAGAGGCATTTTTAGAGATGATACAAAATACAACGACTTTACAATATGAGAAGGTGAGTCTATGAAGAAGAAAAAAATCAGCTATTCTGAAGAATACAGAGAGCAATTTCTGCAAAGCAATAATATTACATTTAACGATGGAAGCGTGGTTAAACCTGAAGAAATATGGGACTTTCTCGTAAATATCGCGCCTAAGAAATACCCGTTTGCCTTTGAAGACAATATGTTTTACGGGAGCACGGCTTCTGATGATGCAACGTTGCCGGCAGCGCTCAAGAATACTTATCTAAATCTGACTTCAAGCGAAAGGCTGGAAAAGGCGACAGCAAATGGATTGAAGGTGGCCTTTATACAAGGTGGGCAGTCCGTGGATCCGTATACAGCGGCTGGCGTGACTGCATTGAGACCTGCACTTGTTAATATGTGGACGCGCGGTAAAAAAAGCGGGAAAAGTGTATCAGAAGAGGAATTGGGCCGCAAGACAGATAAGGAAAGGGCCTATAAAGGCATCAGTTTTGAAGCCTGCAATACTGCTGGTTATGAGCATATTCAGGAGGATAATCTGAATATTCATATCGTCGCGCCGTATTCAGCACTGAGGTGTTCTGATATTTCATACAGCCTTGAGGCCCACAGGCACGGTAAGCGGAAGGATGAAGTCAAGCTTTTTCTTGCGGATTACCCGATGTATCATCAGTCTGAGAAGAAGTGGGCGATTGAGTATTTTGTTAAGAATTTACAAAGATTAGTCAAAACTCTCGACGAGATTACAGGTAAGGAAACATCGGAAGAGGACTTAAAGGCGGCCATCAAACTGCATAATCAAGGACGCAGGATTGGGATGGAACTTGCTGACCTCTGGTGGTCGGCAGAGACGCCGCCGACAAACGGGATGGATAGAAGTGCCTTGTTTACGATGGGATTGCTTGAAATGCATGCGGACACGCAAGCTTCTCTTGATGTACTAACAGAAGCTCGGGATTCTATAGCGGAACGAGTTAAGAACGGTATAAAAGGCTATGGCTTGGTGGATAACCCTAAACGGCTTTTTGTTTGCGGCTCCTGCATCCACCTGGATGATTATAGGGTTGAGGAAAACGGCGCTGTTGTAGTAGGAACAGATAACTCTTGGAGCCACGGGAGCACGCTTGTTGCTGAAGAAGGGGATCCATACTACAACCTGGCAAAAGCAACGCTCGAATATCCATATGAACAGAGCATAGAAAAGAGAGCAGCATGGACAATCGAACAAGTTAAAAAATCCAAGGCTCAAGGGCTGTTGTTCCTGTATAACTGGGGATGCAATACGCAATCTGCCGTAGCAAGAGCTATATGCGATATCGTAAAGCGTGAGACGGGATTGCCTACATTGGTTTCAGAGAATGAATTGGTGGGTCTGCAGCCAGAACAGCAGCAAAATAGAATAGATGCATTTATTGAGATGATTAGATGATTACAATAAGGGGCTGCCCATGGGGCAACCCCTTTTTTGGGGTGCGCCCGGCATGGGCGTTGTCTCTAGGGTGTAAGTCCCGAATGGTAGTAGTAGCCATAGCTCAAGGCAAGGGTGTCTATCGTGAGATGGAATCTGAAGGAGGCCGACGGCAAATCTTCGACCTGAGGAACAAGAATCTCATATGAGGCTAACAGCAATCGGATGAGTTTGCGAGACAAGACAAAGTCCTTGCTGCCGAAGGTTACAGAGAGTATTTGAGGTAGGCACATTGAGAGAAAGACAATATTCTTACTCGGGATAGGTCTGCCACTAACGAAGTCACTTCGTAACCCGCGCCGGGAGTGCGGCTGGGGTGGCAGAAGTCAGCAGAGGGCATAGTGAAGATTTTAGTCACGCATGACATCGATGAAGCGATTTATTTAGGGGATCGAGTTGTGGTCATGTCCAGTAGACCCGGTACGATTAAATAATAGTTCTCATTGAACTTTCACGACCCCGAGATAGAACGAACCCGGACTTTTTTAGTATACGTAAAAAAATATATGCTGAGTTTTTTGGAAGTTCGGAAATACCGATTGAATATATAATATCTAAATGGCTTTGCACAATGACATCGGCCAAGGTCGTGAGTAAAGTATCTTTCTCTGCAGGGAGAGGGGAGATGGGCTTTCTAATGTTATATTGGAAAAAGCTATTGACAAAACTCCGATTGTATAATACTATAGTCTCAATCGATACTGATTAAATTATATAGGAATACTTGGAATTAAATTCACAACCAAATATGAGTTACTTCTTATCAAGAGTGGTAGAGGGACTGGCCCGATGAAGCCCGGCAACCGGTATTTTTTCAAATACAGCGGTGCCAATTCCTGCGATGGAAACATGGATAGATGAGAGGAAGATTGAAATAATTAATCCTCTTCAATGAAGAGGATTTTTTTACTCCTAAAACCAACTAAATCAACTGGAAGACTATTAGATAACAAATGTGATGGACATGACTGGAGGTGTAGAGTATTAAAGAAAAAGGTTTAATGCACGAACCAGATAAAGAGCCACACAAACCTTCCTGGTTAGAGGAATTGCTGATCATCATTAAGACAGTGAAACATGGATCCATTACGTTAATAATACAGGACGGAATTGTCATCCAGATCGATAAAAACGAAAAAATCCGGCTGAAAAGACCGTAGTCGTCGAAGTATGGTAATTATATATAACATTAAATTTGAGGATAAAAGGAGGTAAGTTGAAATGAGGGTTGCTATCGTAGGTGGGCACAATCAAGATACATACGGGAAAATCTTTAAAAGAGTTGGCCAGGTCGAGATTCATTTTCATGATGGCATACCAAAGAAGAATAATAAAAGAAATTTGGAGACATTAATCAAAGACGTTGATTATGTAATCATTGTTCAGAGTGCTTGTTCTCATACCAGCATGTGGGATGCTAAAGAAGTGGCTAAAAAGTGCAATAAAGAGGTGTATTTCTCCAGAGGGCTTGGATTATCATCCATAGTCAATAGGATTGCGAGACAATCTTGTATCAAGACTGCCTAGAGAAATAACATTAACTCGCAGTACATTAACAAATTGTATAACTAACTTTTTAGTTGACCAATGAATCGGGGACTAAGTTTATAACCTTTATGAAGGTTGTAGACTTAGTCTCTTTCATTTTAGGATAGTCAAATAAAAGGAATTTGCATGAATATTAAAGAATAAGTAGGTATAGAATGGAAAATGAAAAAAAGATATTTCATTATATAAATTCTCAATAGGAGAGGGACAATATCCGATTTTGCTGACAAACATTGGAGGAGAATCTAATGTCATCAGAGAATTTGGCTAATCTAGTCCAACAGTATCGTAAGGATTCTGAATCCGTTTATAATACATGGTTTATCGATAATGAGACGCGGATGAAAGCGTTTCGCTCCATTCGTCGAGGGGTTATTAACGTAATAGCCGCTATTAAAGACGGGTCCTTTGGCAACGACTTTAAGGGCTCACCCTTAGAATTTGTGTTAAACTGCATAACAGAACAAAAACAGGTATTTGAGGGGCTGCTCATCCGTTTTACTGGAAGCCCAAGCTGCGAATACCTGATATTTATGAGAATGAAGAGAACAAACAGTACTTTGCTCAGTTTCTAGAATCATGTTTGTCGGCAAATAGTGCTGACAAAATAGTAAAAGAAATTATTAAACTCGATGGCTACAAAATCAAAGGCCTCGGGCCAGCCGTGGCTAATATTCTCTATTTCCTTCATCCTACCCTTATATCACCCTTTAATACGGCGATGGTCCAAGGGTTTAATGCTATTTTTTCCGAAAAGAAGAAGTTAGGCTCGTGGCCCGATTACCTAGAGATGCGTGAGACCATACTTAAAGCAAATCAGGAATTACAATCCACGCTTTCTAAAGATTTAGGTGCTATTTCTGGACTCCTTTTCGATGTCGGTATTGGCAAGATTGTTTTAGACACAAACTGGGAAACGGCACTGAGATTTGACAAAGAAAAACTTCAAAAGGCTTTAAGGAAGCGCCATCAAGAGGTTCAAAATGAGATCAATGAGGAAAACGAACATCTTCGAATGCAACTGTTATTGACAGAAATCGGACGCGAACTGGGTTATGACGTTTTCGTGGCGAATAATGACAGGACGAAGTCTTTCGATGGAAAGAGTTTGGAATACCTTACTATTCCGGATTTGCCCAAGATGGATTTACCGCAAGAGGTGGTCAAAACCATTTCTCTCATTGACGTGATCTGGGTTGGACGTGAAAATGCGCAGATTGAATGTGCTTTTGAAATTGAGAAAACCACTTCTATTTATTCAGGGATCTTGCGGCTCGTTGATCTAGCATCCTCCTTAGAAAACAGAGAAAATAACTTCTTCTTAGTTGCACCCGATTCGAGAGAAAAGGAGATCATTGCACAGCTAAAAAGGCCTTCGTTTAAAGACCTTTCTTGTGTAAAGCTTAGATATATGTTGTTTTCGGACTTGAAGGAAAACTGCAAGGGTATTTGTAGATTTGGTGAGGATTACACGATCTTAATGAAAATAGCAAAAGAGTGTGAGTGCTGTTAGAAGATTAAGAGAGGCAGATTATGATGATCTATGCTAATCGAGAACTGAACTTAGAAATTTATCCACTCGATATAACACGGTGGGACGATTTCGAGACTTTATTCGGGGAAAAAGGGGCATGCGGTGGGTGTTGGTGTATGTCCTGGCGGTTGAAGAAATCGGATTTTGAGCGTCAAAAGGGAAATGAAAATAAACTGGCCATGCGAACATTGGTTGAGCAGAAAGAAAAAGTCGGCCTATTGGCTTATATCGATAACAAGCCTATTGGATGGTGTGCAGTTGCACCTCGGGACGTATATCTGAGACTTGAGAATTCAAGGGTCTGGAAAAGAATCGATAACGAACCCGTTTGGGCGATCACTTGTTTTTTTCTAGCTAAATCGTATAGGAGAAAAGGAATATCTCTAGAATTACTAAAAGGTGCCATCAATTACTGTAAAACGAATGGTGTTAGGGTAATTGAGGGTTACCCAGTTGTACCCTACGGAGATAATATTCCAGCTGCATTTGCCTGGACAGGTATTCCTTCTGTTTTTGAAAAAGCTGGATTTGTTGTCGCTGAAAGAAGGTCAAAAGCAAAACCCATGATGAGATATACGATCATGACTGAATAGGGGGAAGATTCCATGCAACAATTATTACAACAAGAGTCTTTCATTAGCGTCTTATTTGATACCATCCCAGTCTGGACCTTTGTCCTTGATCTCGAGTGCAGGGTCAATGCAGTCAATAAAGCAGCACGGAATTTTATAGGCTGTACTCAGGAAGAATCCTATTCGCATCGATGTGGGAGTGTGTTGGGTTGTATTCATCACAAGGATGATCCCAGAGGTTGTGGCTTTGGTCCGTACTGCCATCAATGTATTGTAAGAAACACGTCCCTTGAGGCAATCCAAGGTACGGAAACACGTAGGACAAAGGAAAAAACTGAATTTGAGTCAGGTCAAGTTTTGAGTGTTCTCGTCAGTTCCTCACCCTTCGAATATAAGGGTCAAAAATTAGCGGTCACAATCATTGAAGATGTTTCCTTAGTAGTCGAGTTACAAGGCTTAATACCCATTTGTGCGTCCTGTAAACAAATTCGGGATGATAAGGGCTACTGGAACCGGGTTGAGAAGTATATTGAAGATCACTCTGAAGCGGTATTTACGCATGATATCTGCCCGAGTTGTGTTAAAAAGTTATATCCCCATTTAAATATCGAAGAAGATATGGAAATAGGGTGAAATTAGCGCGATAGAAAGTTCACCTTGACGAATTTTTGTTGAATCACGTTTTGCTGTTCAGAGTTAAAGCCATAGAGTTCCATGACCTGCGCATCAATCTGTTCATAGAGGTCCGCCCGCAGGGATGTTTCCGTGGTCCTAAGAAGCGTGTCAACACGATCCATGATCTCTTGTTGTCTCTTCAGGTCGCAAGGGGGGATAGGGATGGATTCAATGTGCTTACGCAAGACTTTGATCGATGAATAGGTGAGGGTATGGAAGAATTGAGCGGCACGTGAGTTAAACATGGCCAGAATGTATTTTATGGAGTATCCCGGCAAATTCGGGATTACTAAATTCGCGCTATTGAGTGATAACGTTTGATTGTTGTCATAAGCAAAGATTAAATTATCATTGATAAACCGATATAGCAATTTTTCAGGGGCTCGGTAAAGTTGTTCGGGAGCGACCTGCTGAAATTTCTGGGGTTCAAAGACGATGTAATTTTTGCTGGGATAGAAGTTATATTTAAATATATCATTTCCTTTGAGGATGGGTTCTGCTCCGGGTAACGGTTGGGGAAGTATCCATTCTTTATTATTGCCAGTGACGATACCGAGCGCAAAATCGGCATTCCCTTTTAGAAACTTAACCCCGGGGAGAGATTCCATGTGGTCGATAATATGATCTTCGTGGTTTGATGTTTTGACATTGAAAATATACCTGTCATTTTTAGAGAAGCGCTGTTGGGGAATCGATTTAACTTTATCCTCCCAATCAATCAAGATTTCGTGGTTTGGGGTAGTTTCAGAATTTCTCACGGTGAGCGTAAGGGTCGGTGTAAATACCTTGGAAAATTGCTGCCCCAGCAAATGAATATTGAGAATTTGAGTTTTCTCTAACAAGAGTTTGCGTATCGGAGTATGAAGTTGGACGTTAAGTAAGGATTCGGGAAGAACATAAGAGAGAATCCCCTTCGGCTTCAAGAGGCTAAGCCCATACTCAAGAAATAAGCAAAAAGACTCCAGCGAAGCTTGAGCGGTAATAAACCGATCTTTAAAGAGGTCAATTTCTTCGCGCGTAAAACTATAGCCCCAGGGTGGATTCCCAATGACTAAATCAAAAGCGCCACTATCCGTTTGCCCAAAGCTAAGATCACAGTTTGCTAAAGGGTTACGACACTCGATTTTGTAGGTTATTGACATATTGTCAGGGCTTTCTCGCAATAAGTTAAGGTTAATCTTAGCTAAAGTAATGGCCATTTCGTCGATATCGTAGGCCGTTAAACAATCCTGAAGTAGGTGCGTCTCCGCTTCTTCTAAACTCAGTCCCCTGTCTAAAAGACGAGACCTGACTGCTAAAAAGAGTTTAATGAGGAAGTTCCCTGATCCACAACAGGGATCAATTATTTTGGGGAAAGAGACATCTGACAACGCTTCCAGACTTTTGTTCATAAGGGAATCCACGATACTTGAGGGGGTGTAATAACTCCCGTTATTCTTCCGCAGACCAAGATTAGATAGCGACATATACAACAAGCCGAGTAAATCCTCTCCTGGAATAAACGGAATTTTGAGTTGGCGAATCTTCCGGAGAGTCTCATATTGAGCTTCAGAAATCTCTTGGCGAAAATCACAAAGAGGATTGAGAAGGCCAGTGTAGCTGCCGAGGTGAAGCTTACCTTGAATCGCAAGTTCGGTCAAACTTTGATCCGGGAATGGGGGTAAACCTTTGAATCGTCCTCGCTTCACGAATAGACCTAAGGCGACTTCGAATAAAATTAGATGGGGAGTCATTTCCGATGAAGATTCGTTGACCACTTGCAGGATCCGTTCAGCTAATTCTACGTATTCCTCGGAATTGACATATTCGGCAGGAATGAATGTCCCTTTGATAGCTCGTTTATTGCGTCTGCTTTTCAACCGATGAAAAACACCGGTTTCAATTTCATTTTTAAGATCTAGAATCTCTCGTTTATTAAATAGTGGGGAGCGGCCTTGCTTGAGAACCCGGATCCTACCTGATTTTATCCAATTTCTTACGGTTGCGGTGGAGACGGACAAGAGCGCCGCAACCTCTTTGATTTGCAAAACGTGAGCTGATTTTTGGATAAGTTTGTCGTTCGATCTATTCAAGGTCATTAGGTTCTCCTCTAAGGTTAAAAAGTTTAGGTATTGCTCTCCATAAATTCGACATGATGACTAGGACTCCTTCAACATTCATAAATCCCATTTTCGTTGATTTATTTTGGAGTGTTTCACAAATACTTTGGAGTATGTCAGCTTTCACGATATAATTATAGTGAAGTAGAAAATTCGGAGGGAAGTAATTTGGATCAGAAGATTAAATTAAATAAGGAAAAAAGACAGGATATGGTTCGGACAATTCAAACCTATTTTCTTAAAGAAAGAGAAGAAGAGCTTGGAGATCTGGCAGCGGGTTTATTATTGGACTTTATAATGGATAAGTTATCATTCGAGTTCTACAATCAAGGGGTGTATGATTCCTACAAATTTATAAATGAAAGAACTGAGGATTTGTTAGGAATTATCAAATATGAGTAATAAAAAAGCCTTCCCAGGAATTAAATCCTAGGAAGGCTTCAGTTCGAATTTTACCAGTTGCTACGTGTGCTTGGTTGGTAACATTCACGGCAATATACTGGCTTGTCACCAGAAGGTTGGAAAGGTACTGTAGTTTCTTTTCCACAGTTAGCGCAGACTGCAGGGAACATTTCACGTTGTGGACGAGAATTGTAGCCGCCATTATTTCTCGTTTGAGCTTTTCTAGCAGCGCGGCACTCTGGGCAACGTCCAGGTTCATTCGTAAATCCTTTTTCTGCATAGAAATCTTGTTCAGAAGCGGAGAAAGTAAATTCAGCGCCGCAATCTCTACATGTTAAAATTTTGTCTTCAGCCATTAAAAAAACCCCCAAATTTTTATTACCCGCTACAATGGGAAGTGTTCACATCTTCCTAGAGCTTTAGGCAATAGAGAAGGTTTTTAGTAAATCCACAATCAACGAGCTTGGCTTTAGTATAGCATAAAGTGAGTAGAAGTCAAACATTCTTAACAACAAATTATCTTTATGTGGGTTCAATGCAGGAAGTGTATGGATTGAAAAGAATATATAATTATTCTAGTTAAAAAGTTGGAGCATTCTACCATCGGATGGGAGAAGATCAATATGCATTGGGGTTATAGGAAATCATCCTTAGGGAGTAATCAGCATGGAAATTCTTGAAGCTGCGGAAAAACATATCGATGCGATTTTGAGCTTATGTAAAAACTGTTCCGAACATATGGTGAGCCAAGGTATTAACCAATGGGATGAGGTTTATCCGAACAAGGCGGTCTTTTTGCAGGATATTAGAAGCCATTCTTTATTTCTTGCAGTTTCAAATAGATCAGAAGAAATTATCGGCTGTATCGTCTTGAATGAATCTCAAGATCCGGAATATGCGGATCTTGAATGGCATTATACACCTCCAAAGGTCGCGGTGATTCATCGCTTGATGGTCGGTCCACAACATCAGGGCCAAGGAATTGCCCAACACTTGATGAGTTTT
>NZ_DATLJA010000102.1:0-8705 GCF_035539115.1 Desulfitobacterium sp. | reverse complement strand
TGGAGTAGTATCATTTTAGTATAGTCAGAAAACTCGTAATTCTGGTAATAATATCCATTAAGAAAGAAGGTAATCCAGATGCGAGGCTATGACAAAGAGTTCAAAGAAGAGGCCATCAAATTGTCTTATGAATTAGGGATTAGAGCAGCTGCAGAACAACTGGGGGTCCCAGTAACTACGTTATACACATGGAGAAACCGAACCAAACAGTATGGATCCATCGCTTTTGTAGGGAGTGGAAATAAACGAATCGATCCAAAAACCGCAGAAGTCAGAGCCATGGAGAAGAAAATAAAAGAACTTGAAGCCGCTAACGATATCCTAAAAAGAGCTTTAGGTTTTTTCGCAGGGAGCCAAAAGAAGTAGATGCACGTGAACTTTTTCAGTGGATATGGGTTTACAAGACTAAGGAGAAAGCCAAGCACAGTATAAAAATAATGTGCAAGGTGTTACAAGTCAGTGAAACCGGCTATTACAAATGGTTAAGGCATCAGTCTATGCCTAATAAATATGATGAGCTTTTGGCGAAGATCCTTCAAATACGTGCAAACAATCCAGACTACGGGGCGTATAGAATTTATCTACATTTACAACTCTACCAGAACTATACCGGCAGTTATTATCTAATTCTAAGGCTCTGTAAAACCCATCATCTCATGCTGAAGAAAAAGCATCATACTAAAGGAATAACTAAAGCGGATCTCGCAGCACAGGCTAGTGCCAATCTAATCAAACAAGACTTTACCGCCGCATTACCGAATCAAAAATGGATTGGAGATATTACGGAAATTCCAACATCGGAGGGTAAGCTTTATGTCGCGGCAGTAATGGATTGCTTTGACGGAACCATTGTAGGACTAAAAATGGCCGAGCACATGAGAGCAGGGCTTTGTGTTGAAGCGTTTACCTCCGGAGTTAAAAGGTATCAAGCTTACGGAATGATCTTTCATAGTGATCGTGGTAGTCAGTATACCAGTGGGCTTTACCGTCAAACCTTGGCTCAGTATGGCGCAATCCAAAGTATGAGTAGCACAGGAAAATGTTACGATAATGCTCGGATGGAATCGTTTTTTGCCACACTAAAAAAGGAAAGCATCTACAAGATCAATTCCGAAGTCATGAGTATGAATGCCGTCAAAAGCATTGTGTTTCGCTTTATAGAAATCTATTACAATCGTAAACGTATTTACACCACCAACGGAGGCTATCCTCCTTTGGTGAAACGCTCACACTATTACCAGAAAAACTTACTGAGAGCTGGATAATAAGTTTTTCGAGTTTTACGCTTAAGGTTCTCCCAAGGATAGGAAAATAAGATACCAGGGTTGATCAAAGTGATACCCTGGCTATCCTTGGCAGAACTCTACCGGCTGCTCGTGTTGCTCTCCAGCAGCGCACTATCCTTCCGGCAGATAAGAGCCAACACTATCCTAACCATAAATTAGTACCCACATTCCTCAAAACTATTTTTACGAGTTTAATGACTGCACCAAATTTGACAATTCCAGGCTGACTGCTACCCTTACAGTTATTTTGAAATTATCTTTGCCAGGACTTTTGATTGCCACGTCTTGACCAAACTTATCGTAAACAACGCCAACTAAACTGTTGTCAAAACGCAAAGTTATCTCATGTTCCTCTCCGCCAAACATGGAAAACACTCTTTTCGAATATTCTCTCAGGCTAAAACCTTCAGGATGCGAGAGGATAACGCTCTCGAGGATCGTAATGTCCTCCATGCGTTCTACTCGAAAGTGAGAAATACCATCATACTTTTCATAAAACGCAATTAAATAGTATTTTTCATTTTCCCATGACAGGGCATAGGGTGAGGCGGTTCGGTGTCCGTCACGGTAATGTTTCTTCTTGTCCACACCGATGTCAAAATACCGGAATGAGATTTGCTTTTCATCAGCGATTGCCCGATGCAAAACATCTACATTGTAATATATTTTTTCATTTTCGGTTTTGGCCCGGCCTGAAATCAGTACCTGCCTGCGCAGATCTTTTGCTTCGTATTCGCTTGCAAGAGTTTCAATCTTTTTAATCAGCTCGCCTGACTTTTTCTCTGTAATAAACTTAGCGGACGCAACCGCATCCACCAGTAGTTTCAGTTCAGGGAGCTCGAAGGTTTTTCCGTTCACATAATAATCATGGGTTTTACTTTTTCTGCACACCAAGTCAACCCCGAACAGCCGAAGGGCTTCGAGGTCATCATAGATGGTTTTGCGCTCTGCTTTAATTCCAAGTGCAGCAAGTTCAGCAATCATTTGTTGTACTGTCATGGTGTGATTCTCGTCTGTTCTCTTGTTCAAAATTTTATAGAGATATAGTAATTTTAACTTTTGATTCGATGACTTAGGCATGACGATCACTCCTGCTCTGTTTTTATCTCTTGTGTATCGCTGTCAAAGCCAATTTGCCAAAAGCACATATCAATTATTTTCATCGGCGGGTACTCCACGCCATGTTCGCTTATCTTCAGGCGTACAGCTTCAAAATCATCATAATAATGCTCATAAAACTGCAGCATTCCTGCGACAGAACCCTTTGAAAACTGTGCAGAGGCAATGCCTGTGCTGCGAAGTCCGCTTTTGAAATAGCGGTCATACGCCGGTACACAGCCGAACACACCCAGCAATATCTTTGAGATCAACGTATCGGAGGAGTTTCGGCCATTTTCATTCTCAAAATCTGTTGTTTTTCTGCGATAAATTTCCGAGATCTTTTGGTTGAGTTCAAATATTCGATTTATGTACTCGTCATTGTGTGCAATTTCACGTATGTTTTTACTTCTTAAAATTTCAAACCGTTCGTTAAGCATTAAATGCACAACCTCAAGATGCACCTTATAGTCCTTTTGAAGCAGGAATGCTGCGCCTCGGAACATTCCCCAGCTCGCCAAATAGTTAGAAAGATGCAGACACATTAAGTCGATGATTTCGTCGTCATCTGCAGATTTATGCCTGGTAAAAAACGAATAGCAGTGCTCCCATGACCGATATCTGTGGTTCTCTATTTTGGTCAGCTTATCATGAAATGCAAGTGCATTATTCAGCAGAAAGGCGATATCAACTTGCTCCCACTGTTTTGGTCTATGACCTGCAATCGTTTGATAATCAGCTCGTCCTTTTGTAAAAATTTCCGAGTGCTCCGGCTGTGTGGGTGCTGCATCATCCAAGTAGTACCTGAGTTTTAAAGTGGTGCTGTTTCCGCTTGGAGGTGTGACCAGCACATCATATTTTGAAAAGCAAGGGATGCTTCGCATTGCATCACAAATTGATTTGGGTATGTTGCCCAAGCCCATTTCCTTTTTGATATCTCCGGCACGAATATCCTTTGTCGTGTACCCATCTTCCTTGGCCTGCTGCAGAATACGAAAGATATACTTTCTGATTTCCTCTGTTTGGTTGGCCACCTCCTACACCCCCTCTGATTATTGAAGCCTTTCCAGTATCGCAAAAAATACGCTTCTTTTCATATGTAGCAATCCTGTTATAGATGAAATTATCATAATATTGAAATTATATCACATTTAGTGTCCAATAAAACGGATAGTTATTATTTGTTGTTCTTTTTCTGTCGATATATCTTCTTAGAGTGATAAGTTCACCTTCATGGTTCATCATGAACCCTTCCATAGTCCAACAAGCAGACAGACCTTCCCCTCGGCGGGGAAGGTCATTTTTAGCCTATCAGCCTAAATCCGTTTGCATTAAATAATACAGATTGCTGCCCTTACCACCGTTCTCGCGCCACCTTTGTTCCTTACGCATACGGCCGCTTTTTACAAGGTCAGCTATAGCACGTTTGACGGTGCTTCGGGACAGCTTTAACTCCTTGGCGATGGTACCAATCGCCGGGTAGCATTTGCCATCCTTATCTGATCGATCATGAAGGTACATATAGACAGCCCTGGCACGATGCGGAAGCTCCGAGGAATAAAGAGAAGAAAAGTAACCCACAGCTTCACCTCCTATTCAATCCGAACAGGTGCTTTTGTCCTGGCAGGAGATTCCGGCTCCTGAATCAGCGAGTGAAGTAATCCCCCAGATGCGGCTGCACCAGCTTCAGCTTCATCCGTCACATCAACGCAGGCAGAGTGCCGGCGGATGATTTCTTCCTCTACCCTGTGCCTGTCAGCATACTCCACCCTCCGGGCCGATTTCTCGGAAATCTCATAAGGCTTGCCGAAGGTTATGCCCCATTCCGTAAACAGCTTTAGCTTGGTACGCATCGGGTAGGTGCCCGTCTTTGTGACAACAAAATGACCCTTGGGCATAGACTTTAGCTCATCCGGTGTCATCAGCGGACGTTCGATCATTTGCAGGCTCTGCGACGGGTCGTTTTTACCCCGGCTGACGGAGCCGCTCATGACGGTCTTGCTTCCCATGGCTTTTGATAAAATCTGCGCTGATTCGCTGTTGGGAGCAAAACCGCCGAACACAGTATCCTGACAGTTGTCTATGATGATGGCAGAGCCTTCGCGGCCATAGTTTGCTTTCCTCCATATTCGTCAACGGAAAGGATCTCCCTGTTGATCTGCTAGACGATCGAGATATAATGAAATACTTGGTGTTGTCTTCCTCCGGCATTGCTTCAAGTTTATTTTCTGTTGGATATTTCTGGCCTCTTCCTTTTAGTTCCATGGCAAAGCCCTCACAAAGTAGTATTTTCGTTCTACCATGAGAGAGCTCTTTATTGTTGTCCGGTATGTGGGGCTCAATTCAACTGTCTACCACAAGGGGAGCATATCATTCAGTACGCCAATAACGTCCCCTTATACAAGGCTTAGCATAATCCGCTTTTAGTACATACTTTGAACTTTCTTCAAACAGACCTTCAATCATAACTCCAGTTTTTGGAATTTATAGATTAGCGAGACGACTTATCCATCTCCTTTTAGAAAGAATTTGAATCAACTTGCTCTGGTTGACCATGTTGTTGTAGAAGATAGCCTCGCTACCTTATGCTATCAGCCCCAATCAAAACCGACGTGCGGATTTCCCACATAGGGCTCCTCAGAAATTATTCGCAATCATCCTCTTTAGATGTTTAGTTAAATGAGCTAGGCCTACGGCAGTTTAAAACATTCCCGGCTATTAGAAAAAATCCAATATAGTTGATGTCTTTGGTCTCTTTGCTGTAGCAACGTTATCCACTACATGATAACCTCGTTACTTATATAGTCCGGGTTGAGGGAATATCTGGTATAATCCTCTTAACATACTTGTTAGTTCTGTTGGTCGCCCTGTTGAGGAACTTCCGGCAGCTTTTCACTGCCGGAGTATGAGGGTGTTATTCTCCTTTCCAACCTACTCCACAAACATGCCTAAATCCTAAGAAGCCAAACATTTAAGACATTTAAGACATTTAATTCTTTTTGTTCGATATCTTGTCTATTTGTTGTTTTTTCTGATGTTTATACTACAATTAGAATGGGTATTTCTCTACTGGGCTCACCATGCCCCATCCCTTGGTTCACCGATTGATCATAGTTCTTCTTGATTGTAAAATCTTTTTTCGGATTGAATTGAGAAGGTTAAGCTTTTTATCGTGAAAGGTTGGAGGATATGCCCAGAGTTCTCTCGCTACCGCCGTTCTTTTATTAAGAGGTCGCCTTTTTCCGGGTGTTTAATTGTGCTTCAAGAAAGCTTCAGATTCTGGCGACGATACTAAACTTTGGGCTCCGCCGTTCATTCTTAAGTCGATTTCTCTATAACTAGATAACCCCAATAATTTTGTGTGCTTATAAAAGTATTCTAATAATTGCAAATACGAAGGGTCCTGCCTAGCTTCAAATCTATATTTATTAATTAATAATGCTATTACTGCGGATACATGAGGAGTGGCTTGAGATGTACCTGAAAAAATAGCGTAACTATTATTTAGAAATGTTGACTTAATATCAACTCCAGGTGCTGCTATATCGACAAATTTATTTGTATTGGAAAAATTAGTAATTCGTTTATTTTTATCCATTGCACATACTTGTATAACATTATCATAAATTGATGGATATTGTATTTCTTCGGAATATAGGTCTCCGTCACCATTATTTCCAGCAGAACCTACTATTATAATATTCTTTCTAACAGCTTCTCTAATCACGTCGTATAGTTCTACCGTATTTAACTCGCTTCCCAAAGACATCGATATAATATTGATTTTATTCTGACCTTTCTTTTCGTTCCAATCAATACAGAATTTAATACCCTTAATTATATTATCACTATTCCCCTTCCCATGTTCATCCAATACTTTTAAGGCTATTATTTTTGAATTTGGAGCTATTCCGTATGAATCGGAACTTGAATGGCTAGCTACCATAATTCCTGTTGTATGTGTTCCATGGCCATTATTATCCATAAATTCATTTTTATTTCCGTTATAATCATCTGTAAAATTTATACCGCCAAGTATATTATTTTTCAGGTCCTTGTGTGTATAGTCGCAACCTGTATCCAAAACAGCTATAATAACTTTATCACCAAAATACCCTAATTCCCATAAGAAAGGAACATTCATCATATTGCTTCCATATTGAATACTTCCCATATCAATCATTACTCCTAACTGACCAAGCTCGCGCCTTCTCAACAATCATTTTTATATTATCCACACAATAATTAATTTTTTCAGAGGTTAACTTATCGTCTATAGTCAATCTAATTGTATTTTTTGCTAAACTAACAGGTAAGCCCGTTGCAAGCAACACATGTGATGCATCTCCCCCGCAATTACATGCTGAACCAGTTGAACATTTTATGCCAACTTTATCTAAATTATAGGCTAAAAATTTGCCATCAACACCTTCAATAGATATGTTAATATTATTAGATAATCTATCTTGCGGATGACCATTAAGTTTCGAGCCCGAAACATCAACTAAAATTTTATTTATTATTTCATCCCTTAAAATTTCCTGCTTCCTACATTTTTCATTTGATTCGCTAATAGCTTTTTGTACTGCATAACTTAAACCTATGCAGCTCGCAACATTTTCTGTTCCGCTTCTTAACTTCCCTTCTTGACCGCCGCCATGTATTAAGGGCTCAATCAATGTACCATATCGCAAGTATAATAAGGCTGCACCCTTTGGTCCATGTATTTTGTGTCCGGATATGGACATTAAGCTAATATTATCTTTATTTATATTCATATCAACTTGACCAATACTTTGTACCGCATCACAATGAAATAATATGTTATTTTCTTTTGCAATAATGCCTATTTCATTAATAGGTTGTATAGAACCAATTTCATTATTTGCTGCCATTATAGAAATTAGAATTGTTTCTCTCTTAATTGATTTGACCAGTTCTGATAATGACACTATCCCATACTGGTCTACAGGCAAATAGGTAATTTCAAAACCATTCTTTTCTAAATACTTACATGTTTCCAGTACTGAAGAGTGCTCTATTTGGCTAGTAATTATATGATTACCTTTTTTCGAGAATTGCGAGGCGATGCCTTTTAAAGCCCAATTATTTGCTTCAGTGGCTGAAGAAGTAAAGAATATCTCATTTTTCATGCAGCCTAACGCTTCCGCAATTCTTATTCTGGATTTTTCTAATTCCATTTTTACCTCTTTTGCAGCCACGTACAAACTTGACGGATTATAAAATTTATCTACGATGTAAGTTCTCATAATTGATAATATTTCTTTATCAACCATGGTAGTTGCCGCATTATCTAGATAAATTTCCATACCTCATCACTCCATTTATTTAATATTTTTTACCAAAATTTCTAAACTAACTGTTTTATAATTAATATTTAAAAACAACACAAGCAAAATGCTCCGATACAGTGAGACACAGAAAATCTAAGTTATACTAGAGCTATGAAGAAAAGAACAAACTACTCTGCATAGTTTCAGAGCCAAATTCGTATAAGAAATCTTGTCAGAAGAAACCACAATAAATGAGCTCGCTACCAAACATGAGATCAGTCCTGCTGTACTACCTCGCTAGAAAAAAGAGTTCTTAGAACGAGTTTCCGAAGTGTCTAAAAAGGCTTCGGAATCCGAAATATAACTCGTACACTGCAATGAGCACATCGCCGAACTTGAAACAAAGTTGGCCAGCTTACCTATAAGGTAGCCTGGTTGAAAAAAAATCTAATCAAATCCTCTGACCCGGCCGGAAGAATAAGCCACGTCTATTTTTGTAAAACCAAGATCACCATCTGCCGTCAGCTGAATTACTGAACATCAATCAATCCAGTGTTTACCGCAATCTACCTAAAGGAAAGACGATTTCTGAGGAGGGCTTATTCGTCATCGCAGAATCACGAACTGCACACGGCTCACTCGACTAAGGGCTACAGGATAATTACGAAGGTTATTAGTAAGCGGTGGAACAAATAGCGTTACCTAAAAGTTAACCCCGATTTTCAGCCATTTGAAAATCGGGGCATCATAATTAGTTTAACCTTTATGTATTCGTACTGCTTGCGGATAAGCTTAATGAACTCAGCATCAGACAGATCATTATACCGATTGGTTCCTTCTTCGACGAGACATTCAAAGATGAGTTCTGCATATTCTCTATCTTCCCTAACCATCTTCCGATAGCGCTTTTCCACCTCATAGGGAAAGTCCAGGGAATAACTTATGCCGTCAATTTCTCCATCTAAAAACAATTTCGTCATATCCATCATGTAGTTAATATTCGTCATCGCCATCCTGCTTATTTTCC
>NZ_DATLJA010000101.1:0-7667 GCF_035539115.1 Desulfitobacterium sp. | reverse complement strand
AAGCCGTGTTTACCCCACCAAACCCTTGCGGTCCAATTCCCAGCTTATTGATCCGCTCCAGCAATTCCTCTTCGATCTTCGCTAAACGCTCTTCTTTATTATGAACGCCTACATCACGAGTAAGGGATTTCTTCGCTAAATACGTCGCTTTCTCCATATTGCCACCGACACCTACGCCCACAATAATCGGCGGACAAGGATTTCCTCCCGCTTGATCCACGGTATCCACCACGAACTGCATCACTCCCTCCAAACCATCGGAAGGTTTAAGCATTTTTAAAGCCCCCATATTTTCGCTCCCCGCACCCTTCGGAGCAACTATAATATGAAACTCATCCCCAGGTACCAGGTCATAATGAATAATCGCCGGTGTATTATCCTTCGTGTTGACACGCTCAAAGGGGTCATTAACCACCGATTTACGGAGATAGCCCTTTTCATAGCCCCGACGCACCCCTTCATTCAGGGCATCGGTTAACGCTCCACCCTCGATATGCAGGTCCTGCCCCAGTTCGACAAAGATGACCGTCATACCCGTATCCTGGCACATCGGTACTCGCTCTGCATGGGCAATCGTCGCATTTTCGATGAGACGTTCAAACACTTCTTGTCCTAGAGGAGACTTTTCCGTGGTCAAACCTTTTTTAAAGCTTAACATTACATCCTCGCCCAGGTCATAGTTCGCTTCGATGCAGAGTTTTTCCACGGCATTAATAATCGCGTTGACATCAATTACTTTCATTTTTTCATCCTTCACCCCACAAAAATACCTATATATTTAGACTTATTTGGCCAACCAATGATTTATCGCGAATTTATTAACATCTTTATTTAAAGCTGCTATGCTCGTCGTCAGCGGAATTGCTTTAGGACAAGCTCGCACACAGTTTTGGGCATTTCCGCAGTCTGCGATACCTCCATCATCTAACAGTGCCTGTAAACGTTCATGCCGATGCATTTCGCCTGAGGGATGAGCATTAAATAGTCGAACTTGGGAAATTGCTGCTGGCCCAATAAATTCAGAACGGGGATTAACTTGAGGACAAGCTTGCATACAGCAGCCACACGTCATACATTTAGATAGCTCATAAGCCCATTGCCTTTTAACTTCAGCTATCCGTGGACCTGCTCCAAGATCATAAGTACCATCAATATCGATCCAAGCATGGACTTTTTTCAAATTTTCGAACATCAGTGTGCGATCAACCATTAAATCCCGAACCAAGGGAAATTTGGTGAGGGGTTCAAGGACGAGAGGCTGAGCAAGCTGATCAATGAGGGCTGAGCAGGCTTGACGCGCCTGACCGTTAATAATCATCGTACATGCACCGCAAACCTCTTCTAAGCAATTGCACTCCCACACTACTGGATTCGTTTTTTGTCCTTGAGCATTCACTGGATTTTTTTGGATGTCCATTAAACACGAAATAACGTTCATGTTTGGACGATAGGTAATATCAAATTCTTCCCACCGTGAGGACTTATTCGGCCCATCTTGACGGCGAATTTTTAATCGTATGTTTTTTTGCGTTGACAACTCTTTCCCCTCCTCTGCTTATCCTATTTATCTGAAGCGTAATTCCGTAGACGCGGTGGAATTAAGGAAACATCTACTGGTTCATAACTAAACTCAGGCCCATTTGGAGTCCATGTCGCCAGGGTCGTCTTCAGCCAATTTTCATCATCACGATCGGGATAATCCGGCTTATAATGCGCTCCACGACTTTCATTTCGTCTTAATGCTCCTAAGGTGATCACCCGAGCGATTTCTAACATATTCCACAATTGCCTGACCATCATAGCGGCTTGATTACTCCAACCTATATCGTCAATTAAACTAATGTTATGCCAACGTTTCATCAGCTCTTGAAGTTTAACATCCGTTTCGACTAATTTGTCATTATAACGAACGACGGTCACGTTAGCAGTCATCACATCCCCTAACTCTTTGTGCAATTGATATGGATTCTCCGTTCCTTTCATATTAAGAATTTTAGCCCATTTTTCTTCTTGACGCTTTTTCTCTTCCTTAAAGGCGGATCCATCAGCCATAGGTGTTTTAATTTTATTCTTTTTGATGTATTCAAGGGTTTTTGGTCCAGCGACCATTCCTCCATAGATTGCGGATAGTAGGGAATTCGCCCCTAAACGATTCGCACCGTGATATTGATAATCGCATTCTCCAGCCGCAAAAAGTCCAGGAATATTCGTCATCTGGTCATAGTCAACCCATAATCCACCCATGGAATAATGCACACCAGGGAAAATCTTCATGGGGACTTTTTTCGGATCGTCACCCACAAATTTTTGATAAATCTCAATAATACCGCCCAGCTTTACTTCTAATTCCTGAGGATCGATATGGGAAAGATCAAGGTAGACTTTGTTTTCTCCGTCAACACCCAAGCCCATGTCAAAAACGACTTGATATATGGCCCGAGTAGCAATATCCCGGGGAACTAAGTTACCATAAGATGGGTACATCTCTTCAAGGAAGTACCAGGGTTTCCCGTCTTTATACGTCCAAATACGTCCGCCTTCTCCTCGAGCGGACTCAGACATCAAACGGAGTTTATCTTCGGCTGGAATGGTTGTGGGGTGAATCTGAATAAACTCACCATTGGCATATTTAACCCCTTGCTGAAAGAGAGCCGAGGCGGCAGATCCTGTATTAATCGTCGAGTTTGTGCTTTTACCGAAGATCATACCTGAGCCTCCAGTGCAGAGAATGACCGCATCTGCCGCAAAAGCCTCAATCGACATATTTTTCATGTTTTGGGCTATTATCCCTTCGCAGGCACCGCCATCAAGTACTGCAGATAACAATTCCCATCCTTCATATTTTTGAACAAGTCCTGTAACTTCGAAGTGACGAACTTGCTCATCAAGCGCATAGAGGAGTTGTTGACCTGTCGTTGCCCCTGCAAAAGCAGTCCTATGATATTTTGTTCCACCAAAACGTCTAAAATCGAGTAGTCCTTCAGGTGTCCGGTTAAACATGACTCCCATGCGGTCCATTAAATGAATAATTCCGGGTGCGGCCTCGCACATTGCTTTAACTGGAGGCTGGTTAGCAAGAAAATCTCCACCGTAGACACTGTCATCAAAATGAACCAAAGGTGAATCTCCTTCACCTTTGGTGTTGACCGCACCATTAATCCCACCTTGTGCACACACGGAGTGAGATCTCTTGACTGGAACAAGCGAGAATAAATCAACGGAAGTCCCTGCTTCAGCCATTTTAATAGTTGCCATTAACCCGGCAAGCCCACCCCCGACAACGATTACTTTGCTCATTTCTGATCTCCTTCCTTTATCTCAAAAATGCTGATAAATCAGCTAACCCAACTACAGTTAAGATAACGAATATCACGGCGCAAGCATAGCTCCACTTTTGTTGAGCAATCTGCCCGACGGTAATTCCCCAAGTAATTGCAAATGTCCAAAGGCCATTTGTGAAGTGGAAAATAGCGAGAACAATACCTAAAGCATAGAAAATCAAGCCCAAGGGATTCGCGACAAAGTGTTGGAGTGCAGCAAAGTTGGCCTCACCAAAACGGAGCATCCAAACATGAGCAAGAACAAAAACAACGGTATAAACACCGGAAATTCTCTGGATGATATAAAACCAGTTACGCGCGTACTTGTAACGTAACAGATTGCTTTGACCAGTATAGACAACCCACGCTCCATAGACCGCATGAAATGCAATGGGGATAAAGATCACAACCAGTTCAACGACAAATATTCCCGGAAAATTTCTCATGCCCTCGATGACCTTGTCATATTGGCTCGCTCCAAGCTGAGCAGATAGATTTAATGTCAAATGAAACATGAGAAAAATTCCAATAGGTATAAGTCCTAATAAAGAATGCACCCGCCGAATTAAGAAATGATACGGACGTTGTAAAGTATCCATGAAAATACTTCTCCTCTCTTCACTCTCTGTTTAATCATTTTTTCATTTTTCTATGGGAAGCCTATCCTAAAATACCCCCCTACTTTTTCTCCTTTTTGGAAATTGAACTATACGTTCTTTGAATTATACGAATTGCAAGTTCTATGCCAACTTGGTTGAAATTCGTGAATATTCTAAATTTTATATTATGATTGGCTTTGCAAACAAAAAAGCCTACAGACTGTAGGCTTCAACATCCGATTACATATCGATCGATCTAGTTCTTTCTGAAGTTTATGAAGACTTGATCGGTTTTCTTGAACTTAATAGAGTTTCCCATATTTTAATTTCTAGCAATTATATCTAAAAATTAAAAATTCTTTTTTTACATTTTAAAGGATCTTTATCTTATTGTATAGCGTAGCTAAGGAGATATTTAAAGTTTGAGCTGCCTTCTTTTTCCCTTCTACTGAATCTCCAAAGCGTTGTAACGCCAGACGGATCATTTTCTTCTCAAGTACATCTAAAGCCATGAGTTCCCCAATTTTCTTCTCTGACCGATCACCCACATTAATTTCGATTAAACTCATAAGTTGTTTCAGAGTTATTATATCTTCTTCCACAGAAACCATGGCCCGTTCGATCACATTCTGAAGTTC
The DNA here is from genome assembly GCF_035539115.1 of Desulfitobacterium sp. Classification (GTDB taxonomy): domain Bacteria; phylum Bacillota; class Desulfitobacteriia; order Desulfitobacteriales; family Desulfitobacteriaceae; genus Desulfitobacterium_A. The sequence continues at coordinate 3,110 of NZ_DATLJA010000101.1, read as the reverse complement.
TCTGACATTTCCTGGCCAATCATAACTCAACAGAAGCTGCTCGGCCTGTGTATTCATTCCCACAACTTGTTTGCCAAACTTACGATTTAATTTCGTAATATAGGATCGGGCATAGGCAGGGATATCTTCTTTATGCTGACGCAGTGGTGGCAAGCGTAATTCAACCACATTTAGACGATAGAAAAGATCTTCGCGGAAATTTCCTTGTTTAACCATCTCTCGTAAATCACGGTTCGTTGCTGCAATCACACGGACATCAACCTTAATGGTCTGAGTCCCCCCAACCCGTTCAAATTCCATGTCTTGAATAACCCTTAAGAGCTTAGATTGTAGGTAAGGATTCATATCCCCAATCTCATCCAAAAAAATAGTCCCACAGTTAGCCAGTTCCATTCTTCCCATTTTCGTCTTGATTGCTCCCGTAAATGCTCCTTTTTCATGTCCAAAGAACTCGCTTTCCAACAGGGTTTCTGGAATTGCTGCACAATTAACCTTAATAAAAGGTTTATCTCTTCTTGAACTAGCACTGTGGATAGCATGAGCAAAGAGTTCTTTTCCTGTACCACTTTCTCCCAGAATCAATACCGTAGAGTTATTTTTTGCTGCTTTTCTCGCTAAATTTATAGAATGTACGAAATTGGGATGGCTTCCTAGGATGTCATCAAAAGTGAAAGAACTAGTTGATATTTGATTAATTCGACTTTGTAACTCTGTAATGACCTGGTTAGAAGCTTGGAGTTGCTCCATTGTTTTATAAATATCCGTGAGTGGTTGAAAGACCACGACTCCTGCATCGATCTTCCCGTCAACAATTATGGGGGATGCATTGGAGACAACTTCCACATTACATCCGCCTACTTTGGCGCGATGAGCAAAAATCGGTTCATGAGTCCTTAGAGTACGAGCTAAAGCTCCATCTGATGAAACTTCAAAGATATTTTGCCCGATTCTCTGTTGGGCAGAAATACCTGACACTCGGCTAAACGCCGGGTTGACATACCTGATAATACCATCCGTTCCAGCTACTTCAATGGCCTCCTGCACTGAATTGAGGATGGCATCTAGTTTTCCCTGTAAGCGTTTTATTTCGGATAACTTCTCTTTTTCCTCAATGATATGCATCATCAGATTGGCACCTTCGGCTTCCATGACCGAGGTATCACATGATTTTAATTTTTCTATCCTTTGCTGCACCTCTGATAACCCAGTGGCTTCGATAATGAGCTGCATTTTTTGCTGGCAAAACTCTTCAATCGAGCTACTAGTCTGGATTTCATCACGATGAGCAATCACAATTCCGGGTGCTTCGTCCGAAATATCGCAAACCATAACAATTTCAACGTGTTCAATCCCTTTTAGGGTTTTATAAATTGACGTTCCTCCTCTACCTGCACCGATAATCCCCACACGGACTTTTTGAGACACAGTAACCCCTCCCCGATTTCTATTTCTACAGACAGTTGAAAGTTGTATAATTTTTATAGTTATTTGAATATTCGGCACATACTGATTATTCTCCTTTCTCATTTCTAAGAATATTCAATAACTCGGCGACTTAGTTCTAAAAATAAAACTAGCGTAATACCATCCATTGGTTGGTTAGTAGTTAGAATTCAAGGAATTTTTGAAAATCTTTATAGAACTGTTCAATAGAATGTTCATGAGAGGAAGTGCTTCTTTGTATTTCTAGTTAGTTTGAAGTGCGACTCGTCTGGACACCCCTTCTTTACCCAGACTGCGCATAATAAGGAATAACTAGGGTTATGACAATAGTCCTAAGCAATTTATCAAAAAAGGCAGCTCTTACTTTACAAAAAGAGAACTGCTTTTTTAAATCTACAAAAATACTAAATCATGATTGTTAGTGATACCTATCATTTCTACGAGGATATCACTTTATCTCTAGCCCTCACGCTATAGTGAGATATTACCCAATTTACAATGAACATTGCTATAGTACCAGAAAAGCTGCTTAAGGCTCCTGCTTCCATAACATTAGAAATAAAGAATCTGAAAATTATTAGATAAGAACCTACGCCGACTAGAAAAGAAAAAATCGCCGCTACTCGATGGGCCTTAGGCATAAAAATTCCTGCTATGAGTGGACCAGCAACCCCTGAGAGAACCCCATTAATTCCGATCCATACCAACGAAGTCAATGATTTCGGCTGACTCAGAGCGATGCTCACGGCTACCACGCCAACTACCCAAATGCTTATTCTTCCTACCAACAGGCTGAAATCCTTACCGTCACTCTTTTCTGATTTTCTAAAGATAAGATGACTCCCCTTGCGGTATAAATCATTCGATATGACAGCCGAAACAGATACAAAGAGAGCATTAACCGTTGTGAAGGCAGCGGATACCACTGCTAGAATGACGAGAGTAACGAAACTATTAGGGAATATAAGTTTTAGAAATTCCGGCAGTACCATATCCGGTTTGGCGACGACAAGGCCTTGAGCAACGACTAAATCTTGAACTCTTAGAGCTGTTCGCACAATGTCCCTAATGCGGTTCAATCCCTTAATTTTGGAGTCATAGTCCCTTATTCTCCTTGTTTCACTGAATCTCACTGAGATGCATTTTTTGAGTTAGACTTGATATGTGACCCCACGTCGGATGCTTCAATCGTCATGCGTGGCGCACAAAAAAACGGTTTAGAATAATAATTCTAAGCCGTTTTACAATACACTTTTACTCAAATGCCAAATAAAACCTTATCTTGTTTCTTGAAGTTTCCTGACTTTCTCAAAAATTTCTACCGGATCCATCTTTATACGAGCAACCCCGCTATCCATAGCCGCTATACTTACTGCTACGGCAACAGTCGGAGCTAATCTTGGATCGAACGCCTTAGGTACAATATAATCGGTATTGAGTTCGTCATCAGAGACCAAACTGGCAATTGCATAAGCAGCAGCAATTTTCATTTTTTCATTTATCTATCACACATAATCACATTCTTATTATATTTATATTCTCCGATACTCTGCCTTTCCTAGTTCATATAAATTATTCCCCTCGTGATCAATAAGGACCATCACGGGGAAATCCTTGACCTCAAGTCGGCGTACTGCTTCTGGACCCAGTTCTGGATACGCAATCAC
>NZ_DATLJA010000100.1:0-25554 GCF_035539115.1 Desulfitobacterium sp. | reverse complement strand
CATAACGATCAGCACCTGCCAGAGAGGTAACTCCGGTCATTGTTGCTTGGCCACCAACGGTGTATTTTGTACCCACGTTGTAAGCAGCTTCGTTAGCCGGAAGAGTTCCATCTGGATTTTCTACAAGGATGGAGTAACCGTTGGCAGCAGCAAAGGAAGCTGCGGACATTGCATCAGGAGTGCCATTATAAGCAACAACAAAGGAACCTTTGATGTTGGTCAATTGAGCAGCTACTTTAGCAGCGGTTTCGGTACGATCAGCACCTTGAAGTGCAGTTACGGTTACGCCAGAGATTGCTTTTAAAGAACTGACTGCGTCAGCGCTCAAAGCACCAATTGCGTAAACATTTTTAGCTTTTAAGTCCACAATTTTTTGTTGAACTGTAGGATCCAGTGCACCTTTGTAAGTTACAAGGATCGGAGCATTGAGTTGGCCTGCTAAAGGAGCAGCTGCCAGTGCGTCAACAATGTTAGCATCATCAGCAGGAACAACGATGACGTTGTCCGAAGATGTCCACCCTTGGCCAGCAACAGCAATTGCTGTTGCAATGCGATCAGAACCTGCAAGTCGAGTTGTAACTGTGGTGGCACCGAAGACGTTCATCGGAGCCATGGAGAGAACCATCCCAGCAATAGCTAAAGAAGCTAAAGCTTTTTTCGTCTTTCTCATGTAGTAAATTTCTCCTCTCTTTTTTTGGAAAATGTGAGTCTGTCTTCCGGAGTTTAGGTTCTTCGTGCACTTTTTAATTTTTCAAAGAGCTCGTTTTTATGTACCTATTCTCCTCACCCTAGATGCCCGATCGTGGTTGGCATTCACCCCCTTATATAAGCCGCAAATCTTTAGACATTGCGCAATATCTAAAGGCATCCCACCCCTTTTACGGAGGCGTCCCCCCCCTAGAGATTTTGGTCTCATGGGTGGCCTACCCTTTAGAACGCATTAATGAGAAACCTATAAAAGGTCCTACATTCGTTATAGTTATTCGGTACAGAAAACTATATTCCTGCAACCCTCTCAAAAAAATTTGTTTTTTTTTGAGACAAATAGTACAACGTCGTTAGTTACTAGTTTACCTAAAAAACTTCAATAATGCTAGAGCCTTAAGAAATTCTTAATATAACCTTCACTCTCTTTTAATATCCTTTATAAGCCAGGATACCGCGGTAGATACCCAGGGCTGCTTTCTTCTGGAAGTCCGCAGAACCGAGAAGCTTTTCTTCCGTAGGGTTCGAGATATAGCCGAGCTCCACCAGAACCGCTGGCATCACCGTGTTTTTAATGACATAAAAGTTTGCGCTTTTCACGTTTCTATTATAGAGCCCCAGCTGCTTAACCACCTCTTGTTGAATATTAGCACCTAAGGTTTGCGACTTGTTCGCTACCGAACTGTCTACTGAATAATAGGTCGTGGTTCCTCCGGCATCGGGATTGCTAAACGAATCATTATGGATACTGACGAATAAATCCGCCTTATTCTGATTCGCGATCTGTACCCGGGCTTGCAAATCATTGGATTCTGTATAATCTGCACCCGCCGGAGATACATCACTTGAGCGCGTCAGGATGACGTTGGCACCAGAGGAGCGGAGAAGATCAGCTAAATAAAGTCCCACAGGTAAGGTATTATTCTTCTCATAGGTTCCACTCGCTCCGATCGCCCCGGTATCGGGTCCACCATGGCCTGGATCGACGACAATCGTCGTTCCCGCCAGGAGTGAGGACGGTAGGATTGTCCCCGCCACCATCTCTTGGACTTGAGCCGAAAGAACGCCCGTACCTCCAACCAGGATAACCCAGAGTTGATTATTCACGGTGGAATTAATCATGGCCGCATAGGTCGCACCAGGCAAGCTATCTTTCTGAGCCATGAAAAGCGTTGTATTTTGTTTCGCAGCGAGCGCCCCAGCCACTAACGCATCGGGAAAGTCTTCTCCTGTCACTAGATACGCTTTGGGTATCCCGCTTGTAGGGGTGTTGGAAATATTTTCTTGAGCAAACCAATACACGCTGGCCGCCGTTTCATAGCGGTCTTTACCTGAGAGCCGCTGCAGTCCGGCTAACCCTTGAACAATGTTCGAGGAAACTGCGCCTTCGCCGCCAATGACATAAGTCTTGCTCGCAGCGAGCTTCGTCAGTTCAGCCCGCGTCGACTGCGGTAATTCGGTAGCTTGGGTCAGAAGAATTGGGGTCCCGCTTGACCCGGCATACGGACCAATAGCTAAGGCATCCGGGAAATTCTCACCATTGGTAAGTATGACTTGTCCATTTCCTCCCAAGCGCTCAGCCACCTGTGCTGCTGTAGCATAGCGATCCTGCCCTCCGATCCGTTCCCACTGGATTCCGTCTTGATCGAGGGCAGTCGTAATGGAGGTACCCATCACACCCTCGCCACCGAGCACGATCACATGCTTCGCGCCTAAGCGCTGGATTTCCTGGAGTACGGTGGAATCCAGTTGTTCAGGGTAGGTCAGTAAGATGGGCGCATCTAAGCGTTTCGAGAGCGGAACCGAAACCAGTGAATCGGGAAAATCATCCGCTCGGGCAAGAAGGACAGTTGTGGTATTCGACCAACCTTCTTGGGAAATCCGAATGGCGGTTGCGATGCGATCTGCTCCATAAATTCGTGTTGTATCCGCTGCTAAAGGAGACGCACTCACCGGAGTTTGGGCGCCAAGCCAAAACATTAGCCCGAGAACCAAGAGAGCACTTCCTTTAACGATTCGTTGCCACACAGATATCCCTCCCATTATCTAAGATCTTCTTATACCTTTCTTTGGAAATTTCGACACCGTTTTACTAAATCCTGCACTAATTGAAGAGACTTTAGGTCCAATTTCTGGGCAAATTAGTTTATTCAACGAAGCAGCGCTTGGACTTGGGTCAAGAGTGAATCGGAAACCACACTAGTCCCCCCGAAAGCAGCCACTTCTTTTCCACTCCAACCCTGTAATACAGCCTGTTCTTTCCCATTAAGGCCTGAGGGCGAGACGAGGACGAGATCGGTACTATTTAAAGCGGCTAAGACGCCTCCGGTCAACGCATCCGGGAAATTCTCGCCGGTTGCTAGAAAAGATATTCCCCCTTGCGGTGGGAAAGCTTTCAGAACTTCTGAAGCGGTTTCATAGCGGTCCTGACCGGAAAGCCGGAACGGATTGGGGAGGGAATCGAACGTCTTGGCAGCAATCACGCCTTCTCCTCCAACGGCGACCGTCCCACTCACCGCCAACTGTCTTAACGTCTGATCTGTTTCTGACGGTAAGGTATTGACCGAGGTTAACAGGATCGGAACACCATTTTGGGCGGCTATGGAAGACATTGAGATTGCATCCGGGAAGTTATTCCCGTTGACGACCACAGCCTCCCCGGTCATGCCCAACGCACCCGCAATTTGTTGAGCAGTCGCATAACGATTCGCTCCACCCAAACGCGTGACACTGTAGCTTGCTTGCAGTTCTTGCTCGATGGTTCGAGAAATAGCTCCGATTCCCCCGAGGAGAATGATCTTTTGCGGATTCAGGCGTTGAATTTCAGCGAGGACGTTGGCGGGTAAATCAGTGGCTGGGGTAAGTAGGATCGGCGCATGATTTTTATAAGCTAAGGGTGCACCCGCTAAGGCATCCGGAAAATCCTCCGCTCGGGCCAGCAGAACTGTATCGGTGCCGTCCGGGAACCCGGTCTGGGCGATCTGAATTGCGGTTTCCAGTCGGTCAGCCCCAGCTAAACGGGCCGCTTGGGGAAGGGCGGCCGAACCGATCTGATAGATGCCTGGCTCCGTAATCCCGACGGTCACTGTACCCGACTTCACGCCTCCTCCGACTTTGAGCCAGCGTGTACCTGACCAGTGGTAAATATAGAGGAGACGGGTCGAATCAGGCACGTAGCTTGCGGCGTCTGGTGTCAGTGAGAGTTGAAGGAACTTTTGGACCGGGGTCTTGACCGTCCAAGCTAAAGCAAGAGGCTCCCCGATCGAATTGACATCGTCGGGTAGCTTTGCCGTTCCCGTTGGCATACCGATACTTACCTGAGGACTTTGGGTCGGATCTGAACCAAAAGCCCGCGGCGGCACAGTTAATTGAGCAACAGTCTTAGTCGAACCTCCCTGGATCGTCCCGCCGGCCCAGGAAACACTGGCGGAAGAAGTCAATGTTTCCGGTTTAGCCGCAAACCTCACCGCCCAATAAGCATCCACACGGCCATACCCAAAAGAGGAATCTCGACCAGGCGTTCCTAAATCTATAGCAGAATCCTCAAGGGCCTGGCGAATTTGACTGGCCGCAAAGTCCGGATGGGCACTCCAAACCAGAGCGGCTACTCCGGCAACGAAGGGTGAGGCCATCGACGTCCCATCCGAAGTTGCATAATCGGAGCCATCTTGCCAATAGTCACTGAAAATGTTCGTCCCGGGTGCCGCTAAAGCTGCATTGGGACCGGTTAGGGAGAAGGGAGCCAAATGATCCTCTTCATCTGTTGCCGTCACCGCTAAGACCTGAGGATCGGCGGCCGGATAGGTGATCGTCTTAAAATTCGTGGTCTTTTCCTTATTCCCTCCTGCGGCCACGATTAAGCAGCCTCGATCATTAGCATACTGGATAGCCTCTTTTAAAATCTCCTCTTGAGTATCTGCCCCAATACTTAAGTTAATAATCTTTGCTCCATGATCCGCGGCCCACACGATCCCGTCGGCGATGATATCATCGCTTCCTTCACCTGTACTGTCCATCGCTTTAACCGGCATAATTTTTGCTTGATAGGCTACGCCGACAATCCCGGTTCCATTGAGTTCCGCGGCGATGATCCCCGAAACATGGGTACCATGACCATTGTTATCCTGAGTCACGGGCAGTCCTGTCTGTCCTGTAATGGCATTATAACCGGAAACTAGGTTATCTGAAAGATCAGGGTGCTTGTTATCCACACCGGTATCTACAACTGCGACGGTGATTCCCTTCCCTGTGGCACCTAGGTCCCAAGCTTGCGGCACCTCAGTTTTAGTTAACCCCCATTGTTTTGAATAGTAAGAATCGGTAATTGATGGCGCTACTCCAGAAGTCGCGAGTTTCACTTTCTGGCTAAGACTGACATTTAAGACGCTAGGCTGATTTTTTAACTCAGCCATAACCTCATTCACACGGCTAGGCTCAACCGTGAGTGTTATAAACTGTAAGGGACCTGTTCGCGCCAGTTCAGCTTGAACACTTTGAGCAATCTTCTCCGGGGAAGTACCCGGACTAAGCTTCACAACCAGACGTCCGACAAGGTCTTGAGCTTGTCCCTCAGCAGCAGCTAAGCTTGGATTCACCTGAGTACTCATCGAAGTGCTCGCGGGAGCGGACTCACCCCCATAAAGTGGGCCAGTAACGCTGCCAGGCGATGTAGCCTCTGCAACAGACCGCATGTCCTGCACCTGAGAAGAAGATTGCCTTGTTAAGAGGGCGGGATTAGTGCCCATGAGAAGAAACAGGGTTAATCCGAGACAAAGTCCTTTTTTTAACAACTTCTTATTTTTTTGCTTCATTATATTGCTCTTATCTGTCTTCTTGGGCATCTTGCTTTCCTCACCCTATGTTTCTTAATTATTTACAACGGAATCTTCTCTAAGAATTCGCTGCGGACACGTTTTTTTCCTTTCTGACAGAGGAAATACTTAGTTTTTCGCGAACTATGACTAATGAAAGAATCTTTTGAAGGAGCTGAGGATGTTAACGTGTTTAAAATTAAAACTGGTTTCCAGAAAAAGGTCACCTTGACTCTACTCGCCTCGATGGCAACCCTTACCCTTTTTTTCGCTAACCCAGTGGGTTCCAATTTAGTCTTAGCAGACTCTACTTTCTCGCAAACTACGCGTCTTGCAGGAAGCACGCGCTTTGAGACCGCCCTCGAAATTTCACGAACAGGTTGGGCTCAAGCACCAGCCGTTGTCTTAGCTCGAGGGGATGATTTTCCCGATGCCTTGGCTGGAGCAGTGCTCGCCAACAGCTCACAGGCGAAAGGTCCCCTGCTTTTAACGGATTCGGCCACCCTCTCTTCAGGCGTGCTCGAGGAAATCAAACGTCTCGGCGCGACGAAAGTCTATATCCTCGGGGGAACAGGTGCCGTTTCTTCAACAGTTGAAACGACGCTTAAAGCCCAAAACCTTACGGTGGAGCGTTTAAGCGGCAATGATCGCTATCAAACGGCGGCGGCCATCGCTTTAAAAGCTGTTCCGCAGGCGAATCAAGCTTATCTCGCCTCTGGAAATTCGTTTGCTGATGCTTTAAGCATTTCCTCCTCGGCCGCGAATCAAGGAATCCCGCTCCTTTTAACCGACCAGAAAACACTGCCTGAGGTTACTCTTAATACCTTAAAAACCTTAGGTGTCAAGAACGTAGCCCTGGTTGGCGGGGAAGGTGTCATTGATCCGGCCATTCAAAAGGCCTTACAAGATCAGCAGATCAGTGTCACGCGGATATCTGGAATTGACCGCTATGCAACAAATCTAGCAGTGCTGAATACCCTTAATTATGATCGTTCGTCGATCTATGTGGCTACTGGGGAAGACTTCCCCGACGCTCTGGCCGGTGCCGTCTTAGCGGCCAAGCAGAACCATCCGATTCTGCTCGTGCCGAAAAATGCTGAAGAACTCAGTTCAGCGTCAAGCGGCTATCTCGGTGTTCGGCGCCTCGACGGAGCTTCCTTTACGCTATTAGGGGGAATAGGTGTGATTCCTTTTGGCCTCGAGAGCATTATCCGCACGGGTTCGCTCCAGTCCCGAATTTCTTTACAGTATTTACAAGCTTATGGCAGTGATGCGACGAATTTTCTCAAGGAGATCAGCCTGATTCCGGGTCAAGCGACAGATTCGGTCGATTGGGTCTCGCCGCATTGGTATCAATTAAATCTGATCGCTAGCGGTCAAACCGTTGCCGATGGTTCCATTAGCGGACCCTGGGCTGAGGCGAGTCCAGATTATGCCCTCGTCGTCAATACAGCGCATAGCCGGGGTATGAAAGTCTTACCCAGCCTGTACGCGGATTGGACGAAAGAAGGGAAGGCTGCCTTAGATTCGATGCTGGCCACGCCCACGAGTCGGCAAAACCTGATTCAAAATATCAATCTCATGCTCAAACGAACAGGCGCGGATGGTGTGGTTATTGACTTTGAGTATATGAGCGACACCTCCGGACCAAACTTTAACCAGTTTACGCAAGAGCTCTCTACCTCGCTCCATGGGCAAAATAAACTTGTCGTTCTAGCCGTCCCGGCGCGAACTTACGCCAACGACTGGAATCAGGAATACAGTTACCATGTTCTGGCCCAATATGCCGATTATCTTAATATCATGACCTATGACTACAGTAAAGCCACCCCGGGACCGATCGCACCTATCGATTGGATGAAAAAGGTCTTAGACTATACCAAAGCAGATAACGTGGAGATGAGCAAAGTTCTTCTCGGAATGCCCTACTATGGTCGAGATTGGACGCCTGACACAGCTTCCACTTCCACCGATCCCAGCTATAATTACAGCTCCGTAAGTCTTGCCGGTGCCCAAAATCTGATCACGCAGTATAAGGTAACACCCCAACGTCAAACCTCAGCCGCGGATCCAGTGGGTATTCCCACCTTCACTTATACCGATGCTAAACAAGCGTTGCACACTGTCTATTATGATGATATCCAGAGTTTGGGCGCGAAACTTGACTTGCTCGACCGCTACAACCTTGGTGGAGCCGCCGCCTGGTCGCTCTACTGGGTGAATCCGGATACAGCAAAGGAGATTTTCCCGCTGTTACAACAACATTTAAGATAATCGAAGCGCCACCGCATAATCCTGCGGTGGCGTTTTAATGTAAGCGTCAAATCACGCACGCTCAACTTGGATTACCCCATTTAACTGACTTATCTCAGCCGTAGCAGTAGCAACTTTTGCTCGTTTAGTAAAAATATTCGTAATGAGGTTAAAGGATTGATCATAGATTTTATAGCCCGATGCATTCAAGGATCTCCAGTGTTTAAATACTCTTTCGTCTGTTGAATCATGAAATCCGTTGTGTCATTTGGAGTAAACAAGTACCTCCACTGTTTGATTCGATGGGGATATGCCGTTTGAATCATAGTCGTACTCGGTTGAGTTAAATAATCGCCAAGTACATCAGGAAAGTCTGCCAGCGTTGCTGCTCCCTCGGTTTCAAATAAATTGCCCACACCTTCTAATATCGAGCCATTATCTTGTCCACCATATTCTTCTAATGCAGGAATGCTTGTCGTAGTTTGTGTTGAAACGCCAAAAGAGCCCTCCGCCGAAGCGAAAGACTCTTTTGCAACTATTATTTTGTTTATGGGAAGCATATCCGAGGAGAAATTTCTTAAGATAAATTTAGCTAATTTTCTTCATATCCTCAGTATCAGTATCAATTTCTAATTTTACCTTTATGCATTCACGACATTCATTTTCTTTATTTACTTCTAGTACAGTGCAATCATATTTTGCTCCTTGTTTTAGAAGATTTGTCATACTCTCACTATAATACCTTGGTAAATACCCAATAAGGACACCCGTTGGATCAACTATTTTAATTGCATATTTATCATGCTCATTCTCAGGATTTAATTCAATTTTTAACTTATCGCTAATTTTTAGATCAAGGGCTGTATTACAATCTTCACCCTTACAAAACATTTGATGTCTTACTCCAGCAATATAAAAAGTTCTTGCGATTTTTCCTTGAAATTCTCCTAAGATTGGATCAATAAATTCTAGGCTATCAATTGGTAATCTTGCTCCACTTCTTTTTAACAATTTATACTCTTCATATTCCTGAAGTCCATATTTTGAAAGAACCTTTTCAATGCCTCTTCTTTTCTTATCCGGCAACCTGCTGGAGAAAATAGAAAATAAGGTGTCACTTTTATAAACTTTATTAATATCATTAAAAGGTATCAGCAACTCAAACCCTTCTTTAATTGCATCTTCTACCTCGTGCCCGTAAGAGAATTCATATTGGCCATTCTTAGACAATTGCCCAACAATATAATTTCTCCTTGTATTAGGCTCTTTCCAGATTAAATAGATGTAATCTCTTCCAGCTTTTAATGACACGCATTTTCCTCCTTTCACAGATCAAACTGCTCAGACATTAACTTTACTTTTTCCAATAAAAATTTTTTAATTAAAATTGTCCTTTTAATACTCATAAAATTACTATATTCATCCAACAGAATATCTAAATTATACTCATCAATCTTGTCTTTTATTGTCATAACAAGATCTATTACATCATTAAAATAATTAACTCGTAGAAACTCTAGTACTTGTAAATGGGTCGGTTCTTTCTTTAGATTTTTATCTATTCTGATCCTAGATTTTGACTTTGTATCAACGAGGGACTGAAATCGTCGTTTATCATTTCCTAAATAACTGTCTAATTGAGACTCTGGTACATAACAACAAAGGGAAGAACCATTGTCATATACCAGACATAAATTATAACCTTTATCCTCTTGTAAAATTGCCCAGTTGCTTTGGTGCCTATCCGTATTCCCTATGAGGAAATCGAATATAGGAATTAAAAGAAAGTCTCTTTGAAAATTATATTTAGAAAGAGACTTTAATATCATTTCCAACGAATAATATTCGTCTCTTTCACTATCGTACAAAATTTCTTCATTGAAATGAGGATAATACTTGTTAATTAGTCGTATTCCCTCAATTAAGTTTTCATTTTCCCTATTAATTTTATAGTCTAAAGAGCCTACTCTTGAATCATATACCCCTAAGTCCACCTTCATGCATTTAACATTAATCAGTGTGGCAATATCGGCAGCAATCTTTTCTGATAAGTGCTCGGTAGTAAACTCTGTTTTAGGGAATTTAAACAACCCAATATCCCCGTTATCAGGATTAACCAGCCAAATCTTTTCACTGCGACCACTACCTTCAGAGGCTCCTTCATACTCTTTCCAAGAACTAAAATCTTTAAGCATATATTCAACCAATCCATAGAATTTATCCTATACCATTATTATACTCACAGATCAGCTAATTGGTTATATTCTGCTACTGTTAATAGTATAACATAGATATTATGAAATCACATCACCCAAATCTTTCTCTCATTACAGTAATATTTTCTGTAACACAAAACTTTTATGCCAGTTACTTTCAGTATCACCCATTCGGCTGCGGTGCCGGATTAGTCTTCATCTTTTGATTCCCTAACTAATACATTAGAGCAGTATCTTAACATCTTTGCTTCGAATTTTTTAAGTCAATCCACTAACATGGGAATTCTCTACACTCTGAAGCTTAGTATATTACTCTCATGTTTAATGTAGAAGAGGTTTTACCAACATAACATGGCCCTGACAGAATGAAGAAGCCTATACCATATACCCCGAAAATGAACAGAATGTGGTTCTGTAGATCGTGTACGGGTCATTAACCCATTTTTTTAGATCTCCGTTCTTCAAGCTTTCACGCTCCTCGGCCAGTTCCTTGCAAAACCTCTCAGCTACCTCTTTATGCAACCAAGCGCAGAAACAAGCGAGGCTGTTCACTTTCTTGTTGATGGTGGCGGGTTTCAGTTCTCTGGAAAGCAATTGACTGCGAAAAGCGGTCACATGTTGCCTCTGGATTACCGCAGCATTATACACTCCTTCTAGTGATAGGTAGTCCAGAAACTCCTGCACATCACCAAGGTAGCTTTCCATTGTCCTAGGTGACTTGCCATCTACTTTCAGATGGACGCCATATTCTTTCAATATGCCAGCCATGATTTCCCTTCTTTCGCTAGTTTTTTTCGCGGCACTATTGGCACTGTCGCTAGGTCCGATAGTGCCGACAAATACGGATATGCAAAAAGCCCCACGCTCTTTTTTCAGAACGTGAGGCAGGGCAGTGTCGCTAATGTAAAGCAGTTTATGGTTTATCAAAGTAGCAGATGAATGATTTTGTCCACCTTTTCAACCGGATTTAACGACCAATCCAGCTCTAGTGGCACTTTCGCTACTGACATCATAGTCACTACTTTAGGTCTAGTTCCAGTCAATGTCCGAATGGCTAACGGTTTCACCGTTGGCTATTTCTTTTTCGGATTGAGTTAACCTCTCTCTCTCCAGAGGGGTTAGCTTTGTGAAATCGCTGTCCCATGCAAGGACCATTCTCTTAATCATTTCAAATGCCAATTCCTGTTCCGACTCTGGAAGCATATCAATCATATCAATAATTTGCTTTGAAACTGCGGACATACTATCATCTCCCTTACTTGTATATGTCCCCTCGTGATCCGATATCCTTAATCATTATGACTTCTTCGTCATTAAGATTAGTATACTCATATAATACCCGATATTTTCCTATTCGTAAACGAAAAACAGGAGGATTTATACCCTGCATTTGCTTGATGTCACCCTTTGGAGGTACTTCAAGCAGCCCTTCTATTCCTGTTCTGATTCTCTGCTTTATAGACTTATCAAGACTATTGATTACTTTGATCGCAACTCTGGAATATACAATTTGCAAGCTCTTCACCCCCTTCAACTATACTATGTATTCGCTCTTTCCATGGTGGACAAGTGGTTCCTTCCAGTGAGCTTTGTCGCTTTTGCAAAAACAGAAATAACAAATTGACGTTTGTCTGACAGAACATGGGTGTGTAAGCATTGCGGTACTGAACTAGACAGAGATATCAATGCTGCCATCAACATCAAAAACGAAGGCTGCCGGATATTGGGCATAGCCTAATTCATACACACAAAGAACCGTTGGGCGAACGGGGATAGCTTGGTAATCATACTAACATTAGTTGGTACGTCCCAAGAAGCCCCCACCTCTTAGGTGGTGGGAGTACGTCACTGTAAATGGGTCTTTTATGAAGTATGATTGACGTTAATTGTTCATTTTATTGGTATAAATCTACAACTGGTAACTTAATTTGCCACGTGTAATTTGTCTTATTTAATCAGAAAATAGCGGAAAATAGCAAATGATTTATAGGAGGTATTACTTACTATGGCAAAAATAAAAGATAGAGATACACTTTCAATTGTCTCAGGCCTTATTGGTTTGGTAGGAATGACACTTGTCGATGAAATATCTAGGCAAGCAAGCATATCCAAAAGATCTTATCGGGAAGCTGCAGCAGGAATGTTCGTATCAAAGAATGAAGCAAGCAGCCTTAAAGGACAGGCTCTTGGTTTAATTATGAACTCTGCCGTGAGCATCCTTGGAGCTAATTACATCATTAAGCGCATGTCCCAAAACGGTCGCGATAAGCTTATGTCTAAAGGAATAATGTCTGGGATTGCTATAGGCGCAATCGCTACTGCCATTCCAAATGTTGTTCCTAAGAATAGTGTTAAGCCTAAAGATGCAGCAAGTAATCTATCCTATGTTTTTAGTAGTATTGCGTACGGAATGCTTACTACCTTCGCAGCAGCTAGGCTGGGGCATGATTCGCTTTTTGACGTTCCCCCTCAAAACGACTACTTAAAACCAACTGAAAAGACAAGTGAACAAGTGGAACTAGCCCCTGCCGGGCGGTAAAAAAACATTAATTGAAGTAGGACTCTCGTCAAATAGGTGAGAGCCCTACTTTAATTCGTTTTATGGGTCGATTATGACATTAATATTAATGCAAACTCTGTGCCGCAAAAACATTGGAAGAGAATAGTAGCAAGATAAATATTGCCAAAACAAATGATGTCTTGATAACTCTTCTTGTCATATTACACCTCTTTCTGATTTAATTACCATCATGAGTAAGCACAACCATTATATAACACTAAATAAACAATTAGAACTAAATGTTTTTAAATGGGTCTTTAGCGAAGGTAAGTTGTTACTCATTATGGGTCTATTGCGTATTAAGCAACGTATGCCTGACCCGTGACGATAAACAAGCGTTGCACACTGTGTATTATGATGATATCCAGAGTTTGGGCGCGAAACTCGACTTGCTTGACCGCTACAACCTTGGTGGAGCCGCCGCCTGGTCGCTCTACTGGGTGAATCCGGATACAGCAAAGGAGATTTTCCCGCTGTTACAACAACATTTGAGATAAATCAAAGGCCACCGCGTAAGGATGCGGTGGCCTTTTAATGAACCGAACTCGTATAAAGTTTACTCTTGTACATTATGAATCAAGTATTTAACAAATATACCTCTGCTTTAAATCTAAGTACCCTTCTTCCAAAAGTAAATCTATTGCATTTTCAATTTCCAATTGAGAAAATTTCGTATCCTTAATGTGTATTACACCATTGATAATTTCCATCTTATTGACATAACCTTTTTTCCTAAATATGTCTTTAGCTACAAAGTCTGTAGTCGTAATCAATTCAAGTTCTTTGGGAGATCTATGAGCGAATTTCTCCAAAACATATTTAATAATCTCCATATCCATCTCACTTAATTTAGAAACATCCTCTTCTTCAGTTAGAATGTCTTGCATACTATTTGGTATTATAAGGGAGCCCATCCCCTGCCTTTTCAATTTTATAATTCCTAACCTTTCTAAACTTTGGAGGGAGTAATCCAATACAGAACTATACGGCCCGTAATAATGAATACAATATTGATAACCTAGATTAGCCCCTTTTTCCTGAATAAGATATACAAGCTTTTGTAAGGTTTTTTTACCAGGAGGCTTTATTTGGTAAATCATCTCTATAAGTGAGTATAAGCTACCAATCGTCATTTTTTATTCACTCCTTAATCTTCTTCACTCGTTCCAATCATATCTTTTCTTCGTTGTTCACATATTGCTTTTGCCTTATCAAAATATTCCTCTTTAGCATAAATTCTAATTATATTTATTGGTTTTGTAATGTTATTTATAATTCCAGATTCATCGCTCAATGAAACAGGATATTGGGAATATGGTACAATTACAGGAATTGCTTTCTCGTCATCTATGTCATGTCTAGAAGGAATTTTATGAGGAGCCTTATCAGCTGAGTCTACAATAATAGATTCTCTCCCAATTTCTCTCCGTAAATCGCTCAGAATTATATTACTAATCCGGCTCTCTTCATAACCAGAATGAGTGGATGACTCATCTACTACACTAAATAACCTTCGATTAATAATGCGGTCTGCCCATTCATTACTAGATTCTTTCTCTTTTATTAGTCCCCAAACCCTTGCATCGTCCCATTTCAAATATTCATGAACATCGCTTGGATACCGTTTATCCGGCAATTCCTCCTGAAGAAACCACGTGAGCATTTTATCATATAACCGACGTGCACGGTGAAAATAAACTTGTACAAACATAAAATATCTAGCCAGTATAAATTCTTCAACCGCGTGGATTCCGCCTTTATCTACTGCAAGCCATAATTGCGACTCTCGTTCGTAAATATCTATCGACCCAATAAGTCTTTCCAAATCAAAGCTACCATACTTAACACCACAATAATAAGAATCTCGCAATAGATAATCCATTTTATCGCAATCTAGTTCGCTATCCATGAACTTCCTCAGAAATATAAAATGAGGATTATCTCCGCTTCGTCCTAAATATATATCACTTATGAGCTCTGGTGAAATCGCGTAATCATCAGACCCATAGTTAGCCGCAAGAGTTTGTCCAATTTCATTTATATAATCTGCTATTTCGGTCTCTTTTATAATTTTCTCAGTAAAATCTTCATGTTCCAGACCTATCGCTAGAATACTTTCTGATGCATGAGAAAATGGTGGGTGTCCTAAATCATGGGTCAAGGCGATTAATCTTAAAATCTGCCGATACCATTCTCTTTGAGCATCTGAAAATATTTTAGGATTCTTTGCTATTACTGTATCAAAAACCCTTGATGCTAAATGCATTACTCCTAAGGAATGTCCGAATCTTGAATGCTCTGCACCATGATAAATTAGATGAGTTAAAGCTAGCTGATGAATTCCTCGTAAACGTTGAAAGGGAGCACTATCTATGATCTTTAGTTCTAATGGAGTAACTTCAATAAACCCGTGAATTGGATCACGAAATCTTTCGAATTGTTTACCTTCTTTCATAAATCCTCCGTAAGAACTCTATTCATTTTTTGAACTCTTTTAAATAATTTCTACGTAAGATTATGTTTTCCTTTATTTAGGCTAAAAATAAATATTCAGAAATTAGAACTATGTATAAGCTAATTTTTACTTCAGTCGATAACGTATCCTGTTGCCATATTTCTGAGAAGCTAGCAGGCCTTTGCTTTCCAGTTTGAGAACAAAGCTGCGGATTGTGGCATAGGCTGCATTTTTATAATCCTTCTCCAATTGCTTGGTTGAGAATTCACAGATGCCGTAAGCAGACAGTACGTAATGAAACAAATCCCTTTCCTTAGCTGTAATTACCCCTGTTTGAAGTAGGTTATTAAACTGATCGAGAGCCTGGGATGGCTCATTTTTTTGCGGAAGCTTGGTTACTACCTGATCGATAAAATAGGTTACAAAGGGCGTAACATCTAAAATTTGAGACACTTTAAAATTATCGGCTATGGAAGTAAAGGCTTTATAATATAAGCCCTTACCTCCATTGATGTAAGTTGAAAAAGGAATGAAGAGAGAAGCTGTATAGCCTTTTTGGGCCAGATACCAAAGCTGTAATAACCGCGACATCCTTCCGTTGCCATCAAAATAAGGATGAAGATAGGCAAAATAGTAGTGCAGGACGATGGATTTGACGATTTGATCCAGACTGTCCTCTTGATGAAGATAGTCAATGAGCGTCGACATATACTTCGGAAGCAACTGATACGTAAGTCCTTGATGTTCAATGTTTTGCCCCACCACATAGACTACATCGTGACGATATTTATGATCCGTCTTTAACCGATCCTCGTCCTCCAAAAAATCACCAACTGCTAACTTATATAACCGGTATAAATTTTCCTCCGTAATTTTGTTAGCCGTATCCGCAATAAAATCTAAGCCCCGCTTAATCCCATACGCTTTGTTCTCATTACTTGTTACGGGCGCGCCACCCTGCAAGATCCTTCTTACACTCTCCCTTGAGGAGTCAATCTGTTCAATAGATAGCGTTGCTATGATTTCATCCTCCATAGCTTGGAGACCATATTTTTCTCCCAGATAGGACGCTGCAAGCGCCTTGGTAAGCTGCGTCGTGAGGCTGATTTTAGCAGGAAGTAGCACTAGCGGCTTGCCCTTAAAGTCAGGCAAAGGAAGTTCCTGATAAAAATTTTCCTTCAGGGTCTCCAAGTATTCCACGAGGTTTTTCTCGCCAAATTTATACTTAAGTTTTTTAAAATCTAAGGCATTTTTATCACCAAACATCTCTGTAAAGGTTTCCAGTTCCATAGCCATAGCTTCCTCCAAATGATTTATTTTAGTATCATTAACTATCAATTAAAGTATACCACAAAAAGGCTTAAAACAAACTAGATTAGAAGTTGGTCTTTTGGGTCAGTACGCTGGTTAATATTTACATATTAACCAGCGTACTATTATAAATATGGAAAATGCAAATACAAGAACATAATATATAGTTATAATGTGGAAGAAATCCGAATTGAAACGTTTAATTCCAATGAATTAACTCTTAACCGATACTGAAGTAGCTCCCCCGTCAAAATGCACATACTGATCGATCACTGCGTCCACTTCAGCCCATCCTTTTACGCCTAAATGCCACGAGTCCTGCATAAAATAGGGTTCATATTCTTTACTGGAAAAGTCCGCAAGCGTAAATCCTTTGGCTTGAATCATCGACCGTATCCGCTGATAATAGTCCTTCCGTTCTTGAGGGGGAAACCCTGCGTAATCTGCCCACTGCCCATTGGCCGGGATCAAAACAAAGAGCGGCTTGACCCCCTTTTGCTGGAGTACGCGCAGCATTAAATCGAAATCATCATACTCTTTGGAGGGATATAACTTGAGTTTGGACCAAGAGCCTTGCGCTCCGGGTTTCACTTGTTTCGGGTAAAGTGTATCGAGAATATTCAAGTTGTTCGAAATCAAAGCCTTCCCTCGCTGCTCTGATTGCTTGACAAGCGTATCCCAGGGGATCTCAATTTTATCAGGTGGGACTGGCTTAACTTCTTGAGATCGGGCCTCTTGGATCAAATCCCGAACCTTTAGGGCATCTTGGATCTCCAGCGCGGCACACTCAATTTCAGCCTGTGGCCGATAACTAAGAACTTTCATTTGCGACCAGTTCCCCGGAGTTATATAGGCTTGAAGGTAATTTTGTAAGAAGGGATCCTCGTTAAGAACCCCAGGGATCTCCAGAATTCGCTGAGCGATTTCCCGCTTCAGTTCAGGCGCAAGACTTGGACTAAGCATCGTCTGATAAATATGGAGGGGCGAGCTGTTCATCGCTAAACGATCATTGTCCAATCCCTTGCGCTGAGCAAACCAGTCAGGTGAGAAGGTGAAAATAAGTTTCCGTCCCTGTAAATTCTCTTGACCTGCAAGATTAAGCAGATTAACTAGCGACTGCACTGAACCTCGGCCAACGATAAAGGGCGTAAAACCCGCGTGACGATGACTAAAAACATTCATCGGATTAAACTCAAAGCCCGTCTCCAACTCTGAGGAACCATAAAAGGGCAGAATATCTGGGGTGACCAAAGCCTTCGCTTGCAGTAGATTACCCAGCATGACCTCAGTGTGAGCTTTCCTACCAATCGCCTCAATCGTCCCCGGCTGATTGAGCCAAAGATGATCACTAACATATGCGGTTAGCGGTTTCATGCCCAAAATAGTGAGATAGAAAAACGCTAACCCAATAAGCATCGGCCCAAAGCGCCGGAAAAACATCATTATCCACCTCAAATTTAGAAAATCCGTCTCGCTTTAGTTACTACGATAAAATTGATCCAGGGCTTCATCCACATCGACCCAGCCCTTCCAGGCAAGGTGCCAGGGATCCCGCAAATAATAGTCATCTTTTTCATGACTCGAAAAGTCTGCCAAAGCAAACCCTTCCGTCTGAACCATCTGCGCTAACCGCTGATAACCGTTTTGGCGTTCCGTGCTGGAAATACCCGTGTAATCCGACCACCGACCATTCATGGGGAGGATCACAAACAAGGGTTTCGCACCCTCTTCCTTTAAAACCTTCATCAAGAGCTTCAAATCACTATACTCTGGTGAGGAAGAATACTCCGCATTTTTATCCGAACCCTCGCGCTCCTGAAGCTTGGGGAGAATATTACTGGCGTAAAATCCGTTATCCATACCAAACGGATTATTATCCGTCGACGCCTTCCCCTCTCTAACCGCCTGCGTCCGTAATTGATCCCACTGGAGTCGGATCGGTGAGTACGCCACTGCTCCAGGGGACTTCTTCACTTGGCTCGACGCGATTTGGAGCTTCGAAGCATTTCCCGAATAACGCGCAACCGTCTGCCGCGGTAGCCTTTTGACCTGCCAATCCGTTTTAACCGCATCTTGAAGCGCTAGCGAAGCATATTCCATCTGGGAAGGAACGGCGTAGACAAGCCTCAAGATCGGTGAGCTCCAGCCCGGTTTTGCTTGAAGCGCTAACAGTTTCTCTAAATAGGGGAAATCCTGATAGGCCGTAGGAAATTGGAGGAGGCGCTGAGCCACCTCTTGTTTCAACTGTGGAGAAAGCTGAGGATTTTGCATGATCTCATAGGCATGGAGCGCTGAAAAATTACCAGCAAAGGTTGATTCAGAAATTCCCCCTGAACCGAACCATTGAGGGGTTAGAAAAATCGCTAATTTCTTCCCGCGAACTTCATCGCCCAGAGCTGCTAGGTTTAAGACATGGATTAAAGTCTGGGTTCCTCCCTTGCCGATCAGAAACGGGGTCACTCCCGTCTCTGGCGTAAAAACTTGAGCCGGGTGGTAATCATAAATCATCGACATCTCCGAGGATCCATAGAGCGGTAAAATCTTCGAATTAGCGAACGCCATCTCTTGTAAAATCGAGCCTTGAAACGTATCAAAGTTGGGAGTAACCCCCATCGCTGCCACCATTCCAGGCTTTAAATCCACATTTTTTACCCAAAATTCGCTCAGGGGAACGGAAGTATAGATCGTCCCGATGAATAAACCTAAACCAATCAAGACAGCTACAAACGGATTCCGCCCGTGCCTCAAGATCATCATTAAATGCACAAATAGGGATCCTGATTTACCCGCTTTTTCATTTTCATTCTGAAGCTTAAGGTTCATAGCGCTTCCCTCGCTTCCACACTCTCGACAGCAATTTGTTCGATAAAAATTAGTTCAATAAGAATCTTAATTTTTGCCTTAAGTTTATTATACTCATAAATCTTAAGTAAAGCTTAAGAAAAAGTTCGCCTAGAACAGCCTCCCGGAAAAGATTAGGAAACTAAAGAACACAAAATGCGCGGTTACTACGATAGCCAAGCCATCCCAGACCCGCCCTTTTTTCCAGAAATTGTAGGTTTTATTTTTTCGCTCTAACCAATCATAACCAACCATCAAGGCTGCATGGTAGAGTCCATAAACAATATATCGAAGCTCAGTCCCATGCCAAATCCCCATCATGCCCATATTCAAGAGAAAGCCAACATAGGCTGTCGTGTATTTGTTTTTAAAGCGTTTTTTCTTGGCCGAGTCCAAGACAAAACGCATATAGATATAATCGCGGAACCAATAAGATAAGGAAATATGCCAACGATTCCAGAAGTCTTTAATATTCTTAGCGATAAACGGCTTGTTAAAGTTTTCTGGTGTCCGGATGCCGAGGATATAACTCACGCCGACCGCAAACGCACTGTAGCCCGCGAAGTCGAAAAAGAGGTAGAAACTATAGAAATACATATATTGAACCGTAGCCCACCACGTATGAACAGTGTTCAACCAAGCCAGGCTATGCTTATTGATCAGATAAGCGATCACAAATTTATAGAGAAATCCCCGGAAAATATGATCGATTCCCTCCGCTAAACTCTCCGTATATTCTTTGCGGGTAAGCTTCTTCTCCAAATCTCCGAGAAAACGCCGGTAACGATCGATCGGGCCGGAAGCCAAGGTCGGAAAAAAGAGAACATAGGAAAGAAAATCTAAGAACTTCACTTTCTTGATCAGACCATCGCGAATCTCAATCACCGTTCCGACCGTCCGGAAAGTCACATAGGAGATTCCCAGAAAACCCAGTGGCGATTGCCAAACCCCGAGCGCCAGTGCATACGGGTTGAGTTTCACCAGGACCAAGGGCAAAAGAGAAACTAAGATTGCTAGATGGTAGACCCGTTTCAGTTTTTCAGCTTGGTTGCCACGATCACTCTGTTTGAATTTCAGGAAGAAATGAACGATTAGATAGGCCCATAAGAAAAACCCAGCCACTTGAACTAAACTCATGACCGGTCGATAAATCAGCCAGATCATAAATGCGGTTGAGAAAATCAGCCACAGGGAGCGAATGCGCCCAGATACCCCGAGAAGCCCAAGTAAAACGGCAGGTCCGAGGGGGACAAGCATCCAGATGAAAAACGAGAAGTTCTCATAGGGTGTCATTGTGTCTCTCCTCTCAAGGCCCGGCGGTCCACCTTACCGTTGGGAGTCATCGGCATAGTCTCCAGAAACGTAAAGCGTCGAGGCAGCATATAATCAGGCAAATTTTTATGCAATCCGTCTCTCAACCGTTGCGACGTTTGGAAGGCGTCTTCGATCAGTTCCGAGGTGGTTAAAAACGCATGAAGATAATCGACTTTACCGTGTCGTTCCATCGGCAAAACAACTGCATTTTCCACCCCCGGCAGCTTGCGCAGATTCTCTTCGATATCTCCTAGCTCAATGCGGTAGCCATGCAGCTTGACTTGGAAATCAAGGCGCCCGAAGAAGAAGAGCAAGCCCTCGGTCAAAACCCCGGCATCCCCTGTCCGATATGCCTGCCAGATCTCACCTGAGGAATCCCGCCAGCTAAAAAAGGCTTTCCGTGTCTGCTCCGGGCGATTCAAGTAGCCTGTGCTGACATTCGGACCCGCGATCACGATTTCACCACGCTCGCCCTCAGGTAAGGACTGAGGAGGACACGATAGGATGCGCAGTTCATCTTGACCTTCATTTTTATTGAATTCGTCGGTCTCGTTGTCCTGAGCCTGCCCATTTGCTATTCGTTCTAAATGTTCTCCTCGTGCAAGTTCTTCGTTCAAAACGTCTGAGGCACAAATCAGGAGCTGTGCATCCGCTTTAACTCTGCCGACCGGCAGTGGGTTATAACGTTCCAAAACTTCGGAAGTAATCGTTACCGTGGTCACCGCTACCGTTGCTTCGGTTGGCCCGTAGAGATTCTCAACCAACGCTCCCGGGAACCGCTCCAACAGTTTTGAAGCCGTATCATGAGCCAAAACCTCACCACAGAATAAAAAGCGTTTTAGATTCGGTAACAGTTCTTGGTTAAAACTTTTATCCATCAAACAAATATCCGCAAAGGACGGAGTCGAAACCCAAAAGGTCACGCCCGAGCGAGCTAAGGACTGAAAGAGTTCCCGCGCATTAGCCATCTCTTTTTTATCAATACTCCAGAGTGTTCCTCCGGTGCTCAAAGACATATAAAGATCCATAACGGAGAGGTCAAAGGAAAAAGGCGCCTGATTCAGAAAAACTTCCTTCAGCGTTTCCGGGCCGTAGGTTGGATTCACCCAATTGAGAAAGCTCTCCAAGGCCTTGAGGGTAATTTGTACCCCCTTCGGCGTCCCCGTACTGCCGGAGGTAAAAATGATATAGTAGACGTCTTCTTCCCCGACAGACCATGCTGAATCTGGAGTGTGGCCGAGATAGGGTGCAAGAAAATTTGCCACCTTAATATTTTCCTTGATGATGAGACCAGTAAGCTTCAACTCTTCCGGAACGCTCTGAGGGGAGAGAAGAAGCGCTGTCCCGGAAGCCTCCAGGATCTGCCGAACTCGTTCCAAGGGGACCGAGGTATCCA
Organism: Desulfitobacterium sp.; assembly: GCF_035539115.1. Lineage (GTDB taxonomy): Bacteria > Bacillota > Desulfitobacteriia > Desulfitobacteriales > Desulfitobacteriaceae > Desulfitobacterium_A. The sequence goes on along the minus strand of NZ_DATLJA010000100.1, from coordinate 3,692 downwards.
CTGGGACATAAGCATGCCCGGCCTTGACACAGGCCAAGAAAGCGACCAGCATTTCATTTTCTTTATGACCATATACCACGATCGGCGCTTTCTGGCCGGCGAGTGCTTCATGAATCCATAAAGCTAACGCATCTGAATCCGTTTTTAACTCAGCGTAGGTAAGCGTATGTTCCCGATAGTGGTGTGCCACACGCTCCGGACAAGCTAATGCCCATTGATCGATTGTTTCTATCAGCATATTACACTACAACCTCTTTTTTAATTCGATACCGCTAATAATTTAAAAAACAAACCTGGACTCGAATCAAGTCGTCCTTCTTAGAAATTATTATAGATATAAGGTGCCGGCGTATGTTGTTTCTGGACGACATAAAGATAGAAAAGTGCGATTAGGATGAAGTAATAGTAAAATATGCGTCCCACCCAAAGGAGGGTAGGATTCCATCCTTTAGGACCTTTCATGATAGAACTCATCCATTGCTTGATCAACTGCGACCCATCCTTTCCATCCCAGATGCATAATATCTTGAAGGAAATAACGATCATATTCGTGCTGGGAAAAATCCGCAAGTTCAAACCCGTTTTGCTGAACCATTTCTTTGACCCTTGTGTAATAGGCAGCCCTTTCTTGAACAGGAAAGCCTGTATAATCATACCAAACACCATTGACCGGAACAATGACAAACATGGCCTGGGCCCCTTGTTCCTGTAAAACCTTCATCAGAAGCTGAAGATCTTGATATTCCGGAGAAGGATAAAGTTTTACTCCTGCTTCTGAACCGTAACTTTGGGCCAGGTTAGGTTCAATATACTTCGTATAATACGAATCAAGAATCCTCCAGGAATTATTGCCCGTCGATTCAAGACCACGTTTTTCGGCCTTTTCCTGAAGTTTGGTCCAATCGAGCGTTTGGGAAGAGGTATTCACCGCATTTCTGGCGATCACGTCTTCATGCACTAAGGGGACAAACAATGATGTCGCATAAAGATCTTGAACTTCCAAACGCCAACGTTCAATCCGTCCAGCCGACGTCAGCAGTACTTGGCGAAGCTCTGACACCACTTTCGGTTTAGTATCCCCTGGGGTTTCCTGCTGACTGTAAAGACTCAGGTTTCGCCTAAGGATGGGATATTTGGCGATAACGTCTGGAAACTCCAACAAACGTTGACTCAATTCGCGTTTGATTTCTGCTGATTGCTGCGGATCCTCGAGAATCTGGTAAGTTTGCAGGGGCGAAAAGTTCTGCTCCAAGTACTGCGACGAAATTCCCTCCGTTAAGAACCACTGGGGCGAAAGGATAACCACTACTTTTTTACCCTGTAACGTTTCCCCTTGAGCCGCTAAACTTAACACATGAACGAGGCTCTGACTCCCCCCTCTGCCAATGAGGAAGGGCACAAACCCATCCGGTTTACCGTCAAAAAGCTTTGAGGGATGAAACTCGGACTCGGCCGAAAACTCGGAGGAACCATACACCGGAAGGATATCTGACATCGTCAAGGCCTTCTCTTGAAAAATGAGTCCTTGAAAAGCGACGGGCGTTTGCGAAGAAGCAATCGCTTGCAGGACACCCGGCTTAAAAGCGAAATGGTCGAGCAGCATGCGACCGACAGGAACAATCGACCCCAGCGTCAGAATAAATAAAGCAAGTGCCAAAATAAGCGCCAGCCAGCGTTTCCGGATCATTCCTTAGTGCGCTCCTCGAGATACTGGATAATTTGATTCGGAGTAGCCCACTCTTCCCGCGTGACCTCCGTCGGTGCTATCTCAATCTCTAATTCTTCCTGGATCGCAACAAAAAGCTGAATGATCCCAAAGGAATCTAATAAGCCTGTTGAAAAGAGCTGAACGTCGGGATTTTTCTTAATCTCATCCGTCCCACAAAGTTCTGTTAACGTTTCCAATATCTTTTCCCGAATCATGATTTATTCCTCCTAAATTTCTTGAGACAGGGGACAGGTAGGGCGTTCCCAAACGCCGTACCTGTCCCCTGTTTGGAAGTCGCAGCGTATGGTCATTATCACCTATATTTTTTAACACACAAACAGTTGTGCCATCTGTTTCTTCATCCAACCGAAAGGTAAACCGAATGCCCATGTTCAAACTAGCAGCCTCTTGCGGAATATGGAATAGACAACAATTCTATTGTAAACGATTCAAGTCGATGATGCAATTTCAAAACATTAGCCTGTTTTGCATATGGTATATATTGACAAATTAATAATGATCGACTAAAATAAAGTCGGATATTACTTTAGTCGGAGGTGGAAAATGTACATTGATCGTGCTATGGAAAAAACAGTATTACAAATTCAGAATAGTTTTCCTGTGCTCTTAATAACTGGACCCAGGCAAGTCGGCAAAACCACAATGCTAAAACGGCTTGCAGATGAGAATCGTCGATATGTTACTCTTGACGACCCACTGCTTCGTGAACTGGCGGTATCAGACCCCGCTCTGTTTTTACAAAGGTTTGAGACGCCTATTATTATCGATGAAATTCAGTACGCACCACAGCTTTTACCGTACATTAAGATGCAAGTCGATAAAAACGGACGAAATGGTGACTTTTGGCTCACTGGTTCACAAATGTTTCACTTAATGAAAAATGCAAGTGAATCATTAGCGGGTCGGGTGGGAATTGTCAACTTGTTAGGGTTAGCGAATAGTGAACTTACAGGGCAGTCTTCTATCCCTTTCAATATTAACCCAGAGGACATCATGAGAAAGTTGAAAACAGCTAAACCACTCAAACTAAATGAAGTATTTGCAAGGATTTATCGGGGGAGTATGCCCGCTTTATACGCGAACGATAACGTAAGTACGGATCTGTTTTTTTCGTCCTATGTACAAACCTATTTACAACGTGACATTAAGGATCTGACTCAGGTTGGCGACGAGTTATCCTTCATCCGATTTCTCACCTGCGTCGCTGCAAGGACAGGCCAAATGCTAAACTACGCCGAAATGGCCAAGGATACTGGGATTAGTCCCCCCACCGCCAAGCAATGGTTATCTATTCTCGTCTCCTCGGGTCTTGTCGCCTTAGTGGAACCTTATTTTAACAATGTCTTAAAGCGCATGATCAAGTCGCCAAAAATGTACTTTCTCGACACTGGGCTTTGTGCCTACCTTACTAAATGGACTACTCCTGAAGCCTTAGAGTTTGGAGCAATGTCAGGCGCCTTCTTTGAAACCTGGGTTGTCAGCGAGATAATTAAAAGCTACTATAATGCTGGCAAAAAAGCACCCCTTTTTTATTACCGCGATAAAGACCAAAGGGAAATTGATTTGATTATCCATGAGAACAACACCCTCTACCCTATCGAAATCAAGAAAAGTGGAAATCCTTCGAAGGATGCGATACGCCATTTTGGTGTTCTCGAAAAAACTGGGCTTAATATTGGAAACGGTTGTGTTATCTGCCTTGCAAGTGATTTCCTTCCTATTGATAAAAAGAACTGGCTTGTACCTGCATGGTTAATTTAAGATTACGAAAAAACGAGGCCAACAATCCTTTGATGAGGTTAAAGTCTTCATCCGCTTCACGTTGCTGAATGTGAAGTGGGTGAAAACGATCATGTACACGTCTTTGTCTCGGCTCATCCCAAGATTGCACCCTCCTACATTGCCAAAATGCTTAAAGGTATCTCAGGACGCAGACTGTTTTTAAAATATCCTGAGATCACAA
>NZ_DATLJA010000099.1:0-16668 GCF_035539115.1 Desulfitobacterium sp. | reverse complement strand
CACCAAGCCCTAGCGAAGGTGGTAGCCCTAGTTGCCTTATCCTGCCGGACTTAACCACTTGCATCGTAGGATAAAGAAAACTTGGCTAACACCAAGCCCTAGCGAAGGTGGTAGCCCTAGTTGCCTTATCCTGCCGGACTTAACCACTTGCATCGTAGGATAAAGAAAACTTGGCTAGTACCAAGCCCTAGCGAAGGTGCTAGCCCTAGTTGCCTTATCCTGCCGGACATAAATACATGCATCGTAGGAGAATGAAAGCCGCTGGTTGCACTTATGCTATCTGCCCCAAAATTTATACTTTCTGTTAGTATAAGAAAAATGCTGACAACCGAGACATCGGTTGTCAGCATTTTTTACTTATCCTGCTGATTTAAACAGCAAAGCGCTTCGCAATGATCGCCGCAATCGGGTGTTGAAAGAGAAGCATTAAGATAATAGGAAAAGCGACAGTTGCTGGGAAATAAGAAATAGCCAAGACTGAACCAAAGCTTGTATTGCGCATTCCTACATTAAAAATCATGGCAGTTACAACCTCTTTCCGACGATCCTTCAGACAATAGCTTCCTATAAACCCGATTAAATAATTAAGGGAGACTAGTCCCAAAACGATGAACATCATTTGAAGAGCGGAGAAGTCCCAGTGAATTTGCGGAAGGACAACCGCCGAATTGATCACGATCACGATAAAGGTCGCAAGCTTCGACGTCACTCCTCCTACCGAACGGGAAAAGTTCTCCAAACGCCCTTTTGTGAATTCATTGACCACCATCCCCAGGATACTTGGGATCGTAACCATCAATAGGAGCCGTAGCACCATATCCCCGTAATTAAGGGCAATGCTTGTTCCGAGCATGACCTTGAAAATAGCAGGAATTAAGATGGGAATTAGTAAAGTATCCAACGTCACCGTGACCAAGGCAAGTGCTATATCTCCATTGGCAATAGTGGTCCAAATAATCGACGTAACCGCTATTGGGATCGCAGAACCAATCATGAGACCCACTCGCATATAAAAATTATCAGGATAAATCCAAAGTCCCACTCCCCAAGCAGTTAACGGTGCGACACCATGAATTAAGAACAGGATCCATAATGGAACTAAGGGTTTCGTTAAAATGCGGACAAAATCTTGAAAGGTTGTTCTCAAGGCACTTACAAAGGTCATATAAGCAAACAGACCCGTTGCTAACGCACTGAGGAGTGGTGAATTTTCCAAAGGAACAATGAACCCTAACACGATTGCAGTCAATACCACGGGAAACATATTTTTATTGAGCCACTGGTTACTCTTCGTAAAAAAAACGTCCATCTTCTTTTACTCCATTAAGCAATATCATTTTGAGCCAGAAGCTATTATACACTACCTCTTTTAAAATTTAAAGTTAATAAGAAACCGGGGTAAAGCCCCGGTAAAGAAAGGTATAAAATTAACTATTCATTCTTTATTGATTGAGTTGGTAATACTTACGTAGGTTTTCCGCTACGTCCTGCGGATCTACTGTTTGGGTAGCCACACCCGAATCCATAGCGGCTTTGGCAACAGCCGCCGCAACAGCTGGACCAACTCTTAAATCAAAGGCTTTCGGAATAACATAGTCGGCATTCAACTCTTCTGCACTAACGATATTAGCAATGGCATAAGCCGCTGCCACTTTCATTTCTTCCGTGATGGCTTTGGCTCCTGTATCAATCGTTCCCCGAAAAATTCCCGGGAAAGCTAACACATTGTTGACCTGATTGGGATAATCGGAACGTCCGGTTCCGACAACCACTGCTCCTGCCGCTTTTGCAGCTTCAGGCGAAATCTCTGGAACTGGATTTGCTTGAGCAAAGACGATTGGATCCTTCGCCATAGATTGAACCATTTCCGGAGTTACAGCACCCGCAACCGATACGCCAACAAAGATATCCGCTCCCTTTAAGGCATCTGCAAGTGTTCCTTTGAGAAGCCCACGGTTCGTCTTCTTCGAAATCTCCTCTTTATACTTATTCATTCCTACGGTACGGCCTTCATAAATTGTACCTTTAGTATCGCACATAATAACATTCTGAAGACCCGCACTCATCAGTATCTTAACAATAGCCGTCCCTGCTGCGCCTGCACCGTTTACAACAATCTTGACTTCACTCAATTTCTTGTTGACAACTTTCAAGGCATTAATTAATCCAGCCATCGTGATCACTGCCGTTCCATGCTGATCATCATGGAAAACTGGGCCATCGTAAATCTCTTTGAGTTTTTCTTCTATATAGAAGCACTCGGGAGCTTTAATATCCTCTAAGTTAATCCCGCCAAAGGTAGGTTCAAGTAATTTTACGACCTCAACCACTTTGTCGCTATCTTGTGTGTCAACACAGATTGGGAAAGCGTCGACCGCTCCAAACGTTTTGAAAAGAATACCTTTTCCTTCCATAACGGGCATAGCCGCCCGGGCGCCAATATTACCCAATCCTAAAACGGCTGAGCCGGTTGAAACCACCGCAATGAGATTTTGGCGATTGGTATAACGGTTTACCAAACTTGGATCTTTGGCGATCTCCCTGCAAGGTTCTGCTACTCCTGGAGAATAAGCTAAGCTTAAGTCCTCCGCGTTACGAACAGGAACTTTGCTGACCACAGCAATTTTTCCTTTATTATCTTCATGCAGTTTAAGTGCATCATCTCGTAGTGTCATTATAGGAACCTTCTTTCTTGCTTGCTAATTCTGTTAATTACCGAACATTCTCAATAAGATTGTTGCGATAACAATCATAGAAGCTCCGCCGACCCGAGTGGAGATTTGAGAGAACGGCATCAGTTCAATGCGGTTTGCAGTCGAGAGAATTGCAACGTCACCCGTTCCTCCTAAACCACTGTGGCAGGCCGTAACCAATGCAGATTCAATCGGATACATGTTAAGGAATTTACCAATAAAGAACCCGGAGAGGACCATGGCGAGGACCGAAACAATAACAATGGCGATATAGGCTGGGTTTATTAATTTTACGACATCATCTAACGGTGTATAGAGTACGCCGATTCCAACCATCAAAGGCCAAGTCAAACTCCCTGAGACGAATTTGTACCAATGGTAAGCCCCTTGTTCTATTGTAGCGGGCATAATCTTAAGGACTTTGACAATTGCGGCCGCAAAGATCATGATAATCGCGCCAGGAATTGGAATCACCATACTCGCTAAATTCCCGAAGATATAGAAAGTCACTGCAAGGAGTATACCCGCTCCCATGAGGGAAAAGTCAATCGGTTTATTGATTGTCGTACCGGATTTGAGGAGTTCCTCATCCCCGCCACCTCTAACTAAAGTACCGTTACCTGTAAGATGCTTTTTCTTTTCACCGAGCCGTTTCAAGAACCCTGCGCTAATAATCGCCACGACATTCCCGAGTACAGCCGCCGTGGTGAGCTGAGGGATCAGGGCTGCTTGATCGACTTTAAGAATTTCTGAATAAGCAAGCGAAAGCGGGAGAACTCCTTCTCCGATACCGCCTCCAAGAATGGGGACGACGATATAGAAGAACGTGTGTTGAATGCTATACCCAAAGAGCATTCCAACCAAGGTACCCCCCGCAATCGCGGCAAAGGTTCCAACAATGAGGGGGACAAACATTCTTAGGAAACCTTGAATCAAAACCTTACGATTCATACCGAGAATACTACCAACGACCAGAGTAGAAATGTAGAAATAGAGGAAATTGTCCGTCTTCATAATCGCGGTAATCCCCTTTAAAGAAGCGGGATTCAATAAGTGCAGGTAGACGAGGATGGATGGAACAAAGATCGCAAGAATGGCAGGTCCACCAATGTTTTTAATAATTGGAATTCTTATTCCCATTTCGCCCAGGAAAATTCCCATAATCATAATGATCGCAAAACCGCCGACCATATCTGCAGGAAGTTTTCCAAAAAAAGAAGCTGTAAAAATAATTGCTGCGAGGACCACATAAAGGGGTAAGGGAATCACGCCAATTTTAATGTTGCCAAGTGTGGACCAAAAACCTGAAGTTCGCGGGGCATTGTCTACGGTTTCTAGTGTTGCCATAATATAAGCACCTCCTGAATTTGTCTTGTGCCTATATTACAATTTTTCTGAACTTTCTTATATATTATTAAACTTTCTAAATTGTTTTGTAATTAAAGTAAGTAAAAAAATAAGTAAGCATTTATACCCTTCTTGGATATAAATTCTCACTTTTGTCAACTTATCGCTTTCAATCATCTTACCGGCTCGAGATAACTATTGATGACCTTACGCTTCGAAGGAATATATCGATGTTTATAAACCGGTCGTCCCACCGCTCCATAAAACATCTCCGTTTCTAATACTCCGATCTGGTCTAGAAAACTGAGGTATTTACGCATGGAAACGCGTGAAATGCCAACGCGTTGTGCGATTTCTTCTGTCGAAAAAGGTTCATTATCTGCCTGCTGGATATGATCCCAGACTAACTTTAGCGTATCCCGATTGAGACCCTTGGGTAACTCCCCCGGTTTGCCTATGGCATCCTTATGAAAAATCTGTTTATCGAGATCCACTTGACTGAGCTTTTCTTGATCTCGCATTAAAATAGCCCGCTCGCGATAAGCTGCTAAAGCTTCACGGAAACGGCCAAATTCAAAGGGTTTAATCAAATAATCGACAACTCCATATTGTAAAGCCTTCTTGATACTATAGCTGTCAGAAGCTGCTGAAACAACGATAATATCCACTCCTTTACCCGCTTTGCGTATTTGAGAAAGAAGTTCTAAGCCACTAAGCCTCGGCATGAAGATATCGAGTAAAATTAAATCAACTTCCTTTTGTTCGAGTATCTCTAAGGCTTCATCCACTGAGACCGCACTCGCTTGTAATTCAAATCCTCCCACTTGTTCAAGGTAGCGCTTATTGAATTCGGCAACCATTGGATCATCTTCAACAATCAAAACTTTAATCATATTTATCCTCCATGGTTTCATAGGGTAGATACAGTCTAAACATCGTCCCTTGGCCTTCTTGAGAATAGATCTCCATTTGCCCGTTTCTTTGTTCCAGACACCTATTAACGAGAAAGAGTCCAAAGCCTCGGTTATTTGCCTTCGTGGAATACCCCTTAACAAACATCTGCTCTTTTATTCCGTCCGGAATACCGGATCCATGGTCTAAGACTTCGATTAAAAGTTCTCCTTCGTCATAGGTAAGGTTTAACTGAACCCGCTTGTTCTCTGCGTTAGCTACAGCTTCTAAGGCATTATCGATAAGGTTGCCGATGATTGCAACTAAATCATGAACGATTTCTGAGTCAGCAGGCTGTGGAAAAAAGCATCCCTCGACCAGTTCTAATTCGCAGCCCATTTCACGAGCATAGCTCATTTTTCCCAAAATAAACCCAGCAAGAACAGGATCCTTAATATTGCGGACAATTGACCCGACTTCCGTCTGATAACGATTCGCGATTTGACTCACATAACTCGCTAATTGATCATAATACTTAACATGAACCATACCCAAAATAACATGTAACTTGTTCATAAACTCATGAGTTTGGGCCCGTAAGGCTTCAGCATAGACTTTGACTCCAGATAATTCTTCGGCAAGTAGCTTGATATCGGTCTTGTCCCGAAACGTCGAGATCGCGCCAACAATTTTATCGTTGACCTTCAAAGGAACTGTATTCGAGAGCAGGGTAATTCCTCGAAGATCATATTCAAGATCCAACTCCGGTTGGCCCGTTTCCAGTACGGTTTTTATTTGAGAGTTAGGAGCATATTCAGCAAAGTTAATACTCGTTACTTCACTAACTCCCGCCTGGTTAAACAGCCGGAGAGCTTCAGTATTTGCTAGAGTCACTCTTCCGGTGGAATCCACTGCAAGAATTCCTTCCCTTACGGACTCGAGCATCGCGCTTCGTTCTTGGAGTAGTTTAGCGATCTCCGCCGGTTCCAAACCGAACATGATATTCTTAATTTTCTTAGCCAGAAGGATTGCACCGGCGATTCCGACCAAAAGTCCAAAGCCAATTCCGAGATAAGTCCTTGATCGACTTTGTGCTACAGTTTCCTGTACTGTATTCAGCAAGATGCCCACAGCAACTGCGCCAACTTGTTTGCCGTCTGCGTTAAAGACAGGAGTAAACGCACGTAGAGACATACCTAGCGTACCTTTAGCGGTTGAGATATGTTCCTTGCCTTGGAGTACCGGCCCCTCATCACCTCCAACAAAGGGTTTCCCTAATTCGTTTATATCAGGGTGAGATTTACGAATTCCTGCCATATCAAAGACAACAATAAAATTAACTTTCGTTAAATTCGTTACTTCATTAGCAAAAGCCTGGATTTCATTTTCATCCCGTTGCCCACTTAGCCCTTCGATTACCACCGGAGAATGGGCAACGATACGAGAAATATTCACGGCCTGATCTTCAATACTTTTCTCAGTTGTATCCGCAACTTCTTGGCTGATCAATACGTCGGTAACAAGTAAGGATAAAGCTACAACTACACAGACGAGTAAAAGAATTGTTTTTTCAAGGGTGAGTTGCGGCTTTCGAAAATTCATTGTTATCCTCCCATTTGTACATTTAAATGGTTCCTATCTCATTGTAACATATTTCGGTATAATTTTAGCCAACGCAAAAATGGCCCCAAGGGCTATGACTTTACGTCCTGCCATCAGGGCCTTATATAGTTTTCTTAAAGCAGAAACTATCCAAAGAAAATAAATTATTTAGCTTCTAACGCTACCTTACTTTTGAGGATATCGTTGGAAATAGTACTTTGGCGTAAATTAAAACGTTTAGGTTTGAAATAAGACAGCGCAATAAAGGCTCCCGAAAATATTATTCGAGAGTCTTTAGCCATTAATCCCTAATTAGCCTGCAATTTTTACTGTTGTGGTACTGAGACCGTAAGGACTGCAACTGTTTTATCCCCTGCTTTGAAAGGAACATAGACTTTTAAGTAGCCGCTAGTATTCGTACTGGTCACTGTTCCACTCTTCATCACCTCTCCCACAGTTGAGGGAGTAGGATACCCTTGCAGTACTCGGTCTGTTCCTTGTTTAACACTGGTCGAGATTCTTTCCTCACCCACGAAGATGGATACCCCCATTGTTTGAGGGAAGACTCCTTCGAGCCCGTCGACGATCTTATAATTCCCATTCTCCGTATAGTTTCCTTTACTCAAAGTGGTCCCGGCAACCTTCCAATCTCCTGGGTAGTTTTGAACAAGATAGTCGTTGATTTTCTTCTCAACATCCGCTTGGCTCGCATTATTTCCCGGTTGAGCCGGTGTTTCCGTTGGATGGTCTGCCGGGAGATCTGTACTTGCTGAAGCTTGAGGAGGTGTTGGAGTTTGGTCCTTACTTTTCGTGCTTGCGCAACCCACTAGAGAAATGCTGATCGTTAAAATCGTCGCGACCATCAAGGCTTTTTTTTGAAGCATTTTTTGTTCCTCCCATTAGGTGTAATCATACTCGATTCTATGTGAATCGACTTTTACTTCTAAGAAGTTTCGACGTCTTCCTAATTATTTCCTTCTCGGAATTAACTAATGTCCTGGTTAATTTTTCCATGGACTGTTCTTTGACTCGCATACCCTCTGCATTTAATAATTTTTGCTAAATCTACTTATGTATATAACTTAAGCTACAACCTTTTTTTCTTCTCACATATACTATTATGCCAATGACGAGGAGAGGGAGGTTTTAGTCATGTTGTCCAACGAAGAGTATATTCAACACTCTCTGGAGCTTAACTTATTCTTCATGCGTATTCTAAAAGAACATGCCTTTTTTCTGGAATCAGCGTTCGGCCCCAATGATCAAGCCCTTGCCCAACAAGCTGAGGTGCTTAAGAATGAATTCTCGGCCCTACTCGCAGAAACCCTCTGTTTAGCCGATGGGTTGCTCAGCCCTGAAGTCCTATCATCCGGTGAATTGGTCACTCGGCTGACGCTGGATTCTGAGCTAGCTTCAACCTACTATTCGGGAATTTCCCTCGATAATGAACTCACTCGTCAGGAATTATCCTTAGGAAGTTCACCCTATCCCCTGAACCCTTCTTTGGTCGACCAAATCTCCTCTCTCAACCAACGCGCAATCAGCGCCACGACAATTTTGGCCGATTACAAATCCAAACTTCTTCAAAATATCTTAAGCTGCCGAACCTTTACGTTTAATTATCCCTTGCTGATTGACCATATCCTGCGCGAAGCCCGTTTTTACCTCAAGATGCTAACCACACTTCAAAACAGCCAGACTGTTGATCTCAAACGTGATATCATTGATCAAGAAATCTTCTGGAATCGCATCATGGCTGAACACGCCTATTTCATACGCGGCCTCTTAGATCCTACGGAAGAGGAACTCTTTGAAACAGCTCATCGTTATGGCAAAACGTTCGATAATCTAACCAAGCAGGCCCTAACCATGACAGAACAAACCACGATTTTGCCCAAGCTAAGCCATAAAGCGCAGGAGGCAACCGTTGGATTAAGAGACTTCAAAGTAGCGGGTACTGAAGGATTACTCCAGTGCAAAATTAAAGCGATTATGGTGCCCCTTCTGGGGGATCACGTTGTGCGTGAAGCGAATCATTACCTACGAATCCTCAATGCCTTTACGAGTCGTTTACGGTAATAAAAAGGCCTTAATCTATCACCATGGGTAACATCAAGGGGCGAGAATAATAAAATATGTAAAGTTCTTGCATAACTAAAAGTGTGGCGTATCAAAACTTTAGTTTTGATACGCCACACTTTTAGTTTACCCTCATAAGCATCAAAGACCTTTTCGTCAAAGAAGCTTCTCCTTAAAATTTTTCTGCCAAATCTGTTGTAGATTAGCTTACCCAATATGATAGTATTATATACATATATCAGTTGACTATCCCAAGGAGTACGAGTATGATATTTAGTAATATCTTAAAGAAGCAAACTACCCTATTGGGGGTATTTTACTATAGAAACAGGTTAGCCAACTACAAAGGAAAGAGGAAGGGGTTTAGAAAATATGAGTCGACTCAACTTGGAAGAGATCATTAAAGCAGGACAGGTGCTCAAAGGAGTGATCAATAAAACCCCTTTACAGAGAAACGATCTTCTCTCAGAAAAATACATCTGTAATGTTTTCTTGAAGCGTGAGGATCTCCAAACCGTCCGCTCGTTCAAAATCAGAGGAGCTTATAATTGTATGCAAAGCACCCCTCATGACAAACTTAGTAAAGGAGTCGTTTGTGCCAGTGCAGGTAACCACGCCCAGGGAGTTGCTTTTTCCTGCAAAGCTCTCGGCATTCCTGGAAAGATCTACATGCCTTCAACTACACCAAGACAAAAAATTTCTGCCGTCAAACGCTTTGGCGGGGATTTTATCGAAATCGTTCTCATCGGAGATACCTTTGATGATTCCTCTAAGGAAGCTCAAGCGCGTTGCAAAAAAGATGGTCTCTATTTCATTCACCCCTTTGATGATCCTTACGTCATCGCCGGCCAAGGTACGGTCGCCATGGAAATCCTTAACGACATGGAAGATCCAGTTGATTTCGTTTTGGGAGGTATCGGTGGGGGCGGCTTAATGTCCGGTGTAGGCACTTATTTCAAAAACCTCAGCCCTGCGACCCAGGTCATCGGTGTAGAACCCCAAGGCGCCTGCTCGATGAAAGAAGCGCTTAGACAAAACCAAGTGATCACTTTAGATACGGTTGATACCTTCGTCGATGGAACTGCCGTAAAAAGGGTCGGAGATCTCCCCTTTGAAATCTGTAAGGAAGTCTTGGATGACATCATCGTCGTCAGCGAAGGCAAAGTGTGTACGACGATTCTGGAAATGTATAATGAAAATGCGATTGTTGCCGAACCTGCCGGAGCTCTTCCGGTAGCTGCTTTAGATTTGTATCGCGATAAAATCAAAGGTAAAAATGTAGTCTGCATTATTAGTGGAGGCAATAACGATATTGAACGAACTCCTGAAATCAAAGAGCGCTCCCTCTTGGACCAAGGCCTTAAACAATACTTTCTTATTAACTTACCGCAACGACCTGGCGCACTCAAGGAACTGGTGGTCGATGTTCTCGGACCTCAGGATGATATCACCCGCTTTGAATATACCAAAACCAATAATAAAGAAAAAGGGCCGATCCTCATCGGCATCGAACTCAATCGGAAGGAAGACTTCCAACCTCTGATTAAGAAAATGAAGCAAAAAGGGATTCAATATACGATCATCAATGATAACCCTGCACTCTATGATCTTTTAATTTGATTCACGAGTTATAACTGAACTTTGAAAGAAAAACTCACTTTCTTATAAAGAAAACCCGGCTTTCGCCGAGCTTTGCGAAAGCGAAAACCGCTGGTTGCACTTATACTATCTGCCCCCAGACTTATACTTTCTGTTAGTATCAGAAAGAGGGGTTGTCCCAAATGTATGGGGCAACCCCTCTTTTATACGAAGCGTTAAATAAAATAACTTGACTTATTTCGTTTTTTGAGGTATTTATAGTATGCGTACTGTTAATAACAGTATGATGTTAATATCCGTATAGTGTTATTAACACAGAACTGTATCCTTAGAAAAGGAGGTTAATACATGGTTAAAAAACACGGTCGACACACTTCCGCATTTTTACTTCTACTCTTATCCGACACCCCATCTTATGGAGCTTTACTTCTGACAAGATTACAGACCGAACTTCCGCATTGTTTTTCGGATAGCGCCGATGTTTACCGCTGCCTGCAAGAGATGGACAAGGACGGTTTAGTCGAAACAAATTGGGAAACGCGCGAGACGGGTCAGCCCCGCAAGTGGTACTCAATTACACCTAAAGGAATGCGGACCCTTCAAGAACAAGCGAAGGACATTCGTCTACGCTATGCAAATTTTGAGTTCTTTTTAACTCACTACAAAGCCACCAGCCAAGATAACCCCCAATAATCCGCTTAGAGAATAAAGAAAACCCGGCTTTCGCCGAGCTTTAGCGATAAAGAAAACTTGGCTAGCACCAAGCCCTAGCGAAGGTGGTAGCCCTAGTTGCCTTATCCTGCCGGACTTAACCACTTGCATCGTAGGAGAATGAAAGCCGCTGGTTGCACTTATACTATCTGCCCCCAGACTTATACTTTCTTACGAAAATGGACTACATTTTCATACCTCCCTGTGAATCGGCAGGTTCATGGAAGTTTCTGTTAGTATAAAAAAAGATGACGTGGGTTACATTTGAGAGGAGTTTTTAAATGAACGACCAATCCAAGATCCAATATTCAAAAATAGGTGTACTTTCTTTCGCCCACATGTTAAATGACCTCTACAGTAATTATCTTCCCCAGATGCTTCCCTTTCTTATTGCCCTAACTCCTGGCTTTACAGCCACCCGGGCGGCTATCTTAGTTTCAGCTTTCACGATAACCTCATCGCTGGTTCAACCCTTATTTGGCTTTTTCTTAGACCGCCAAGGAAAACGGTGGCTCGTTCACGTTGGGACATTGTGGATGGCGATTATGCTCAGTTTAACAGGATTAGTCCAAAACTATGCACTTCTTGTCCTCTTAGCCGCGCTCGCTGGACTTGGCACAGCGGCCTTTCATCCGCAAGCATCCACTATGGTTAACGTCTTAAGCGGTGACCATAAAGCCGTTTTACTTTCGGGCTTTGTCGCTTTCGGCAATTTTGGTTTTGCCTTAAGTCCACTCTTACTCGTTCCTTTGTTTCAAACTTATGGTTTACACGCTACAGTTGTCACGGTGATACCCGGCATTATTGTAGCAGTCCTCCTTCTTTTCTTTGCGCCCCGAGATAATGTTTTAAAAGGTGCTAACACGCCTCTTTCTGTCGTTATAAACTCCTTGAAATCAGCTTCTAAGGAACTGGGCGCCATTGTTGGGGTTATCGCCATTCGCTCTCTGGCTTATACAGGGATGTTAACTTTACTTCCCCTCTATTTTAAGTCGCAAGATTTATCCAATATTGCCGCGAGTCATCTGGTCACAATTATGCTCGCTACTGGAGCAATTGGTGGGGTTATCGGTGGTTTCATTTCCGACTATTTCGGACGAAAGCGTTTAATTATAGGGTCCTTGCTTATTTCAACCCCATTATTCTTTGGTTTTTTCTTGACCCAAGGTGTTCTAAGTACGATTTTCCTGGCCTTAGCCGGAGCAGCCTTATTATCTAGTTTCTCAGTCACAATTGTAGCCGCTCAAGAGGCCATCCCGAATAATAAAGCCTTGGCCTCAGGGCTAACTATGGGATTTGCCGGTGGACTAGGAGGTCTTGCTGTCATCTTTATGGGACGGATTGCCGATATCTGGGGTATTTCCGCGGCTATCACTGTAATTTTCCTGCTTCCGCTTTTAGCGGGTCTGGTGGGTCTATTTATGAAAAGTCATCCAGCGGCTCGTTCCGAGCGTCTATCCGCTCGCTAATACCAAATAAAGGAGGAAAATGTTATGTCAATGCACGAATATTCTCATCACCACAATCCTGAACAAAGGGCAAAAATGTTTCCTGCCGAGAAAATCTTCTCCCGCTTCGGTCTAAAGCCGAATCAATATTTAGCCGATTTGGGCTGCGGTTCGGGTTATTTTTCCCTTAAGGCTGCCAAGATCGTTGGAATTCAGGGAAAAATAAAGGCTGTTGACATTATGTCAGAACGAATCCAATCCCTGCAACAGGCGGCTCAAGAACAAGGAACAGCAGAACGAATTGAGACCTTTCTAGCCCAAGGAGAAAGCATCCCTCTTCCGAATAAGGATGTGGATGTTGCTTTGATTGCTAACGTTCTGCATGAATTACATGATCCCTTAAATTACCTGCGTGATACCCAACGCATTCTTAGAAATCAAGGTGAGCTCTGGGTTATCGAGTGGCGGAAAAAAGAGATGCCGATGGGCCCCCAACTCAACGAACGTCGTTCCGTTGAAGAATGGATAACGCTCCTAGAAGAAGCAGGCTTTGAGGATATCTGGGCTCAAATCTTTAATGAAACCCATATTCTTATCAAGGCCAAAGGATCTAATTAGTAACAACCTGCATTGATTCGAGCCGAAAAAAGGAAACCACATGTAACGACGTGGTTTCCTTTTCTTATTTAAGTAAAGTATTCACTTTTAAAATCTTTCCAGTCAATTCATCTAGGGTTTTAGCTGGAATAAGGATGAGAATCTCCAAGTTTATTCGATCAGGAATGGAGATTACATCCGGGAGTCTATCGCTTTTTTGAAGCATTCCTTCCAGATCCCGTATAAAATCGCCATCATATTGTCTATACTCAGCGACAGTTGGCATATTGGCTACGGTTAATTCTGCATCACGACAAGCCTGAAGTATCGAAGGGGTACTTCTCAGATTTATGAGGCATCGTGTCTGCGGAAAATATTTACGAATACTCAATAACGTTTTGCCCATATTCACGGAGCCTCCGAGTTCAGGCTGGCCGAGTGTAGCGGTCGTGTTTTTATAGCGGTGAATTCTTCCAGGAATACCGGCTATTTCGCCCAGAGATTGGCTTTCCGGAGCTGCATAGGCAATGTTCGCCCCAATTTCAGGTAACATTCTATAGATATTCTCTTGACAGAGTCTGCTTACAGCCGTTTGGAGCTCTGTACACAGCGTTGTTGGAGTTGCGGAGAGTGAACTAAAAAATACATCCCAGAATTTATCAATAGAAGGTGGGATAAGTTCATATTTCTCACCTTCATCGTCGAGGAGGTTACAGCCTTCTTCTGGGGACGTCACTTTACCGACGATGGCCGATTCAATCCCTTGCGCCTCAAAAGCAGCCCTTAATTCCGCCGTTTTCTCAGGTGCACAGGTTAAAACCAAGGTTCCTTCACTGATAATTTCCAAGGGATTAAGCTTAAGATACTGACATAGGGCAGCAATGTCTTCAGGCACAAATATCTTACACGGATCGATGAGCATCCCTTTACCTGAAGCCTGAGCGATTTCCCATAAGCCTCTCTTAACGCCGCCTTCTGTAGCGTCATGCATGGCGTGAACCCCACCCACCGTTGCAGCGATATGAGCATCTTTAACCACTGACACTTCTTTAATTCTCGCTGATGCTTTATTGACAAGCGAAGGATCGACGACAGTAGATAGAAAATCTTTGTGCTCATAACCCAATAAAGCTCCTGCCTCGATCGCTGCACCTTTGGTGATGAGAACGTCATCTCCAATTTGAGCCCCCATCGGGGAAATATACTCATCAGCTAATCCCCAGACGGTAATTCCGCCGATCGTGGGGACCACGACAGCACCATAATAACCAGTATGTCCACCCACAATGGAAATACCTAATTTATTGGCATACTTACTGATACTTTTAATCAGTTCTTCAACATAACTGTCTTCAGTCTCGGGAGGGAGAAGTAGGGAATAGGTCATAAATTGAGGCTTTACTCCCATTACTGCAACGTCACTTGCTCCTATATGTACAGTAACATAGGCGAAATCATCCGCTGACATGGTCATACTAGGAAAGATGGGATCTTCAGCGATGGCCATATACCGATCGCCCAGTTTAAGAATCGCTGCATCTACTCCCATATGAGGTCCAATGATGACTTCGGGTTTTAATTCCCCCGTAAAAGGCAGAACATTTTTTTGAAAAAAATCGTCATTTACTTTCCCGTTCATTAATATAATGCCTCCTCTTTTTCGTTCTCTGGCGAACAATTTTTGATAATGCCTTGTTATGTCATCGTTAGTCCTCCATCCACTCGAAGGCACTGTCCTGTAATAAATCCAGCCTCCTCTGATGCCAAGAAGGCCACGGCACCGGCAATATCCTCCGGCAAAGCAAGTCGTTCCATCGGCGTCAAGCGAATCAAGGTCTCCCGAACATCTTCCTGGGTCTCCCGGCTCGAATCCGTAGGATAGGTGAGTCCAGGTGCTACACAGTTGACTGTTATTCCAAAAGGACCTAACTCCTTGGCTAAATTACGGCTATAGCCTAAAACTGCTGCTTTTGCCGTCGTATAATCATGATAAGGAACGACGGGGAAATCGATGAGATTCGTCACCAGGTTTATAATCCGTCCAAAGCTTTGACGTTTCATCTGAGGCATAACGGCCTTACAGAGGTTAAAGGTTCCCTTGAGGCTTCCATCAATTTGGTTTTGATAATCCTCCCATTCTAACTCCCAGGCCGTCTTACGCGTTTTCGGATTAAACGTATAATGATACAAGGCATTGTTCACAACGACATCAATCGTCCCCAGGTTATCGAGGATATTCTGGACCATGCGATTAACTTCTGAAGCCTGTGTCACATCAGCTTGGATCGCTAAACCATGTCCACCTAACGTCTCGATTTCCTGCACCACCTGCTCCGCTAGATCCGCACTCTGAAGGTAATTGACCACCACCATCGCTTGTTTTCTCCCCAAGTGTTGGGCAATCGCTTTACCAATCCCGCGGCTTGCTCCAGTGACTAAAACAACTCGATCCTGCATCTCCTACCTTCTTTCAGCTATTCATTCCACATCCGGGTCATAGATTTCCGCTAACTGCTCTGCACTCCGTTCAATATCCACAAAGCGGACTAAATCTAACAAATTAAACCGTCCATCATGATGCCAACCGGGAACTCCTAACGTCATTTGGCCGAGTGCCGTAATCCGGGTAACCCCTTCGCGCGCTAAAAGCTCTGAAATGCCCTCTAAGCGGCTAGGACTCACAGCAAGCCCGACTGTTTGTAAATAGTCACGATAAGAACGTAAGTCGCTTACACCCTCCCTGAGTTCACGACAAGCATAGACATGAAGGGTCCGGTTGAGCGGAGATCCTTCAAACCCGGGTTTACCCTCGTAAATCACCGTCCATTCCGTTCCTTTTGAGCTTGCATAAACTTCGATATCCTCGTCCTGAAAGGATAACGCTTCATAGCGATTGCGGACAGAACGGATGGCAATCGCTTCTTCGTCCGTCAGTTTAGCCCGGGGTCGGCGCTTTTCGTAATTCTCAAGTTCAGCAGCAAGCAACTGAGCAAATTGCCTTCCACTAATTACCCCGCCTTCTTCGACCCAGACCGCTTGAGGGGATAAACAGCTTTGCTGGTCATAGACCATCACATCATGTGCTAAACGATGAACCGTATCTTGATAGCGATCCGTCGTTAAAGCTTCTCGGCCCACCGCTGCAAAACTCACTTTATGTCCGTAACCCAGCACAGGAATATTCTTTGTAACCTGCTCTCGAATCCTTTGTACCGTCTCACTGGAACCGTAAACAATAACCGCATCCGTTGCCTTGAGCACCGGCTCTTCTAAATCAGCCGTTCCTCCTTTCCAAGGAAGAATCGCGATGCAGTCGGCCAATTTCCGATCAACCTGGGCTAAACTTTGAGCAAAAAGCACAGGCATTAAAGGTTCCGAAGACGACGATTTGCCAATTCCACCGGATTTGAGAAGAAGCCCCATGATCATACTCCACAGGGGTAGACCCGGGACATTTCCGGAGAAGACATGGAAGATCAGCTCCGGTCCGTATACGCGGCTCATCCCACCCGTTTTTTGAGGCCGAAAGCCATCGAGTAAACCAGGATTATCAAACTCTTCATGTGAACTACTCTCCATTGAAATGGAGAGCTTCAAGATTCTAGGCGACGAAAGAACATCCGTCAAACCTGTACATCTTTGGCGTACCCAACACCACTACTGGTTGCTCGTTAAGAGTTTCCAGATACTTTTTGGCAATA
>NZ_DATLJA010000098.1:0-52863 GCF_035539115.1 Desulfitobacterium sp. | reverse complement strand
ATCCTGTACTCATAGGTTGTTGGAGTCAGTTTCTGTTCCGGGGTATAACCCACCACAAAGTAGAACGGCTTACTGTACCCACCTTAATTGAATTATCTCAGTTTATTGATGCTATGAAAAGCTAATCCCTATATATTATTTTCATTCCTCCCTGTGAACCAAAAGTTCATAAATGTTTCTGTTAGTAAAATAAAAAGGAGTCCTTAATGGACTCCTTTTTACCGAACTTATTCTCCCATGGAGATAACTTCTTTTGCCTTGTAATAACCGCAACTTGGACAAATATGATGTGCTAATTTCGGTTTATGGCATTGGGGGCATTCAATGTGGTTTGGTGCAGTTAACTTCCACATAGCCCGCCGTTTACGCACTCTCGATTTGGATTGGCGATGTTGACCGACACCCATAATTACACCCCCTTTAAGCTTCCTAATGCATCAATCTCTCTTTGACCACTGGGCAAGTGCTGCTAAACGCGGATCAATCTGCTCAATCATACACTCGCAAGAGGTATGATTTCGATTGACTCCACAGACCGGACAAAGCCCTTGGCACTCTGGAGAGCAGATAAACCTCATTGGTAGAGCCAACACGATCTGTTCAAGAATCCGTTCACTAATTTCTATTTCGTCTTTTTCAAAAACGAAGGCTGTTTCACTCTGTTCTTCTGAAGCCAAACTGCTAAGTACCCATTCATCCTCATAAGTTAAATCCAGTGGATAAATGAAGTCATCCATACAGCGACCACATATCACTTTGAGCTCTGCTTGAATCTGCCCTTGAACCAGCAAAGATTCTCCCAGGTTAATCACCTGTAAGTGAACACGTACAGGAGTTGTAAAAGACACCCCTTCAAGTTCCGAGTCATAAGAAGAAAAATCCTCTTCTAAATCAAAATGAGCTTTTCCAATCTCATTACGGCGAACTTGAGCGACATTAACTTTCACTGTAACCACTCCAATACACAACCATTATTATAGTTGGCACGATTTTCTTTGTCAAGGAAAACTCCTTAACCTTCATTCACGATCTTATAAGTATCCATGGCAATCATCAATTCTTCGTTCGTTGGAATGACAAGCACTCGGCAACGGGAATTATCAGTAGCGATATCGGCTTCTTTACCTCGGGTATCATTTTTCTCAGGATCGATTTCAACCCCGAGATAATTAAGACCTTTACAAATGTTCGCGCGCATTTCCGGGGAATTCTCTCCCAGCCCAGCCGTGAAGATGATTGCATCTACCCCATTCAGAACTGCGGCATAGGATCCGATATATTTCTTAACATCATAGGCAAAGACATCAAGTGCTAACTGAGCTCGGTAGTTACCTTCTGCAGCAGCCCCTTCAATATCACGGAAATCACTACTCACACCTGATAATCCGAGAACGCCACATTTCGTGTTTAAGAACTCATTAACTTTCTTAGACGTGAGATCCTCTTTCTGCATGATATAAGAAACAATCGCAGGATCCAAGTCTCCTGAACGGGTTCCCATCATCAACCCTTCCAAAGGAGTAAAGCCCATCGAGTTCTCTAGAGATTTTCCACCTTGAATTGCCGAAATAGAAGAGCCATTTCCCAGGTGACAGCTAATCAACTTCAGATCTTCGAGTGGACGGTTCAATAAAGCCGCAGCGCGTTGGCTGACATATTTATGAGAAGTTCCGTGAAACCCATATTTCCGGATCTTATATTTTTCATACATTTCATAAGGAAGACCATATAAATAGGCATAAGGCGGCATAGTTTGATGAAAAGCCGTATCAAATACAGCGACCTGCGGTACACCTGGCATTAAATTTTGGCAAGCTTCAATACCTGCAATATTCGGTGGGTTGTGAAGCGGCGCCAGCTCGATACATTCTTTAATAGCTTTCATGACATCATCCGAAATTAAAACGGATTGAGCAAATTTCTCTCCGCCATGAACGACCCGGTGACCAACTGCTCCGATTTCCTTGAGATCTTTAATAACCCCGTATTCTGAATTAACTAGAGCGTCCAAAACCAGTTGGATGGCTACCATGTGGTTCGGGATTTCTGCCGTAATAATTTCCTTTTCTCCTGCTGCTTTACGATGAATTAACACAGACCCAGGCATGCCGATCCGCTCAACTAGCCCTTTAGCTATGGGACGTTTGGTTTCCATGTCTAAAAGCTGGTACTTAAGGGATGAGCTTCCACAGTTAATGACAAGAATGTTCACGTTTGTACCTCCTAAATTCCTTTTCCACCCATTCTTTTTTCTCTTTCTAGTTTGCCCCAAAAAAACTACTTCTTATCAAAGAAGTAGATTTTTACAGCCATCGCTATCTTTTACGTTTTAAAACACTTCTTAGTTTATCACAATCATCCTCATTTTCAACCCCTTACGTGGAAATTCGGCGGATCTCAGAAGATTTCGCCATTGCTGCTTTCTGGCCTAACTCGACTTCTTCAACAAGATGGGCAAATCCCAAAGTCCCACTTCTAGGGTTTATTAAGCTTCCATATAGATTATGTATAACGAAAGGCGGGAGAATTATGGCAGCAGCTATCCGCATTATTCCTTTATTTCTTTTGGCTTTAGCAATGTTCTTTCACCCTCAGGAAGTCGTCATTTCGGCGACAACCGGTTTAACCCTTTGGTGGACGTTTGTCTTACCTGCCTTACTTCCTTTTTTTATTCTCTCCGAACTCTTGATGGGAGCAGGCTTTGTAAATTTTATTGGAGTTCTCCTTGAGCCTTTAATGCGACCGTTTTTTCGTCTTCCTGGCAAGGCCGCTTTTATTGTGGCCATGGGGTTTACGTCAGGAATCCCAGTTGGTGCCGTTCTCACCAGTAAGCTACGTCAGCAAAATCAGTTAACTCAAATAGAAGGAGAGCGGCTTTTGGCTTTTACCAGTAACCCAAGCCCTGGATTTATGCTTGGCGCGGTAGCCTCAGGAATGCTCGGAAAGCCGGAACTCGGCCTCATTTTAGCTGGTTCAGTGTATTTATCTAACCTTCTCGTCGGTATTCTCTTTCGCTTTTACCGTCATCAACCTGCCGACGGATGGCTTCACACTTCTGTTTCTATTAAAAGGGCCTGGCAAGAGCTTCTCAAAGCTCAGGACCAGGATGGTCGCCCGTTCGGGCAGCTTTTAGGCGATGCCGTTCGCCAAAGCATTCAGACCGTTTTGCTCGTTGGGGGGTTTATTACCTTTTTCTCTGTGCTCATTAATCTATTGAGTGTGGTACAGATCATACCAGGTTTGGCTCTTATTGTTAAATCGTTAACAGGTGACCATCTTACGGTACATGGCGTGACGGCTGGAGTAAATGCCCTTTTCGAAACAACCTTAGGTTGCCGTACCAGCATCCAAGCCTTCTCTGACCTTAACGTTCAAGTTGGCGTTCTGAGTGCTGTCATGGCTTGGGGGGGATTTTCTGTATTTGCGCAGGTCGCCAGCTTTACGAGTATGACAGATCTCCACTTCTCAGCCTTTTTCATCGGGCGAGTCTTGCAGACCGTATTTGCCCCGATCCTGAGTCAATTTCTACTCCTTTTTATCAAAGTTCCGGCATTCTCTCCCCTATCCACAATTCCCAATTTGCAATCTGCCACAGGTTTTTTATTAACCTGGCGACTCAGCGTCTGGGTCTTCTGCGGATTTATGGTCTTTTTCTTCATTACAGCCTTATGGATCCGGTTTCTGTCTCAAAAATGATTAAGTATTAGAACTAGTACGCGATAAAGAAAACCCGGCTTTCGCCGAGCTTTAGCGAGAACGAAAGCCGCTGGTTGCACTTATGCTATCTGCCCAAAACTTATACTTTCTGTTAGTAGAAAAAGAGAGACGCCCATCTAGGGGCGTCTCCTTATTCTGCTGTCTCTGTTTTCTTTTCATGTTGATCCCGTTTAACTAATGTCCTGAGCTCTTCCCGATTCTGACGCAGAGATTGCAACGTCTCAGCAACGCTCTTTTCAACCTGCTGCAAAAGCTCATCCGTATATTGAACTGCTCCCAATTTAACGTCTTTTGCATAGTTTTGTGCTTGACGGGCAAGATCTTCGGCATAACTCTGAGCTTGCTTGGCGACTTCATTTTCTCCGGCTAACTTTTCAATATAGGATTTACCGCGCTCCAAAATATGATCAGCCTCTGCTTTTGCTTCATCAAGAATTTTTTGTCGTTCATAGAGCACTCTCTGCGCATCCCGGATCTCATCGGGTAAAGAGGTTCGCATCCGGTCAATGAGCGCGAAAATCTGCGTATCATCCACTAAAACTTTTCCGGTCATTGGTATTTTGGTCCCGCGGTCGACAATTTCCTCTAATTCTTCTAAAATTTCAAAAACGTCGTTTTCCAAAGCCATCCTCTCCTATTCCATACATCTCTGAATATACCAGATTTTCGTATTTCCATATTCACTGGTTTTGCGGATCTCAAAAGGTTCAAATACCTGAAGATCTTCTTCACTGGCCGTTTCGGCAACAATTACACCAGCTAAGGTTAAACGACAGGGCTCACTAAGCATACTTAGCGCCCTAGTCACCAACCCCTGACGATATGGAGGATCAAGAAAAATTAGATCAAACATTTTCTCCGGATATTGCTTCAAAAACTCAAAAGCATCTAAACTAAAGAGTTGGGCTTGAGCTTCTCCTGTGAGCTTTAGATTTTCTTGGATAACCTTTTGTGCCAAATATGCTTTTTCGACAATTTCCACTTCTCGTGCTCCCCGCGAAAGAGCTTCAAGGGCTAGATTTCCTGTCCCTGCAAAAAGATCCAAAACTCGTGCATTTGCTACTTTCTCCCGTAGCACATTAAAAATAGCACCTTTTACTTTATCCGCCGTAGGACGAGTATCCATTCCTGATACCGTTTTAAGTTTACGCCCTCGCATTTCCCCGGCAATAATTCTCATAGATGTTCTCCTAGAAATTAAAAATAAACTCATAAGTACAAGCACAAAGACTGATTCTTTGGCATAAAAATCTAAGACAGCACAAGTTATTATAAGTATACCACAACCTGTCATTTTCTTACTAAAATTTTCGTATATTTCCTTTTAATCTGCAAATACTATTTTAGGTAAGATTATTTTTACCTTTCCCCCACCAGTTCTTCCTTTCATTTCTCCTCTCTGGTCACTGGTCGTGAGGGCCAGTGATTTTTTTGCACTTCAGGAAGATATATCCACGCCAATTATGGTACGAGCAACCGAATGAAAAGCGTCTCAAATTACTACTGGAGGTCAAATCTCTATGAAAAAATCAGATTTTATCCGAGAATTCAATGTCAATATTGATATGGCCGTCGAAGCCCATGAAATTCTTCGTGGAGAGTGTGGCGATGAGATTCCCGGTGTACGGATGAGCAAAGCAGAATTTGATCATGCCACCGTGACCACAATTGATATTGAAACAGAACAAGGCGTTCAAGAAATGGGACGACCCCAAGGAACCTACATAACCATTGATGCTCCAGAAGTCCGTCAGAATAATTATTTAGTTCACCATGAAATAAGCGAAATCCTCGCAGATGAACTCATGAAATTAATGAATCTTCAAGATGATTCAAGTATTCTTCTTGTTGGCTTAGGAAATTGGAATGCAACTCCAGACGCTTTAGGTCCTCAGGTTATTGATAAAAGCTTAGTCACACGCCATCTTTTTCAGTTATCACCAGATGAGCTCAAAGGAAAGTTAAGAAAAGTGAGTGCTATCGCTCCTGGAGTGCTCGGTATCACAGGAATTGAAACAGCAGAGATTATCCGTGGTATTGTCGAGCATGTGAAACCGGATTGGGTCATCGCCATTGATGCTTTGGCCGCAGGTTCCCTCGAGCGAATCGGTACCAGTATTCAAATCTCCGATACTGGAATCTCTCCTGGCTCAGGTGTAGGAAATCAACGTGTCGGCATTAACGAGGAAACTTTAGGCTGCAAAGTGGTGGCCATCGGCCTGCCCACCGTCGTTAACGCGGCTATCATCGCCCACAACTGCTTGGATGCTTTACTTGAAGAACTAAAGACCAGTCCCAGTCTTTACCGTCTTTATAAGGATTTTAGTCCGAAAACATTAGAACATATTTTAAATCAGTCCTTATCCCCTTACACCAATAATCTGATGGTGGCTCCTAAAGAAATCGATACCTTAATTCAGAACGCTGCCCGGATCATTGCGGGCGCTATAGGGATTAGCCTACACCCTGAAATTACCCAAGAGGAATATCAGATGTACTTGCAGTAAGCAGAAGGGTTGGCAGAGTTGCCTCGGAAGCGAGTGACGACGGCACATGGACGTGCCTAGCGCAAGCGCCTCCAAACAAGTGCGACAGTCCCACCGGGACTATCGGGATGGAAAAAGGCGCTGTACAGCCCCAGAGATGTAAGTGAACGGTGCGCGAAAATCTACATTTGCTGCTTAGGCCAAAGATACTACCCCAAAACTACTTGACTCACGTATTTACTATTTCCACGTAACAAAACAGAAAGAGCGGGAGAAACTCCCGCTCTTTCTGTCCCTAAATCTTTAAGTATTTGGGAACTTTTTATGCTTGCGATTGGCAATTCCGATCTCCTGAGCAACCTCATACTTAAATTTCTCGAGCTCCGCTGTCAGAGGAACTCCTGGATTTTTTTGATCTGCCATGATTAGCCCTCCTCTTACTTACATCCTTTTGAAGCAGACCTACATCGCTGCCTTCCTTGTTTTTCTCTTTGAATTCTACTGTTATTATTGTTTTTGAGGATACAAGTGATACCCGGGAATAATAGATAAAACAAAGTTATAAAACCAGTAGCACAAAAAAATACCACTTATAAATTTAGTAAAGAAAACCCGGCTTTCGCCGAGCTTAGCGAGAGCGAAAGTCGCCGGTTGCACTTATGCTATCTGCCCAAAATTTATACTTTCTGTTAGTATAAAAAAACTTCTAAATAACTTGATGTAATATAACCTGATGTAAATGTAATCCTTAAGCGAACCCTTAATGCAAACCCACTTTTTCTAAGGAGTAGTATTTCTCCACTTCCCGTAATAATTCCACATAGTCATTCGGATGAGCCAAAACCTTTTGCGCCACCTGATAGGCTTGTTCAACGATCCGGGCATCTCGGGAAAGATCAGCCAATCTCAATTCCATAACCCCATGCTGTCTTGTCCCGAGGATTTCACCGGCACCTCTTAATTTCAAGTCCTCTTCCGCGATTTTAAAACCATCCTGAGTTTCGCATAAGACTTTCAATCTCCGACTATCCTTGGCTGAGGACATGAGGATGCAAAACGACTGCTCACTTCCCCGACCGACACGACCACGAAGTTGATGGAGTTGAGCTAAACCAAATCGTTCGGCATTTTCAATAATCATAACGGACGCATTGGGAACATTAACGCCGACCTCGACCACCGTTGTCGAGACGAGGATATCCGTCTCGCCTGCCTGGAAGTTCTGCATCACTTCTTCTTTCTCGTGACCTTTCATCCGGCCATGTAAGAGAGCCACCTTCCGATGCGGAAACCGTTGACAAAGCGCTTCATATCTTTCTGTCGCCGAAATAAAATCCATGTGTTCTGATTCTTCGACAAGGGGGCAGACCACGTAAATCTGATGTTTCATGTCCATTTGCTCTTCCATGAAGTTCTCTAAGTTGGAACGACCCCGTTCCGAGAGTTTACGGGTAATGATGGGTTTACGTCCTTTAGGCATTTCATCCAAAACCGAGAGTTGTAAATCTCCATAAAGGGTTAAAGCTAAGGTTCTGGGAATCGGCGTAGCCGTCATCACTAGCACATGGGGATTTTGCCCTTTTGTTTGGAGCAGAGTGCGTTGTTTTACCCCGAAACGATGTTGTTCATCCGTCACGGCCAGCCCTAGCGCCTTAAACTCCACGGTCTCCTGAATTAGCGCATGTGTGCCAACTACGATTTGAGCGGTGCCGTCGGCAATTTCTTGAAGTACCTTCTCCCGCTCGCTCCGGGACTGACTTCCGAGTAAGCAGGTCACTCGGATACCCAACGGAGTAAAGGCTGCCCTTAAGGATTGAACATGCTGAAGCGCTAAAATTTCGGTTGGGACCATCATTGCACCCTGATAACCTGAGCCCACTGCCTTGAGGAGAGCCGCCATCGCAACTGCCGTCTTTCCTGAGCCAACATCTCCTTGAATTAGCCGGGCCATTCCCTGTGAACTCTCCATATCCCGAAAAACCTCTCGGATCACGCGTTTCTGGGCTGAAGTAAGTTCAAAGGGAAGGTCCCTCACGAAATGTTCAATTAACGTCTGCCCCCTCGTTAGAGGAGGGCTGTCTTCTCGTTGCACCCCTTGGCGTAAACGAGCTACCGCTAATTGTAAAAAGAGAACCTCTTCAAATACAAGCCGTTCGCGAGCCTGTCCAAGGCGCTGAAAAGAACTTGGAAAATGTATTTCGCGGTAGGCTTGTGGACGTTCTAGCCAATCCTTTTGCATTTCTTGGGGAAAGATTTCCGGGAAATAAGTAGGGATTTGGGCGATTACACCATTAACCAGATTTCGAATAACCTTTGAGGAAAGGCGAGCCGTTTCCGAATAGATGGGAATAATCTCCGGGGGTTTACCTGTCCCCGTCTTGATAACATCTGTGGCTTGAATTTCGGGAACTCTTTTCTGCCAACGCACTTTTCCAGTCACCGTTACTGGGGTCCCGACCGGAAACTGTTTGAGGATAAAGGTTTGATTAAACCACACTGCAGTAACCAAACGTCCTTCTTGCTCAATCGAAAGTTTCACAACCTTCATTCGACCACTGGTAACTTGTCCAGCAACCACCTTGCCGCTGACCGTCGCCAGCTCTCCGTCTTTGAGCTCTTCAATCCGCTGTAAATGACGATTCTCATAACGACGTGGAAAATATAGTAACAATTCCTTGACGGTTTCAATTCCTAAATGTTCCAACTGTTTAGCCCGTTCTGGACCAACTCCTTTGAGATATTGGAGAGGTCGATCTTTCGGCTCAGCGATCGCTTTGATCGAAATCGGCTTCTTTGGTTTTTCAGGGCCCTGAGGCTCTCTTGGTTTTGGTGGATAGCCGTCCTGCGTTGGTTTTGTCTGGATTAGTTTTTCTGGAGTTGATTTTTCCCGAGATGAGCCTGAACTCACTTCCTCGAGAAAACGTCGTAGATGAACCAGAGATTCCCGTCGCTGGAGTGGACTCCACGTTTCATAATTCTGGGCAATTGTTTTGAGAATTTGCAAGTCGAAATCTGGAGTTAGTTGTTCCAAACGCCGCAGAATGCCGGTCAGAAAGAAATGAAAGCCACCTACGACTCCCGTATCACTGTATCCCTGCTTTTCCTCTGCCACAACTGCCCTTTTCAGATTTTGGAGAACAAGTTTTTCTTGACTGGATATCATATAAACTCAGCCTTAATTCTCCGCCCTGTTGGCGTCAGGGCTAATCCACCTTGAGCTGTTTCACGAAGGCTGCAAGGCATCTGTTTGCCGATTTCATTCATAGCATCAATCACTTCATCAAGCGGAATCTTACTCTCTACGCCAGCGAGAGCCATCTCTGCTGCAGCGAGAGCGATCGTCGCTGCCGTTGCATTGCGCTTCACACAAGGAACTTCGACAAGCCCTGCTACTGGGTCACAAACTAAGCCCAACAAGGATTTCATCGCGAGTGCAGCGGCATCTCCTGTCTGACCAGGAGTTCCACCAGATAGCTCAACTGCTGCCGCTGCTGCCATACCCGCCGCTGAACCAATCTCAGCCTGGCATCCACCCTCTGCACCTGAAACATTAGCCCGATCGGCAATAACCATGCCAATCCCCGCTGCCGTAAAAAGGGCGGTCACCAAATCCTCTTCAGGACAATTAAGGGCCTCCTCCACCGTTAGCAGCACAGCCGGCAAAACCCCACAGGAACCCGCGGTGGGAGCTGCCACAATTTTTCCCATGGTGGCATTTACTTCAGCAACAGCTAAAGCTCGGGCAATTGCTCCGCTAATCCGTTCCCCGGTAAGGCTTTCTCCACTCTTCCAGCGGGCCTGAACCTTAGCCGCATCACCCCCGATAAGACCAGAAAGAGATTTACGTTCCCCACTTAATCCTGTTTGCACCGCCGCTCGCATTACGTTTAAGCTTAGCCGCATACGCTCCCGCAATTCGGATTCTGTTTTCTCAGACTCTTCGGCTTGCTCAACCAGGACAATTTCGCCGATTTTCAATTCTCTTTCCTCAGCAAGCTGAACATAATCTTGATAAGTACGCATGAACGTTCCTCCTTACTCCAGTGGTTCAATCGCCAGTGCTTGATATACAGCAGGCAATTTAAGCATTAATGCTAAAGCTGCAGGTTCAATTGCCTGGTCTGCTTCAACGATCGTCAAGGCCTGAGCGCCTTTCTTTTCTCGTGAAACATGCATTTGCGCAATGTTGATTTGGGCAGTGGCTAAAAGTGAGGTGACTTGTGCCACAACTCCAGGTAAATCCTGATGCAAAAGGACCAACGTATAATAGTCTCCCATGAACTCAACCTGAAATTCATTAATCCGATTAATAACTATTCGTCCTCCACCAATTGACGATCCGATCACTTCGACAACCTTTCCATCCCCTCCAGTTAATCGGAACTTTACCGTATTGGGATGTACCTCTCCTAAGTTCTCGCACTTAAAACGGACCTTAACTTCTTTTTTCTCCGCGAGCTGAACTGCCTGAGGAATCCGTTCATCATCTGTATGCATACCAAGAATTCCAGCAACCAGGGCCAAATTCGTACCATGCCCTTTCCCCGTTTCAGCAAAGGAACCATGCAGGGTGATCTCCGCCTCCAGCGGTTCAGTTCCTAATATTTTCAGCGCCATAGCTCCAAGTCGAACAGCCCCAGCCGTATGTGAACTCGACGGTCCCACCATCACAGGCCCAATCAAATCAAACACAGTGCTCTTAGCCAAACGATCAACCTCCCAGGTCAAAATTAATCACGTCTTCGCTGCGTTAAGTCAACTTATTGGAAATCCCTCCGGGTCTGCCGGAGGGATAAAGTCTCAACTTTTGTTATTCAACTCCCAGAATATAATAATAAAGGGGTTGGTGTCCAGGATATAATTCAACTTCGATAGATGAGACTTCTTGCTCCAGCCATTTTTTGAGTTTTTCAGCTTCCTCTTGAGAAGTCTCCTCTCCATAGAAGATCGTAACCATGTCATGATCTCGCCATTCCATTTTTTCGAGTGTTAATTGGGCAACCTGTAGTACTTCGCTGCCCTTGATCTGAATGACATCTTCGACCAGTCCAAGAATATCCCCAGCTTTGATTTCCAACTCCCCGAATTGAGAGTCTCGAACAGCATAGGTGACTTCTCCAGATTGAATCTGGTTTAGACCCTTCTCCATATTTTGAGCATTTTCCTCTGGATCTCCTTCTGGGTCAAAATTGACGAGAGCGGAAATCCCTTGAGGTATAGATTTGGTAGGGATAATATAAATTTCTTTATCGGTAATGATGTCCTTAACCTGACGAGCAGCCATGACTATATTTCCATTGTTGGGTAGAATATAAATATTTTTCGCAGGTATCCGTCGAACGGCATCCGCTATATCCTCCGTACTCGGATTCATAGTTTGACCACCGAACACGACTTCATCCACGCCTAAATTTTTGAGAACTTCAGCCATTCCTTGCCCCATCGTCGCAGCGACAATTCCGTATTCTTTGTGTGTTTGTTCCTCGGTTTCTGCCTCGGTTTCTGCCTGAGGCTGTCCGAGACTTTCTTGAGCTGTTTCTTTATTTTTCAAAGCATGGGCCATGGCCTCGTTTTGCGAGAGCATATTATGAATTCCAACTTCATGAAGAGAGCCAAATTGAAGTGCATAGTCAAGAATCTTTCCCGGGTTTTTAACATGGATATGAATCTTGACCACTTCGTCCGTGCCGACAACTAACATTGAATCTCCTTGTCCGCTTAAATCATGTCGGATCTGGTCGATCTTCAAGTTTTTCCCCTTAACTAGAAATTCGGTACAGTAAGGGAATTCGAGGTTCTCAACCACGAGGAATCCGGGTTGAACTTCTTGAGGCTGAGCCGTCTGCTGAATGGGAGAATAGGAAAGTTCCTCTGGCTCATGACCATCGAGAGCCGAAACCCATCCTTCAAGAATAATAAGAAATCCTTGTCCGCCAGCATCGACAACTCCTGCCTGTTTGAGAATTGGCAGCATTTCCGGAGTTTTCGCGAGGATTTGCTGACCCTTTAGATAGGCCTCCTTAAGCGTTTCTAAGGGATTTCCTCCCTGTTTCGCCCGTGTCAACGCTCTTTTGGCCATTTCCCGGGAAACAGTAAGAATCGTCCCTTCAACAGGCTTCATAACCGCTTTATAGGCTGTATCAACTCCCATTTGCAAGGCGTGCGCAATCTGCTCAGCTGAAACTTCTTTTTGTCCTTCTAAGCCTTTGGCGATTCCGCGAAGAAGTTGAGAGAGAATCACCCCGGAGTTTCCACGTGCCCCCATAAGCGAACCCATGGATACTGCCGAAGCTACCTCTGCCACCGATTCACCTGAGGTTTTATCTGCGTCCTTCACCGCCGATTGAATGGTTAAATTCATATTCGTTCCTGTATCTCCATCTGGAACGGGAAAAACGTTCAGTGCATTCACTTCATTTTTTTTAAGCTCCAACGCTCTAGCTCCCGCTCGCATCATCGATTTCCATTGCTGCCCGTTGATAAGATCTCCTGTTCCCGTACCTGGTTTCACTCTAGATCCTCCTAATCTTTAACCGGATTACTCAAGCACACGAACCCCTTGAACATTAACGTTCACTTGAGCAACATTAAGCCCGGTCAGGTTTTCTGTCGTATATCGTACTCGTTCTATGACATTCGCTGCGACTTCGGAAATATTTACACCATAACCGACAATGATAAAAAGATCAATAACCACATGGTTATCTTCAATTTTCACCATTACCCCGCGGGCCAAATTCTCACGGCCCAGTAATTCGGTAAACCCATCGGTTAACTTACGAGAAGCCATTCCAACCAAGCCATAACATTCGACAGCCGCAGCTCCGGCGATCGTCGCGATGACTTCTTCCGAAATATCAATTTTTCCTAAATTGTTGTTAATTTCTTTTCCCATCTTTAAGGATCTCTCCTTCCGATATAGTCCATACCGTCACTATTCTATCAATTATATGCGAAATGTTCAATAATTTAAATCTTCCTGGAATAAAACAGGTAAAAACCTTGCTAATCCTATAAACATTTGATAAACTATTATAGTGTCATTTCCGGTGTAAAGGAGGTAAAGCAATGGCGAATGTTTGTGCTATTTGCGGAAAAGGGATTTCTACGGGTATGCAGGTTAGTCACTCCCATATCCGTACTAAACGGACTTGGAAACCGAACCTGCAAAGGGTTCATGCCATCGTTAACGGCACTCCGACCCGGATCAGAGTTTGCACCAGATGCCTACGTTCCGGCAAAGTTCAACGCGCTGTTTAATCCCTGTGCGTTTCGTCCAGGTAAAGCTCGGCAGGTGTCGGGCTTTTTTCATTGGCTCGATTAGGTCACTAAGCGGTCTGGGGAGCGTCTCAAAGTACTTTTGAGATGCTCCTCTTTTTATACTAACAGAAAGTATAAGTTTGGGGCAGATAGCATAAGTGCAACTAAGGCTTCCGCCTACGCCAGAGGCTTGGCGCAAGCCAAGTTTTCTTTATTTTTTGGCTTGTTCATATAGCTCAATTAACTCTTTTTCATCAAAATGATAATGCTCATTACAGAAATGGCAAATTAATTCTGCTTGCTGATCTTCGAGAATTTCTTCGAAGCCCTCCTGCCCTAAACTAATTAATGTTGCTTCAATCCGTTCCTTAGAGCAAGTACAATGAAATCCTGCTGGTCGTTTTTCCAAAACCTGATAAGACAAACCACCCAATAAGGTCTGAACAATTTCCTCCATCGAACTGCTCTCAACCGCGATTTTGCTAATTCCTTGAGTCAAACCCTTAAGTTGTTCTTCGATTTTTTCAATACACGCTTCTGAGGCTCCGGGTAAAAGTTGAATTAACAGGCCAGCCGCACCTGCAACCTGAAAATCCCGTTCGACGAGAACTCCTAACAGAGCAGCCGAAGGAATTTGTTCAGACGTCAAAAGATAGTGCACGAGATCCTCTGCAATCTCTCCACTCACCAAGGGGACCATACTCGTATAATTCTCTCCATTTTTTAAACTTTTACTAACGGCAAACTCTCCCTGCCCAACGGCTTGGGCAACATCGAGCTTTCCTTTTTCATTAAGAGGTAATTCAACAAAAGGCTCATGGACATAGCCGCGAACTTCCCCTTGAGCATTCCCAACGGCCACAACCCCACCGAGTGGACCATCCCCCAAAAGCCGAATTGTTAATTCTTCTTCTCCTTTAAGTGAACTGGCTAGAAGCAAAGCCCCCGTCATCAGTCGCCCTAAAGCAGCTGTAGCTACAGGAGAAGTCTGATGCCGCTTTCGAGCCTCTTCCACAAGATCTGTGGTCCTAGCCACAACCCAGCGCGCTTCACCCTGCAGAAGGGTTCCTACCCATATCTCATCGTGCCTATCGTTTGGCATTAACTTCATCATCCTTTATTTAGTATATGTAAATAGTTTTGCTCTGGCAGGACAGCGGCGCCACTTTGGTCACGGTCACTCATGGCGCTTGCAGACCGAACTAGCGCTCAGAAGTCGGGCTCCAGTGGGATACCCGGCAAAATCGCCATCCTTGGCTCACTGCCGGCCGCGCACATCGTGTGCGCGGTCCCGCCTCCGCCCGACTTCTTCGCTAAGTTCGGTGAGCTGCTCGCTTGAATACGCTCCCTTAGACCAAAGCGACGCCTGGTGTCAGTGCTGGGAAATTGAATTTTAAATAATACTTATCCCGTAAGCGTAGCTTTTCGCGCAGGAGTGAACGATTTCATCGGAGGGACGTTAAAGCGAACGAAGCTTCCGAAGGACAGCGTCGCCGAGGGCTTGGCCATGGAGGGCCTGATGTCGCGGGCGCAACCTTCGGGTGAACAGTTCACTGGACTGTTCGGGATTTGCAGGAGCGACGCACTTGCAGTAAGCAGAGGTTTGTCAGAGCTGCCTCGGAAGCAAGTGAGGCAGCCCCGGAGATGCTGAGTACGTGAGTCTCCAGTGGAGATTCACGCCCGAAGGTACGGATGCGCGAAAAGCTACACGACCCAAGTATGCTAATCAAAAAACCACATTGCCCAAGTATAGCTAAGCAAGCAGCACCAGCAAAACAATTCCTTCGTCGACCTGGACCACAGCCTTCTCCCCTAGAAATACATTGCTAATTCCTCGCGGAGAATCTTGTACTATAACATCCCCAGTCAAAGGGTAATATAATCCTTCGGTAGTGATGCGCGCCTTTTCTGTAACTGAAATGATCGAGAGTTCTTGTCCTTGACGACCCTTAAGCACTTCTCTACCTTGAAGCAGATAGATTTCATGAAGCGGATCTTCTAAATAAATGCGGTAACCCCTTTTCCAAAAGTTAAGTAAGAGTGCGAGGTTTCCTAAGAGATGATCGACTCGTCCTCCTATGGCACCATAAAGCCAAAGAGAATGCGAATCCAGAGAAGAAGGTTGGAGTTCAAGCTGACTCACGGCAAACTCCAGTGCGAGTTCAAGATCGGTCTCATCCTTTTCTCGTGGATATTGTTGAATCTGCACGTCTTTCTGCCGACACAATTCCAGATTTTCCGGAGTAATGGAGTCCAAGTCTCCGATCAAAACGTCAGGCAAACGTCCTGCTTGAAGGGCGTGGTTTCCTCCCCCATCTGCGCAGATCAAAAAGTCGTATTGGGACAGCTTCCGACGTCCCCAGTCGACATCCCATTCGCCATTCGCTAAAACCGCAAATTTCACTTTGCGCCATCCCTGAGGCTACCTGCCACTCGACGAATATCCTGAATGGCTTGAGCCGGATCGAGTTGGGCAAATACAGCTGCACCTGCCACCAGAATTTCAGCACCTGCTTTAACGGCTGCTGGCGCCGTTTGGACGTTAATTCCCCCATCTACTTCGATCTGACAGGCAGACTGCATTTGTTGCAGGTACTTGCTCAAGACTTGAATTTTAGG
The DNA here is from genome assembly GCF_035539115.1 of Desulfitobacterium sp. Classification (GTDB taxonomy): domain Bacteria; phylum Bacillota; class Desulfitobacteriia; order Desulfitobacteriales; family Desulfitobacteriaceae; genus Desulfitobacterium_A. The sequence goes on along the minus strand of NZ_DATLJA010000098.1, from coordinate 36,781 downwards.
AAGAACCCCCGGAATAAATTTTTGACCTCCAAAACCGGGATTGACGCTCATAATTAGAACCATATCGAGTTCTGGTAAGATGTATTTTAAACCATCTAATGGAGTCGCCGGATTTACGGCCACACCCGCAGATAAACCTAAAGCTTTAATCTGTTGAACTGCCCGATGAATATGGGGTGTCGATTCCAGATGGACAGTAATATGATCAGCCCCTGCCTCAGCGAAATCTTCAATATAGCGTTCCGGTTGCTCAATCATCAAGTGCACATCAAAAAACATCCGAGAATTCGGACGCAAAGCTTTGACCACCAACGAACCAATCGTCAGATTTGGGACAAAATGCCCATCCATCACGTCAATATGCAGGACTTCTGCTCCCGCTTCTTCAACGGTACGAACCTGCTCTCCTAGACATGAGAAATCGGCGGAAAGAATTGAGGGCGCAATCTTTAACACTCTTAATATCTCCTCTCTGCGGTAATAACTTCTTCTAAAAAAAGACAATAGTGTTCGTATCTCGATTTCTCGATTTGCCCAGAATCAACCGCTGCTTTAATGGCGCAATCCGGTTCCTTATGGTGCAGACAACTCGTAAAACGGCAGTTTCCTCGAACATCAACAAACTCTGGAAAAAAGCCTGCTAGCTCTTCACGTTTCATCTTAGGCAGATAAAGCGCGGAAAATCCTGGAGTATCTGCAAGCAAACCTTCCCCGCACACCATTAACTCGACATGCCGTGTCGTGTGACGGCCACGCTTCAATTTGCGACTGATTTCGCCTGTTTTTATTTCTAGACTCGGTTCCAAGGCATTCACTAAGCTCGATTTTCCTACTCCCGAAGGGCCAGCGAGAACAGTAACCTGATCTTTGAGATGTTCCCGGACTTCCGCTATTCCTTGCCCTGTCCGCGTTGAAACTTTAAGGAAATCATACCCCAAGTTCTGATAAAATTCTAAGCCCGCAACAGAATTTTCTGTCCTAGCATCTTCTTCCTGTTCTTCAGCCTGATCCACTTTATTAAGGATAATCACCGGCTTGACTCCTACCTCGGAGACCTGAATCAACAAGCGATCCAATAAATTGAGATCAGGGCGGGGAGAAACGAGCGCAAAAACGAGAAATGCCTGATCAACATTGGCGATCGTGGGCCGGACCAGAGAATTCCGCCGCTTATTTACTTTTTCAATGGTAGCTTTGATCCCCGTCTCCGGAAGAATCTGAACGTGGTCCCCTGGTAGAAATTCCTGATCCTGGATACGAAAGCGACCGCGTAGGGAACACTCCCATACTCGGCCCTCCGCATAGACATAATAAAATCCGCCGTAACCTTTGAGTAAAATACCTGTTATCATTTTTTTCCTTTCAATTTAGCGTTGCGATTAGGCCAGTGGCCCAGGGCCTCTCGAAACCGTTAGGGTCACGCTCGAACCCGGTGGAATCGGATCCCCGGGTTTAGGATTCGTCTCTAAGACCGCTCCTTTAGGAAAATCTGTAGAATTCTGTTCGATGATCCTGACGTCTAATTTCATTTGATTAACCAAGATGTTCTGCGCTTCGTTCACGGATTTACCGACCATATTCGGCATCACCTGGTTAGGATTTGCTGCTCCTCCACTTACCTTGAGATCAATCTCCCCATTCTTAGCCCAAGGAATATCCGCGGGGGGATTCTGGTAAACGACGATTCCTGCAGGTAAGCTTGAAGTATTATCTGTGGTAACCTTGACTTCTCCCGTAAAGTTTGCATTTTTAAGCGCGTTTCTGGCAGCTTCTTCAGTCATCTGACCCGTCACCATATTGGGGACTTTAAGCATTTCCGGTCCTTTGCTCACCCAGATCTTAATTGCTCGTCCGTCTTTAACAAGCGTATTGGCAATCGGATCCTGATTTGTAATTTTTCCTTTAACGACCGTATCACTATATTCCCCTGCTTGAATGGGATCAAGTGTTAGATTGGCCTGCTTCACTGAAACCCCAGCCTCGATGACCGAACTGCCCACTAAATTCGGGACTTTTGTTGTTCCACCACCGATATAACTTCTAAACCCAAACCAAATTCCGCCGAGAAGGAGCAGCAGTACTGCCGCCGTAACCCCAATCCAGATCTTGCGTTTTTTCTTGGGTTGATCAGGTTTAGCCTCGCCATCTTTAGGATAAGCCGCTAAAGCCGCATTTACTCCATTACTTAAGGATTTATGGATACGTGTGCTCTCCAGATCTTCCTCGGCAGACAGCTCAACCTTGCGAATAGGCTCACCCTTCTGGACATGGGTTAAATCATTGATCAATTCGACAGCGGTTTGATAACGTTGTTCCGGGGCTTTGGCAATCGCTCGCAAGATAACATTTTCTAGTCCCTGACTAATCTGCGGATTGAGTTTACTTGGAGGAACGGGGACTTCTTGCAGATGTTTGAGGGCAATAGCAATTGGGGTTTCGCCATCATAGGGAACCTTCCCGGTCAGTAACTCATAAAGAATAATGCCCAGCGAGTAGAGGTCCGATTGTTCATTAGTTGGAACCCCTTTAGCCTGTTCCGGTGAAAGATAGTGAACAGAGCCAACCATATCTCCTGTATGGGTCATCGTAGCTGCGGAAACGGCTCGCGCGATTCCGAAATCCGTTACTTTAGCTCGTCCATCCGCAGTCACGAGAATATTATGCGGTTTAATATCCCGATGAATGATGTGATGCTCATGAGCATGCCGGATGGCTTCGGCGATTTGCCTTGCCAGATTAATACTCTGTTCGGACGACAAGGGCGCATAATTACGGATAAGTTCCTTCAGATTTTGTCCCTCGACATACTCCATCACGATATATTCTGTGTCCCCATCCTTACCCACGTCGTAAATCGAGACAATATTAGGATGAGAAAGACTGGCAGCAGATTGCGCCTCTCTCCGAAAGCGACGCACAAAATCCTCATCTGACGCAAATTGTTCGCGGAGAACTTTGACGGTGACGATACGATTGAGTAGGAGATCCTTGGCCTTATAAACTATAGCCATGCCCCCGGCGCCGAGTTTATCGATAATTTCATAGCGTTCGCCAAATACTTTGCTCATTTAGATTCACCTACTTTCTCGTTTAATGCCGTTTGGATAATGTCTCGGGCAATCGGCGCCGCTGCACCCCCACCTGTTCCACCATGCTCCACCATTACTGCAACTGCAATCTGGGGAGCCTCGGCTGGAGCGAAAGCAATATACCACGCGTGCGTTTTATCATTTCCTCCAGGCTCGGCTGAGCCGGTTTTAGCAGCCACTTGAATTCCTGAGATTCCACCAGGTGATGCGGTTCCATCATTTACAGCTGCAACCATTGCATTTTTAATTTTGGCGGCCTCCTCGGTGGATAAGGCAGTTAACCAGGACTTCGGGCTAGTCTTATAAAGTACATTTTGCTTATCATCGATCACTTGGTTAACGATATGGGGAGTCATAATCACTCCATGATTGGCAATTCCTGCGGCAACCAAGGCCATATGAAAAGGACTAATGAGCACCTCACCTTGACCAAAAGTACTCGCCGCCAGCAGATTCGTATTTAACTGTTTGGGGACGCGTGCTTGATTCGTAATCTGGCTCAACGAAACGGGCAATTCGAATGGAATCGTCTGGCCAAAACCAAAACCTTTGACCGCATTAAGAAATTGTTGGTCCCCGCTCTGCACTCCAAAAGTAGCAAAATAAGTGTTACAGGAATCGGCAAGGGCTGTATCATAATTAACCCAACCGTGGGCTTTATCATTTTGTTCCGAAATGACCTGCCCGTTGATCACGGTTGATCCTGTGCAGTTGTAAAGGTCTCCTGTATTAACCCCTGAACGAAAAATTGCCGCGGATGTAATCACTTTCATCGTTGAACCAGGTGGGTAAAGGGCAAAAGCACGATTGACAAAAGGGCTCCCCGATCTTTTACTCAGTTCTGCCCAGTTTTGATCGAGAGAGTTGGGATCAAATCCGGGTTGACTCACTAAAGCTAGGATCTCTCCGGTTCTGGGATCGAGAGCTACCGCCGCACCCATCTTGCCTTTGAGCCCCTCATATGCGACCTTCTGCAAACGGTAGTCTAAGGTTAAGACAACATCATTTCCCTGTCGGGGCAGTTGAAAGAGCTGCTCTATTTCCTGTGTCGGGGTTGCCTGTTTTATTCCTAATAACCAGTCTCCAAAATTAGCTTCCATTCCTGCTGAACCATGCTGCAAGGTAGCATATCCCAGCAAGGGCTCAAGAACTTCCCCTTTCGGGTAGACCCGTTTTTTCTGATTATTGGTTGTTTGTGTTTGAGCCAATATTTCGCCGTTCCGGTCAAAAATTCCTCCTCTATCGACACGCTGCTCCATGAGGATGAGTCGTCGGTTAGCCGGGTTATTAAGCAGCGCATCAGACCGCACGACTTGCCAATAAACTAACCCAAAGCTCAGAAAGATAAAGCTAATTGAAAAACCTAAAGCGATATAACGTAAACCCTTCTTCATCCCGCATACCCCCTCACCTTGTTCTTCAAGCTGAAGGGCCCGGCCGCTGATACTTGGGAAATATTAGCCAAGATCCCCAAGAGGAAAAAATGAACCAACAGGGAACTTCCCCCATAACTCACCCAAGGTAGAGGAATTCCTGTTAGCGGTAAAAGCTTCGTCACCCCGGCTAAAATGATCAAGGTTTCCGTGCCAATGAGGATCCCAATTCCGGCCGCCAGGATCTGCCCAAAGCGATCTATTGCCCTCAAACTCACACGGAAAGCACGCAGAACGACGATCAGAAAAAGCAGCAAGACCGCCATCGCACCCGCAAACCCAATTTCCTCAGCAATAACGGAAAAGATAAAGTCCGTACTGGCAGCAGGTACCTGAAAGGCACCAATTCCGTTTCCCAACCCTGTACCGAGAATTTTCCCTCCGCTGATCGCAAAGAGAGATTGGGCAATCTGATACCCATCACCTGACGAATCGATCCACGGATTGAGCCAGGTTGCAACTCGAACTCGAACATGCCCAAACAAGACATAACCTAGATACCCTGTTACGCCAAGAACAGGTAAGGACACTCCCAAGTAAAAAGGGCGCTCCGTCACGACAAAAAGCATGAGCACAAAGAGCGAATAAAAGACTAAGGCCGTTCCTAAACTTTTTTGTGCCGCCAACAAGCCAAGGGAAAAACCACTCATAATTAGGAAGGGTCCTAACGTACGCCAATCTGGTAAAGAAAGCCATCCGACTTGTACCGTACCCACTCTGAGAATTTCTTCATGCTCACTCAGATAAGAGGCAAGGAAAAAGAGTAAGGCGATTTTAACCAGTTCCTCTGGTTCGAAATTAAAGCCGCCAATACTAAACCAACTGGTTGCCCCGCTGGTGGTCACACCAAACAACAGAGTCAGAAAAAGTGTAGCAACCGCAACTAATCCCCAGAGATATTGATAACGTCCTAATTTACGATAATCTTTGAGCACAAAAACGACCAGATAGAAGACACAAAGTCCCATACTCGCCCACCAAAATTGACGCATTGCCGAAGCAGCGCGAATTCGGGTCAGAAACACTAAACCGATCGTCATAATCATATGTACTGTTGCCAAAAGCAAGGGGTCTCCTTGGTAGGCCGTTATTTTCTCTACCACTAACCCGAGCAAAAGCAAAGCAGAAAACACTCCCGCTTGCCAAAGAATTTGTTGATTTGCCCGTCCTTCTAAATACAAGACGCCCAGACCCACCCACAAGATTATTAAATTAAGAAGGCGCAGCAAACCGTATCCCTTCATCCTGTCACTCCATAATGCAGCACAAGGCTGTGAAATTATCCGGAGCCCCCCGCTCAAGAATGAGCTGACGCATCCGTTCGAAATGTTCTTCCCATGAGCCTGTTTGCGAGAACTCTTGGATTAACTCTTGCTCCGTTATCACATTCGTAAATCCATCCGTACAGAGCAAAAAAACGTCTCCAGGTTGACAATCCAAACAACTAGAATCCACTTCCACGGTCTGCGACGCTCCGACTGCCCGAACAAGGACATGGCGTTGCGGATGTTTTTCTGCTTCTTCTTCGGAAATTTGTCCCCTCCGGACTAACTCCTCAACAAGAGAATGATCCACGGTCAAGGGGATCAGCTTTTCTCCCCGCCATAAATACCCTCGACTATCTCCCACATGAGCAATTACAACCTGGTCAGCCTTGAAGACTAAAGCAGTTAAGGTTGTTCCCATACCTTCGTTTTCCGGATTTACGGTTGAGGCCTCAAACACTCGGCGGTTGGCTTTAATCGAGGCTTGCTTTACCCAGGCCAATACCGCGTCTCCCTCTAGGCTTTCAATTTCTGGAGCCGCCTCGGCCAATACTTCCAATGCTGTATGCGCCGCAACCTCTCCAGCTCGATGCCCCCCCATACCATCAGCTACGGCATAAAGACCGTATTGAGGAAGAACAAGCAGTGAATCTTCATTGTTTTTCCGTACACACCCAGTTTCACTAAAGCTTAGAACTTTCATTTTGCCACCTCGAATACTGGAAGGTAATACTTCCAATTTTCACATAATCACCCGCGACTAATTGGACTGGAGAATGAATTCGTTCACCGTTAACCCAAGTTCCATTCGTGCTTCCGAGGTCTTCGATGGTTGCTACTCCTTTTTTATGGCAAACCAGCGCATGATCGATCGACGCGAAATGATCCGCCAGAACCACTCCATTATGCTTCCCGCGCCCCAGTCTTAGTCCTTTACCATCAATCCGGAAGGCTTTTCCTTTGGGTAAAAGTTCTCCTCCAGAGAGCACTTCCAGACGTCCATAGTCATACTCCTCCTTGCGAATCCCCTTAAACTGAAGATCTGCCAAAAGGATAGTTAGGACCCGGAATAAGAAAAAATAGATTAGACCCATAAAAAGAAGACGCCCTAAAACCACAATGAATTGCATAGATACCTCCGCGCTATTCCCGACGAAGAGCCATTACAGTTTGCCCGATTTCGATTCGGTCTCCCGGGACAAGAATTTGCTTCGTAATTCGTTGACTATTAAGCCTAGTTCCATTCGTACTTCCCAAATCATCGACTTCCCAGCCGGAACCCATGCGACATATTTTAAGATGTCTTCGTGAAACTTCCACGTCGTTGAGAACAATCTCGCACTGGGAATGTCGACCGATATGGATAACCTCTTCCTCCAACGGAAACCTTTTCCCTTGATCCGGACCCTCAAGGATTTCGAGAAAATACTGAGATTTCCTTCCTTGTTCTAAAGGCTCCACAAGATTTAGAGGACCGGTACTCTGCAAAATGGTGGTTTGGTCTCGCCAAGCTTCCGGTGAATAATTTCCTTCACTATACTTCTCGTCGTACTCCTCGTCCGCTTCCCAATTCACCTCAATGGAATCATCAAAATCGACTTCAATAAACATCTCACACGGTTTGACCGTATCATCCGAATGCAGTTCGATTGAGGGTTTACTCAAAAAGGTAAAACCACTACGTTGACCTTCCGCGTATATGTATTTCGAAAGTTCGATCAAAAACGCGTCTCCGAAGCTAGCTAACGGGCTCCAATCGCTGGAATGGAGAAAGACCCGATAGACATTGGGAACATACACTTGGGAGATACTCACCTGCTTATTCTTGAGCATCGCTTTGACCAGTTCTTTAGCAATTTCAACAGGCTGAAGTCGGTCCGCATTTTTCTTGAAAACCCCTGTAAAAAGATGTTCAGCTACTTCTTCAAAACGGGCTAGAAGGCTCATTTCTCTTCACTCTCCCACTGGCGTCGCAGTTGCCCGCAGGCTGCGTCGATATCAGTTCCTTTTTCCTCACGCAGGGAAACCGGGATCCCCCGTTGTTCGAGGACTCGCGCAAAACTCTGAATTTCCTTAAGCTCCGGCCGTGCCATTCTCGTTTCCGCCACGGGGTTAACCGAGATTAGATTGACATGTGCTAATTGCCCTTGTAAAAGCTCGGCGACTTCCTCTGCAGCTTTCTGCGTTGCCTGGCCCGCGATTAAGGCGACCTCAAACGTAATTCTCCGGTTCGTCTTTTCCGTATACTCGCGGCAAGCCTTCATCAGCTCTTCCAGCGGATAGCGGCGATTAATCGGGATTAAGTCATCGCGAACCTCATTATTCGCGCTATGCAAGGAAACAGCTAACCCCACTTGAGGGTTATCCTTCGCCAATTGGCGGATTTTAGGAGCTACACCGCTCGTGGAAATTGTCATCCGCCGCATCCCGATGTTTTGCCCTGTCTCCTGGTTAAGAATTCCAATCCCCTTTAAGACCTCGTCATAATTGAGCAACGGTTCTCCCATACCCATAAAGACAACATTGGTCACTTGAAAATCGGGATCCTCGTGGCGCATTGCATGAGTAATATCGAGGATTTGACCGACGATTTCCCCCGAGGAAAGATTTCTCTGCCATCCTCCTAAGCCAGTGGCGCAAAAAGCACACCCAACTGGACAACCGACCTGAGTCGAGACACAAACGGTGCGACGGTCTCGACTTTTCACCCGATCATAATCCATCAGCACACATTCAATACACTGCCCATCCGCCAGTTCAAATAAAAATTTGCGGGTTCCATCCCGTGAAACCTGTTCCTTGAGTTGCTGAAGCGGTTCGAGTAGTAAATACTCCTGAATTTTTACGAGATCAGCTTTCCCAATATTTCTGATCTCGTCCCAGTTTTGAACCGCCTTCTGTTGAATCCAGTGAAAGAGCTGACGGCCTCTGAATTTGGGGATCCCAATTTCCAGACAGATTTCTACAAGTTCAGTCTCGGCTAACCCTCTTATGTCACTTCTCACCATAGTATTCACCTAATTCCTTCCAGCTAAACTTCTACCCGCTGAAATTTAGCTAAGAAAAACCCGTCCATTCCGTGACGATGGGGTAAAATCTGAAGCATCCCCTTTTCCGCCTGCCGGATATCTTGTTCTTCGGTCAGGGAAAAAGGCAGAATATCCACTAAATTAACGGGTTTAAATTCTGGATGGGCCTTACGGAAGGCTTTCACGACTTCGAAATTCTCTTCCGGCTCGAGCGTACAGGTGGAATAAACAAGTTCCCCATCTCGAGCAACACATTGAGCTGCCCTTTCTAAAATCTCGAGCTGCAAAAGTGGAAGCTTCTCTATCTCCTCTTCCGCTTTATGATAACGCAGGTCAGCCCTGCGCCGAATAAGCCCCAAACCCGAACACGGTGCATCCACTAAAACTTTCTGACAGGAACCATTTTTGACCCCAATCAATTCTCGGGCATCTCCCTCTTGCGCCTGAATATTTGTGATCCCCAGGCGCTCAGCAAGTTGAGCAATGAGCTCAACTTTATGAGGATAGATATCAAAGGCGAGAATTTCCCCTTGATTCCTCATTTTCTGGGCAAGATGGGTTGTTTTTCCCCCGGGTGCAGCACAGGCATCCAAGACTCGCTCCCCCGGTTGGGGATTGAGAACATGAGCGACAAGCTGCGAACTCTCATCTTGAACCGTGAAAAGTCCCGCTTGAAAGCTCTCAAGTCGATCGATTGCTCCCGGATTTTCGAGAATTAAACTTTCAGGTACCCGTTCCCCTATGTTGACCTGAACGCCTTCTTTCTGAAGCCTGTCTCGAAGATCTTCCCGGGTGATCTTCAGGGTATTCGTCCGAATCCAAAGCGGCGCGGGCTCGTTGTTGGTTTGGCAAAGTGCTTCTGTCTCTTCAAATCCATACCGTTTAAGCCAACGTCTCACCATCCATTCGGGATGAGAATAGCGAACCGATAAATAACGCACGGCCTCTTTCCCCGAATTCGGCCAGCGAATATTCCAACCAGTTTCAATAACCTTGTGGAGAACTCCATTCACCAACCCTGTGTATTTTCCCTGGCGGCTTTTCGTGAGCTCCACCCCTTCATTCACGGCCGCTGACGCCGGAATTCGCGATAAATAGAGGAGTTGAAAAGCGCTAATCCGTAAAATCCAGCGCACTTCATGGGGTAAAGCGGATAGAGGCGTGCGCAAGTGTTTCCTTAAAGCAAAATCGAGCGTAAGCCGGTTTTTCAAAGTACCATTCACCAACGTGGTAATGAGCTGTCGGTCACGTCCATCCTCGACCTCTCTTAATTCACTTTGCAGGAGGAGGTTCGCAAAAGCGCCCTCTTGTTCTACACGGCTGAGGACGTGAACGGCCCGTTCCCGGGGTGTCATATTAGTCATCCCCATCTCGTCCTTGCGCAATCATAATGAAACGGACAAGCTGTAATACCGCCGCTAACGCAGCTGCAACATAAGTGAGTGCCGCTGCACTTAAAACTTTGTGAGCACCCTTAGCCTCATCCTGGGCAAGCATGCCATTGCTTTGCAGCAAAGCCATCGCTCGATTACTGGCATTGTATTCAACTGGTAAGGTAATCACTTGAAACAGAACAGCCAGCGAAAATGCCAGGATTCCTACTTGCAATAGCCAGTTAAAAGTAGGGATGAATAAACCGACGACAATAAGGATAGGCCCTAGGCTACTCCCGAAATTGGCTACTGGAACAAAAGTGGAACGCAGTTGCAAGGGGAAATACCCAGTCGCATGCTGAATGGCATGACCCGATTCATGAGCTGCGACCGCCAAGGAAGCTAACGAATTACCTTGATAAACCCCTTCGCTTAGACGAACCGTACGGTCTCGCGGATCATAATGATCCGAAAGCTTACCTGCCACCGGCTCAATCTGAACATCGTAGAGTCCATTTGCCTGAAGAATCGCCCGTGCCGCTTGAGCTCCGGTATAACCTGAACGAGAATAAACTTTAGAATACTTGCCATAAGTTGATGAAATTTTCCCTTGCGCATAAATGGATAATATAATCGCTGGAATCAGTAACAAATCCCAAACCCCAAAAAACATGATTATTTCCTCCTCATTGACCTAATACTTCTCCGACCTGAGCCCGCCGCCCAAGGAAAAAATCGCGGGCGGGCATGGCTCGCTTACCTGCGGGTTGAACTATCTGAACAAGGATCTGCCCTGAACCCGTCTGCAGAATTATTCCCTCGTTCACCACTTCCACCACTTCTCCAGGTACTCCCCCTCTTTCTCCCGTCTTAGTCTGAGAAGGGTCTGAAGGCTGCAATCGGCTTCTCCAGATCTTTAAGTTTTCCTGAAGGAAGGTCGTATACGAACCTGGATAAGGATTTAACCCCCTGATCTGATTATGAATATCCTGAGCGCTGCGCGTCCAGTCGATTTTCTCATGTTCCCGTTTGAGCAGAGAGGCATAACTGGTCTCTCCGGTTTGTGGTTTAGGAACTAAGGTTCCCTGTGCTAGCTGATCGAGTGTTTTTAGCAAAAGCTCTGCCCCTTGCTGAGCTAGAACCTCGTCAAGTTCACCTGTTGTCGCTTCTTCGGAGATGGGATATACCGCTTTAAGCAGCATATCTCCTGTATCCAGTCCTTCATCCATCAGCATCGTAGTTACTCCGGTTTGGGTTTCACCCTTCATCACCGCCCAATGGATTGGGGCTGCTCCGCGGTACTTTGGCAGTAAGGAGGCATGTACATTGATACAGCCTTGAGGCGGGAGTTTTAAAATATCTGCAGAAAGAATCTGCCCATAGGCGACAACGATAATTCCTTCCGGAGCAAGTTCTCGAAGTTGAGCCAATACTTCAGGCGTTTTAATCCGTTCAGGTTGAAAAACCAAAAGTCCTAACTCTTGAGCAGCTACTTTCACTGCACTGGGCTTAAGTTTTTTTCCTCGCCCTGCAGGTCGGTCCGGCTGAGTAAAAACCCCGCCAATCTCATGACCCTGAGCAACTAAAGCCTGTAATGAGGGAACAGCAAATTCTGGTGTTCCCATAAAAACAAGACGCATACGCTTCTAAATCCTTTCTCCAATATCATGACCCCATCGCTTGATGGCTAACCATCACCAAGCTCTTGCTTTCCTATACGATTATGATTTCTATTTCATTTAACGACTGCGATGGGTCTTATGCGCTTTATCGACAAAGAGAATACCTTCCAAGTGGTCAATTTCGTGCTGACAAGCTCGGGCCAATAAACCATCCGCTTTTATCGTCTGAAGTTCACCCTTGCGATTCAGTCCTTGCACTGTAACTTTGGCCGCACGAATCACATCACCCGTCACTCCTGGAATGCTCAGACAGCCTTCACTGTCATCCGATTCCCCTTCTTGTTCAATAATTACTGGATTAATCAACTCGACAGGCCCATCTCCCACATCAATGACAACCACTCTTTTGGTAATCCCAATTTGCGGAGCGGCTAGACCAACCCCGTCTGCTTCATACATTGTATCCAGCATATTTTCCAGAAGCTTAACGATATTGGGGGTTATCTCTTTAACTTCTTTTGCCTTTTCACGAAGAACCTCGGAACCTATCTCCACGATTTGATAAACTGACATGATTGTCTTCCCCTTTCACTACTCTCTATTATAATCTATTTTTTTTGAATAAAAAATGGCATTATCCCATGGAGAGCGGATCAACTTCAATATTAAGCTGAACACCTTGACTCGACGAATCCTGCGCGTATTTTTGCACCCCTTGATGTAGAAAAGTACGTAACGGATCCAACCGTTTGCCCTTAACCGAAACCTGCCAACGGAATTTGTTTTTAAGCCGCGATAAAATCGCTGGCGCAGGCCCAAGAATAACTAGATCATTATATCCATTTTTACTCTCCGGTATTCCCAGGCGGAGATAGTCGGTAAGGCTATGTGCGGCTTTAATGACCCGCTCCTCTTGTTCATGGAGCAAAATAACCCGAATGACATGGGTAAACGGAGGATATCGTCTTTCCTTTCGATACTTAATTTCTTCCCAAAAGAAGTGCGGGTAATCATGCTGCGAAGCGAGGACAATCGCCCGATCCTTGGGGGAGTACGTTTGAATAATAACTTCCCCAGGTTTAGTGCTCCGGCCTGTTCTCCCCGCAACTTGGGTTAGAAGTTGAAAAGCCCTTTCTTTAGCTCGGAAATCCGGCATATTGAGCAGTTGATCGGCGGCAATAACTCCCACTAACGTCACATTGGGAAAGTCCAACCCTTTAGCCAGCATCTGGGTACCGACCAAGATATCCGCTTCCTGCTTTCTAAAGGTCGTAAGGATTCGGCTATAATTCTCCTGGACACGCGTTGTATCCCAATCTAAACGTAAGATCTTAGCCTTAGGGAATAGCTCCTGTAATTCTTCTTCCACGCGCTGTGTTCCTTGACCAAAAAAGCGAATATACCAGCTTCCACACTCGGGACAGACATGGGGTGGAACCTCTTCATGGTTGCAGTAATGACAGCGCATAACTTGTCCATGGCTATGATAGGTCAAAGCGACATCGCAAGCCTGACAGCGTACGACATAGCCACATTCTCGACAGTTCACAAACGTGGAATAACCTCGTCGGTTCAAAAAAATCATACTTTGTTCCCGGTTTTCTAGACGAGAGCGCAACTTACTCTGTAAAGCCACAGAGAACATACTCCGATTGCCCTTAATCAATTCCTCCCGCATATCGACAAGCTCGACCGGCGGAAGGGGACGAAGAGCCACACGGTGTTCCATCTTGGTGAATCCTATTTTACCCGTTTGGGCAGCCGCATAAGATTCCAGAGACGGCGTTGCGCTTCCGAGAACCACAACCCCTTGATGTTGTTCCATGCGTTTACGGGCCACATCTCGCGCATGATATTTTGGGTTTTCATCCTGTTTATACGCTCCCTCATGTTCTTCATCCAAAATGATCAGCCGCAAATTCGGCAAGGGAGCAAAAACCGCTGAGCGCGCCCCAATCACGAGTTTGATCTGTCCCTTTAAAATATCCTGCCAGACTTTAAGCTTTTCCCCAGATTTTAACCCCGAGTGCAAAAGAATGACCTGTTTACCAAACTGATGTTGGAAATAGTGAGCCACCTGCGAGGTTAAGGAGATCTCCGGAACTAAAAGAATGGCTGTCCCCCCCTGCGCGATCACTTTGGTAATCACCTCGCGGTAGACCTCGGTTTTGCCACTCCCAGTCACTCCATGTAAAAGAATCGTTTGATGGACCTTCTTCGCCAGCGCTTTTTCAATGACTTGACAGGCTTCAGATTGTTCGGGAGTCAACTTCCAACGTTGAGCGTTTTCCGAACCTCCTTCGCTGTTTAGTGGTTCCTCCGCTTCCGCTGCTTCAAGCAAGTCTGTCTTCTCTGAGGAGTGGGCTCGGGCTCCAGCTGGGATTCCTGACGTAAACCGAGACTCCAATCTCAGCCAGCCCTGATTCAGCAATTCGTCCACTTTTCCTTGAGTAAAGCCGGAGCGTTGGAGAAATATACTCAAAGGCAAAGCTTTTTGCCGGGCGCGGAAAAGCACCGTAAACCCCTTGTACACTTCAGGATCTAAGAACTTAAGCGTCTGAACATCCTCATCCTCTTTTGAGGCCAGAGGAACAACCCAATCTTCAACTTTTCCCTTCATCAGTGGCCAAACCGTATGCAAACTTTGAGCGACCGGACAAATGGTCCTCTCAGCCATCCATAAGGCTAGCTTAAGTAAATCTTCCGGAATGGCGAGAGCGTCCTCAACCACCCCAATAATATCTTTAATAGTATGATCCTTAACTTCTGCGGGTAAAACCTCAGTCCTTCTCAAGATAATCCCTTGCACTTGACGATGTTGGAGAGGGACTAAGACACGCATCCCTACATTAAGGCTTAATGATTGAGGAACCCGATAATGAAATATTTGATCAAGGCGACGATTCGCGACATCGACTAGAACTTCTGCATATTGCAATCACGACGCCTCCTTCAAAACATTTAACTTAAGAATACATTTTATCATAATTTAGCATAAAAAGTGAGTGGCCGGACAAAATGAAAGCGGGAGCTTACTCCCTTAAGCGGAATCGCAGAAAAGCGAAAACAATGCAGGAAAAGCCGGAGACTGGCTAGAAAGTGCAACTTCCTGGCTTTGTCCCGGCTTTCCTGTGATTAAGGTAACGAGCCTAATATTTCATTCAACTAGCCTATTGTTACCGCTGTTCGAGCTCTTGCATCGCAATTTCACGAGCATCCTGAAGTTTTTCTTCATACGCCCCGGAACGTCCCCCGATAACATCCGTAATACTCTCAAAAATATCCCGAATAATATTCGCGCCCATGATGGCTTCTCCCATGATCACTCCATGATAGTTGAGAATTTGTTTCCCTTCGATACTTGGTGTTGTTGAACAAGTACGTTAATAAAACGCGGTTTTCACAGAAGCAGAAAAAGATCATAAAAAAGAGAACAATAAAGAAAACCCGGCTTTCGCCGAGCTTTGCGAAAGCGAAAACCGCTGGTTGCACTTATACTATCTGCCCCCCAATTTATACTTTCTGTTAGTATGATAAAAAAGTCTTGCACAATTCTTTTCATCTATGGTATGCTCTAGGCAAGAAAATAACCTTAACCTTTAAATTAGTCCCGAGAGACTAAGAAGGGCATGGCGATCATGAGTACTTTGATCATGGACACCTCTTTCTTGCTCGCGGGCAGGGAAGAGGTTTTTTTGGTTTTATAAAAAAGGAGGTACTCTATCATGATTAAAGAAGTTCAGATTCACGAAAAACTTCCCCTTGCCCAGACAATTCCCCTTGGATTGCAGCATGTCTTCGCCATGTTTGGGGCAACTGTCCTCGTACCCTTTCTAACCGGGCTCAGCCCCGCTGTAGCACTCCTTTCCTCAGGGGTTGGAACCATTATCTTTTTACTTCTTACCAAAAGTAAAGTCCCCGCTTATCTCGGTTCCTCCTTTGCCTACATCGGTGCCTTAACGTACTTTGTCAAAGATCAGCATAACTTAGCGGCCGCTATGGGCGGGGTCTTAATCATCGGAATCATCTATCTTATCATGTTTCTACTCATGTCTGCTTTCGGCACAGCCTGGATTCACAAAGTGGTCCCTCCTGTCGTCGCCGGTCCGGTCGTAGCAATTATCGGCTTAAGCTTAACTCCTACCGCAATCAGCATGGCCTCTTCGAACTGGTATATCGCGGGCTTTACCTTAGCCGTTGCTCTGCTCCTTTCCGTTTATGCGAAAGGCTTCCTAAAAATCATACCCATTCTTGCCGCAATTACCGCAGGGTATATCGTCGCAGTAATCTTTGGAATCGTCGACTTCAGCAAAATCGCCAACTCTTTTCAACAATTAGTCGTATTTCCAGTCGATCTTGCTCACTGGCAATTTCCAAGTATTGCTAAAGAAGCAATCCTGTTGATGGCTCCTCTGGCGATGGTTACAATCATCGAAGATCTCGGCCATATGATCGTACTTGGCAATATCACCCACTCTGACCCAGTTTCCGATCCTGGCTTTCATCGCGTCCTTGCTGGAAATGGTTTAGCAACGGTTGTCGCAAGCTTTTTCGGCGGCCCTCCAGTAACCACTTATGGAGAAAATATTGGGGTCCTCGCCGTCACCCGCGTCTATAGCACCTTTAATCTTTGGGTTGCCGCTATTATCGCGATTATCCTCAGTTGTTTTAATCCCCTTCAAGCCTTGATCATGTCCATCCCGACGGCTGTTATGGGTGGGGTAACAATTCTTCTCTTCGGAATGATTGGAGCTGCTGGTCTTCGGACCTTGATCGATGCTAAAGTGGATCTGTCCGAAACCAAAAATCTGATGATCGTCTCAGTCATCTTCGCACTGGGAATCGGAGTCACAAATCACGGCGTAGCCTGGGCAACCGCCGTTGGAATTATCTTAAACCTCATTCTTAGCAGATCGAAAACAGAAGAAGACACGACCTCTTCCCAAAAAGCTGCTTAGAAATTCTAATATAACCCTCTGGAAATATTGAAAGCACGCTAGGAAAACCATTCTTTTCCTATCGTGCTTTCTTTTAGTTTGATTCAACAACCTGAGAAGACTTTTTGGGCAGTTTCTTCATTTCGCGAAAGAGTAAGGTAGCCGTCAAAAGCACAGACAAAGCATCCGCAATCGGTGCCGTTCTCCAAACTCCCTCAATTCCCCAGAAGTGGGGCAAGATGATAAGGAGTGGAATGAAGAGGAGCACTTGTCTCGATAAGCTGAGGATCGTGGATTGAACGGGTTTGCCTACAGCTTGGAAATAATTTGAGCCTACAATTTGAAAGCCAACGATCGGAATCATGGCAAAGAACGTGACTAGAGCATGAGCCGCCAATTGCGTCAAAGCAGTATCTCCATTGCTAAAAAGCCCGATAATTTGGGTAGCATGGGTTTGAATGAAAATATAACCTACAATAGCGAGAATCGTACTCCCTATGATTCCCTTTTTCAAAGTTTCTTTCACGCGTTCATAGAGCTTAGCTCCATAGTTAAAACCGATCAAAGGCTGAGCACCCTGGCTGATCCCGACAATCGGCATAAAAAGCATCATCGCCACACTCATGATAATACCCGCCGCTGAAAGCGCTAAATCTCCCCCATAGACCATTAAGGTTTTATTTAAAATCGTTTGTTGCACACTATTGGCAATTTGCATCGCAAAAGGAGCAAAACCTATCGAAACAATACTCATAACGATCGGGATTTGGGGCTTAAGGTTTTTAAGTCTAATTTTAATTTTACTTCGGCCTTGAAGGAAATAACTGAGCACCCAAATTGCTGAGACCGTTTGGCCGGAGATGGATGCTAGAGCCGATCCTTTGATACCCAACCCCAGTTTAAAAATAAAGATATAGTTTAAAATCGTGTTCACCACTGTGCCAATAATTTGAGTTAACATGGCGACCCGGGGATTTCCTTCGGCCCGAATAAAATTATTCATCCCAAAAGAAATCGCTCCCGGAACTGCTCCCAGCATAATAATATGCGTAAAATCGCGAGCATAGGGTAAAACCTCTTGACTGGCACCAAACAGCTTTAAGATTGGGTCAGAGAAGAACAAATAGATTCCTGAAATTATTAAAGGTAATAGTACTAATAAGAGGGTAGCATTACCCGCTATTTTCTCTGCCTCTTCTTTTTTCTGTTCCCCGAGACGAATTGAGATCAATGCCGTTGCCCCAACTCCGATGAGCATGGCAACAGCCATTAAAATAATCATAATCGGAAAAGCAACAGTGGTTGCAGCGATCGCGATAGAACCTACCCCTCGACCCACAAATATTCGGTCAATAACATTATAAAGTGAATTCACCAACATACCGATGATTGCTGGCAGCGAAAATTCCAAGAGCAACTTGCCAATATTTCCATTTCGAATATCTAAATTTTTTGCCATAAATCACTTTCTCCTCTTTCTTTAATTCTAGAATTTCTATATCTTTTTCATAAACTTAACTACGAACTGTAAGCTTGTTAAAAAATGTTGGATTTCCACTAAATCAGCATCGCGCAATAGTTCATCCATTTTTTGCGCATATAAATTCATAACGCGATCCATCTCTTCCCTTCCCTGAGGACTTAGGGATATTAGAGACTTCCTTCGATCCATGGGATCATTTGAGCGGATCACTAAGTCCTTCTCTTCGAGCTGGTCGATTAGCGTGGTAAGACTCCCTTTTTCGATATCCATCAATTTGCCAATTTCGGTCAAGGTAATGTGGTCCTTTTGGTACAAAATATTCAAGATTTTAGTATGGTTCTTTTTTAAGCAGGGCATACAAATAGACTCATGTCGATAGCGATGAAGAAATTTCTCGTGGAATAGTCCCATGAAGGTAAATAACAGATCGTGAATTTCTTTCGCCTTATCAAAATTCATAAGAATCACCTCCAAACGCGAAGTGTATTGTTCATATCTGTACTAATTATCAGCTAAACTATTAGAATTCTAACAGTAAGAATACTTATCTATTCTAGTCGAAGAGACCGATCAAATCAATACCTAAAAATTATCCTAAGGACAATTTTTAGAAAAAAGCACGTCAGGAAAATTATTTTTTCCCAAACGTGCTTTTTCAAATTTAAATTAACGCACTTTCTCACTCAGCTTCAGAATTGCTTTCTGCTTGCCTTGATCAATTTTTATGATTTGATTTCCCAGAATCTCCGCTTCTCGAATATCGTGGGTCACTAATATAAAGGGAATCTGCCATTGATCTTGAACCTTGAGTAATTCTTGTTGAAGTTCACTTCGGGTATCCTGATCCAGAGCAGATAAAGGTTCATCTAAGAGCAAAAGCTCGGGTTCGATCATTAAGGCACGTGCCAGCGCCACTCTTTGTTTTTCTCCACCTGAAATCTCCGTTGGATAGCGCGCTTTAAGGTGCTCAATCTTTAAAATTTCAAGGACCTCGCCAACGGCTAGACTTCGATTGGAAGAACGCTCCTTTTTCTGCTTTCCGTATAAGATATTTCGTTCAACCGTCATATGCGGAAATAGATCATAATTTTGAAAGACATACCCAATGCGACGTTGTCTGGCGGGGAGATTAATCTGTTGTGCGGACGAAAAGACAACCTTTCCGCCAATCGTAATTTCCCCGCACGTAGGGTTTTGGAGACCGGCGACACACTGTAAAAGTGTTGTCTTGCCAGCACCCGAAGGACCGACAATAGCAAGAATGTGGTTTGACAAGGAAATATTGATATTGAGTTCAAAAGAAGGAAGTTTCTTTTCGAAATGCATATTAATCATCCAGGCTCCCCCTCTTTGCTCGGCGTTTCGATCCTTTGCCCCAGCGGTTCAGTCCGTAAATAACGAGGAAACTGAATACAGTCATGATCGAAACCAGAATTGTCGCTTCCCACGTCATTCCTGCTTCACTATAGAAGTAGATGGCCAGCGGCATGGTTTGCGTTTTTCCGGGAATATTTCCGGCAATCATCAAGGTCGCACCAAATTCCCCTAAAGACCGAGCAAAAGCTAACACAAAACCGGCAATGACTCCGTTCCATGCTAAGGGAAGAGTTATCGTCAAGAAAACTTTAAATTCCCCTGCGCCCAAGGTCCGCGCTGCTTTCTCGAGATTTGGATCAACACTTTCGATGGCTGCCTTTACAGACTGATACATTAACGGAAAAGCTACAACCACTGCAGCCAAAACCGCTCCCCACAAGGTAAAAACAACTCGGATATGGAACATTGACTCCAGGAGCTTGCCTAGTGGACCGTTCTTGCCAAAAACATAAAGGAGCATAAAACCGATGACGGAGGGTGGAAGAACCAAAGGCAAAGTGATGATTGACTCGACCACATCTTTTCCCAGAAACTCGCGTTTCGCCATATGCCCTGCTATAGGTATTGATAGACAGCTGACAATAAGTACCGAAGCGATAGCAACTTTCAAAGATAACAGAATAGGTATAAAGCTAAACTCCATAGAAATCTCCTGCAGTGACTTTATTTTACTAACAGAAAGTATGAATTTTCGGCAGATAGAAGCTTGGCGAAAGCCGGGTTTTCTTTATTCAAGGATTGAAAATCCATGCTTCACAAAGACTTGTTGTGCTTCAGGACTTTGCAGATACTTCAAGAAATCCTCAGCGACTTGCTTATTCTTCGTTGCCGCAACAACCCCTGCGGGATAGACAATGGCTTGGTGACTATCCGCCGGAACTGTCGCCACAACTGTAACCTTTGTTGAGCCTTGAACATCTGATTTATAAACAAGTCCAGCCTCGGCGTTCCCCATTTCGACGTAATTCAGCACCTGAGTAACATCTTTAGCGAATACAAACTTCGGTTGTAAGGTATCCCATAGTTGGAGCTTGATCAAAGATTCCTGGGCGTATTTACCTGCCGGAACAGACTCAGGCGTCCCGATGCTTATTTTCTGTACACTAGCTTGGGTAAGATCTTGAATAGTTTTGACGTCGGTATTATCTTTGCCTACTACGAGAACTAAGTCATTTCCTAAGAGGTTTATTTCGCTGTCTTTAACTAATAGATTCTTTTGATTAAGGGCATCGACTTGGGACTTTCCAGCAGAAATAAAAAGATCAACCGGAGCTCCCTGTTCAATTTGTTTTTGGAGTGTTCCAGAAGCGTCAAAATTAAACGTGAGCTTGACCCCAGGGTTCCTTTGCCTATAAGTCTGCTCTAGTTCTGTTAAAGAATCTTGCAAGCTAGCCGCAGCAGATACAATAATTTCTTGAGGTTGAACTTGAGCATTGCTTTTCGAAGAACCAGTTGTGTTGCCTGTTCCACACCCGCTTAAGATCAATAATAGGCTCAACAGCACTAACCACGAGAACCATAGTCGCTTTTTCATTCAATCCCCCCCTATCTTTGCTTAAGTTAATCGCTATTCATTTTAGTTCGTTAGCATTTGTTTATGTTCATTTACACAATCAGGATCATCGCATAAACTAACGTAAACAAACATAACTGTACTGCATCCTCATTATACGATATGTTATAATAAATTAGCAATAGAATTTAGCAGCAATCATTAAGCAGCGAATGCCAGACGCATTTGTTTAGAAGGACGGGTGAGCTGAGTTTGCCGAATGATATTTCTTATACGCCCGAAGAAGTTGCAAAGATACTTAAAATCTCGAAGTTTACTGTGTATGAACTTATTAAGCGGGGTGATTTAACCGCTTACCACATTGGCCGCAAAGTACGCGTTGAAGGCGCTGACCTCGAAAGTTATATTCAAAAAGCCAAGGGAATTCAATCACCCTTAGCCTCGATAGCCTCTCCTATTTCAACTGATCAAACCAATCATTATTTTTCGGCAGAGGAAGGCTTGGTGATTTGTGGTCAAGACATCGTCTTAGATATTTTAACGCGCCATCTGGAAAAGCAGTTTCCTCATATTCTGTTCTTACGTCATTATATAGGGAGCATTGATGGACTTATTGCGCTTTACCGAGGTCTAGCTAACGTCGTAACGGCCCACTTATGGGATAGCGATACTGACGAATATAACATTCCTTATGTTCGGAGAATGTTGCCGGGTCACCCTGCCACGATCATCAACTTGATTTATCGCATCGAAGGGTTCTATGTTGCTAAAGGAAACCCCAAGCATATCCTCACGTGGACGGACTTAACGAAACCAGATATTCGCTTTATTAATCGTGAACGAGGATCCGGTGCCCGTGTCTTGCTTGATGAAAAATTAAGGATACTTGGAATTAATCATACCTCGATCCAAGGGTACATTGAGGAAGAAATGACTCATGTGGCTGTCGCGAGTAAAGTTGCCCGAGGAGAAGCGGATGTGGGCTTAGGAATTGAGAAAGCTGCTCTGCAAGTCAACAATCTTGACTTTATCCCTTTACAAAAGGAACGCTATGATCTGGTTGTACATCAGGAAGACTTGGCAAAGCCTCATTTTCAAGCTTTAATGAGTATTTTAAATTCCCCCGCTTTTCGAAATGAAGTTCTCGGAATTGGCGGATATGATATTTCTCAGATGGGACAAATTCTTGCCAATTCCTAATCAAGTATGCTAGTCGTAGAAATATTAAAAGGTTGCCCTAAATTCCTTATGGAAATGAGGGCAACCTTTTAACCTCTCCCTTAGATGATACTATCTTACTTCCTGCATTCTTCTCCACTTTTCTCTCGTCTTTCGCTTAAGTATTCAAATGACGTTTTAAGTAATCGGATAAACTCTTTACTATCTTGTTCCCCTAAAAAAGCAACTAAGCCTTGGCTAAATTCGAGATGCTCCGCCTGCATCTCCTCCATGATGCCGAGGCTTTTTTCAGTCGGACTAACAAGGACAACGCGTCGATCCTTGGGATCTGGCAAACGCTCGATATATCCGCCTTCTTCTAACGAATTAATCATATGCGTTACCGCAGCAGGGGTAATTTTTAACCTCGTACTGAGATCGGAAACCTTTACCCCCTTAGTCGTTGTTGCTTTACACTCCTTTAACGTACAAAGCAACATAAATTCACTCATCCGGATGTCATGCTTTGATTTATCCTGCCCTCCGCTACGACGGAATCGCATCATTGTACGTGCTAACTCTTGAGCGAGTAGAACTTTTTCTTCAACTTCCGTAGGAAACACCTCCTCCTTTATTACTTATAATTTCATAAAGCCCTCGTGTCCTTAGCATCTTCAGCAATCTCCTAAGTATCTAAAATTTTTACTGACTAAAATAATAACTAAGCAGATTATTTGCTATTTAGCTAAATTTGTCAAATTTTTTCTGTCTTGTTCTTTCAAAAAAAGAAATGGGGACCTCAGTCTTTCGACCAAAGTCCCCACCAGGTTAGACTACCCTATCCAGTCTTAGCGACCGGCTTGTTGACGAAGAGTTTCTGCTTTATCCGTTCTTTCCCAAGGGAGATCCAGATCGGTCCTCCCAAAATGGCCATAAGCAGCAGTTTGACGATAAATTGGCCGACGAAGATCAAGAGATTTGATAATTCCTGCTGGGCGAAGGTCAAAATTGTTCTTGACCAACTCACCAATCTTCTCCTCGGAAATCTTACCTGTACCAAAGGTTTCCACGGAAACTGAAACAGGATGAGCAACCCCAATGGCATAGGCCAATTGAATTTCACAGCGATCAGCTAAACCTGCTGCAACGACGTTTTTAGCGACATAACGAGCAGCATAAGCAGCAGAACGGTCAACTTTTGTGGGATCCTTACCCGAGAAAGCACCACCGCCATGACGGGCCATACCCCCATACGTATCGACAATAATTTTCCGTCCCGTTAAGCCTGCATCCCCTTGAGGACCACCGATTACGAACCTGCCGGTTGGGTTAATAAAATAGCGGGTCTTTTCATCGAGGAGATCTTGAGGAACAACAGGTAAAACGACATGTTCTAAAAGGTCGCGGCGAATCTGATCTTGCGCAATATCCGGATGATGTTGAGTGGAGATAACAATTGTATCAATCCGTACAGGTTTGTTGTCTTCATACTCAACGGTAACTTGGGTTTTGCCATCTGGACGTAGATAGCCAAGGATGTTCATTTTACGAACTTCACTCAGTCGACGAGCCAAGCGATGAGCCAAGTCGATCGGCAGCGGCATAAAGCTATCTGTTTCATTCGTAGCATAACCAAACATCATTCCCTGGTCGCCAGCACCGATCGATTCGATTTCATCTTCGGTTATTTCTCCGTTTTTATCTTCTAGGGCCTTGTCCACTCCGAGGGCAATATCAGCGGACTGTTCTCCGATTGAGGTAAGAACTGCGCAGGTATCGGCATCGAAACCAAACTTAGCACGCGTATATCCAATTTCACGGATCGTTTGTCGAACGACACGCGGAATATCGACGTAGCAAGTTGTCGTAATCTCACCACTCACCAAGACTAGACCCGTCGTGACAGAAGTTTCACAGGCTACCCGCGCATTGGGATCTTGTGCGAAAATTGCATCAAGAATCGCATCCGAAATCTGATCACAGATTTTGTCAGGATGTCCTTCGGTTACGGATTCTGAAGTAAATAATTTTTTTACCACTTTTCGTCACTCCTTTGTTACACCGAGCAGCCCAGCAATCTCATCTCTAAGATGCCGAGCAACCTCCAGCTTATTCATTTGAGGTAAATCTATTCTTCTCCCATCAGGGAAGAGAAAGCTAACACTATTCGTGAAGCTGCCAAATCCAGAACCCGGGCGGGTTACATCATTGGCAACGAGCATATCAACGTTCTTCCGTCGCATTTTGTCCTGGGCATTGGCAATTAAGTTCTCAGTTTCGGCCGCAAAACCAACAAGGATTTGCGTGGACTTAATTTTTCCGAGTTCGGCCAGAATATCTGGATTGGGAACAAGTTCTACCCAAAGGCTTGTCCCTTGCTTTTTGATTTTCTGTGAGGCGTTTTCTTTCGGACGATAATCGGCCACCGCAGCTGCCTTGATAACGACGTCCATCTTCGGGAATTGTTCCAGAACAGCATCATGCATTTCCTGAGCGGTCATCACGGAAATCCGCTTAACTTCATGCGGAACAGGCAAATCTGTAGGTGCACTGACCAGAATAGTTTCCGCTCCTGCCTCCTGCAAAGCTTGAGCTATAGCATACCCCATTCTTCCAGAGGATCTATTTCCCAAATAGCGAACCGGATCAAGCGGTTCTTGGGTTCCTCCGGCTGTGACTAAGGCCTTCTTACCCTCCAGCAATTTTGAGGAAGTTAAGAAGTCTACCAGTATTTTCACAATCTCGACGGGTTCGCTCATCCGCCCGTCTCCGTCTGTCCCACAGGCTTGAAACCCAGTGTCCGGCCCGATGACTCGCACCGAACGGGTCCTGAGCGTTTCCAGATTCTGTTGAGTCGCTGAATGATGGAACATGGCATGATTCATGGCTGGCGCGACAAAGATTGGGGCCCGTGTAGCCAAAAGCACCGTCGAAAGAAAATCATCCGCAATCCCGACCGCCATTTTGGCCAATAAATTAGCCGTAGCCGGGGCCACTAGTACGGCATCGACATGCTCTGCTAACGCAATATGCTCCACATTCCAACGTTTGGGTTCTTCAAACATTTCCACATGGACAGGATTCATGGACAAGGTTCGCAAAGTCAAAGGAGCAATGAATTCCGTTGCTCCCTTGGTCATAGCAACATGCACCTCTGCTCCTAACTTGCGGAGTCGACTAACAACTTCAGCCGATTTATAAGCCGCAATCCCGCCCGAGACTCCAACCAATATTTTTTTCCCGCGAAGCATTACTTTAGGCCCTCGTTCGTAAGCTCAAAACGGAATTTACCTTTCGCAATATCTTCCAATGCCTGACTCACGGGTTTAACCCCATGGGCATTTGCCTGGAATTCCGAATCTTCCATTAAGATCCGGGCACGCTTAGCAGTAGCGAGCACTAGCGTATACTTACTATCAACCTTGCTCATCAATAAATCAAGGGAAGGCTGTTTCATCATTACACCCCCTGGAAATCATAAGATTTTCTTTTAACACGACACTTTTCGGCGACAAGAATGCATTTTAGTTTGTCAACCGCCTTTTCTAGCTCATCATTGACAATGACATAATCATATTCTGTCACATACTCAAGTTCGCGCGTAGCTGTTTCTAAACGTTTACGGATAACCTCTTCAGATTCCGTACCTCGTTTATGAATCCGCTCTGAAAGTACGCTCATGGACGGCGGTATCACAAAAATGAAAACGCCATGAGGAAATCGTTCTTTAATCTGAAGCGCACCCTGAATCTCAATTTCCAAGATAACATCGGTACCGGATTGGAGAGCTTGTTCGACAGCAAATAGAGGAGTGCCGTAATAGTTCTCACAGAATTCAGCCCATTCGAGAAGTTCGTTCTTTTCTATCATCGTCTGAAACTCTTCCCGTGTACGAAAGAAATAATCTAACCCATCCACTTCACCCGGCCGTGGGTATCGGGTCGTTGCGGAAACTGAATATTGAACATCTGGCAACTTCCGTCGAAGCTCATGACAAATCGTCCCTTTACCCGCACCTGAAGGTCCTGAGAGAACAATCAATAATCCATTATGTTTTTCCACTCTGACCCCCTTAATCTGCTGGGTCCTCAAGATGGACGTTGGCGTCCTTGCTGGACAAACGATGCGCGACGGTTTCGGGTTGGACTGCGGAAAGAATGACATGATGACTATCACAGATAATCACTGCCCGCGTCCGACGTCCATAAGTAGCATCGATAAGCATTCCCGCATCCCGTGCTTCCTGGATAATACGCTTAATGGGGGCAGACTCCGGGCTCACAATAGAAATAATTCGGTTAGCTGAGACGATGTTGCCAAACCCTATGTTGATCAGTTTGATATCCAAGTTAAACCCTCCGTTACTCAAGATTTTGGACCTGTTCTCTGATTTTCTCCAGTTCACTTTTAACCTCGACCACGAGTTGAGCGATACTTAAATTATTCGCTTTTGAGCCAATTGTATTGATTTCCCGATTCATTTCCTGCACGAGAAAGTCGAGTTTTCGTCCTACCTTCTCTGGACTTTGTAAGGTTTGACGGCCTTGATCTAAATGACTTTGTAAACGAACCAGTTCTTCGGTAATCGAAACTCGGTCCGCAAATACCGCTACTTCATTGGCAAGCCTTGCTTCGTCCAAAACAGAATTCTCCCCTAATAAGAGTTGAATTCTTTCCCGTAGACGACCTTGGTAATCAGGAACCATGCTCTCCGCAAAGCTCGAAATTTGATCTTTCTCAGTTAAGATAACCTCTAAACGCTTGAGCAGATCTTCCGCAAGCTTTTTTCCCTCAATCTGGCGCATCTCCAAAAAAACATTCAGCGCATCACTCACAGCACCGTGTAAAGTCTCCCATAAAAGCTCTAAATCCAGTTCCTCGTCTTCAACAGCAAGGACTTCCGGTAAAGCGGTTAAACGGTAGATATCGGTCTCATAGGGTGCTTCAAGGGAAAAAGCGAGTTCCTTCAAGGTTTTATCATACGACAGGGCTAAATCTTTGTCAACCTTCACCAATCTCTTTTTTTCTTCCGTTTCCTTGACATTGACATAGACATCAAGACGGCCCCGCTGAATTTTTTCCTGAAGGAGCTTACGAATTCTTTCTTCAAAACTCATCATATTTCGAGGTACCCGAATCGAAGCCTCAAAGAAACGGTGATTGACTGATTTTAATTCAACCGTAAATTGATAACCATGGCCTGAGGCTTCCCCCCGCCCAAAACCGGTCATACTGTTAGCCATAAAAATTCACCCACTTCAATTGAAATGATCGTTCAAGATTTCTCCCTTAAACACGTAGGTTGCTGGCCCAGTCATGTAAACCTGATTATCCAGCTTCCATTCAATAAACAAGTCTCCACCGGGAAGGTGGACTGTTACGGCTCGCTCCGTTTTTTTATTCAGGACACAGGCCACAACCGAAGCACAAGCTCCCGTACCACAGGCAAGAGTGGGACCCGCTCCCCGCTCCCAGACCTTCATCGTGATTTTCGTTGGCGAATCGACGCGAATAAACTCCACATTCGTCTTGCGCGGAAAAAGTGGGTGTTTCTCAATAGCTGGGCCGAGATGTTCAAAATCGAGTTTCTGGTAGTCCTCGACAAAAATGATACAATGCGGATTTCCCATGGAGACTGCCGTAAAGTTAAAAACCTCCCCCTTAGCCTCGAGTTGTGCCCCAACAATGGGTTCTCCTTGCGCTAAGATGGGGATCAGCTCAGCCTTAAGGATCGGTTCCCCCATATTGACCTGAACACCCGTGATCTCTCCTGCTTCAAGCTTCAAATTCAAGGTGAGAATTCCGGCCAAGGTTTCAACCTTCAGCGGATTCTTCTGAACGTAGCCCTTATCGTAGATATAACGAGCAAAGCAACGTATTCCATTCCCGCACATTTCCGGTTCTGAGCCGTCAGAATTAAAAATCCGCATTCTCGCATCCGCCACCTGCGAAGACAATACGACGATTAACCCATCGCCACCTACTCCAAATTGGCGGTGACAAAGTTTTCGTGCTAGTTCCGGATAATCCGGCTGTTTTTCTTCTGACTGTTTATCAAAATGGTCAATAAAAACAAAGTCATTTCCTAGGCCATGCATTTTTATGATTTCCACGGTAATCCGGCCTCCCTTAATGAATTGAATCACGTCAGCTCAAGAATACTATCGTTTGTTACTTAGGTCAACTTAGAACCGGAATGATGTAATAAGCGACTATTGCTAGAAGGGCAAGAATTATTGCTAGCTTAAATAGCTTCTTAACAATAGTTGTCAGGATGGATATTGCTAACACGGCTAGAACTCCATATTTTATCACTTGAGTATTATCCGTTAAAATAGAACTGATAAATAGCTGAAACATCGTTTTCTCCTCGCAAACTTCTTATTATTTAATAGTAATTCTGCAAAATCCTTCAAATTCCTTTTCTCCAGATGGAGTTTAAAACTCCGGGCCACTTTGATTCTTCGCAAGTGACCCGGAGTTTATAAAAATAACGATTTCTGTTAGAATTTCACTTTCCTCCAACGATCGAGGTACGGCCCTGCCCTGCATTCATAACCAAACGCCAAAGGCCAATTAATATGGACGGTCCACCGGCTAGCGTTAAGATGATTCCCCACTGCCAAAGCTGCAGTGGAGCTGTTTTGAAAATAGCCTGGAGCGGAGGCAAATAGATTACACTCAGTTGCATTAAGGTCGAGGTTGCAACCGCGGCTACTAAGTAGAGATTGGAGAATATTCCAACTTCGAAAATGCCGCGTGTTTCAGACTTACAATCAAAAACATGAAACAGTTGAGAGAAGACTAAGGTGCTAAACGCCATCGTGCGGGCGCTTAACATATTTCCTTCTAAGAAGAGCTCCGCAATGAACACGATTAACGTCCCAAGTCCAATCATCGTACCGCGGATGACAATTTTCCGCGTTAACCCACGAGCGAAGATGCTCTCTCCTGGCGCTCGTGGTGGGCGGCTCATAATATCTTTATCCACCCCATCAACGCCTAAGGCCATAGCAGGTAATCCATCAGTAACAAGATTGACCCAAAGAATCTGAATTGCCAATAGCGGGAGTGGGAGTCCGACCAGCGTAGCCAAAAACATGGTTAAAACTTCTCCCAAGTTACACGAGAGCAAATAACGAATAAACTTACGGATGTTATCATAGATGCCCCGACCTTCCTCAACTGCTGCAACGATCGTCGCAAAATTATCATCGGCCAGAACCATCGCGGAAGCCTCTTTCGTCACATCTGTTCCGGTTTTTCCCATCGCTATCCCAATATCTGCTTCCTTCACTGCAGGAGCATCATTGACCCCATCTCCAGTCATGGCCACCACTTGGTTATTTTTCTTCAACGCACGCACAATGCGGAGTTTATCCTTCGGAGTGACCCGAGCATAAACTGAGATATCCATGACCCTCTTGGCCAGTTCCTCATCGGAAATTTGTTCAAGTTCTGTCCCCGTCATTATTCCTTGAGAATTTCCCCTCAAGATCCCAAGCTCCTGAGCAACTGCTTCTGCAGTTAACCGGTGGTCTCCCGTAATCATGACCGGCTTAATTCCAGCACGGCGGCAGACTTTAATTGCTTTGCCCGCACTCGCTCGAGGAGGGTCGATCATCCCCATCAAGCCAACAAAGACAAGGTTTTCTTCAACCCGCGCGTCCTCTTTCTCTCCTTCCTGCAGAGATCGCTCAGCGACTGCTAACACCCGTAAAGCCTTGCGCGCCATTTCATCATTAGCCCGCATAATCGTTCGGCGTCGGATATCATTGAGTTCGACGACACCCTCAGAAGTAAGTTCACTTTGGCAATGTCTGAGGATGACATCCGGAGCTCCCTTGACATACGCTTTCCGTCCACGTTTTCCCTGATAGACAACACTCATCCGTTTACGATCTGAATCAAAGGGGATTTCTCCAATCCGTTCCTCTTTCCGTTCTAAGACCTCCCGCCAAATCCCAGCCTTTGCTGCGGCAACTAACAAAGCCCCCTCAGTTGGATCTCCTTCAATTCCCCAAGGGGATTCTTTACTGGAAGAACGGAAGAGTCCCGCAACCTGTACCCCTTTCCGTGTTAAGGAGGAATTATTACATAAAGCCGCAACTTTCAAAGCTTCATTGAGCGGGTCCTTCCCCTTCATCGGATCTCCGCCGTGAAATTCTCCTTTCGGATCATAGCCCTGTCCAGTCACGGCAATCATGCGGCGATCCGAATAAATCTGGCGTACGGTCATTTCATTTTGCGTCAGCGTCCCAGTCTTATCTGAGCAAATCACGGTAGCACAGCCTAAAGTTTCTACCGCTGGAAGCTTGCGCACAATTGCTTTTCTTTTGACCATTCGCTGAACTCCGATAGCCAAGGCCACGGTTACAATCGCCGGAAGCCCTTCGGGAATAGCGGCAACGGCCAACGAAACTCCGGCAAGAAACATTTTATAAAAGCCTTCTCCTCGCCATACGCCGATTGCTACAACCAGTGCGCAGACGGCAAGACTAATGAGGACAAGATACTTGCCCAATTGGTCCAGACGTTTCTGGAGAGGGGTCTCCTCATCCTCGACGTTCTGGATCATTCCCGCGATAATTCCCATTTCTGTCTCCATGCCAGTAGTTACAATGACTCCTGCGCCACGTCCATTGACAACTACTGTCCCCATGTACCCCATATTCGCCCGATCAGCCATCGGGGTCAGTTCATCCGTTAAGGCTGAAACTATTTTGTTGACGGGGTGAGATTCGCCCGTGAGGGCTGATTCTTCCACTTCGATATTGACCGCTTGGATCCAGCGAATATCCGCAGGTATGCGATCTCCCGCTTCTAATAAGACGATATCTCCAGGCACAAGATCAGCTGCCGGAATCCGTGTTTCCATTCCATCCCTGAGTACCCGGGCTTCTGGTGCAGTTAAGGATTTAAGGGAATCGATCGACTTTTCCGCTCGGTATTCCTGAATAAACCCGAGGATGGCATTCACTATCAGGATCGCCATAATTGTAATCGCGTCCGCTATTTCGCCTAATAGCCCCGATACGATCGTCGCTGCTAACAGGACTAAAACCATGAAATCCTTAAACTGCCCTAAGAATACGAAAACGGGATGGGGTCCTTTTTTTGTCTGGAGCATATTTTTCCCAAATTCGGTTAGGCGGTGATTCACCTCTTTCAGGCTTAAACCCTTTCCCGGATGCACTTCAAAAGCCTTTACTACATCGAGCCAAGGCAAAACATGCCATGCTTGCTGCCGCATTTCTTTCCTCCTCCTTTAAATCCTGTCCTAGCTTTTTGTACATGCTTATTCAGAAGGGAAAAGAAAAATGACCAGGAATTATGGTATACTAGATCAACGTTTGAAGTGTAGCATCATTAGGTGATGGAATTTCAAATCACGAAAGGAGTTCTCCTTATGGCTCTAGATGGCATAACCCTTAATCATCTTGTCAAAGAACTCGCGCCTCAACTCATTGGAGCGCGCATTGATAAAATAAATCAACCTGAGAAAGAAGAAATCCATCTCTCACTCCGTAATCAAGGGCAATCCCTGCGCTTACTTTTAAACATTAACGCCACCGCTGCCCGCTTACATCTCACTCAAGAAAACAAAAAAAATCCGACGTCTCCCGCTATGTTCTGCATGATCCTGCGCAAACACTTGGAAGGCGGGAAAATTCTGAACGTTGAACAGATCGGGCTTGAGCGAATAGTTCTGATCACCGTGCAAAACTACAATGAATACGGAGACCTTGCCACGCTCCAGCTTTATCTGGAAATTATGGGCAAACATAGCAACCTGATCCTCGTCGATCCCGAGAAACAGCTTATTCTAGACGGGATCAAACGCTATTCGCATGCTGTGAGTCGGCACCGAGAAGTTCTGCCGGGTCGGACCTATATCGCCCCCCCTACGCAAGGGAAATGGGACCCTATCTCTGAAGAAGAAACGTTTCGATCTGTGCTTCTAAACGAAGAAATCTCAAGTAAGTTAACTGACCTTCTCGTCAAACGCTTTGCCGGAATTAGTCCGGAACTCGCGCGGGAAATCATCACTCGGGCCGGACTCAATCTGACGATACGGCTTGAACAATGCGGAGATATCGACCTTTCCCGGGCTTTTCAAGGATATCTTACCCTGGCCAATCCCCAGTCCCTAGCTGAGATCAGGCCCTGCCTTTATTATCAAGAAGGTACTCCCTCGAAAGGTTTACCAACAGCTTTTACGTTTGTTCCCTTTCAGCAATACCAGGGATTAACCGGCGAAACCTTTTCTTCCCTAAATACAGCGATCGAGCATTTCTATCATGTTAAAGCTTCTAATAATAATCTCGAAGCAAAACGCGGCTCACTCCGCAAAATCGTCCAAGAAAGTCTTCACCATATGAATAAAAAGCTCAGTATTTATGAAGAAGCCATGGAAAATGCCGAGAAAGTGTTTAAATATCAGCGCTGGGGTGAGTTAATCACCGCTAATCTTTACCGGATAACACCTGGGATGACGGAAATCGTCGTCGAGGATTATAATGAGGAAACTCTCCCGAAAATTACGATTCCCTTAGATGCCCAACTCAGCGGGATTGATAACTCCCAACATTTTTACCGACTTTATAACAAAGCCAAAGTAACCATCCAAAAGACCGAACCCCTTAAAGTCGCGAGCTTCAACGAGGTAAACTATTTGGAATCCGTTCTTCTCAGTCTCGAGCAAGCCTCCACGCCCTCAGAACTTGAGGAAGTCCGCAAAGAATTAATCGACGAGGAATATCTTGCCGGTAAACATACCCGTAAAACCAGCCCCCAAAAAGCCGGCAAATTCCCGAGCAAGGGAAACGCCAAGAAAAAGCAAGGAAATAAACCGGAAGCTCCCCAACCCAGAACCTATCAATCCAGCGCAGGCCGGATGATTCTTGTCGGGAAAAATAATCGTCAAAATGACTGGCTGACCTTAAAAAAAGGCCGTCCTCAAGACCTTTGGCTCCACGTTAAAAACATTCCCGGTTCACACGTCCTGATTCCCCTCGAGGATGGAGAGGAATTCCCGGATGACACTACCCTCGAAGAAGCAGCCGCTCTCGCCATTCACTTTAGCCAGGCCAAAGGCTCGTCGCTTGTGCCCGTAGATTATACGCATGTTAAAAATATTAAAAAGCCTAATGCCGCCAAACCTGGTATGGTGATCTATGAAACCAACTGGACCCTTTATCTCACTCCGCAGCCAGAGGTTATTGAGCGTTTATTAGCCACGGAGACAGAGAAAACGGAAGAGTAAGTCACAATAAATGATTAAGGGACAGGCTGCAGCCTGTCCCTCTTTTTTCTATTCAACCCCAACGCCTTGAACACCGCGTCCTCTGGACATCTTCCTTATTAAGTATGATTCTATGAACGTTTTGAGACGAGCTGCCTATATTAAAACTAGGACAGGGAATCTTGGGTAGAAAATTCGTTGGGTTAGCCATTCTTAATCTTATAGACCTTCGGGTCAAATTTATAAGAAAGAAGGCTATACCATGGCAGGATTCGGATTAAGTCCATTTGGATTCCCCTCTGGAGCCGCCCCACTGTTTTTAGGGCCTAGAGCACCGTTTGTATCTATTATTGCTCTGTTTGATACCTTCCCGATCGGCGCCCGGATTGAAATCGGAATGGATGCGGGTTTCTGGGTTGGAAACTTTGGCGGTATCCAAGATGGTGTCGCACTGTTGACAAATGCAGTTCTTCACTCCAACATTGGGACTCCCATCGATGGTATCCGTCCAATTGTCCGTATCCCGATTCGGGGTATCACCTTTGTGAGCACCTAATAATCATCAGCAAGAGAGCAGCTATTAAAGCTGCTCTCACGGTAACCATTTATTAGATAATCACCTTTTCCGAAAAGCTAATAGATGAGATTTTTTTAAGCATTTTATGGGGGTTACTATAAACCCCAGCCCCTCTTAAGAAGACGCCTCCTGGAAAGACGTCTTCTTTTAATTAAAAGCTATCTTCAATGTGACCATTTCCAAAATTGCTTACTATCACAGTCAATGTAATGACCGAACCCCATCTACCCCTTTACCTCGCCATAATATTTGGACGAGAATTAGTAACCTCCAAAGAGTAAATGGCATAGACTTATATTAGCTAGTCCATTCATCTTGTCTTCTGTATTTCACAACGAAGGGGGGCAATGATATGGATAGATTTTTCTTTCCTTGCCATTTTTCCTTCCACCAATTTGATGAATTTAGATTTAACCGTTTTAGATTTCCAATTATCCCCTTTTTCCTTTTCAATTCAACCCCATACCTCCACTCCGATATAGCCCATTGCAGATAACGGTCGTTATTGGCAATAAGCCGACTCTCCCTTAGTTTAGGAAAAATCGGCTTATTACAACCATATATTGTCTTGTCGTGGGTTTTACGTCATTATGTCTATATCAACGGT
Source organism: Desulfitobacterium sp. (assembly GCF_035539115.1). Taxonomy (GTDB): domain Bacteria; phylum Bacillota; class Desulfitobacteriia; order Desulfitobacteriales; family Desulfitobacteriaceae; genus Desulfitobacterium_A. The sequence goes on along the minus strand of NZ_DATLJA010000098.1, from coordinate 2,073 downwards.
ATAGGAAAGTCCATGGCCATTCCCCTTTAATTTATTTATTAGATGAATTTGTAGGTATTCCGTATTTAGATGCGTTATTAAAATAATCCATATAATTCATAGAACCGGCATAGTTGAATTTCTTAGTATTGCTATCAAAATCAAAAACTAATATTGTTCCACTAAAGCTGGAACCGTAGTTACCTTTAACAGCAATTCTATTAGGTGCCAGTTGTATGACTTCTTCTCCTGCATTAGTTAAACTAAAATTGGGGTTAGGTAAGGGATTTGCTGATGCCATTTGATTATTTGTAGGCTTAATTGCAATGACTATTAGGCATAATAATATTCCCAGCAGTATAAATTTAGTAAATTTATTGTTCATAATAATTCCTCCTGTTAATTCAGCTGATCTAAAAATATGAAAATAAAGCTCCCTTATCAAAGCCGTGCATGGCCGCGTAGATTTGAGTATGGTTCATATAACTTTTTATGTCAATAACACCAGCATTCTATCAATACGGATACTGGTGTTATTGTTTATTTAACTCTCGCAAATTCATATATCGAGCTGAAGCAATGTTTCTACAACGTCCCGCTAATGCTTAAGCCAGAATGACTTGCTGTAGCAAACCAATCAAGAGTACCAACTCTATACATATCAACAGTATAGTAAAATCCTAGGCCAAACCAAGATGGAGATTGGAAATATTGCGCTGAAGCTTCATAATAAGTCTGATTAGATATTAGGTTCGCAAAACTACCCCAAACAGGCGTAAACGCAAAATCAGCATAAGGGGAACCAACTCCGCCTTGACTGACTACCATATTTGTCGCTGTATTAAAATCACAGGATAAACTGGCTGCTGCGAGTACGCCTAAAGACATCGAAACGGTACTTTTATTAGTGAAAGGAGTCGGTGCAATACCATTTATTATGCCAGAACTATTTGAAGTTAATTTAATATGCACACCACCCGATAAATATCCGGAATATGGTGTTACAGTAACTCCACCTTCTCCAATACACCAATACTTTAAATTACTATCAGGATTAGTAGGACTCTTGTAAAGATTAAATGACCATCGGACCATAACGAACATAAATGAATCATAATCAGGCCACCCTACTACAGCAGGCCAGGATGAGTACAAAGCAGCTTGAGCCGGTTTTATAGTTTGGATAAATGATTGTTCGCTATTTTTGTGTGATGAAATAACATCATCATCTCTTAAAGCGATAATGATGACTTTTAATACTTCATCCGAATTATTTATTTCAACATTCATTTTTGCAGGCTGAATGTTGCCAGAAGAATCCTTAAACATCGAAACCGCTACAGTTGTCAATTGTTTAGATTGATCACCTGTCTCTACCTCTGTCAAACCTTCTGGTATTTTTTCTCCCATTAAACTGTAATTTTTGTTGTGATGTCCTCTTTGTTACTCAACTTTCGCAGAGCGAAAGTTGAGGTATGTACATTAAAACACCAAAACTTAATAGAAAAAGGGGAGAAAATGTAAATGGAAAAATTAATGAGAGTGTTGGCGCTTGTTGTCTTAGGTACTTTATTATTAAGTAACGTTGCATTAGCTACCCAAACTACACAGGCTACATCAGATGAACAATCTATTCAATCTCGTTATACTCAAAATGAATTAAATCAGATCAGAGAAATCAAAAATGAAGTTGTAAAGCAAGGTGCGGTCACTTTAAACACAGATGGAACCATTACGGTCAATGCTAATGCCGCCACACTCGGAGTTGATGAGAATATATTCAAAGAATATATTCAAAGAATATATTCAAAGCGTGGAAAATATAAACGACATAGTAAAATTAGGGGTAGTATCTTTCGATAAAAATTTTGAGCTTAAGGTTAAATCTCAAGATGAAATTTCAAAGATAATTTATCAACGAGATAAAGAATTACGGCAGAGTGGTAAGCATAGTAATAATGATTCTGGTGCAGAAACCCTCTGATTTTTTCATCAAAAAGCAGGAATCTACCTCAATTGTGTTGAATTATATAGTATAGTGGAGATAACCATAGATATCTCAATATAATTTATCTATACTGTAGTTTGAGGTGA
>NZ_DATLJA010000097.1:0-6509 GCF_035539115.1 Desulfitobacterium sp. | reverse complement strand
TATTGCCAAAAAGTATCTGGAAACTCTTAACGAGCAACCAGTAGTGGTGTTGGGTACGCCAAAGATGTACAGGTTTGACGGATGTTCTTTCGTCGCCTAGAATCTTGAAGCTCTCCATTTCAATGGAGAGTAGTTCACATGGGAATGGAAGAATAGGAAGGCTTTTGATCGAACTTCTTCTGATTGAAAAAAAGGTCCTAAGCCAGCAAACCCTTTATATCTCATACTTTTTGAAGAAAAACAGAATTGAATATTATGATCGTTTGATGGAAGTCAGAATGAAAGGTAATTTTGAGCAGTGGATAAAGTTCTTCCTTTGGGCGGCCTATGAATCAGCTGAGGATGCAATAAAAACCATTGATGAGCTTGTTAAGCTCCATGATAAAAATTATGAAGTTGTAAAAAAGACAGGAAGGTCCGCCAAAACGGTTACAAAAGTGTTTCATTATCTTGAAAGCAGTCCAATTATAGATATAAAAAAAACGAGTGCGGAGTTGGAGCTTTCTTTCAATGCTGTTTCCAATGCTGTAAATAAACTTATCGAGCTTGGTATTTTAAAGCAAACAGAGAATATTCAAAGAAACAGGGTATTTGCCTACGAAGAATATTTAGGGATACTCCGAAAAGATACTTAAAGCAGAAATCAGAGTCCAAAGTACCGCATTTGCTAAAATAGGCAAAGCCCGATCACATTTTTCAGTGACCGGGCTTTAATTTGTCCAAACTACTCGCTTCGGACTTCCACACCGGCAAGTTTCTCGCTCGACCCCAATGTAGCTTAGAACATCTTATAACGTTTAGCCCTGTTCACAAATTCTTCGAACCCGATAAATTTCTCAAAATCCTCGGGTTGATCGAGTAACGGAACCATACTCTTATCAGACTGATTCATTTTCCACTTGTTTAAGGCATCTTTCACTCCTGCATAAGCAGCGTAAAGTGAAAAACCATAGTAAAGAACAAGATTTGCACCTGAAGCTTTTTCATCTTCGGCGGTGTAACCACTACTATCCGTGATCACGACTTTTGAGTTGATGTCTTTTCTGAATTTCTTCAAATCGGCAGGGGTAGCGCCCGCAAGGAAAACCATATCGGCTCCAGCCTCGGCATAAGCATTCACCCGTTCGACGGCTTCCTTCTCATCACGCATCGCCCAAAACGTATCGGTTCGGGCGATTATCGAGAAATTGGGGTTCTTTTTAGCTTCGACAGCTGCTCTGATTTTTTCTGACATTTGTTCTTTAGGTAAAAATACCTGGGGCGCATTGAGATGTTTGCCAAATTCATGATCCTCGATATGGATACCTGCTACGCCAGCCTGCTCGAAAGACTGTACTGTGCGCCAAATATTGGCAGCTTGGTAAAACCCATTTTCAGCATCAGCGATAACGGGGACTTTTACGGCTTGGGCGATTCTGCCAGCATGATTAGCCATTTCCGACATGGTAACAGCTCCCACATCGGCCAGTCCAAAAGCACTTGCAGCTGTGGCATAACTACCTACATAGAGTACTGGAAATCCTGCTTGTTGCGCTAATTGCGCAGAAAGAGCATCATAAACCCCAGGTACTGCCATAAATTCATTTTCATTCATCATCCGTTTTAGATTTGTACAATGATCTAACATCATAAAGACTCCCTCCATAAATAAATTATTAAAACCAAGGGGTTACACTACGCGATGTTCTTTGAGAAAGAGTGATGCGGTAAATCCAATCAAAGCGCAAGCCGTACCCAAAACAAATACTCCTGTGTAAGAATTTGTTCCTTTTATAATATAGCCAGAGACGACAGGAGCCGCAGCGCCAACTAACTGAGCGGCAGTATTCATTACTCCACCGATTGAGCCTCCAGCTTTTGTAGGAAACATCATCGTTGTAAAGGGCCAGATTAAGACCCACATGTTTACAAAGAGCGCAAAAATAACCATACCAGCCATTGTCACTGCTAAGGGAATTTTATTTCCGACTGAGGCAAAGATGATAAATACTGATGAAAAGATGGCGGTAAGGAGTAAGGCTAAGGATGCTGCTTTCTTATGTCCAATTTTATCGGATATCCATCCACTTAAGGGCTGACTAATAAGGCCGGGTATTGTTGCGGAAATTGCCCAGAGAAGCCCTGCTGATTTAACATTGATGTGGTAGGTAGTCCCTAGATAAGCAGCGAACCATGTAAAGACAAAATACATTGTACCTAGGAATCCAGCGTAAACTATGGCGATGATATAGGGATATTTTGAATGAAGCATTATATAACCAAAACTAGGCTCATCGAGATCCGGCTCACTTTTTGATTCAATATCCGCAGATTCCATTTTGTCGAGGGACGGTAATCCTATTTGTTCAGGTCTATTTTTTACTAAGAGCGGTACAAGGATGATCATGATGAGTCCTGGGATCGCTGAAATTAAAAATCCACTTTGAATATTGGATAAACCGGCAAAAGCTACACTTGTGACTAAAATTGGCATAAATGCGCCGCCTATAAACGTTCCTAAAGTCCCGCCTATTCCGAGTAGCCCTGTTTGTAGTCCACGATGGGAAGGTGCAAACCAGCGGGCAAGCATTGGATTGGCTGGAACCCAAATGGCTGCAGCTCCTGCCCCGATAAGGACGCGGGATAGAATGCCAAGTCCGAGATTCTGGACATTAAACGCGAAAAGAATACTGGCGAAAGCAATTAATCCAGTGCCAATCGTTATCGTCCAACGCGCTCCTAGCCATTTTTCGCTCATATAGCCCCAGGGTATTTGCATAATCGCATAAGCCCATAAATAGGATGAATCTACCCAGCCAACGGTCGAAGCGTCCCAGTTATACGTTTTCATCAGGGTTGGAATCACGGTTGGGATATTATATCTCATAAACACATCGACGAAATAAGCTAAGATCAAAACAATCAGAATAACCCAAGAATACCCATAGTAGGGTTTATTTTGAACACCAGATTTTTGACGACCTATTTCAGTGCTCATTAAAATCTCTCCTCCTTAATTCGCCTTCTATAGAGAGTGCATCCTGTCATTTTCGACTCAAGCAATATGTTTAGAACAATTGATCCCTCCCTCAGTTCATTTTTTTTGCTTGGTAGTTATTGATCCCCCCTTACCCTTTGATCTAATTACTAGAGCAATTAATGAGTAGTACGATATATTGCAGTATATTGTTTAAGAATATCTATTTTGTGTACAATATCAAATATATTATTACATATAAACGATATAATGCACTAAACCCATTATAGGGAGCTCTCCTTAACCTTGTCAAGATACATTCTGAAAATTATAATGTCTTCTAAGAATTTACTTATATTTTTCAACTCGTTAATAATTCTTTGCATCGACAAGGGTTCATTAAGTACAACTTTTGGGTTATGATAGGGTTATATCCCAAAAGAACTTATACATTTCAGCCCTAGCATTGTTAAAAAAAATCAATATTGTAACCACTGAAGTTCAATGAAAACCGCAGAAAAACCAAGAAACGTCAAAATGCCTGTAATAACGACAAAAAAGCTCCTTATAATTAGAGTTAGGGTACATTTAATACAATGCTAGTGACATTTCAGGAGTGATTTTATGGAGATAGGAAACATACTTAAACAACTAAGAGAAAGAAAAGGCCTAACTTTACGAGAATTAGGCGAAAAGGCCGGGTTATCTGCTAGTTTTATTGGGCAAGTTGAACGTGAAGAAACGAGTCCCTCAATTCGCTCACTTAAAAATTTAACCGATGCCTTGGAAGTCAATCTTATTGATTTATTTAGTGGAATTGATCAAGGGGAAGAATTACCACATATTGTTACTCCTGAAAAGAGGAGAAAGATCGAGTCGAATGAAGTGGGTATTGAACGGTATTTATTAACCTCTTTATTTAATCGCAATATTGAAATGATCCTTATCATTGCTCAGCCCGGATCATCAACAGGAGAAGGTTATTATTCACACGACGGAGAAGAGACCGGTTTTATAATTTCAGGATCATTAGTTACGGAAATTAATGGAAAGTCATATTTTCTACGTGAAGGTGATAGCATTAGTTTTAAATGTAGTGATCTTCATCGATGGGAAAATACTGGTATTCACACATCAGTCTCAATCTGGGCGATAACACCTCCGTCATTTTAGAAATACTCGAGCTCGGCTTTGCTTTGCTGTCGGGAATTCTCCCCCTCAAGATTCTACTCTACTGGGTTGGTATGCTCGCTGGTCTTTTCGCAGCCCTATCCTCGAGAGAAAGAATGAGAAGAGAATTTACCCATTTTATTTAAGGCCAAGGGTCGGAAATGGTCAGAAAAGAGGTCTGACCCCAACACAACGGGGAACAATGCTGACAATTAATAGGTTACATAAGAGATGTAAGTTGTGACCCCAATGTCACTTCGATCCCAGTGTTATAGCAACTAGTTAAATGCTTGATGCGGTACTAAACGAGTATTATCGATTGATCAGTGAGAAAACCTAAGAAATGTAGTAAAGCTGCCTTGAAAAAGGCAGCTTTACTATTGAGTAAATTAGCTTATTCTTATAGAAGTTCGTGTCTACCCAATATCCCAGATAACGTTTAAGTACCCCGCAATTCGCGAGGTGCTTGTCGTATCTATTAATGTAAAAACTTCACGCTTTAGATTATAAGGAGGAAAAGAAATGAAACGAAAAACAAAAGCTCTCTGGTCTATTATTTGCAGTACGAGTTTTCTCTGTACATTATCTCTACCAGCTCTAGCCTCGACAGATATGTCTCAGCAAGGGGGTCATGCCTCAGCAAAAACCCAGATTGCCCATCGTTTCCAAGGCCAAGATCGCTTTGAAACATCAATGTCGATAGCAAATGAGTTAGAGCAGGACCAACAGGTGCAAAATATAGTGCTGGCTTCGGGTTATTCTTTTCCTGATGCCTTAGCAGCGAGTACCTTAGCCTATCAACTTAAGGCGCCTATTATCTTAGCCGGTCATGGCTTCGAGGATTCCCAGGAAACGCTTAACTATGTTAAGGAGCATTTGCTGGCTGGGGGTACGGTTACGATTGTCGGTGGACATGGGGTAGTTTCCAAGCAGATTGAGCAATGGCTGACCGCTAATAACTATAAGGTAGACCGGCTCGGTGGCAAAGACCGTTTTGAAACCGATGAGTTGATTGTTAACCAATTAAATGTGGCTCAGGGAACACCAGTTATCCTAGCCCCTGCAGACAATTTCCCGGATGCCTTAGGAATCTCCTCCTTGGCAGCGAGCAAAGGCTTCCCGATCCTTTTGAGCAATCCTGGCAATCTTCCGCAAACTGTCCAAGACTTTTTAACGAAAGATAAACCAACCACTGTATATATTGTCGGTGGAGAAGGGGTTATGCGTCCAAGCGTAATCGATCAAATCAAAACGCTGGCTCCGAATACAAATGTCGTCCGCTTTGGCGGTGAAGACCGCTTCGGAACTTTAGCTCAAATTCTGAATACGTTCTATCCTAATCCAACCCAAATCTATGTTGCCAATGGCTATGAGTTCGCCGATGCTCTTGCCGGTAGTCCGCTGGCTGCCTCCAAAAATGCACCTATTCTCTTAGTCGATCCCAATGGCAACCATTTGCCGCAAAGTATAACTGACTATCTAAACATGCTGAGAAAGAATAATGTGACTCCGCAAGTGAATGTCCTTGGCGGTGAGGGTGCCGTCCCGCAACGTTTGATCGATCAAATTAATGAGATTTTACAAGGGACTGGAGAATCAACAGCTACAACAGTCTCAAGTGCAGTGACCACGGACAGCCAACACATAACCTTGACCCTGAGCAGTGCCTTGACAGGTACGATCGGTGATCCCGCAGCCTTTACAATCGCGGGAGTCGCTTCAAACCCTGTTGTCACGAATGTCGCAGTAAACGAAACAAAGGTAACCCTGACGCTCAGTACATCAGTTATGACTACTGATTCCGCAATCAAGGTGAGCTACACCAAGACAGGAAGCAACGATCTGACGAACGGCGCTCCGGTAGACAACTTCTCCCTCATTGCTGTAACGAATAACGTGCAATAAGGTTCTTGTTAATCAAAAGGGATCCGGCTTACCTTTCAAGGTAGATCGGATCCCTTCTTAGTTTCAGACTTTGGGCAGCTTCTGTTTAAAAAGGTCCTACTCACTTCGGACTTCGACACCGGCAAGTTTCTCGTAATATTGTACGAGAGCGCCATGGTCAGCTTGAGCTAAGCCTTGATTGTTTAAGAGTTGGAACATCTCCATAACGGTAGCGGTGAGCGGCAGAGGTGAACCTAGTTCATGTCCCGTCTCTAAAACATTCTTCAGGTCTTTAATATGCAAATTGATCCGAAATCCGGGATCAAAGCGCCGCTGGAACATGAGCGGGGCTTTCGTATCGAGGACGGTACTTCCTGCTAAACCGCCTCGAATCACTTGATAGACTGTCTCTGGATCGACGCCGGCTTTGGTTGCAAACAAAATAGGACCTTTCCTTCCTGTTGTCGCCAATTTCCATGCTTCCTTCATGATTCGCGGA
>NZ_DATLJA010000096.1:0-17640 GCF_035539115.1 Desulfitobacterium sp. | reverse complement strand
TCAGCGATAAAGAAAACTTGGCTAGTACCAAGCCCTAGCGAAGGTGCTAGCCCTAGTTGCCTTATCCTGCCGGACATAAATACATGCATCGTAGGAGAATGAAAGCCGCTGGTTGCACTTATACTATCTGCCCCAAAATTTATACTTTCTGTTAGTATCAATTAAGCTCGGCGCTAGCCGAGCCTTTCCTAATTTACTTTAGGTTTAAAAACGATCTAGAGCAATTCAATAATAATAATATTTAGTATGAAGCAGGATAACTCTATTCTAGTTAAGAAATAAATAAAGACGCAATGGGAATCCTTATAAGAAGTGAGAATTCCCTAAAGATGGAGAATAATGCGTTAGTTTGCGTTTAATAGTGGAGAGTGATAAAATATAATGAAAGCTGAAATTATCGCTACGGGTACAGAGATACTACTCGGACAAACTCTAAATACCAGCGCCCATTATTTAACGGGCAAATTATCAGAGCTTGGGATTGAAGTGGATTACCATACCACAGTGGGGGATAACCGAGAACGGGTCGAACAGGTTTTGAGGCAAGCGATTAGCCGCTCAGATCTGGTGCTGACGACTGGCGGTACTGGGCCTACTGTTGATGATATGACGAAGGAATTAGTCGCTAAGGTCCTAGGCTTGAAATTGCAGCTCGATCCTTACAGCTTGGAGCACATCCAGCACTTTTTTTCGAGCCGCGGTTCAGTTATGCCTAAAACCGAAGAAAAAGAAGCATATTTCCCTGAAGGTTCAAAGGTTCTTAACAATGATCATGGAACGGCCCCAGGTGCAATTATCCAGCATGAGGGTGGAACGGTTGTGATCTTACCTGGCCCCCCGGCTGAAATGACACCCATGTTTGAGCACTCTGTTTTCCCATTCCTGGAAAAACAAGTCTCTATCAATATAAGGCGAATGTATAGCCGGGTGATCAAGATTTTTGGTTTGGGAGAATCGGAGATTGAACAGGTACTACAGGATTTGATGGGAAATGCCCAACTAGGGATGACACTGCTCGCAAAGCAATCAGAAATGCATATCCGATTGGTTGTGAGGACAGAGAATGAGCAGGAGGCCACAGCGCTTTTAGATAAGACTGAACAGATCATCCGGGAACGTTTGGGAGCTAAGGTATTCGGAATAAATGATGAAACCATGCTGGGAATTGTCAATGAGGCCGTTAAAACAAGACGATTAACGATCTCAACGGCGGAATCTTGTACTGGAGGGTTGCTTGGAGCAACTCTAACCCAAGAGGCTGGTAGTTCTGAGAACTATTTAGGTGGGGTCGTGAGCTATTCCAATTCATTTAAGGAGAAGTTTCTAGGGGTTAACCCCCAAACCCTGCAAACGTATGGAGCGGTTAGTTCAGAAACTGCATGCGAGATGGCGGCAGGAATGAAAGAGCGTTCAGGCTCTGATCTTGCTGTTGCAATTACAGGAATCGCAGGCCCAGGTGGAGGAAACGATGAAAAGCCGGTTGGCCTAGTCTATATTGGATTGGCCACTCCGGGAGGCGTCCAGACGAGCAAATTTCAGTTTCATGGTCAAAGGGAGTCGATCAGGCAGTTGTCGGTGATGGCTGCCTTAGACTTGGTACGTCACTATTTGTTAAAAGTTGAAAGGAGCACATTATAATTATATGGTAGAACGTTTACAATCCTTCGGGGAAATTGAATTAAGCAAGCAAATACTACAATCGCTTTCAGAAATGGGATTTGAGGAACCCTCTCCGATTCAGAAGGAGGCTATACCCTTAGCACTTGAAGGAATCGATTTAATCGGGCAAGCCCAGACAGGAACGGGTAAAACAGCAGCCTTTGGCATCCCGATCTGCGAAAAAGTGAATCCGAAGTTCCAAGCGGTTCAGGCTATTGTCTTAAGCCCGACGCGGGAACTAGCAGTGCAAGTGTCTGAGGAAATCGCGAAGATCGGTAAGTATCGACATGTTAAAATTTTGCCTATTTATGGTGGACAATCGATTGACCGTCAGATCCGAGCCCTTCGTTTTGGAAGTCAAGTGGTCGTGGGAACGCCAGGACGGATACTCGACCATTTAAAGCGGGGAACCTTGAAATTGCAATATGTCAAAATGGTCGTACTTGATGAAGCAGACGAAATGTTGGACATGGGCTTTGTGGAAGACATTGAACACATTTTGAAGGAAATCCCGACAGAAGAGCGGCAGGTCATGTTGTTTTCAGCAACCATGCCTCTAGCGATTCGTAAGTTAGCTAAAAATTACATGAAAGATCCTAAGTCTGTTGCGGTCAGCCGTGATGAATTGACTGTTCCTCTTACTGAACAAGTCTTTTATGAGACTCGGGATAAAATTAAGGTTGATGCACTTTGTCGAATTATTGATATGGAAGATATCGGACAAGCCATTATTTTTTGCCGGACAAAACGGGGTGTCGACGAGCTTGTTGCCGCTTTGGCACCTCGAGGATATTTTGCAGATGCCTTGCACGGGGATTTAAGTCAACAACAGCGAGATCGTGTGATGAAACACTTCCGGGAAGGCAAGATCGAACTGCTTGTGGCAACGGATGTCGCAGCCCGAGGCTTAGACATTAACAATGTAACCCACGTCATCAACTTCGATATCCCTCAGGATCCAGAATCCTATGTTCATCGGATTGGCCGGACAGGACGGGCTGGGCGTACAGGCAAAGCGATCACGCTGATTTCCTCACGTGAGTATCGTCAACTTCGCCTGATTGAACGCTTAATTAAGACACGCATTGTTCGGAAAGAACTTCCTTCTTTAGCCGATGTGAGTGAACGGCAAGCAGAAAATCTTAAAGAACAGCTTGTTAAGCTGTTACAAAAAGATCATTTGGCAACGTATCGGCCTATTGTCAGTGCTTTACTCGAAGAATATGACTCGATCGATGTTGCAGCGGCTGCTTTACAATTCGCGGTTGAGGGTGCGGAAGAACGTACTGATGATGAACAGGACCTGAGTTTTGAAAACACGGGAGCCACACCGGGAATGGTCCGGTTGTTTATGAATATTGGACGTCTTCAACAGATTAAACCCCAGGACATCATTCGCTGGATTGCTGACGAAAGCGGGATACCTGGTAATATTATTGGGATGATCAATATTTACGATAAATTTACCTTCGTTGAAGTTCCAGAAGAGCATGCGAACCGGGTACTAAGTTGCATGCACCAGAATTTCATTAAGGGACGGAAGGTTAATGTCGAGCCGGCAAAGGCTCGTTAAGGTTCAAACTGATATAATCTTCTATAAGCTTAAACTGTTGCGATAATGAAACAAAATTGCAACACGAAACAGTGCAACGATTCAGCAATGAAACGTTACACTGTTTTTTTTGTGAAAAACTTAGGAAAATATCATGGCAGACTGTAATGAAAAAAGCTTTAGAACGACGAATTGCAGCCTCAATTCAATCTTAGATAGAAAACTATTCTAATTATCCGGAAGGTTGGCACGATTCTTGCTTTACAATAATATAGAGACTTAGTAGACAAAGGAGGCGAGTATAGTGGCAAAAAAACTACCAGTCGTCCCAACAAAAATTGCGGGGAGTTTAGCTGTAGCTCCATCAGAAATAACGTAGCAGGAACAATATCACTATCCCGTAATCGCCGAAGGATATCGTTCAGGTCCTTTATCGTACTCATTATTGCAGTTATTTTGACGGCATGGAATAAGAGGGGATTATAGAGAGGACTCCTTCATTTTCTCAACAGAAGTTTTATATAATCCTGATCGATTGATAATCGAAGGATGCCCTCTATATTTCTGAAGTAAGATATATTACGTTAGAAAAAGGGGATGGCGAGTTCATGGTAGTTGGATTCTGGGCAACATTATTGAGCATAGTCATCATTAATTTAGTTTTAAGTGGAGATAATGCAGTGGTGATTGCTTTAGCGACACTCCGTTTGGGTAAAGAAGATAGAAAAAAAGGGATTTTTTGGGGAACACTTGGTGCAGTTGTCTTAAGAATTGGTCTAACTACGGTTGCAGCTATGTTATTGAAAATACCCTTTGTTCAGGCGACTGGGGGAATGCTCTTAATCTGGATCGCAATTAGACTGCTCAAGGAAGACAAAAATGAAGAGGAAATCAAGGCGGCATCAAGTCTCAGAGAAGCGATACAAACGATTATCTTTGCTGACTTATTGATGAGCTTAGACAATATACTCGCCGTAGCGGGTGCTTCCAATGGCAATCCCATTCTCCTGATTTTAGGGTTGGCAATTAGCATTCCTATCGTCATTTTTGGCAGTACTATTCTTTCGAATCTTATGAAGAAATGGCCTTGGATAGTTTCCATCGGGGCAGGTCTTCTAGGTTATACTGCGGGCGAAATGCTATTAAACGATAGCTTTTTTCATTTTCTTTCAGAAATTGAGATTCTTAATTATCTAATACCGGGTTTACTCGCCGTGGGAGTTATCATGATTGGAAATTTCTCGAAGACCAAGAAAGTAAAACGTACTGTACGAGAACGTGAGGAAGAAGATGATGAGAAAAGTGCCATTTAAGGGAGAGTCTGAGCGAAGAAATCAGAAAAGGGTTGGAAAGAAGTAATCTTTCTAACCCTTTTCTCTTCCTTGGTTTTGCATCATCGTCATAATGCAGCCCGACTGATACCCAAGTGTTTGGCTGTTAAAGATTTATTACCGGCACACTCTTCCAAAGTTTTCTGAATCAAGCCATCTTTCAATATGCGGTATCTCTTCCTGAAGGCTTTGGGGCTATCGTACTTAAGGACTTTTTTTGTCGGAGCTTGTATTATCTTACCAAAACGATTGACAAGGAAGAAGGATAAAGTATAATTAAATCGAACAAATGTTTTGTTTTTAACCTTTGAAATCTAAAATATTCGGTTTAAGGGGGAAAATAAATGGCGGGGATGGATAAACTGAAGGCTCTAGATATGGCTTTAAGCCAGATTGAAAAGCAGTTTGGGAAGGGTTCCATAATGAGACTGGGAGAAGCTTCGGCGAAAATGGCGGTTGATGTTATCCCGACAGGTGCCTTATCCTTGGATATAGCCTTGGGAGTTGGAGGAATACCACGGGGAAGAATGACCGAAATTTATGGCCCAGAATCCTCAGGAAAAACGACAGTGGCTTTGCATATTGTAGCTGAGTCACAGAAAATGGGTGGGACGGCAGCATTTATCGATGCCGAGCATGCCCTCGATCCTGTCTATGCGAAGGCGCTTGGTGTCGACATTGATAATTTACTCATTTCCCAGCCTGATACGGGAGAACAAGGGCTGGAAATTTGTGAAGCCTTAGTTCGGAGCGGAGCAGTTGATGTTGTGGTTATTGACTCCGTGGCAGCACTAGTGCCTCGGGCCGAAATCGAAGGCGAAATGGGAGATTCCCACGTTGGTTTACATGCTCGCTTAATGTCTCAGGCCTTGCGTAAATTAACGGGTGTTATTAGCAAAAGCCACACGGCCGTGATTTTCATTAATCAACTTCGCGAAAAGGTCGGAGTTATGTTTGGCAACCCGGAAACGACAACCGGTGGTCGGGCGTTAAAGTTCTACGCTACGATTCGTCTGGATGTGAGACGTATAGAGACCCTGAAGCAAGGACAAGACATGATTGGTAATCGGACAAAAGTCAAGGTCGCTAAGAATAAAGTCGCACCCCCATTTAAAACTGCAGAATTTGATATTATGTATGGCGAAGGGATTTCCCGCGAAGGGTGCATTGTTGACGTCGGTACAGATATGGATATTATCAATAAATCAGGTGCTTGGTACTCCTATAACGGAGAGAGATTAGGTCAAGGCAGAGAAAATGTTAAAGAATACTTGAAACAACATCCGGAGATTGCTGCGGGAATCGAACAAATAATTCGGGATAATATGATTCTTCCTGCGGCTCCTTCAGTCGATGATACTCAGGAATCCGTACGTGATGATGAGTAATAAGGCAGCGGGCAATGAAAAGTGCACTTGATACAGCCCTAACTTATCTAAGTAGGCGTGCCTTAACTCACTACGAACTTAAATTAAGACTTGAGAAGAAGGAATATTCCGAAACGGAAATACAGGAGGCCATGGAAAGAGTGGAAGGCTGGGGGTACGTTAATGACCAAGTCCTAGCTCTTTCCTTCGCTCAAACTAAGTTAGTGAGCTCTTCCCGCAAACGGGTTAAACAGGAATTATTAAGACGGGGGGTTGCCCCGTTGTTAGTCGAAGAAGCTTTGGAACAAGTTTTTGAGCCCGCTCAAGAATTATCCCAGTGTTTAGATTTGGCGAAGAAAATGTGGACTCAAGAGGGGAAACGCTGGGAAACTTCCTATCAATATAAGAAAACCTATGCTCATTTTCCCCGGGAACTTTTTCTTAAACAAAAGATAGGGCAGAAACTGGCCCAAAAAGGATATCCTCTGGAAGTCATAAGTCGGGTACTCGAAAAATCGTCGAGTTGGAATTAACCCAGCTCGATAGTTCTAAAAGTCGCTGAAAGCCGCAATATGAAGGATATTCTTGACAATTTTTTGGAAAGATATTAAACTCAATAAAGAAGCCTGTTTCCGTTAAATTAACCTTTAAGGTTTTCTTATAGATTTCATCGTTGTTAGTATAATTATGGCGGCCTTTAAACTAGCGCGTTTGGGTTTGTAGGAAACAGAAGACGAATCTATGAATTTTGTCTTTTCATGAGGTGTTTTATCGAAACTGGCGCGAATCCAGTTTTTTTAATTTACTTGAGTTAATTGATTAGATAAGCACAATGATAAGGGAGGTGAATTCCACTTGGAGGTTGGTATTTTAGTTTCTGGAGTGCTGGTGGTCATTATAGCACTTGGTATAGGTGGCTTTATAGGGTGGATCATTCGCAAAAATGCGTCTGAAAAAGCAATTGGTTCTGCTGAACAAGAAGCAAAACGTATGGTTGACAATGCTCAGACATTGGCTGAATCTAAACGCCGTGAATCAATTGTCGTGGCTAAAGAAGAAGTAATGCAAATTCGCAATGATGCTGAAAAAGAAGTACGTGAACGGCGTTCAGAAGTCCAACGCTTAGAACGGCGGGTTACGCAAAAAGAAGAAACACTTGATCGTAAAATGGAGTCACTGGAACGTAAGGAAGAAAACTTACATCGCAGAGAAGATGAGGCTGAAAAACTCCGAGAAAGTCTAGCGGCTGCTGTGGCGAAGGAAAAGGAAGAACTAGAACGTGTTTCCGGACTCTCAACAGAAGATGCTAAGCAAATACTCTTAAACAGTGTGGAAGAAGAAGTTCGCTATGAATCCGCAATTATGATTAAAGAGATCGAAACTCGGGCTAAGGAAGAAGCGGAAAAACGAGCCAAAAATATCATTTCGCTGGCGATTCAACGTTGTGCGGCAGATCATGTAGCCGAAACTACGGTCTCAGTTGTAGCTCTACCGAGCGATGAGATGAAAGGGAGAATCATCGGGCGTGAGGGTCGGAATATCCGGACTCTAGAAACCTTGACGGGCATTGACCTGATCATTGATGACACGCCGGAGGCTGTTATTCTTTCAGGATTTGATCCCATTCGAAGAGAAGTTGCTCGCATAGCTCTGGAAAAACTAATTGCCGATGGCCGAATTCATCCTGCACGGATCGAAGAAATGGTTGAAAAAGCGCAGAAAGAAGTGGAGCAAAAAATCCGTGAAGAGGGTGAACAAGCAACCTTTGATACTGGGGTGCATGGTCTTCATCCTGAGCTTATTAGGCTCTTGGGACGATTGAAATTCAGAACGAGCTATGGGCAAAATGTGCTTAAGCATTCGATTGAAGTTTCTCATCTTGCAGGCATGATGGCGGCAGAACTCGGTGTCGACGTTCAACTCGCTAAACGCGCTGGCTTATTACACGATATTGGTAAAGCGGCAGATCATGATACTGAAGGTACGCATGTTCAAATCGGAGTGGATCTCGCTAAAAAGTATAAAGAATCTACTGAGGTCATCCATGCGATTGAAGCTCATCACGGCGATGTCGACGCCAAGACGGTTGAAGCAGTTTTAGTAGCTGCAGCAGATGCAGTTTCAGCTGCCCGTCCGGGAGCACGTCGAGAAACCTTAGAATCTTATATCAAACGTTTGCAGAAATTAGAAGAGATTGCCAATACTTTTGAAGGAGTCGAAAAGTCCTTTGCTATCCAGGCTGGCCGCGAAGTTCGGATTATTGTGAAGCCGGATAAAATTGATGATGTTCTAGCTCCACGACTTGCGCATGAAATTAGCAAACGAATTGAAGGCGAACTCGAATATCCAGGGCAAATTAAAGTAGTTGTCATCCGTGAGACTCGTGCCGTCGATTATGCAAAATAAAGATTAAGTTCGTAAATAGATGAACCTTCGGGCTTAAAGCAGGTGATGAGAATTCACCTGCTTTAATTTTCCCCTCGTACGCTGAAAGTATTACTATTTGTTGGATTAAGCTAAGTAAGCAGGACTTTGGGAGAATGTGACGAAAGTAAAAAGTTTAGGGAATATACAAAGAGAGAAGACTAGAGCTAGGAGTTCAAGCGAAAATATAGTAGAAGTATGAAAAAACTTTATTAAAAAGATAGTGAAGGTGATTCTAATTGAATATCTTATTTATTGGTGATATTTTTGGGAATCCGGGCCGTAATTCGATCCGGATTTTTCTTAAGGAACTGAAAGATGAGTATAGTGTTGATGTCACAATTGCTAACGCCGAAAATTCAGCTGGAGGTAAGGGAATAACCAAAGATATAGCCAATGAACTCTATGGTGAAGGCATCGATTTTCTGACGATGGGTAATCATGTTTGGGATCAACGAAGTATCACAAGTTTCATTGATGAAGAAGCTCGACTGATTCGGCCAGCAAATTATCCCATCGGTGCTCCTGGAAAGGGGTATGGTTTTATCCGAATCGCCGGACATAAAGTCGGAGTTCTTAATCTCTCAGGACGGGTTTTTCTTCCTCCTTTGGATGACCCTTTTAGTATGAGCATCCGCTGGATCAATGAATTGGCGAAGGAAACGTCGATAATCATCGTAGATATTCATGCAGAAGCTACGTCAGAAAAAATTGCTTTGGGCTGGTTTCTGGATGGTAAAGTTACAGCTGTCCTAGGTACCCATACGCATGTGCAAACAGCAGATGCCAGAATCTTGCCGCAGGGCACGGCCTATATCACGGATGTCGGCATGACCGGACCTCGCGATTCTGTTTTAGGAGTGAAGAAAGAATTAATTATCAATCGTTTCCTAACCCAGATGCCGGTTAAATTCGAGGCGGCTTCAGGCCCGATTCAAATCAATGCAGTTGTAATTAATGTTGATGAAAGTACGGGTAAGGCACTGAGCATTACACCAATTCAAAAAACAACTGAAGGCAAAGCCTAAAGCAACTGATGTGTAGGATAACGTTCTGTGTATACGCTAGACAGCAATATTTGCAAGAATCTTTAATTATGTTCAAAGAATCTGAAAAATCATGTAATGGAAAAGAGGATTTCTTTTTCCTATCGAGAATACAGTATCAGGGTAGTGGAAATACATGTCAGCTGAATTGAACAGGAGGTTGTCGTTCATGGATGTGTTAAAAGTCTCAGCTAAGTCTAGCCCAAATTCTGTAGCAGGAGCTCTGGCTGGAGTACTCCGCGAAAAGGGCGGTGCAGAATTACAGGCCGTAGGTGCAGGAGCGCTGAACCAAGCTGTTAAGGCAGTGGCCATTGCAAGAGGGTTCGTAGCTCCGAGTGGAGTAGATCTTATTTGTATTCCTGCTTTCACGGACATTCTAATTGACGGAGAAGAGAGAACGGCAATTAAGCTCATCGTTGAACCTCGTGAATCTCGTTGAATCTCCTTAATCTTGTGAATAGGTAACAAGAAAGCGCACTTGTTTGCTTCGGCAGTCAGGTGCTTTCTTAATCATACGATCTATGTATTTATGCCCGGCAGGATAAGGCAACAAGGCTTCCACCTTCACAAGGCCTAGTGTAAGCCAGGCTTTCTATATGCTGCGACGAAAGTATATAATAGTTTCTTCATGTGAAAGGAGAGAGAATGAACTTTGCTTAAACCGTGGGTCATTGACGGACATTGTGATAGTATAGGCGACTATATTAGAGGTAAAAGAACCCTGAGATTAGGTAATGAAGGTGGACACTGGGATTTGGAACGGGCCAAGGCAGGGGGAATGATTCTTCAAATTATGGCTTGCTTTATAGAAAGCGAGTTCAAACCAGGCTTGGCATCGAGAAGAGGGCTAGAACTGATTCATTCCGCACAGCGATTTATCAATGAAAATCAGGATGGGGTTTTTCTGATTCGCTGTCAACAGGATCTAAACCAGCTTCCCAGCCCCGATAAATTAGGCATTCTGCTCTGCGTTGAAGGCGGGGAAGTTCTAGGAGAAAGTCTATTTATGTTGGACATTATCTATGAACTGGGAGTAAGGGCTCTGGGGTTAACCTGGAACCAACGTAATGCTTTAGCCGATGGAGTAGGTGAACAGACGAATAGTCGCTTGACCCGCTTGGGCCAAAGTGTTATCCGACGAATGAATGAATTGGGAATGCTGATTGATGTCTCACATCTCAATGAGGCAGGTTTCTGGAATGTTCTGGAGTTGAGTACTGCCCCAATCGTAGCTTCTCATTCTTGTGCCTACGCCGTTTGCGAGCATCCACGAAATTTGACCGATGAGCAACTAAAAGCACTCGCTCGAAATCACGGTCTAGTGGGGGTGAATTTTTATGCGCGTTTTCTGACAGAAAAGGGGGAAGCGACTTTAGATCATGTTGTGCAACACATCGCACATATTGCTGAGGTAGCGGGTGTGGAAACGATTGGGTTGGGGTCAGATTTTGATGGGATTGATCAGGCTCCAAGGGGTTTAGAGGATGCCACGAAATATCCGAATCTAGCAGAAGCGTTACGCAAGGCAGGATTTTGTGAGGAGGAAATCACACAAATCTTTTTTAAGAATTTTAGGCGTTTATTGTTGAACGTGATAAAATGAATAGGTATATGGTTTGGATTTTCGTGAAAAGAGGAAAACATCATGCTTACACAATCTTCGAGTTTTCCAGAGGTAGATTTGCATTGTCACACGACATCATCCGATGGTTTATTCACACCAAGGGGGCTTATTCAAGAGGCTTCCAAGCTGGGGCTGAAAGCAGTCGGAATAACGGATCATGACACCATCAGTGGTTGGGGTGAGGGATTAAAAGCGGGAGAGGAGTATGGTGTCGAAATTCTTCGAGGGATCGAGTTGAATACAGAGTGGCAAGGGTTAGAGGTCCATATCCTCGGTTATGAGCCTGATCCGGAATCAGGCCAGTTTCAGGAGAAACTTCAAGAACTCCGCGAGGCTAGAATCAGGAGAATGTTGAAGATCTTGGGTCGCTTACACGACTTGAAAATAGAAATCACGGTCGAAGAGATTAAAGCAATTGCCTTAGGTGAGTCTGTCGGTCGCCCGCATGTTGCGCAAGCGCTTATGCAGCGTGGATATGTAAAAACAATTAAAGAGGCGTTTGATTCATATATTGGGATAGGAGCTCTAGCCTACATTCCCCGTCTAAAGCTTACTCCGGAGGAAGGGATTAAGCTTATTCGGACAGCTGGCGGTGTAGCCGTTTTAGCTCATCCTGGAGTGCACCAGCTTAGAAATCAAATCTCGTCCTGGGTTAAAGTGGGGTTACAGGGAATAGAAGTGAGCCATTCTGAACATACCCCTGAGGATGAACGAGATTACAGCATTATAGCGGAACAGTTTCATTTAATTAAGACGGGAGGTTCAGATTTCCATGGGGAAGAACGCAAGCCTGAGGTTAAACTCGGAGGCTGGGGAGTTTCCTATGAGGTCGTCAAGCAAATCCGTCAGTTAGCCATAAGTCAAAAGGGAAAAGCAAACTTACTCCCGATGGAGTTTTAAATTACGCCAGTCTTCGAAAGAAAATAGCTAGAATAGGAGGAAAAAGATGAAAGCACAGCGTCTACAAGGGTTAGGAGCCTCAGTATTTACAGAGATGGATAATCTCAAACTTGATTTACAAGCGCAGGGAAAAGATCTCATCAACTTAAGTATCGGTAGTCCAGACCGACCACCGTCCTTAGACATAAGAAAAGTGCTGAGTCAGGCGGCATTGGATGGAGCACAATATGGCTATACCTTAAGTCGAGGAACGAAGGAATTTAGGGAAAGCTGTGCAAATTGGTATAAGGAACGCTTTGGGGTGAGCTTAGATCCGGAATCTGAAGTCCTGCCGTTGATAGGCTCTCAAGATGGACTAGCGCATGTCTTCTTGGCGTTGATTGACCCTGGTGAGTTGGCCTTTATACCTGATCCAGGCTATCCAATTTATACAGCAGGTCTTGTTCTCGCGGGTGGGCGAAAGGTTTCGCTACCCTTATTAGCTGAAAATAAATTTTTGCCGGATTTAGATGCGATTGATCCTGAGCTTGCGCATAAAGCCAAACTTATGGTATTAAATTATCCGAACAATCCTACAGCTGCCGTCGCCCCGTTAGAATTTTTCAATAAGGTTGTCAAATTCGCGCAAACCTATGATATTATTATTTGCCATGATGTGGCCTATTCAGAGCTTGCTTATGACGGCTATCGACCTGTGAGCTTCTTGCAAGCAGAGGAAGCCAAAAAGGTTGGCGTTGAGTTCCATTCCTTATCCAAAACCTATAATTTTGCGGGAGCGCGGTTAGGGTTTGTCGTCGGCAATCCCGAGGTTATTGAAGCACTGAGTGAACTTAAATCAAATATCGATTACGGCATATTTGCTCCGATCTTGAAAGCAGGCTCCTATGCGTTAAGCACTCCTCAACCTCAAGTGGAAGAGACCCGGGCAACTTACCAAAAGAGGAGAGATGTTTGGATTCAGGGATGTGCTGAAGCGGGGTGGAGGATTCCTGTCCCGAAGGGGTCGATGTTCATTTGGGCACCCGTTCCAACGAAGCAAGACTCCTTAACCTTTGCTACTGAGTTAGCGCGTGAAGCGGGCGTGATTGTCGTTCCAGGAGTCGGTTTTGGCGAATACGGAGAGGGATTCGTCCGGATTGCTTTAGTTCAGGAAGAAGATGTTCTTCGTGAAGCTGTAAGGAGAGTGCAAGAGTATTTAAACTGCAAGGATTAAATAACATTTCTCGGGCATAGAATATAGAGGAAACGATATATGAAAGTGCCGGGGGTGTACGGCTTGAATAGCCAAGATGAATTAAAAAATCTTCGCGAAGAGTTGCGAGTTACAAAGTTCCGCGTGAATGAATTGGAGCAGCGGATTGAACATTTAAGAGTGAGTCGGAGGGTCTTGATGAACCTGCTGGAAAAAGTGGAACGGGAAAAAGTGACTCTAGTTCACAAGCTGGAAAAAGAAAACGTTCGGTTACAACGGGATAATACTCGGTTTGCCAAATGGATCTTTTCAAAAAACCGTAAAATAATGGAATTACAGGAAGAAATCGAAAAATAAATAGAGAAAGCCTAAACCTTGAACCCAAGTCTTAGGCTTTCTCTATTTATTTTCATCTTCTCTAATGACGGTTATCTGCGGCGTGAAGTAACTTTCCCGCCTCAGAACGTGGGGTATGATGGTAACGGATTAGTTCTACGACCTCTTCATTTAAGCCAGCCTGAGAGGCAAGTTTTGCTCCCCATTCAGGATGTTCCTGAGCCAAGGTGAGTGGAAGTGATAACGCTTGATAATTTGTGAGCGCTTTGAGGGATTTCTGAAGCGTATACGGAAGTTTGGCACACAGGACGATATATATTCTCTGCCAGATTTTTAAGGGGTAGCATGTTTTGCCACAATCATGCAGAAGAGCGGCTTGAATTAAAATGCTTTTCTGAGAAGAGGGCAGATGCGTCTGATTTTGCAGCAAATCAATGGCCACATCGAGTGCATGTCGTTGGTCAGCAGGTGATTGTTCCTCAAACAGGGAAATTGGAGCTGCAGATAAAAAAGACTGGACAAGGCGAATATCTTCAGAGCTGATCCGAGGAAATAAGCCATGATAAAATTGCAGAATCCGATAAAACATCGCGCACCTCCTCAAAGACTCGGAGCCTTTTCTATCATAGCATTTTTTAGGTAGGGGGTGAATGAGAATTTCAGCGACTAGGTTTTACATTCTTTGCAGTTTTATAAAAAATACTACTATATTGGTCGATATTCTGATATACTAATTAGAAAACATTCGAAAGGAGTTTAATATGTTTTCAGACAAAATTATTGGTGAAGGTCTTACGTTTGATGATGTCTTACTTGTGCCCGCGAAATCGGATGTGCTTCCCCGCGATGTGGATGTCAGCACCTATCTGACCCCTAAAATTAAACTTAATATTCCGTTGATGAGTGCAGGAATGGATACCGTTACGGATTCACGGATGGCGATTGCGATGGCTCGTGAAGGTGGAATCGGGATTATTCACAAGAATATGAGCATCGAGCAACAGGCCATGGAAGTGAATAAGGTTAAACGTTCCGAACATGGCGTCATTACTGATCCTATATTTTTACACCCGAATGACAAGATCCAAGATTGCTTGGATTTAATGGCACGCTATCGGATTTCAGGCGTTCCCATAACAGTCGAGGGGAAACTGGTTGGGATTTTAACAAATCGAGACCTGCGTTTTGTCAAGGACTTTGACCGTTTCATTGGTGAGGTCATGACCAAGGAAAACTTAGTGACGGCTCCGGTGGGGACGACTTTGGAACATGCTAAAGAAATTTTAGCGCACCATCGCATTGAAAAGCTTCCAATCGTTGATGGAGACGGTTATCTTAAAGGGCTAATCACGATTAAGGATATCGAGAAAGCCCGACAATACCCCAATTCGGCTAAAGATGAGAGAGGCCGTTTACGGGTAGGAGCAGCCGTTGGGGTCACTGCGGATACGATTGAACGCGCCGATGCTTTATATAAGGCAGGAGCAGATGTTATTGTACTTGATACCGCTCATGGTCACTCCCGCGGCGTTCTCCAAATGGTCAGGGAATTGCGTGAAGCCTTTCCAGAGTTGCAAATTATTGCAGGTAACGTAGCGACCGCAAAGGCAACTCGCGCTTTGATTGAGGCGGGTGCCGACGCTATTAAGGTTGGAATCGGACCGGGTTCAATTTGCACGACTAGGGTTGTCGCTGGAATTGGTGTTCCACAAATTACAGCGATCATGAATTGTTCTGAAGAGGCAAGTAAACATGGAATTCCGATTATTGGCGATGGTGGAATTAAATTTTCCGGGGATATCGTGAAGGCTTTAGCGGCAGGTGCAAACACAGTGATGATCGGGAGTCTCTTCGCTGGTACAGAAGAAAGCCCAGGAGATACAGAAATTTATCAAGGTCGAAGTTTTAAAGTCTATCGTGGTATGGGTTCTATCTCGGCTATGAAGGCTGGAAGCCGAGATCGCTACTTCCAGGAAAAAGAACAAAAACTTGTTCCAGAAGGAATTGAGGGTAGGGTTCCGTTTAAGGGCTCTATGGCTGATACGGTCTATCAGATGATTGGTGGCTTACGTGCTGGCATGGGATATTGCGGGGCGAAAAACCTTGAAGTGCTAAGGACGGAAAGCCAGTTTATCCGGATGACGCAAGCGGGTCTCAGGGAAAGCCATCCTCATGATGTAACGATTACCAAAGAATCCCCAAACTATAGTCTTTAAAAACTTTATATAGCAACCTTATTTCAGGTGGAGTTTTGATGGCTCCACCTGAATTTAGTTGAACCTTCTTAGGAGGTAAATTTTGAAATATAGTGCATCTCAAGAACCTAGACCGAATCTCAAACTCTGGCATTTTGGCTTGCTTATTCTTGCATTCTATATTTTGGGAGTGAATATTTCACCGAAGTCTCGATTACCTCAGAGCTGATTAGGATAAAGTTCCTCTTCCTAGAAGGAAATATATGGATACTGGCGAATTAATGAAAATAACTTGTTTACCATATACTGGAAAGGATGGTTTCTATGTCTGAAATCTCACGTCGCGAGAGAAAAAAGCAGGAAACATACGAACGACTTTATAACACAGCTCTCCAGCTCTTTCAAACTCAGGGTTATGAAACGACCTCGGTTGAACGAATTACTCAATGTGCAGATGTGGGTAAGGGTACGTTCTATAATTACTTTGAATCGAAGGAAGCAGTAGTCTTGGAATTTTCGCGACGTCGTTATCAAGAATTAATCCAGATTGGACGGCAAACGCAAAGGAATACGATTCGCGAGAGGTTATCTGACTTGCTGGAGGCTTGGGCTGATTTTATGGTGCACGAACGCGAGATTGCCTGGGTCACCATAAAAAACAGGGATTATGCTGAACTGGATAAAGGGCTTCATTATGGAATTATTGGGGTATTAACATATGGGCAGCGGGAAGGTGAAATCTCGGATCGTTTCAATCCAGGTTTTTTAGCAGAAAGTCTGGAAGGGATGGTCTTGCAACATTTCATTCATTGGCACGTCACTCAGGAAGGGGACCTTAAAGAAGAAATGCAAAGGATTATTAGCCTTTTCCTTGAAGGATTGTCCGAACAAAAAATTAAAGCCTAGCCACAGTCCTCCAGCAAGTAGTTAGCAAAGAATCCTGTTAAAGGATAGTTAAAATAGTTTAACTATCCTTTGATTGTGATATAGTTATAGGGTACAAAAATAATGGAGGATTAAAAAAGTGACGATTTTTCAAGCTATAATTATGGGGATTGTTCAAGGATTGGGAGAGTTTTTGCCCATTTCCAGTTCGGCACATCTTGTTTTGCTTCCTTGGTTGTTCGGCTGGAAAGATATGGGTCTAACCTTTGATGTCGCCTTACATATGGGGACACTCTTAGCTGTTGTTCTTTATTTCTGGAAGGATTGGGTGAGTTTATTTAAAGGCGCACTCAGGCGAAAACCTTCGAACGAAAAACGTTTATTCTGGTATTTGATTATTGCCACAGTTCCAGGTGCGCTTATCGGATATGCCTTAGAGGACAAAGCGGCAACTGTTTTTCGCTCTCCGCTTTTGATTGGCAGTATGCTTATCTTGATGGGCTTGATTCTTTACTGGGCAGATAGGAAGCGTCAACTGAGAACGTTAGAAACCATGACTTTGATGGATGCCGTACTGATTGGCTTATCTCAAGCGTTGGCAATTATCCCGGGTGTTTCAAGGGCTGGAAGTACGATGACGGCTGCTCGCTTACTTTCCTTGACCCGGGAAGATGCGGCCAGGTTCTCATTTTTATTATCTACTCCGATTATCATGGGAGCAGGACTTCTCAGTGTCCGCCACCTGAACGCTTCGGATATCAATCTCGCCTTTGTTGTAGGAATTATTACTGCTTTTATTGTCGGGCTATTAAGTATTTCATTTTTATTGAGATATTTAAAAACGAGTAACTTTAAAATTTTCGTGATCTATCGTTTTATTGTCGGACTGGGTGTTATTCTATTATTTCTTTTTAGGTAGAGCTTGAAGAGGCGTATGGTGAGAACTATGCGCCCTCTCTTTTTATACTAACAGAAAGTATAAATTTCCGGCAGATAAACTCTAAGTGCAACCAGCGGTTTTCGCTTTCCTACGATGCAAGTAGTTAAGTCCGGCAGGATAAGGCGACTAAGGCCATCGCTTTGGCGCTGGCCAAGTCTTCTTTATCGCAAAGCTCGGCGAAAGCCGGGT
>NZ_DATLJA010000095.1:0-35859 GCF_035539115.1 Desulfitobacterium sp. | reverse complement strand
ACGCCGCCAGCGTTCGTCCTGAGCCAGGATCAAACTCTCCATAAAATTTATGAAGAAAATTTGATTGCTCAAATTCATCTCAAACTCGTTAACGAGTCACTTGGCTGTTCCTTTGTTGTTTAGTTTTCAAAGACCGGAGTCACAGTTGTAAATGATAGCATTTCAGAGTGTGTTTGTCAACTACCATCTGTTTCTCGTTGATTGCGTCGCCACAACCGAACGAACAATATTATATCGCTTTTTATGCTACTTCTCAAACCCTTAATCCTGCCATAATCCCTGAAATTATGCAATTACACATGTCATTCTTCTCAGTTTTCGGCTTCTCATGCGTTTGTACTCTATCTTGATTTCTTCCGAGTAGCTTTAAATGTGTTCCTGGTAAATAGAGAATTAAGAAATGAAATCTATATAACTTAGAGGGGGATGGTCTCCACCACCCCCCCGTCTCTTTGACACTATTGATGCTCTTACTTATGAATAATTCACGACCACCCTATTCTTCTTCCCTTGGTTTCATGGTTGGGAAAAGAATGACGTCCCGGATGGATGCGGAATCGGTTAGAAGCATAACTAAGCGATCAATCCCGATCCCTAACCCACCTGTCGGAGGTAGTCCATATTCCAAGGCTTGGACAAAGTCCTCATCCATCATATGTGCCTCATCGTCACCCTTATCCCTCTCAGCGGCCTGTACCTCAAAACGTTGCCGTTGGTCAATAGGGTCATTTAACTCGGAGAACGCATTCCCGAGTTCACGACCATAGGCGAACACTTCGAAACGGTCCGTATATTCCGAGTGTTCCGCATTCCGTTTCGCTAAGGGAGAGATTTCGACGGGGTGCCCCGTCACGAATGTCGGTTGAATTAGCTTAGACTCTACAAATTCCTCAAAAAACTCGTTAATAATCTTTCCACGTGAAGCATTCGCTTCAACATGCACTCCTTTTTCCAGAGCCGCCTTACGAGCTTCTTCATCCGTCAAAATCTGACGGAAGTCAACGTCAGAATATTCAAGAATCCCTTCGAGCATCGGTAACCGACGCCACGGAGTCGTAAAGTTGAGCGTTTCCCCTTGATACTCAATCTCTAATTTGCCATGAACTTTCTGAGCGATGTAAGCGATCATATTCTCCGTCAATTCCATGATATCCTCATAATTCGCGTAGGCTTGATAAAGTTCCATCATTGTAAACTCCGGATTATGCTTAATCGAGATTCCTTCGTTACGGAAATTCCGACCGATTTCAAACACACGGTCAAAACCTCCGACGATCAAGCGTTTTAACGGCAGTTCGAGCGCAATCCGTAGATACAAATCAATATCCAAAGCATTATGGTGCGTTATAAAGGGGCGGGCAGCCGCTCCTCCGGGAATCGTATGCAGTGTAGGCGTCTCAACTTCTAAAAATTCTTTGCTTTCAAGATATTCGCGCATGGCTCGGATAATCTTGCTGCGCATCACAAAAACGTCCTTAACATCTGGATTCATGATCAAATCCAGATAGCGTTGTCGATAGCGTAATTCAACATTGGTTAACCCATGGAATTTCTCTGGTAAGGGGCGCATTGCTTTCGAAAGGATCTGCACTTCTTCCGCATGAATGGAGATTTCGCCCCGCTTGGTTCGAAAAACCTTTCCTTTTGCCCCGATAATATCCCCGACATCAAACTTCGAAATCAGCTCAAACCATTCTGCTCCGACATCATCTTTACGAATATAAATCTGAATTCGACCGCTAAAGTCTTGAATATGGGCAAAGATAACTTTTCCTTGGTCCCGTTTGGACATTATCCGTCCCGCAACCTTGGCTTCTTGACCTTCTAAATCGGAAAATTGGTCAATAATTTCTTGGGCCATATGTGTTCGTTGATAACGATCTGCATAAGGTTCGATCCCTTGTTGGCGAAGTGCTTCAAGCTTGTCCAGTCTGATTCGCCAAAGATCGCTCATATCTTCCATTTAAACATTCCTCCAAAATATCTTATTCTAACATTTTAGCAGATTAACACATAATTAAACAAGAACATCAAGAAAGCTCGGCAGACGCCGAGCTTTCTTGATGGCTGAAGCCGTTTGAAATTATTAGCTCTTATTTAATATCCACAATCTGATAATGAAGAAGTCCTGCCGGAACATTAACCTCAACAACCGTTCCTTTAGTGTTGCCAAGTACGGCTTTACCCACAGGAGATTCGTTCGAGATCTTATTTACCCCAGGATCTGCCTCGGCGGAACCGACGATCGTATATTCCTCATCGTCGCCAAAATCAATATCCTTAAGGATAATTGTTGAGC
This sequence comes from Desulfitobacterium sp., assembly GCF_035539115.1. Lineage (GTDB taxonomy): Bacteria > Bacillota > Desulfitobacteriia > Desulfitobacteriales > Desulfitobacteriaceae > Desulfitobacterium_A. Next base: position 33,560 of record NZ_DATLJA010000095.1, on the reverse strand, counting down.
CCAATCCTACGACTTCTTTACTTTCCTGGTCATCAATTACCCGAGCATTTCTCAGCATTTTCTCCAATGTAAGAATCCGACCCTCAATAAAGGCCTGTTCATTCTTAGCGTCATCATATTCGGAGTTCTCGCTAATATCTCCAAAATCTATAGCTTGCTTAATCCTCTCCGCCACTTCACGCCTTCTTACGGTTTTAAGAAGTTCTAGCTCACTTTCAAGTTTCTTTAGGCCTTCTAATGTAAGGATAACTTCCTTTTCAGGCATTCTATATCCGCTCCCTTTTCTCGTCCTGTTTTTGGCGCGTCTTTAGAATGCGCGCTTTCCAGATACTTTAAATGCTCTTCCGTGCTCCCACATGCACTAACCTGGGCATCGCATAAATACCTCTTGATTGGCATTACTGGTATTATAATTTCACTGCAAAATATTGTCAAGGATTCTGCTCGCTCCCTCCTCATAGATGATGCCCTCATATTCTACGTTAAACCCGTTAAATTATGCATTTTCTCTTAATATAAAGAAAACTTGGCTTACGCCAAGCCTCTGGCGTAGGCGGAAGCCTTAGTTGCACTTATGCTATCTGCCGGAAATTTATACCTTCTGTTAGTATAAAGAAAACTTGCTGACGTTAAGCCTTAGCGCCGACGGCTGCTTAGTTGCCTTATCCTGCCGAACATAAATGCATTCATCGTAGGATATAGAAGACTTAGCCAGCGCCAAAGCGATGGCTCTAGTCGCCTTATCCTGCCGGACTTAACCACATTCATCGTAGGATGAGAGTAAAGACATCACGCATTTCTTGTGGGGTCTGTGTTTGCATGATTTGATCCCGTAATTGAGCCGCATTACGAATTCCTTTGATATACCAGACCGCATGTTTACGCATCTCATTCAGCCCAATTCGTTCCCCTTTATAGCGTAAAACACGCTCAAAATGAGCCAGTGCGACCTGAATTTTCTCTTGATAGCTAGGATCGGGTTCTAAAACTCCTTCCCGTAGATAGCTATCCGTCCGTTTAATGAGCCAAGGATTCCCTAGGGCTCCACGTCCAATCATGACCCCATCACAGCTGGTTTGCTCTAGCAATTTTTTGGCGTCTTGGGGAGTAAAAATATCCCCATTCGCAATGACTGGAATTCTAACCGCTTCTTTGACCTTACGAATTCCTATCGGATCAGCGTGACCCGCGTAAAACTGTTCCTGGGTTCGACCATGTACGGTCACCATTTGAACCCCTATCGCTTCCAATCGTTGCGCCAACTCAGGAGCAACACATTCCCCATCTTTCCAACCCAAGCGCATTTTCACAGTCACTGGGACAGCTACGGCCTTAACCACAGCTTTGGCAATCTGTTGTGCTAAATCCAAATCCAGTAGCAAGGCTGAACCTTCCCCATTTTTCACGACTTTCGGAGCAGGACAGCCCATATTAATATCAATAATATCTGCGTCATGCTCGACTGCCAGACACGCAGCTTGCGCCATGACCGAGGGTTCTGAACCAAAAATCTGCACAATCCGTGGTGATTCTTCACCTGTCAGATCAAGCATATTTAGGGTCCTGGAATTTTGATAGGTTAAGGCCTTATCACTGATCATCTCCGTCCAGACATAGCGAGCACCGATGGCGCGTGCGGTTTCCCGGAAGGCCTTATCCGTAACCCCAGCCATCGGTGCCAAAAAGACCGGTTTCTCCATTTCAAACTGACCAAGCTTCATGGTTCTTCTCCCTGATTAACATTGTATTTGTCCCCAGCCTAATTATTCCGATCATAAATGAGCAATAACCCTTCCAAGGTTAAAAAGGGCTCGATGGCTTGAATTTCCCGGGATTCTTCACAAATGAATCTGGCTAAACCACCAGTCGCAATCACTTTAGCCTCTGTTCCTAATTCTTCTTTCATCAGCCGAACAATTCCGTCAACCTGTCCAACGAATCCATAATAAATTCCGGATTGCATACCAGCAACCGTATTCTTAGCGATAACCCGCTTAGGCTTCACCAACTCGACGCGAGGGAGCTTGGAAGCCCGTTGGAACAGAGCTTCTGTCGAGATCCCGATTCCTGGTGCAATCGCTCCGCCGAGATACTCACCATGTTGGGAAATTGCGCAAAACGTCGTCGCAGTTCCAAAGTCCACAATCACGAGCGGACCGCCATATTTATGATAACCAGCAACGGCGTTCACAATTCGATCGGCACCGACCTCACGCGGATTATCGTAGATAATTGGCATCCCTGTCTTCACCCCAGGGCCAACAACTAAAGGCTCTACCCCAAAGTATTTGCGGGTTAATGACTCAAGAGTAGGCATAACCGGAGGTACGACCGAAGAAATTACAACGGCTTTGATGTCTGCAAACTTTAGTCCACTGAAATCAAAAAAATTTTTAATGACTACAGCATACTCATCCGTTGTCCGCAATTTATCAGTTGAAACGCGCCAATGTTGCGTTAGCTCTCTATTTACATACACACCGAGAACAATATTTGTATTTCCCACATCAAAGACTAGGATCATTTCTCATTCCCCTTTATTTATCATGGTCTATGTCGGCTCGACTGCGTACCATTTGATTCCCCACCTAAGCCGCAATTCCTGCTTTAATGACATCCGCAAGAATAAAAGGAAAAAATCCCCGCCAAAAGCACCATCACAGGTAAAATACTAAAAGGAACCCATGCAGGCGAATCCCATCTTAGAATCATTCCTGCTAAACAGGTTAAAGCAGCAATTGCAGCTGTCCTCGAAATTCGCTACCTCTAAGTCCTAGGATCAGATATAGCCTTCTGATGTACGAAGCTTAACATCACCCGAGGAAAAAAGCAGTTCCTGATGGTTCTCTTCCAAAATCAGTTCCCCGCTGGTCGATATTCCTTTAAGGATACCTTTAAAAACGTGTCCCGCCCGTTCAACCTGGACTTCCTTACCGAGTCCCGCGGCGTAGGTGAGCCAACGCGCTCGCAATCCGTCAATGTCACCCTCTTCTAAGGATTCGACTTCGGTTTCTAACGCTTCGAGAAATGCGATGACCAAATCGTTTAAATTGATCAGTTGTCCCAATTCTTCTTTGAATGTCGTAGCAGGTAGAGTTGAGGGTAAATCTGCACGTTCCAGGTTCGCATTGATCCCTACCCCTAGGATCAAGGTTTGAACCGTATTCCATTCCCCGACCACTTCTCCCAAGATACCCGCTATTTTTTTCCCTCGATAGACAAGATCATTGGGCCATTTGATTTGAATATCTAACCCGTAAAGTTTACGACACGTACGTGCTAAGGCAACCCCTGTACTCAAAGTCAATTTTGCCGCATCTGCTAACGAGAGATGAGGCTTCAAGATAATGGACATCCAGATTCCGCCCTCTGGAGACTCCCACGCGCGTTGCATCCGCCCCCGTCCTTCTGTTTGCCGTTGGGCTAAGATAACAGCCCCGTCTTGGACTCCTTGGCGAATCAACGTTTTGGCATAATCATTGGTGGATGGGAGTTCTTCGAAAAAGTGAATTTCACGGCCTAAAGTTTTTGTTTCTAAGCCTCGCTTCAACACCCATTCTTCTAAGGATAAAGGGGTCTTGGCCAAGCGATATCCATTTTTCGTCTGAGCCTCAATGTCGTATCCCGACTCTCTTAATACCTGGATTTGCTTCCAGACTGCTGCTCGTGTAATCCCTAAATTCTGGCTGATCGCTTCTCCAGAAATATATTTCCCCGGTCGGCTGGTCAAGAGATTTAAAATCTCGTTGCGCACGAAATGCACTTCCTTTTTGTACCGGCTGCTCGAGGATTTACTCCTCATGTCCATGAATTTCTTCATGCGTTAATTTCACAATTTTATTTTCGCCATTGACGAAAATAACTTTCGGTTGGTAATCCTGGGAAGCTTCATCTGTAAAAATACCGTAGGAAATAATAATCACTTCGTCTCCCACCTGGACCAAGCGCGCAGCGGCTCCGTTTAGACAAATCGTCCCGCTTCCTCGCTCGCCGGGTATGACATAGGTCTCCATCCGAGCTCCATTATTATTATTAACGATTTGAACCTTTTCATTGGGAAGAATGTCCGCCGCTACTATTAAATCTTCATCGATCGTGATACTACCGACGTATTTGAGATTGGCCTCAGTAACTTTAGCGCGGTGAATCTTAGATTTCATCATCGTTCTAAACATACTTTATACCTCCACGATTCGGTTATCAATTAAGCGCGTTGTCCCGAATTTAACGGCTAAGGCGATCACAATGGGTTCAGTAATCACTTCAGGTTTCTCTAGATTTTCGGCTGAACGGACTTCAACATAATCAATTTCGCCTGAACTTTCCCCCGTGATTTTCTGCCGAATCTTCTCCTCAATTTGCTCTACATTCCGTTCTCCCTGGCGGATGAACGTCTCGGCCTCGGCTAAACATTGGGAAAGAACGACTGCCTCCTGCCTCTGTTCTGGGGTCAGAAAAACATTTCTTGAGCTTAAAGCGAGCCCATCCTCTTCGCGAACAATCGGGACAGATATGACTTCGATCGAAAAATTAAGATCGCGAACCATCTGCCGAACAATGAGATATTGTTGATAATCTTTTTGACCAAAATAAGCGTAATCTGGTTGAACGATATGAAAAAGCTTACTTACAACCGTCGTTACTCCGTTAAAATGTCCAGGTCGAGATAATCCGCAGAGGGCATTCCCTAATTCACTGACTTGAACGGTTGTCCGATTCTTTTGAGGATACATTTCCTCAACAGAAGGATGGAAAATCAGATCAACCCCTGCTTCCTGGGCAAGTTTGGCGTCATGTTCTAAGTCCCGTGGATAGCGTGAAAGGTCTTCATTCGGTCCAAATTGTAAAGGGTTTACAAAAATACTCATCACCACAAAAGTGCCCTTCTGCTTCGCCTGTTTTGCTAGCGTTAAATGGCCCTGGTGCAAATACCCCATTGTCGGTACCAAGGCGATGCGCTTTCCTTTTTCCTTTTGCCCAGCGATAATCTCCCTTACTTCTGAGATCCGTTCGACGATTTCCATGATTATTCCTTTCCTCCTAATAATTCATTTAATTTCAGCAAAGCTTCCTTTGGGTATTCCTTACTATTTTGCTTCATTTTAGCCTGAGCCAGTTCTAAGGTCGAAAGTCCAAGGATCTGGTAAGCTTGTTCAAGCTCGAAAGGTATACTTTCGAGATGAGAACGAACAACTTCACTATCTCCCCGAGCAATCGGCCCAGTCAATGCTTGAGGTAAGCCGACTTTATCTAAGTTACGTAACGTCCCTTGCATTAAAGGGAGTAACGACTGAAGCACATCTTCCTGAGGGATTCCCGCTAGGCCAAACAGTTGGACGGCCATGCTTGCGAGCGTAACAAGATAATTGGAAGCCACTACTGCTCCCGCATGATAGAGGGGTTTCTTCTCAGGATCTATTCGATGGGCAATCCCCCCTAAGGCTTGAACAATCTGAACTCCTTCTTCTTCCGCTTCCCCCTCTAATCCAAAATGTGACCCCGGTAAAAGCTGTAAGGCCTCATCTACATCAGCAAAGGATTGCAAAGGGTGCAGGGAAAGGGTTTTGATTGGAAGAGCGGGTTTTTTCTTGAGGATCTGTGCTCTCAGGGAACCTGAGCAGTGAATCCAAATTTGGCCGGGTTTATAGAGTTTTCGCTGTGCTAGATTTTCAGCCACTAAATGAATTATTCCATCTTGGGTGGTTATAAAAACAAGATCCGCCTCTGGAACCCATTGCTCCAAAGGAAGCCTTTCTTTCTGCAAATACCGGCTAAAGCGCTCGTAAGAATAATCGCTTCGCGTTTCTACCCCGAGGCATTGATACCCTACCTTCTCCAAACTTACGGCAATCGCTGTCCCTACGATTCCGGTGCCAATAATTCCAAATTTTTTCATCTAACCCCTCCCTCAGAATATAGAAAAAGCACCCCACAAAACGTGAAGGTGCTCCTGTGTTAGGCTTCCTTCACCGTCTCGGTCAAATTGATCCAAGCGGCAATCTCTGACATCTAAAAGCGGATCTCTCCCAGTACAACTCCACTCGGGATATTGTCTGTCATCCACATCATTCGTTAGTTTTCAATTTTTGAACTTCTCCGTCTCCCTGTACATCTTTAACTCGACAACCCGAGGGAAGAATGAATTCTGGGGCAATCTCCCTTAAAGGAGCTAAGACAAACGTCCTTTCCTCCATCCGAGGATGAGGTAAAGTAAGTCGTTCATCTTTATACACCCTATTATCATAAGTTAGGATGTCAATGTCAACAGTTCTTGGGCCCCAATGAACAATTCTTTCTCGTCCGAGGTCATTTTCAATCTGTTGACAAACCTCTAACAAATCCAGAGGAGATAATTCTGTCTCCACCTCGAGAACCTGATTCCAGAAATCCGGTTGATCGATCTTTCCCCACGGTTTCGTTTCATAGATTGAAGATTCCTTTGTTAATTTAAGTTGTGGGTGTTCCCTTAATCTGCGGCATACTTCGGCGAGGTTCTGCTCACGATCCCCCAAGTTCCCTCCGATACTTAAATAAGCTTTCATTTTGTTTTCTCCCGCCAAATTTCAACTGAAGCATCCTCGAAAAGGCCGGGGATTGGAGCTTGAGGTTTATGAATCTCAACTCGAAGCGCTTCGCAAGAAAACGCGTTCAGCATCTGCTTAGCAATTTCTTCCGCCAACCGTTCCAGAAGGTGAAACGGTTCGCTTGTCACGATCGTTTTGATGAGTTGATACACTTCAGCATAGTTAATCGTATCTGCCACCTGGTCTGAAGATCCAGGTTTCCGTAAATCCTGGTATAAATCCACATCTACGATGAATCTCTGTCCAAGGACTTTTTCCTCGGGCATTACGCCATGATAACCATAAAACTCCAGCCCTTTTAAGTGGATTGCATCACGCTCCCGCAAAGTTTCTCCCCCTCAGCTTCCGATAAATTGCATCTGACATATCAATTGCGCGACGGTTCGCCAGGACATCATGGACCCGAACCATATCGACTCCAGCCGCTACCCCCACCACACTGGTCGCAATCGTTCCTTCGACCCGTTGATCAACAGGCAAATTCAGGATATTCCCAATCATTCGCTTCCGGGAGGTGGCTAATAAAATCGGATGCCCTAAGAGCCTAAACTCGTCTAACCGACTCATCACTTCGAGATCCTGTTCCCGCGTTTTGCCAAAGCCGATTCCCGGATCAATAATAATCTCATCCCCGCTGAGCCCGTTCTCCTCCGCTAACTGGATACTTCGTCTGAAGAAGGCAGTCATATCTCCCATCAGTTGCTGACTTATCCCCTCCTGATTGTGCATGACGATAACTGGGGCGTGATATTTTCCCACGACCCGGATCATTTCAGGATCCCCCTGTAACCCCCAGATATCATTGATGATATGTGCTCCTGCTACTAAGGCTTTCTCGGCAACTTCCGCCTTATAGGTATCAATCGAGACCGGTACCGAGATCCTCGGAATCAGTTCCTTTAGAACCGGTTCCAAACGACTCCATTCCTCTTCCGCGCTTATCGGCACTATACCTGGGCGGGTGGATTCGCCCCCAATATCCAGGAGATCGGCACCCTCCGCAATCAGCCGCTCGGCCTGGCTCAGTGCATCTTTAAGGTCAACATATTTCCCTCCGTCAGAAAAGGAATCCGGCGTGACATTCAAGATCCCCATTACTAATGTCCGCTTTCCAAGCACCAGCTCTCGCCCCCTACAATCCAACGTCCTTTCTTGAGGAGGCTCAAGTCCCTTTAACGCAACCTTCAGTTGATGTCCTAATTCTTTTAAACCAAACGGTTGGGCTAAGATTTTTTGAGCGAAATGACCGAATTGACTCACTGTTCCAAGAAGGAGGACATCTGTCGCATCAACCTTATTGACGATAACATCACGATGAACTGCAGCATCTCCGCCAACAGATAACATTTCCTGTTTTAAAATATGGGCGATAGGTAACGGAACATTCTCGACTTTTATAGCACGTCCCAAGGATTTGCCTGCCATTTGGCCGACACCGACCGAGTCTGTTCCGATCTCGGTGATAGCCCGTTTAGCCTCCTCTAAATTATCGAGTTTAATCCAACGCATCCGAAAATCTCTCATGCTAAAACACTCCTCTTCTTTACACTTGCTCCCTAGCTCTTAATTTCATCCATTTCTCGTGAATATTTATAACAATCTTTTTGGCTTATACAGCTCCGACAATCTCGAGCCCAATCATCAGCATAGGCTAATGCTTTCCCTAAAAGACTTAATTCATGTTTCGGGTCAAAGCAATGTTCGCTGATTCCTTGGACGATAACCTTCACCTCTTCAAGGTTGAACCCAGATTCTAGGAGAATGGGCATTACCAGTTCCGCACCCACTAGTGCATGATCCTCTCCTGTTTCATATTCACGCCATCGTCCCAAATCATGTAACACCGCTGCCGCATAAACAACCTCCTTGGAGAGTGACGTCTTTCCTTCCTCCAAAAGATAAATATAGGCAATCCGTGCTACTGCTAAACCATGCTCAAAGCCATGTTTGCAAAACAATCTTTTCTCTTCTGCCTGAGCATTCTTGAGGGCGTATTCTTTAAATAATGGATGTTCAATTACTAAATTAACACGAGGAACAGAAACCAAGTTTTTCCCTCCCTATTCAGCAGCTTAAGCCCATTATAATCATTTCGCTAAATTCTGACAAAAAATACTTAAGCATTCCTTCAGGAAATTCTAAAAATAGAAAGTGAAACAGGTCAAGTCAATACGTTTAAATAAAGAAAACCCGGCTTTCGCCGAGCTTTAGCGATAAAGAAAACTTGGCTAGAACCAAGCCCTAGCGAAGGTGGCAGCCATAGTCGCCTTATCCTGCCGGACATAAATACATGCATCGTAGGAGAACGAAAGCCGCTGGTTGCACTTATACTATCTGCCTGCCCCCAAATTTATACTTTCTGTTAGCACAAAGAAAAAGCCCCGGAAATACTCCGAGGCTCCTCCTTGAACTAAAAAATTACTTCTTAGAACAAGCCAGTAATCTTGCCTTCTGCATCGATGTCCATTCTCAACGCTGCTGGACGTTTGGGTAAGCCAGGCATCGTCATAATTGCGCCTGTAATTGCAACTACGAAGCCAGCGCCTGCAGAGAGACGGACTTCACGTACCGTGATCTTGAATCCGGTTGGCCGGCCAAGGAGAGTGGGATCATCCGTGAGCGAATATTGAGTTTTGGCCATACAAACTGGTAAATTTCCATATCCCATTTCTGTATACTTCTTGATATCCTTTTGAGCTTCTTTCGTAAAGTTAACTCCATCGGCACCATAGATTTCTTTAGCGACCTTCTCGATTTTGCTCTCGATTGGCTGATCCAGTTCATAAAGAACTTTAAAGTTGGATTCTTTGTTGTCCACGATATTGAGTACTGTTTTCGCTAATTCGATTCCGCCTTCTCCACCCTTAGTAAATACTTCGGAAAGCGCAAATTCAGCACCCAGTTCACGACAGCGTTGAGCAACAAATTTCAGCTCGGCATCCGTGTCTGATGGGAAGCGGTTAATGGCCACAACAGCCGGAACACCAAATTTACCGATATTCTCGATGTGTTTCTCAAGGTTAACAATCCCTTTAGCCAGAGCTTGGAGATTTTCGGCTCCCAAATCTTCCTTGGCAACCCCACCGTTCATCTTGAGCGCTCTGACCGTAGCCACAATTACAGTTGCGGCAGGTTTCAAGTTGGCAAAACGGGATTTCAAATTAAAGAATTTCTCAGCCCCGAGATCAGCACCGAAACCAGCTTCCGTAACAACATAATCGGCGAGTTTTAACGCTAATTGAGTAGCAACAATACTGTTGCACCCATGGGCAATATTAGCAAACGGTCCACCATGGATAAAGACTGGCGTGTTCTCTAAGGTTTGAACGAGGTTCGGCTTAATTGCGTCTTTCATAAGCAGAGCCATTGACCCTTCAGCCTCAAGATCATGAGCGGTAACCGGTTTACCCTCATAGGTATAAGCAACAACGATCCGTCCAAAACGCGCTTTCAAATCCATCAGATCTTTAGATAGGCAGAGAATCGCCATAATTTCGGAAGCAACCGTAATATCAAAACCGTTTTCCCGGGGAACTCCTTCGGTTCGTCCGCCCAGTCCAATAATAATCTTGCGAAGTGATCTGTCGTTCATATCCATCACGCGACGGAAAACAATCTGCCGGGGATCGATATTTAAAAGATTTCCTTGTTGAATATGATTATCTAATAAAGCGGACAGAAGATTATGGGTTGTCGTAATCGCATGAAAGTCCCCTGTAAAATGAAGGTTGATATCCTCCATCGGCACGACTTGCGCATAACCACCCCCTGCTGCACCGCCTTTGATTCCAAAGCAAGGTCCTAAGGAAGGTTCACGTAAAGCAATCATCGCCTTTTTACCTAATTTGGCCATAGCCTGACCTAAGCCAACCGTTGTTGTTGTTTTTCCTTCCCCTGCTGGAGTTGGGTTGATTGCCGTAACCAGAATAAGCTTACCATCAGGCTTATCTTTTAGCCGCTCAACGGCACTAAGATTAACCTTGGCTTTGTATTTACCATACAGTTCGATTTCATCTTCTAACAGATCAAGTGTGCTTGCCACTTCCATAATGGGTTTCATTGTGGCTTCTTGGGCAATTTCGATGTCGCTTTTCATTCTTCCACTCCCTTATCCTTTTATAAAAAACATTAACATTTTATATTATTCGAGAGTGAGGGAGTTTTCCCTGCAGATCAGTAAATTTTTTTGAATATTTGATGTAATAAGAATACTCTTTAACTCCCCTTACCTACGCTATAACTTCCCTTATAAGAAGGGATTTGCAATGTCTTACGAACAATACTCACAGAAATACCCGATTGTTTTAGACCTGTTGCTTCAAGTTTACTAAAATAATCAACGAGTTGATCTTGATCGCCAATCGCTAAGATTTCGTAAGGCATTCCTTCCGTACGGGTGATGGGAACTTGATTGATTAATTTTGTACTTCCACTCATGACGATCGCTGTTGGAGCGACAATCCGTTGGCCATTGATACTAATTGCCTCTGCACCCGCGAATTTAAGGATATTAGATATCGCCATCAAGTCATCCGTTGTTAAAGGGAAAACAGTTTTATGATCTTGTTGGCGATCATCAATGGTAATCATTATTCCCGGCCCCTGAACGGCTGTGGTTCCATCCATCATTTGATAATGATCGAGTTGAGCCTGTAACTCTGGACTGGTTCCCCCTTGATTACGTGCTTGATCCAGTTGAAGCATTAAATTGTTATGCTCTTCTTTGAGCCGAGTGCCGTCTGCTTGTGCAGCGACGAGAAGATTTTTGACCGAAGATAGCCGTTGGGATTGAAGCAAGTCCAAGGCCTCGACATCTTTTTGCGTCTGAATCGACAGAGAGATCAAAAAACCTAAAGCAATCGCCACACAGGTAACCGATACGGCTAGAACCTTCTTACGCATGATTTAACCTCCCTTAACTGGCTCAGCATATTTGAATTTCTTGAGCTGTCCGGCAGGTATCGTTATCGTTTCAGTCGGAACCTCGAGTCTGCGAGTAATTCCATACTGCTGCTGGTACTCTCCGAGACGATCCCAGAAATAGAATTTCAGCGCCGATTGAAGATTATGCACGTCCCCCACAGCTTCAATTATATAAGGTGCCATCTGCCGGGTGCCATTAATCTGAATATAGGATCCACTGCAAAAGATCTCGGTCGTACTCGTTATCCGTTGACCATTGACAGCGATAGCTTCTGCTCCCCCGTTCCAAAGCCAGTTCACAATCTGCCGGATATATTCCTCATGAATGAGATAATAATTCGGATCATTATTAGTATTCGAAAATGTTTGCGCATCATCTAAGGTAATCCGAATGCCTGATCCTTTAACCTCGTTCAACCCTGCATTGATTTGCGCCTTCAGAAGTTGTTGATTAGCCAAGAGGTTCGCATTTTGTCCTTCCTTATATTGGCTCAGTTCCTGTCTCAGCTTTTCGTTATCATTGGCCATTAGCTGATTTTCCTGTTCGGTCTGTACCAAACTTGGAATAGAAGTATCCGCTCTTACCGTTTGGACACCTTGAACCCCAGTCGACTTCAGGAGAATAACAAATATAAACCCGACAATGCCCGATGCCATTGCTATCAGTAATTTGCCCTTCTTGGACCACGGCATACCGGCGCCCTCCTTTAACTGTTTATACTGTACTATAAAGAAAACCCGGCTTTCGCCGAGCTTGCGAAAGCGAAAACCGCTGGTTGCACTTATGCTATCTGCCCATAACTTATACTTTCTGTTAGTATAAGCAAAAGGACACCACATGCGGTGTCCTCTCCCCTTTACACACTGCTCTTATTCGCTAAGCCATTCTTCTCCGGCCTTGTCATATTCTAAGATTTCCACTGGTCGGAAATAAAGAGCAATTTCCCGATCCGCACTTGCCACTGAATCAGAGCCATGGATGATATTACGGCTAATATCCATGCCATAAGCGCCCCGAATCGTTCCCGGGTTGGCACTAGCAGGATTGGTTGATCCCATTAGTTCACGGGCAATTGCAATCACATTTTTTCCTTCCCACACTGTGGCGACAACAGGAGAGGACATTATATAATTAACCGTTGGTTCAAAAAAGCTTTTACCTTTATGTTCGGCATAATGCTCTTCCGCTAAGTTACGATCGACCTTGACGAGTTTCATACCTACCAATTTACATCCCTTGGATTCAAAACGAGCGATGATTTGACCCACCAGACCCCGTTGAACAGCGTCAGGTTTGAGCATGATAAAAGTCCTTTCCACCCTGTCCCCTCCTCAATCTATCGTGTTATTCTCTTCTTCTAAAACTTGACTTTCTAAACCCGCTGGCTCTTGTACTTCTTCAGAAGCTAAACTTGAGCTGCTCACTTGTTCCGTGGTCTCAGTTTCCTTCTGCAGTTGGTCTCCACTCTTAGGTTCATCAAACTGAGCCATAAGCTGAGCAAATTCTTTCGCTTGTAAGGTTTCCCTCTTCATCAACGCCTGAGCAATAACCTCAAGCTTGGGCAGATTCGCCTGAAGTAGTTCTTGCGCCTTATGATAACAATCATCAATGATCCGGCGAGCTTCTTTATCAATCGAATAGGCCACTGCATCGCTGTAATTCCGTTCATGACCAATGTCTCTTCCGAGGAAAACCTGCCCTTCTTTTTGGCCAAAGGTCAGTGGCCCAAGTTCATCAGACATTCCTAATTCAGTGATCATTTTTCGGACTAAACCTGTTGCACGCTCCAAGTCATTCGAGGCACCTGTACTAATTTCATGCAAGACTAAAGCTTCTGACACTCGTCCCCCCAAAAGCATGGTGACTTGATCGAGGAGCTGAGATTTAGTCATATAATTCCGATCTTCTTTCGGCAAGAGAAGCGTATATCCACCTGCACGTCCGCGAGGAATAATCGATACTTTATGCAAGGGATCGGTATGAGGCAACAATTCCCCCACAAGAGCATGCCCAGCTTCGTGGTAAGACACCAGTTTTTTTTCGTATTCACTGATAACACGGCTTTTCTTCTCTGGACCCGCAATAACTCGTTCAACTGAGTCTTCCATTGCCTGCATTTTAACTTCGGTATCATTCCGCCGTGCCGAAAGTAAGGCTGCTTCGTTAACTAAGTTCGCAAGATCCGCCCCGGTAAAACCCGGAGTCCGGCGAGCCAATACGCCTAATTCAACATCTTGACTGAGAGGTTTGCCTTTAACATGCACCTTAAGGATCTCTTCGCGACCTTTCACGTCAGGTACATCGACCGAAACTTGACGGTCAAACCGACCTGGACGCAAAAGTGCTGGATCTAAAATATCTGGGCGATTTGTTGCTGCAATAATGATGATTCCCTCATTACCATTAAAACCGTCCATCTCAACGAGCAACTGATTCAGGGTTTGTTCCCGCTCATCATGTCCGCCGCCTAAACCGGCACCCCGTTGGCGTCCAACAGCATCGATTTCATCAATAAAAACAATACAGGGAGCACTTTTTTTGGCTTGCTCAAATAGGTCGCGTACCCGAGAGGCTCCAACTCCGACAAACATTTCTACAAAATCCGAGCCACTGATACTGAAAAATGGAACTCCCGCTTCCCCGGCAACTGCCCGAGCGAGCAAGGTTTTACCTGTTCCAGGAGGTCCAAAAAGGAGAACACCTTTCGGGATCTTTGCTCCTAGTTCATTGAACTTCTTCGGGAACTTCAAGAATTCAACAACTTCCTGTAATTCTTCTTTTACTTCATCTGCCCCGGCAACATCTTCAAAGGTAATTTTCTTTTTCTCGTCGCCGACTAGACGTGCTTTACTCTTCCCAAATTGCATCACCTTGTTTCCCCCACCCTGGGTCTGTTGCATCATGAAGAAGAATAAGCCAACAATGAGGAGCATAGGAACTAAAGTGGAGAGTAAACTCATCCACCAAGGCGCCTCCACAGGTGGCTCCATAGTATAGGTGACATTATGTGCCACCATATCTTGTACAAGAGCATCATTTGCTAAAGGCCCGATGACCGTGTTCTTCTTACCATCTTTCATATTCACTTTGTAGGTAGTGACACTGCGATCGGTAGTCCCGGTTACATCTAGAACCTGATCCGCAACGATGGCCTTGCTGAAACTCGTATAATCCAGCGCTAAACTATCATTTACCGGTGGATTAGCCAATTTTATCAGCATAATGGCCAGAAGAATAATGAATACGTAAATCGCTGCATTCTTAAAAAACTTCAACCTTAAGGTCCTCCCCTCTAATGGATGGAAAAACCGCCTCATTTTCGAAGCAATATTAGATATTGTACCACGAGAACGCTGCTTTTACAACGAATCGTTAATAGTAATAAATGCGCTTTATTTCAGGGCTAGCGCCGGATAATCACTCTAACTTTGGGCCGAATCCCAGCTCGACAAGAATCGCTTTGCTTGACACCCGGAATCCACAAAACTTGTCTTTCAACTGCTAATAATGGAATTCTTCCTCGCTCTTCTGAATTAATTCTCGCCTCTTGAAAAATCTTCTTCAGAGATTTATGCCCTACTCCTTGAATCCACAGCTCATCTCCAGGTCTGCGAGAACGAAAAATAAGATTCTCTTGTAGTCTTGACAATTCTTCTTGATCAAAATCAGCCCAAGCGAGAATATCCTCATTTTGCATGAATTCGGGATTAAGCCCCTCGACAGAAAAAAGCCCTGCCCAGGCATTAAACCTCGTCAGTTCGCTCCAAACGTCCATATGAACGGGTATCTCCCTACCCTGTTTCACGTTTTCCCCGACATGCCGCTCTTCTGCCTGGCTCGCCCGTTCGACACTTACCCTCCAGAAAAACCAAATTCCATCATAGCGAATATGTACCGTAAAGTGAGGTAAGTCTTGCTTCCAGCCAATTTGTCCGCCCGAGTCTAAAATCTGGTGAACATAGGTGAAACCGAGACCCCGCGGCTCACCCGTGACCTGAGCCGCAGCCCGACGAATCAGACGTGAGAGAATCGCTTTAGGCTCCTGGAATACCTCCCGACTCAATTGCACCTGCTTATGTTCGCAGGATAAACAATAGATTTTCCATGCCTTATCGGTCTGCTGTTCTAAATATTCCTCATCCCAACGCAGAACTTCAGCAGTTCTGCCAATTGCCTCTAAGACTTTAGGATTATAATTCTTCTTTAATTCAGGTAATAACTCTAACCGAATGCGGTTACGCACAAAAAGAGGTTGAAAGTTAGTATAGTCCACAGCATAAGGAATCTGCTCCGTTTGGCAATAGTCCAGAATATCTTCTTTCTTGATCGTTAAAAAAGGGCGGATAATCTTGCCCTTGCGCGGATAAATCCCCGCTAGCCCTGCAGTTCCACTTCCCCGGAGGAGACGGTAGAGAACGGTTTCCACTTGATCTCCCAAATGGTGAGCTGTGGCAAGCAAGTCACAGCTGTACTCGATCATATCTTCGTTCCACCGAGTATAGCGCCATTCTCGAGCTGCCGTCTCAAAAGATCGCCCTGATGCTTGAGCATACGCCTGAGCATCAAACCGATGAATCACACAGGGGAGCCCCCAACGCTTGGCCATTTCTTGAACCATGATTGCTTCCTCATCAGACTCACGGCGAACACCATGATGGACATGCGTTAAAACTAGGGAAATTCCTTGTTCTCTGGCCTCCTGAGCGTATCTCCATAGAACATGACTTAACGCCATTGAATCTGGTCCACCAGACACAGCCACGAGAATCCGTGCTTGCGGGGGAAGAAGTAGTGGCAAAACGGACTGCCGCATTTTTTCGTAAATCATGTTTATTCCCCCACACCCTTTCCCTTTTAGTGTACCATTAATCCACCCATTTTTTACGTACAACGAGAACCACGCCATCATCGAACATTTGACCCGCACTCACACGCCGAGCCTCGTCTACAATTTGTTGAGCAATCTTCTGGGAGGATGTTAATTCCAGCTCTTCAAGATAGTTTTTCAACCAATCTGTTCCATCCTTGTGTAGATCTTGAATCCCATCCGTCACCAAAACCAAAACTTCCTCTGGTAAGAGTTCTTCTTCCAAAACGGGGATATCGATATGGTTCAATATTCCGGCTGGTAAGCTCGAAGAGTGAAGCACGCGTACTTCGTTCATTCCTATAATATAAGAAGGGCATGCCCCGGCCTTAACTAATCTCAGTCCATTGTTCTCAAGATCTAGGATGGCCATGTCAATCGTCACAAAATTTTCTTCGGGCGAGCGCAGAACTAAAATGGAATTAAGGGCTTGGATTGCCCCTTCCGGTTCAAAGCCGGTATTCAGCAGTTGTTCCAGAAGACTCAAGGCTGTAGCACTTAATTTTGCTGCGCTATCCCCAACACCCATGCCATCACTGACAATTACCGCATGCTGGGTCAAAGAAAAGGCCAGGGAGGCATAGTTATCTCCACTCATGGCATTCCCGCTTTTAGTGAAAGAGGCTACTCCCATATCGAGAAACTCACGACGTCGACGAGCCACTCCCGAATACTTGACCTGTTCAAAATTATGCCTTGTATTAAGTTCTTTAGCAAGATGCCCCATAACTTGAGAAACACTTTGGAACTGTCGGGATAAAGCATCTTGATTCGCGGCTAAACGGGCTTTCCAACCCTCTAAACTTTTTTCGTGTTCCATAATGAATTGGACGCCCAAGACCATTTCCTTCAGTCGTCCACAATGGCGTTTCCACTCAACCGGTAGATCCTGAGGTTTAACTTCTTCCGCACGTTCAATTTCTTCAAATAGGCTAAACAAAAAATGATAAGTTTTATAAAATTCTCGAGTCCAACACGTTTCAATAGTTGGACACGTTTTGCAAACTCGTTCCACCAGAACATTCATGAGTTCGGGAATATCCGGTTTTGAAAGATGGACCTCTGCCTCTGCAGCTTGAGCGCTATACGCAATTTGCTGGAAAATCTCGGCAACGGTTTTAACCTTTGTCACCGTACTTTCCACTTCTGGCATCGGTTTCGATTTAAGAAAATCAGTTTTGGCTGGAGCACTCGGAAAGAGTAAAAACAGTAAAAGTCCAAGAGCAGAGGAAGCAAGTTGGGGATAAACCGCCTCTGGGCGTAAGGAAACCGTTAACATGAGAATAACACCCGTAAAGGCTACGCCAATTCCTAACTTCCCTAACTTTTGGAAAGTACCGCTGCTAAAGCCTACTATGCCATAAATACCTGTCTCCATGAGGTTCTGGGCATTTACCTGGAGGTGTGGCAAAAAGCCGAGCATTACCCCCACTCCAGCTGCAGGTCCCGCACCAAACCGCTCGGCAACAAAAAGAATAAAAAAACTTAAAACTGTAACTTCGAAATTAATCTCTCCGATTTTCACTCCTTGCAGACCGCTAATCACGCCTACAAGAAGGAGCAACCAGACTGTACCTTGTTCACGCGTGAAGTTTCCTCGCCAAAGCGCCTCCTGATTACGAAGGGCAAACCAAAAGATAATCGCTAAAGCCCCAGCAAAAAGGCTCAAAAGTAACCCCTTGATTCCCATTTCTAGATCAGGGTGTGAGAAACTCAAGACTAAAAAGGAGATCACACCGCACGCGAGTGCAGTTATTATCCCCAAATAAGCCCCTTCCCTCTTCTTCCCGCGCAAAGTGGGAACAGTTAAGCTTAAAATCGTTAAAACGAGAAGTGTCTGTAAGGTTCCGACCAGGTCGCCAAGGACTAAGGACATAGTCCCCAGTGCAACCCCGATTAAGCCTAAAGATGCCCCTCTCTGACCATTCAGCAAAAGAGCGGCCCCAAAGGCAATTCCAAAAGGGTATACCTCTAAAATATTCCCTCTCGCCACCAGGCAGCCGAGTAATGTCTGCCAAACAAGCTGCCCTCCCCAAACGAGTTTGTCCCTGCGCAACCCATGGTTGGGTTTTAACGACGCCCATTCCGCCATAATGTCACCTTCTTACCAATTTATGTAAACATTATAACGGATTCCGTTGGAGAAGCTTGTCTAGTGAGGTCACCTGGAATTAACAACTTTCGACCTAATCCTGCAATAGCCTTAGAATACCCAAGAATTCTCGGAAAGTAGAGCAATATATCCAACATTTTTGAAGCCACCAACACAAAAACGCTGGGTTTCCCCCAGCGTTTCAAACTAATATGCATTAATACCGACCGGACCCTCGTCCACCTCGCTTGGATTCTGTCGCGCGGCGGTAATCCAACTGACGCTCATCACTGTCTTTAATGAACTTAGCCATTTTATCCTCAAAAGACACGGTTGGCTGACGCCGTTCACGATTAACGTGAGGACTCGGATTGGCTTGTTTAATGGATAACCCAATCTTCCCCTTCTCGTCGACATGAATCACTTTAACTTTTACATGATCCTGTTCCTTGAGATAATCCCTTACATCTTTTACATAAGCATCTGCTACTTCCGAGATGTGCACGAGTCCTGTGACCTTATCTGGCAACTCTATAAAAGCCCCAAAATTGGTGATACCCGTCACCACTCCTTCAACAATGCTGCCAACCGTTATGGACATACGAAGCAAACTCCTCCTTGTGATAGTCTCGATACTTAATCTTATTATATCTGTCTTATAAGAGAACTGTCAAGATAACAAGCCTTTTGTTCATTAACAAATTTTTACTGTTTTTTCGGAGAAATTATGATTTCTCCTTTGCGAACGAGTCCTAACTGCTCCCGTGCTAACTGTTCAACATAGCTCGGCGTATTCAGCTTAACAATTTCCGCTTCTAATCCAGCTTTTTCCTGCAAAAGACTCTGTTCCTCAGTATTGAGCTGGGCTATCTTCCCATTAACATGATGTTCTAGTTGATAAAGCTGCCATCCCGAAGTTGCAAAAACCGTCGCCAGAAAAGTGAACAGGATAAGATGCCCGAGATGAAATTTTGGTTTCTTTTTGTTCTGTATTCTTTTAGGCCGGGTCTCATTTGTCTTCTGTGTCCTCTTCATCGAAATCATTCCCTCCCAGGCCCAATTCTCCTTCTGGTATAATGCAGACGATTTCATACCCTTTTCCCTTAGCCCTTGCAAGTAAGGTTGCTACAGAACTTGCACTGAGATGCAGTTTTTTGGCAATTTGATCGGTCGAAAGCCCCTTTTCTTTCAAAACAACCACTTGGCGCTCCCGAAAGCTTAGTTTTTCTAACCCGCGTATCTCAAAATGCACTCGACTCCACCCTTGCCTGCCAACTGGCTTTTCTCAACCTATATCAAGCTTTCTTTATCCACAGAGATTTCAAGTTATACACAGATTGTGGATAACTTGTGGACAAATCATGGACAAACAGTGTACAAAATAACTACAAACTGTGGATAATTACATTATACCGAGTGATAAATAAGTAATCAATCCTTTCTGCTAATTTCTACCCTTTAGTCCTAGGAGGAAATAACCTCTTGCCAAAATTGAAGAGCCTAATCCTCGTTTGCCTGAGGGGTTGAGCCAAAAGTGCCTCGAGAATACGATAAATCAGAAAGCTAAACCAACGTAAGAGCGCATAAGGTGGACGCATCAGAATAAATACTCCCCTAACCGGAATCTTTAGACCTTGTCTTAATAGCCAGAGCAGATAAGAAATAAGATGGAAAAGCCAAAGGTATACTTTAATAAGGCTCCTACTTAAAAAGCGAAGATAGAGGAAAAGCCCTAAGATACTTCCCCACAAGATATAAATCCGGAAATCCAAAGAGTTCGCCCGTTGAAAGAATCGAAAAAGGATCACGAAGGTGATTAGGGAAAAGAGTAAATCACCTACCCAAGTGGTGACACGCCCCCATCTTAAATAGCGGCGAAGGGAACGATAGAAATCAAAGAGCACGCCCACTATAACTCCGGCTATTACAACCCAAAAGAACGCCTGAAACTCTGATATTTTACTCTCCCCCTCTTAACGGAAAATCCGGCCCCATAGATTTCCTCGCGAACCGCCCGCTTGACGAGGATAGATTAAACCCTCAACAAATCCTTCAACTTCAACTAACCCTTCTTTAAGATCCAGGTGTTTAATTCCTAGCTTATCTCCTTTGATCGTCAGCATACCTTGAACGGTCTCGATCAGAATCTCTTTAGGGTCAAACGACTGAACCTTCAATACTCCGGTCAGCGAAAGAATCTCCCGGTTATTCATGGTTAGTCGGTGAACTTTATCCACATTCTTATCCACCCTGTTCAGCCCCCTCTTTCTTCTCTTCTTAAACGTTATTCTTAAAGACTTTCCTTTAGACTTCAGGGGATAAAGAAAACTTGGCTTGTGCCAAGCGTAAGCGAAGGCAGAAGCCCTAGTTGCCTTATCCTGCCGAACATAAATACTTGCATCGTAGGATAAAGAAAGCGCGCATCAGTTCCCTCTGCGCGCGCCTTTCAGTACTTTATTCCATTGCCCGTGCCTTAATTGGCACAGATATATTTTCTTGGAGAATAAAGAAACTTGGCTGGCGCCAAGCCCTCTAGCGTAGGCGGAAGCCTTAGTTGCACTTATGCTATCTGCCCAAAACTTATACTTTCTGTTAGTAAAATAAAAAGCCCAGCTTGCGCTAGACTCCGAGTCCTACAACTGATCTTCTGCTGTCGTTCGTTTTTCATCCCGAATGAGGTCATACAAAAGATGCGCCTCATTCGCCTTAACGCTGTTAGGCGTCGAGACCACCTGGACCTCAAGAATATGACTTCCGATCACAATCATTATCTTATCCCCGGGTTTAACCTCTGCTGAGGGTTTAGCCGTCCTGCCATTAAGTTGGATCTTCTCACCCTCACAAATATCCTTAGCAACTGTACGCCGTTTTATCAGGCGAGAGACCTTTAAATATTTATCAATACGCATATTCCTTACCTCGATTAAAGAAAGATAAATGAAAATCAGGTTCAAAGAACCTGATTTCGCATCGTCTAAACCTAGATGCCTGATTTAGAATTAATGTTGTACAGCATCCTTAAGCGCTTTGCCTGCTTTGAAACTAGGAACTTTGGAAGCAGGAATAACAATGCTTTCCTTGGTTTGTGGGTTCCGGCCAGTACGTTCTGCACGATTTTTGACCTCAAAGGTTCCGAACCCAACGAGTTGCACCTTGTCATTTTTAGCAAGTGCCTCTTCAATTGCACCAAATACTGCATTCACAGCTTTCTCCGAATCCTTCTTTGACATATCTGTTTTTTCAGCCACTGTTGCTACAAGATCAGCTTTATTCAAAACAATTCCCTCCCATAACTTGTATTATGTATTCCGCGTTATATTTCGCGATAAATAGCTAAACTCCTGCTAAAATTCATGTCTTTTCAATAATCTTTCCACTTTTTTCATACATTTTTGCCTTTTCCCAATAAAAATTCATCTCTTCGAGGGTTATATCTCCTAATTTTTTACTTTCGATCAAAGCCAACTCGGCCATCTTCTCGAAGCGAGTTTGAAACTTATAGACGGCCTTACGTAAAGAATCCTCAGGTTCTAATTTAAGGAAGCGGGCTAAATTAACGAGAGAAAAAAGGGTATCTCCAAATTCCTCCTGAATCCCCTCACCAGAATTCATCGCTTCTTGAAGTTCTTTAATCTCTTCCTGTACCTTTGCTAGGGGTCCTTCCCAATCTGGCCAATCAAAGCCGACCTTCGCAGCTGCTTTCTGGGTCTTTGCTGCGAGCATTAGAGAGGGTAAAGCTTGAGGAAAGTGGAACCACCCTTGTGCCCGTTCTTCCCCTTTTTCTTGTTTCTTAATTTCCTCCCAGTTCTGCAGAACCTCTTCTGAATTATCGACATGAACCTCACCAAAGACATGCGGATGACGATGAATCAATTTTTGAATAATTCCTCTTAATATATCATCAAACTCAAACTCCCCTGCCTCATGCGCAACTTGGGCGTGAAATACGACTTGTAATAGTAAGTCTCCCAATTCTTCCGTTAGATTATACATATCCTTCCGTTCAATGGCTTCTAAAACCTCATAACTTTCTTCGATCAAGTAAGGTTTTAACGTCTCATGGGTCTGCTCAAAATCCCACGGGCAACCCCCTGGAGCACGAAGAGTCTTCATTACTTCTTGGAGCTTAGTCAGGGATATAACGTCCTGATGTGGAGGAACAAGGACTGTCGTCAGATGATCAAACTTCTGATGATCAAGTTCATAAAGCTTAACTTTCTGAACCACCTGGTCAGGAGTTCCTAAAGCTTGAACAATCATCACTGGAGCTTCGTCAGGATAAACCTCCATCAGGTCCAGTTTAACGTCCGAGGCAATTAAAGAGCTATAGACTTGGGGAATAATAAGCCACTCACTCCCCGTCAACCCAGAACCTTTTAAAGCGTCATAGTTCCGGATCAGTAACCCTTGAATTGGATCCAGCGGAACAGCTGTAAAAATTGCATCCAAAAAACTGACAGAAGGATGAAGAAGGACACGATATTGCGGGGTAAGCTTGTCCATAATTAATTGGACACTCCGTTCGGCAACTGCCGGATGACCTGGTACTGCATAAATAACTTCTGCATGATTGGTAAGCTCATCTTCCAACCGCCTGACAATATTTTCATAGACCTCTTCAAAGGATTCACCCTGCTCATAATACTCATCAAAGGATTCAAGCTTAGCCCCTTCATGAAGCAAATCCTGAGCACACGGATGATTGTAAGTACGCATGAAGACTTTATCCGCAGACAAGATTAAACGATACGTCCCAAGTGTCATACTTTCTAATCCTGCCGGGCCTAAACCAAGAACATGTAACGTGCTTTTCACTGAGTCCACCTCCCGGCTGTATTCTATCACATTCAGTAATAAATGCTAAGATAGAAAATTGGCCGATGCAAGCCTTTGCGAAGGCGGCCGCCCAGTTACACAAAGAAATTAAAGCGGCGTAATTGCCGCTTTAATTTCTCTGTTATTGTTCCATTTGCTTAGCGAGAAAGCCCGCTGCTGTCTCAACCAACTTGAGCTCCAAATCTCCCATCTTAACATTGGGATCCTTGGACATGAGGATAACCGCACCTATTGGATCTCCCTCTGCAATAATCGGGGCAACAACTTGTGTCGTGAGTTTTGCCTGTTCGTCTTCATCCTCCGTCCCTTTCGCTGTTTCCCCAGCTTTTAAGTGAATGGTCTTTCGTTCATTCATAGCTTGTTCAAGCGTAACCCAGATCGGCTTATTTATGTACTCTTTTTTCGAAGCACCTGAGACAGCGATAATGACATCCCGATCTGCTATACAGGAAATATGTCCTGTAGCCTCATAAAGAGAATCAGCATATTCTTTGGCAAACTCGCCTAGTTCCCCAATAGGAGAATACTTCTTAAGAATTACTTCCCCGTCGCGATCAACAAAGATCTCGAGTGGATCTCCCTCTCTTATGCGAAGTGTCCGACGAATTTCCTTTGGAATTACAACACGACCAAGATCATCAATTCTTCTTACAATGCCTGTTGCTTTCATGGACGCTCTTCCCTCCTTATTGTCTGTCGTTTACGAGCGAACCTAGCTGTTCACTTCAGCCGTTACGGACACGGTAACCATCAACCTTTTCTGTTTATTGATGCGGAATACCCCGTTCGTCGGGAATTTCGCGTGACTTAACTTCATTGATAGTATATATCTACCGAATCTCTATTATTCATTTTTTTCCATAAATAAAGAAATAAGGTGATTAGTAAATCCAGCGATGGAATAACGATTAGAAAGTAAGAAGCTGTTGATTAATTTAAAATCAACAGCTTCTCAAAGATTTGATTTAATAAATTCCCTTAAGGCTTAGTTGCCGGAGTATTAGCTGCAGGAGTATTAGTCGAAGGGGTAGTCGTCGCATCCTGAGGGTTATACCCCTTCGCGTATTCAATCTTGGCATTCTTGTTTAAGTCATTGAAATAGGTCTCAAATTTCAAGCTCTTGGCGTTATTTAAAGCATCACTAGCCACTTGATCTTTTACCTTCGTAAAGTCAGCCTTCACAGCCTGTTTATGATCCTCAACTAAAATCACATGATACCCGACATCTGTTTTCACGGGTATAGTTGAGAAGGTTCCTACTTTCTGTGCGAAAGCTGCCTTCTCGAATTCTGGAATCATCGTACCAGCACTAAAGTACCCGAGTTCTCCACCAGAATCCTTAGCTCCCTGTTCAGTAGATTTGTCCTTGGCCAGTTGTGCAAAATCAGCATTCAGGTTGGTACTCTTTTGGAGTTGAACGATAATTGCTTTCGCTTCGTCTTCTGTCTTTAAAAGAATATGACTTGCTTTCACTTGTTCCGCTTGACCCCCGTACTGATCCTGGTGACTATCAAAATATTGTTTAATCTCTGCGTCGGTAACTTTAACATCCGTCGTGACCTTATCCGATAAGGCCAGATAGTTCTTCACTTCTGGCTCTGTCATTGCCTGTTGCTTGAGCCAGGCTGCGAAGGCTGCATCATCCCCAACCTGTTTCTTAATATTATCTTCAGCCGTCTTCACTTTTGGATCATCCAGATTCAGTCCCTGTTTTTTAACGTCTTGAGTAACCAAAACGGAGCCAATCATGCCATTGAGGATTTCGGCTTGAAGCTTTTTCAAGGTCGCTTTCCCTTGCTCGGTATCAAAAGCCATTCCTTGTTGTTCATAGGCCTTTTGGACATCGGCGATCCGGGTATTATAATCCGTTAAAGAGATAGCCTCGCCATTAACCTTGGCCACCCATTTTGCACCGCCCAAAGAGGAACATCCAGTTAAACTTAATGCTAAAACTAAGACTCCGGCAACTAGACTTGTCCGGAATTTTTTCATGCCGTCACACCCTTTCGAATCCATCAATTGCCATTATATCAGGGCGTCGTCCCCGAAGCAATACCATTAAATACCAGTAAAACACGATGGACAGCCTCTAAAATCTCTTCTTGAACTATTGAACGCAAACGAACTTTAATCTCTAAATTTCCCTCTACGGTCGTTCCAAAGGAGACGGGGAAAGGAGACTCCAAGGCAACAACCATCAATTTCTCACCTGTTAGCCCAGGATCGGAAGCAAATTTGAAGACCACCTGTTGCTTCACCTGTTGAATTTGTTCAATCTTCAATTCTGCGGCGACCCATTTAATCCGGATAATTTTTAATAAATTTTCCACTTCGCGGGGTGGATTGCCAAAGCGATCGATCAATTCATCCACCATATCACTGAGTTCCCCTTCAGTGGAGATCATCACCATCCGCTGATAAAGTGAGGTTTTCGCCTGACGATCGGTAATATAATCATCAGGTAAGAAGGCATCTACTTGAACCTCAATACTGGGCTCAATTGTTTCCTCAACTTTTTCCCCCTTAATCTCTTGGACTGCCTCTTTGAGCATTTGGCTATAGAGTTCAAACCCAACAGTTGCTAAATGTCCATGTTGTTGGGCCCCAATCAAATTCCCCGCTCCCCGAATTTCTAAATCTCGCATCGCAATTCTTAGCCCAGAACCAAACTCTGTGAATTCGCGAATCGCGGTTAAGCGCTTTTCAGCCACTTCAGTGAGAATCTTCTGGGGCTTATAAAGAAAATAAGCGTAGGCTTTACGGTTCGAGCGACCCACCCGTCCTCGGAGTTGGTAAAGCTGCCCTAACCCTAACCGATCTGATTCGTCGATGATTAAGGTATTCACATTCGGCATATCCAAGCCTGTCTCAATAATCGTTGTACACACGAGAACATCGCTTTCTTGCTCGAGAAAAGAGATCATTGCCTTTTCTAGCGCGGTCTCTCTCATCTGACCATGAGCTATTCCATAACGCGCTTCAGGCACGAGCTCGTTCAAGAAGTGCACCACTTGTTCCATATCTTCAACTCGGTTATGCACGAAAAAAACTTGTCCGCCCCGTTGGATTTCCCGACGGATAGCATCACGCACTAGATCCGGGCGAAATTCGGCAACATAAGTTTGAACCGGATAACGATCTTCTGGGGGGGTCTCAATCACGCTCATATCCCGAACTCCCACTAGGGACATATGGAGTGTCCGCGGAATGGGTGTTGCCGAAAGGGTAAGAACATCTACATTAGCCTTTAACGTTTTGAGTTTTTCCTTATGAGATACTCCAAAGCGTTGTTCTTCGTCGATAATCAAAAGCCCCAGGTCTTTAAACTTAATTTCATCTGCGACGAGGCGATGCGTTCCGACTACGATATCAATGCTTCCCTCTTTAAGACCCTGGATAATCCCTTTCTGTTCCTTAGCTGAGCGGAAACGGCTCAGCATTTCAATCGTAACAGGATAGCCCATAAAACGCTCCCGGAAGGTATTAAAATGCTGCTGAGCAAGAATCGTCGTCGGAACTAAGATGGCAACCTGCTTGCTGTCCATGACCGCTTTAAAGGCTGCTCGTAAAGCAACTTCCGTCTTTCCATAACCGACATCTCCACAGAGCAACCGATCCATCGGCCGTAGACGCATCATATCCTGTTTTACTTCTTTAATACTTTGCAACTGATCTGGAGTCTCCTCATAGGTAAATCTCTCTTCGAATTCCTGTTGCCAGACATTATCAGGGGAAAAGGCAAACCCCTGAACAGTCTCCCGCTCAGCATAAAGTTTGACCAAATCAAAGGCCATCTCTTTGATCGCGCTTTTCGCTTTATTCTTAGCTTTTTTCCAATCATTGCCACCCAATTTATAGAGCTTGGGGAGAGTTTCGGCATCACTACCCAAATATTTCTGAAGAAGATTTAACTGATCGAGTGGAACATACAACCGGTCTTCTCCGGCGTATTTTACGGTAAAGTAGTCCTTAGCTATGCCACTAACCGTCAGCCTTTCAATCCCCAAAAACTGCCCGATTCCATGGTGGACATGAACGACATAATCACCCGGTTTTAGATCGGAAAACTGAAGTCGTACTGTCTTCGTTTCCTTAACCACTGGCCGCTTGGACGGAGCTTTTCTCTCCCTTTTATAGATCTCGGCCTCGCTCAGCACGACGAGCTTATCAATTGGCAACTCAAAGCCCTGATCTAAGGAAAGGGCATAGACAAAAACTCCCCCTTCTTGAACAGATTCGTTTAGCTGCTTGAGGTGGGCCATCGATCCACGATCTCTTAAGCCTTGAATGAGTCGTTCAGCATGTTCTTCATCTCCAGCAAACAAGGAAACAACATAGCCCATTTTCCGCCAATTTTCAATTTCTTCAGCCAAGACCCCCGTCTTGCCCATGAACCCGGTTAAGGTCCGTGCCGTAAGGTTATAAATCCGACGTGGGGAAATCCCGGGAATTTGACGTGGGAGTGTGGACAACAGCACAAACGGTTGGCTTATTCCATATTGAATGAGCTCAGGATAGGTTATAAATTGAGCTTCTGGGCTCATGAATTTTTCCCCTTTTTCCAGAGCCTGTGTGTACTCCTCTAACCGTTCTTTCATTTGAAATTCTAATTGTTCCTTCAGACGCAAGGGTTCATCCATTATGACATAGCTTTCCTTCGCCAGTAGTGAAAAAAATGGATCCAGAGAATTCTCAAGCAAACTTAGATATGGATAAACGTTTTCATCCAAAATCCCTTGGCTTAGCCGCTCTTCCAGGTGTTTCGCCTTCTCCTGAATCCGTTCCGAAGCTTCCGTCCTCCCGCTCCGATTAAAGCGTCCCGCTACCTTGCGCGCTTGAGCCCGGACCTCCCACCGTAGACTTTCCAGCTCCTCGGGACGAACAACATATTCAAGGACCGGAGGAACTGAAACGTGGTCCAAGGGTTGGGTCGATTTTTGAGTATCTAAATCAAAGATACGGATTGAATCGACCTCATCATCAAAAAACTCAATCCGCAGGGGTTCCCCATCTAAAGGATAAATATCGAGAATCCCGCCTCGAAGAGCGAACTGGCCTTTCCCCTCGACAAGCTCTAAGCGATCATAACCCGCCGTTACAAGCTTTGCTATCACATCAGCCAGTACATAGGCCTCTCCTTGTCTAAACTCCTGCGTATACTCCTTCCAGCGCTTCTCAGAATACATCCGGCGATCCACTGCGAGAATTGGAGTCACTACAATCTGTTGCTTATTTTGAGCAAGCTGGTTTAAAACCTTAATCCGCTCAGCCGTAGTCTCCCTGCTCCGGCCGAGAACCTCAAACGGTAACCACTCCGTTGCCGGGAAATAGAGAATGGATTTATCGGGTAACCAAGCCTTCAAATCATTTGCCCACTTTTGGGCTGCTTCCTCCGAGTAAGTCAGGATTAGCCCCGTTTTACCCGAACTTAAAAGTTCTGCAACCAGCGCACTCTTTTGGCTTCCCGATAAATTATAAACCATTTGTGGCCATTCTTTTCGAACAAGCGCTGCTTGAATCTCGTCAATATCCAGACCCTGCCGGAGATAATGATGAATTGTACTCAACCCGTCCATCCTTTCAAACTCATTTACTCACACAAAAAAATTGAACGTCCGAGCTGGGACCCCCATTCATAGCGCATTTAAACACAAGAAGAGTATAGAGGTATATTTAAAATATACCCCCGTTCAATCTTATAGGTTTTTTAATTAAATCGTCGATCTTGCTCCACTTCTAATTGGCCCAGGCAGTCTGGGCATAAAGCATACGCAACATTACCCACGAGATTTATTATAGAATCAGGCCGTTCAGAGGTCAAGTCATCCACTTCAAGTTCGCCGAGAACTCGATCACAGGCTTGACAGATTTTTAGCACTAACATTACCCAGCACCTCCTCCTCTTAGGTTAACCTTCACTTCGCAAGGTTATACCCGAATGCAGAGTAGTCTCTAGAATTCATGCTAGTTAGCTTGCCTGTACTACTGTTTAGCGATTATACATATTCATTGCCTTATTACTCTCATCCTGAACCCAAAGTCGCAAGACTTCTTGTCCGCGATCCAGCACATCTTCCATCGAGGGAACTTCATCTTTTGTGAATGAAGCCAGTACATAACGAGCAGGGTCCCATCCGGCTAGCGGCCTACCAATTCCGATTTTCAGGCGCCAGAACTCCTCTGTTCCGATTTCAGCAATCGTCGACTTGATCCCGTTATGCCCGCCAGCGCTCCCCGATTGTCGGAGACGAATCCGACCCAAAGGTAAGTCCATGTCATCATGGACAACGAGAATATCCTTTGAAGGAATTTTATAAAATTGAGTCAGTTCACGAATTGAGCGACCACTGAGATTCATAAAGGTCTGAGGTTTGAGTAGAAATACCCTTTCTCCCGCCTCTTGTGTTTCCGCCATTAGCCCCTGAAATTTGGGCCGGAAATCCAACTTCAGCTTTTCAGCCCAAGTATCCAAGAGTAAGAACCCCACATTATGTCGAGTCTCTGCATATTGCGCACCTGGGTTTCCTAACCCTACAATAAGTTTCATCTATTTCACTTCCTTTAAGCATATTGAAAACATCTCATGAATAAGTTTTGAAGGAAAAACAAGTTTACAGTTCTCTACTGTATTAAAGAATAGTCGCCTTATCCTCTCGGACATAATTACATGCATCATAGGATAAAGAAGACTTAGCTGGCGACAAGCGTTAGCGAAGGCGGCTGCTTAGTCGCCTTATCCTGCCGGACATAATTACATGCATCGTAGGATAAAGAAGACTTAGCTTGTCCCAAGCATTGCGAAGGCAGAAGCTATAGCCGCCTTATCCTGCCGGACTTAAACACATGCATCGTAGGATTAAATAAGTAAAATAAGGGGGCGAATAGACTTGAAACCAAGCCGTAAGTTTCTATCTTTGCCGATTGTCTCTCTAAGCGAAGGGCAACATGTCGGTTATGTCAAAAGCCTAGTGATTGATGCGCATACTAAGTCCTTAGCTGCTCTCGTCATTGACCTTAAAGGGTTCTTTAAGGACCAACGCATCATTCCCTACGGTAAAGTAATCAGTGTTGGAGATGATGCCATTACCATTGACAAAGGCGATCATGTCGAGAAATCAGCCAGTCTTCCGGAGATCCTTAGCTTAATTAAAGAAAAGCTCTCAATTATTGGCACACGCGTCATTACCCAAAGTGGTAAAACCCTCGGAGTCGCTGAAGAATATTATATTGATCCAGAAACAGGCCGAATTACCCGGATTGAGATCTCTGGCGGCAAGCTGGAGGGTCTTCTGAATGGCAAGGCCCTCTTGCAAGCGGAGTATATTTTGACTATTGGTCAAGACGTCATCGTTACTGAAAAAGGGAGCGAAGCCCATCTTGTGGCGGCGGACAAAGGAATAAGCGACAGCTTTAAATCTCTGATCCATTCCACCTCGAATCTGGCCAGCGAAACGACACATTCTTTAGGTAAGCATTTCAAAAAAGGAAAACCACTAGGCCTGGCTGAAAAAATGATTCAGGAGGAAGACTCTCCTCTGGCACAAGAGGCAGAGAATCTTAAGGAATCCACTCCCGAGCCAATCAGAAACACAGACATTGCCTCGCAACCCTTAGAAAGTACTTCTAACGAGAATCCTGATTCTCCTATGCCAAATCCAACAACCAAAGAACCCCTGGGTTAACCCCAGGGGACTCAATTAACTAAATAACTTGCTGACGGAAAGATCCTCATGAATGCGGACGATCGCTGATCCCAACAAAGGAGCCACCGAAAGTGTCTTGATTTTGGGGATCCTGCGTTCTGGATCGAGCGGAATCGTATTCGTAACAATGACCTCTTTAATTACCGATTTTTCAAGTCGATCGAGTGCGGGACCGGATAAGACAGGATGCGTACAGCAGGCGAAAACCTCTTTCGCTCCCCGATCCATTAAAGCTTGCGCTCCTTGGGTAATAGTCCCCGCGGTATCAATTATATCATCGATCATGATCACAGTTTTACCTTGAATATCGCCGATGACATTCATAATCTGTGAGACATTCGGTTCTGGACGTCGTTTATCAATAATTGCGAGTGTTGCTCCTATTCGCTCAGCTAGGTTACGTGATCGTTGCACTCCCCCTAAATCAGGAGAAACGACGACTACATCCTTAAGTCCTTTATTTAGGAAGTACTCAGCAAGAATCGGTACACCTGGCAAATGATCCACGGGAATATCAAAGAATCCTTGAATAGCCGGGGCATGAAGATCCATCGTTACCACCCGGTCTGCTCCTGCAGTCGTGATTAAATTGGCCATGAGCTTAGCGGTAATCGGGTCACGCGCTCTTGACTTTCGTTCTTGTCGGGCATACCCATAATAGGGGATCACTGGAGTAATACGGCGAGCAGAGGCCCGTTTTAAAGCATCAATCATAATCAGAAGTTCCATAATATTATCGTTGGTTGGATTACAAGTTGGTTGCAGAACAAAAACGTCTGCTCCCCGTACACTTTCATTGATTTCAATTGCTATTTCGCCATCTTGAAAGCGTTTAACTTTAGCTTCTCCCAGCGGGACCCCTAGATATTCTGAGATTTCTTCCGCAAGTTCGCGGTTAGCGTTACCGCAAAATATTTTTAACTCCTTGACCGACATTCCTTTTTTATCCCCCTATTGTTTCTTATTGCGAACCCAATTTTCCTTTAGCTTCTGGGTACTCCGCTCAACAGCCAAAGCATAAGCGGGTACATTTCTGGTAATCGTTGAACCAGCACCCGTTACAGCCCCTTCGCCAATTTCCACAGGGGCTACGAGATTAGTATTACTTCCAATGAATACATTATCCCCAATTATGGTTTGATGTTTGTTGATCCCATCATAATTACACGTTATAGTCCCAGCCCCAATATTGACGGATTGGCCCACTTGGGAATCACCAACATAGCTTAAATGCGGAACTTTGCTTCCTTGACCGATCCTACTGTTTTTGATCTCCACAAAATCCCCAACTTTAACTCCTGCCTCTAAGACCGTTCCAGGCCTAAGGTAAGCAAAAGGCCCGACGTTACACCTAGGACCGATTTGCGCCTTCTTAGCCACCGAGTGTGCCACTTGACACCCGGTTTCACAGACGCAATCCTCTAAGGTCGTCTGTGGGCCCAGGATAACATCCTCGGCTATCCGAGTCTTACCCTTTAAGGTAGTGAAGGGTTCGATTACCACATCACGGCTCAGCTTAACCTCACAACCAATGAAGGTAGAGGCTGGATCGATAATCGTAACCCCCTCATCCATCCAATAGTGAAGAATACGCTCGCGAAGCACGTGCTCGGCTTCAGCCAATTGTACTCTGCTATTGATCCCCAATGCCTCATTCCCATCTTTAGTACAAAAAGTTGTGATTTTTTCCCCCTGGGTCACAAATATATCAAAGACTTCAGTTAGGTAGTATTCACCCTGGGCATTTTGAGGCTTAATTCTCCGTAGAGCTTCCCTGAGTTTGGCCACGTTAAAACAGTAGGTTCCAGTATTAATTTCCCTGATGGCCCGTTCTTCAGAGGTTGCATCCTTCTCTTCCACGATTTTAACAAACTTTTCCCCATCTTTAACAACCCGACCATATCCATAAGGATTATCGAACTGGGCTGTGAGAAGCGTCGCTGCTCCCTGGGAATCGGTATGAATCCGAATTAGTTCAGCTAAGGTCTCTGGCCGGATTAGAGGTTGGTCGCCACTTAAAACTACGATATTATCCACTCCGTCAAGATAAGGAAGGGCCTGCATCAGGGCATGACCTGT
Organism: Desulfitobacterium sp.; assembly: GCF_035539115.1. Lineage (GTDB taxonomy): Bacteria > Bacillota > Desulfitobacteriia > Desulfitobacteriales > Desulfitobacteriaceae > Desulfitobacterium_A. The sequence continues at coordinate 475 of NZ_DATLJA010000095.1, read as the reverse complement.
CCCTAACTGTTCCGCCTGAATAACAATTTCAGCTCGTCCAGCTAGAAATTCCTCAATTTTTTCTCGTCCATGTCCTAGAATAACCAAAGATCGTTCTACTTCATTCTTTTTCACTAGATCCAGGACATGCTCAATCATCGACTTCCCTGCCAAGAGATGCATCACTTTGGGAAGCTTAGATTTCATTCGTGTTCCTTTCCCCGCAGCCAGGATGACTGCTGCCCAATTAGGCATGGCTTTTCGCCTCCAACCCTAGTTTAACCGAAAACTATTGAAATAAAATTATTCGTCAAAAAACCACAAAATTCCTCCTTTTATTCTCATCTTATCTTTATTATATCCCAAGTTTGGCGACAATTTATTCCAAACGCAGTAATATCAAGGCTTCTAGGGTTTGCCAACGAAAGTGTAGTCCCAAATTGGAAAATGACCTCTCCGAACTATTGATTTTACTGGGCTAAAGGGGTTCTGTTTT
>NZ_DATLJA010000094.1:0-44712 GCF_035539115.1 Desulfitobacterium sp. | reverse complement strand
ATAAAGAAAACTTGGCTAGCACCAAGCCCTAGCGAAGGTGGTAGCCCTAGTTACCTTATCCTGCCGGACTTAACCACTTGCATCGTAGGATAAAGAAAACTTGGCTAGCACCAAGCCCTAGCGAAGGTGGTAGCCCTAGTTACCTTATCCTGCCGGACATAAATACGTGCATCGTAGGAGAACGAAAGCCGCTGGTTGCACTTATACTATCTGCCCCCAGACTTATACTTTCTTACGAAAATGGACTACATTTTCATACCTCCCTGTGAATCGGCAGGTTCATGGAAGTTTCTGTTAGTAATAAAAAAGCGCGACAAGCGCGCTTAATTTCAATTAAATAATCCAGAGAGACTTACCATCTAACCTTCCTAATTCCCTTACGCATCAGAGACATGGCTTTGTTCCGCGGGCGAACCATATAACCAATAGCCGCTCCAAGAACACTTCCTGCAAGCATTCCACCAACTACTTGTCCTGATTTCAAGGTCTCATCCCTCCTTCTGCTATAATTTACTCTAAAGCAGCTTCCGAAATCTCAGAATTGAGGATGGGGTCTTCCCAGACGACTAAGGAACCGTCTTCTGCTAAATCGTAAATTACGACCTTATCCGTTTGGCTGGTAAATTCCACACAACAATCCCAACAATAAAACTGCCCTACCCCGACCTTGCCGATCGCTCGACCTGCGCACACTGGACAATTCATGATAGTGACCCCCCTTCTTTGGCATGATCCCATGGGGATACCTGGTCTTCAACGATTAAGACGTCCTTCCCATCTACCATGATATTTTCCTGCAGTATTGCGCCTCGGCCTTGGATCAGATCAGAGAACAAACCATCTGAGACCTCAAATCCTACGATGCTATCAGCCGAATCGTCGAGGAAGACATCTTGAATCGTACCTTTTGCTTCCCCAGCTTGGGTGAACACCTGATTTCCAACTTTTTCAGACCATTTGACACCTTTGATATCTTGAACTAGATTGTCCTTCACGGTTAAGGCATCCTTACCGACAGCAGCAATCGCGCTGCGCGGAAGTCCTTTTCCGGAATGAAAAATATGGCCATTTTCTAAGAGCATCCCACTGACTTTATGAGCCTCTGAATCAAAAACAACATCCTGAATCCATCCTATCGCGTCACCGCTTTTAAGATTCAAGACCGGCAAGCCAATGAGTTCTCGGGCACGTCTCATATTTTCCTCCTTACAAAATAGTTCCTTTCTACTATTCCCCGAGAAAATTCAATTCATTCATTTTCTTTAAAAAACTAAACTTTAGATGGAGTTGATAACTCTCTGCCTAAAGTCAGTCTCCTTTATATTCCTCTCGGATCAGAAATAATCTTACCTCCACCCACAACTCGATCCCCGTCATAGAAAACAACAGCCTGTCCAGGGGTGATTGCCCGTTGCGGTGTTGCAAATTGTACTTTTACGCAAGCTCCAATCGCACCTTTGATTTGTTCGGATCTCTCTACCGGATAAATCACAGCTGGAGCTAAGGATGCTTTGTAGCGGATTTTAGCCTTAACGTTCAAAGGTCCTCGCAAGTCCTCAATCGCCATCCAGTTGAGATCCGTCGCATAGAGCGTATCTGAAAATACCTCTGGATCCTCTCCTAAGACGACTTCATTACGGTCGATATTAAAGCCGACGACAAACATTGGTTTCCCAAACGTCATACCAAGGCCTTTGCGTTGTCCCACAGTATAATGAACCAGTCCTTGGTGATGGCCTAGGATATTTCCTTGCTTATCCACAAAATTTCCGGGTTTAATTTTATCCTTAGCCCTACCTTGAACAAAAGAGGCATAATCGTTATCCGGAATAAAACAAATCTCTTGACTATCCGGTTTGCGAGCAACACGGATGAGCCCGCGTTCTTCAGCCATTTCGCGAATATGATCCTTCTTATAATGGGCTAATGGAAACAACGTATGCGCAAGTTGGTCTTGAGTGAGGGTATAGAGCATATAAGTCTGATCTTTCCACGTGTCGACAGGACGATTCAATACAAGTCTTCTGCTCTCCGGATCGCGTAATATTTGGGCATAATGTCCTGTCGCAATATAATCCGCGCCTAAAGATTGAGCTTTGCGCAGCATTTCTCCCCAGCGGACAAAGCGGTTACACATGACGCAGGGATTTGGAGTTTCTCCCTGAAGATAAGATTCGGTAAAGTAATGAATTACTTTTTCTTCGAAGTAAGAACGGAAATTAAGGACGTAATGCGGAATTCCCAATTGAAAGGCGATTCGCCGAGCATCATCGATAGCCGAAATGGAACAGCAGCCTCCTTCCACATCTGGACCCGCGGATGGCCAGATTTGGAGAGTCACGCCGATGACGTCATACCCTTCTTCTTTGAGCAAAGCGGCGGCTATGGAGCTATCCACACCGCCGCTCATTCCGACTACTACCTTTGGTTTATTGGTAAGTGTCATTGATTTATCCCTATTCCTTACTTTTGATGTTTATCGCGGTAATCTTTGATAGCCGCATGAACAGCATCGGCTGCCAAATTTGAACAGTGCATTTTGACGGGTGGAAGCCCGTCCAACGCTTCGGCAACCGCAGCATTAGTAACCTCTAACGCTTCATCGATGGTTTTTCCCTTGACCATTTCAGTAACCATGCTGCTTGTGGCGACAGCTGCCCCACAGCCAAAGGTTTTAAATTTAACGTCTTTAATTACATCATCCTGAATATCTAAGTAAATACGCATGATGTCACCACATACAGGATTACCAACTTCACCGATGCCATCAGCATCCGGAATTTCACCCACATTGCGGGGATTTGTAAAATGATCCATCACTTTTTCTGAATACATTTAAAATACACTCCTTTTAATTACTGCACTTTAGCATTATTATGAAGAATTTGATCATAGAGAGGGGACATCGCCCGCAACCGATCAACTATGGCCGGTAACTTTTCGAGAACATAATCGATATCCGCTTCGGTATTTTGACGTCCTAAGGAGAAACGTAAAGAACCATGAGCTACCTCATGCTTAAGTCCCATTGCAAGGAGGACATGAGACGGATCAAGTGAGCCTGAGGTACAAGCTGAACCACTTGAAGCCGCAATTCCCATCATATCTAAGCTCAAAAGGAGTGATTCGCCCTCAACATACAGAATACTCACATTCACGTTGTTCGGGAGACGCTTGTCCCCACGCGGTCCATTAACCTTTACATAATCGACCCGTTCGAGGATTCCATCCATCAGTTTATCCCGAAGAACGGCCAACCTTTTCTCTTCTTCTTCCATCCGTTCACCGGCGAGTTCACAAGCTTTGCCGAACCCGACAATTCCTGGTAGGTTCTCTGTGCCTGAGCGGCGTTTTTTCTCTTGACCGCCCCCGAAAACTCGGGGTGTAAGCTTAACCCCTTTGCGAATATAGAGAGCGCCGACCCCTTTCGGTCCATAAATTTTATGACTGGAAATCGTCAGAAGGTCAATATTCATCGCTTTCACATCAATCGGGATTTTACCTAAGGATTGGACAGCATCAACATGAAATATTATTCCTTTTTCTTGGGCGATCTTGCCGATTTCGGCAATGGGTTGAATCGTTCCAACTTCGTTATTCGCATGCATGATCGTGATCAAAATGGTATCCGGACGAATCGCTTTGGCAACGGCTTGCGGATCGATAAACCCTTCTTCATCGACTGGAACCACCGTCAAATCAAAACCATTCTTTTCGAGATATTCACAGGTCTCTAAGACAGCATGATGTTCGACAGCTGAGGTAATGATGTGCTTGCCCTTTTTCTGCTGAGCGTCGGCAGTCCCTAAAATGGCTAGGTTGTCCGCCTCAGTTCCACCACTTGTGAAGGTAATTTCTGTCGGTTGCGCTCCAATTAAAGTGGCAACTTGCTCTCTGGCCTTTTCCAAACCTTCTTTGGCTTCCTGCCCAAAACCATGGACACTTGATGGATTACCATACTTTTCCGTATAATAAGTCATCATTAATTGAGCGACTTCTGGATCCACCGGAGTAGTCGCGCTATAGTCTAAATAAACTCTCCTCATTGATGTCCCTCCTAAAACTTTTCTAGCATTTCAACGTTTAGATGTAGAACATATCGAAATTGCGCTCAGATTCTTTTCTCTTTGCGTCCTGAACCATATCTTGCAATGTAATGGAATCGACCACATCAGTAATCGAATCCCGCATTTTTTCCCAAACGGTTCTGGTCACACAGTATTTTGCTTTTTGACAGCAATCATGATCTTCTTCTTCTGAGACACAATTCACTGGCGCGATGGGTCCCTCAAGGACGCGAATGACATCACCGACTCGGATCTGATCGGCCTCTCTGCCCAACACATAACCACCCTGAGCACCACGAACGCTTTGGACAAGACCCGCTTTACGCAACCCGGAAATCAATTGTTCTAAGTAATGCTCCGAAATTTCTTGTCGTTCGGCAATACTTTTTAAAGCGATCGGTCCTTCACCAGAATGTTGGGCCAAGTCAAACATCGCTTTTACACCATATTGTCCTCGAGTTGAAAGCTTCAAGATCCCCACCTCTTTTCTTCTCTAAACTTTGGTTGGGATTAAATATTTCTTAGGTCAGACATATCTTATTAAATTACTCGGGATTTGTCAAGAAAAACCCGAGTGTTTTACTGAGGTTTTTTAAATCGATTAATTAAATCATTTTTCTACAAATTAAATTCCTTTCATTTTACGCTTCAAAAGACAAAATATCAAATTTAAGGGTAGATTCTCCAAAAGGACTTTGCTTCAGCTACAGGAGTCGCTATACTGAAATAAGAATTCAGATTACGAGCGTAGCTCAATAGCTTCGAGGCTCACTTTTGGAAAGGAAAGAAAGACAATGGATCTTTTTTCAGCAGCCTTCGACCCTAATCAAGTAGCCCCTCTCGCGGATCGAATGCGTCCGCGTACACTTGATGAATATATCGGCCAAGCTCATATTCTCGGACCAGGCAAGCTTTTACGACGGGCAATTGAAGCGGACCGCGTCAGTTCACTCATTCTCTACGGACCACCCGGAACGGGGAAAACCTCACTCGCGCATGTCATTGCTCAAGCCACTTCTTCCAGTTTTATTCGAATTAACGCTGTGTCCTCCGGGATCAAGGAACTTCGAGAAATTATTCAAAATGCAACCGAGCAACTTCATCTTTATGGCAAGAAAACCTTAGTTTTCTGTGACGAGGTTCATCGCTTTAATAAAGGCCAGCAAGATGGGTTGTTGCCCGCTGTCGAGAATGGAACGATTACTTTTATTGGGGCCACGACGGAAAATCCTTTTTTCGAGATCAACTCTGCGCTTCTGAGCCGCTCAACCTTGTTTCAGCTCAATTCCTTAACCCCTGAGGAACTTCGTCAGGGCTTGAACCAAGCGTTGGCTGATAAGGAACGGGGTATGGGGCAGTACCAAGTCGAGATTCTTCCTGAAGCCTGGGAACACTGGCTGAATTATGCCAATGGGGATTTACGCCGGGCTCTGAATGCTCTCGAGCTCGCTGTTTTAACCACGTCACCGATCGAGGGCACACGGCACATAACCCTGGAGGTGGCTGAAGAATCAATCCAACAGCGGGCGATGCGCTTCGATAAAGATGGAGATAACCATTATGATATTATTTCAGCCTTCATCAAAAGTATGCGCGGTTCTGATCCGGATGCTGCCCTATACTGGTTAGCTGTCCTGCTGGAATCTGGGGAGGACCCCCGCTTTATCGTCCGCAGAATTATCATCCAGGCTTCGGAGGATGTCGGGTTAGCAGATCCGCAAGTTATGCTTCAAGCCCATGCTGCTGCCAATGCTTTAGAGTGGCTGGGGTTACCCGAAGCACGTATCCCCATCGCCCAGGCGGTCCTAGCGATTGTTACGGCACCTAAAAGCAACAGTGCCTATGAAGCCATCGATCGGGCGCTGGATTATGTTCGCACGCATCCAACAGGAGAAGTCCCCCGCCATCTACGTGATGCGCATTATCCGGGAGCCAAAAAACTAGAACATGGTAAAGGCTATCGCTATCCCCACGCCTACCCCGGTCACTGGGTCGAGCAGCAATATCTACCTCAAAGTGTTGAGGCTCCTGGTTTCTTTACCCCCTCTGGGTTAGGGCAGGATCTGGGGAACCTGGGAAAAGGAAATCAAAAGAAAGAGTAGACCTAAGACTTTTAAAAGTAGAAGAAGGAAGAGAACGACGCCCGCAAGCACCGTTCTCTTCCTTCTCTTTTAGATCATTTTTTAAGGCAATTCATCTTCTGTGTTAACCTTCTTAAGCGTGGGCGTTTAACATTTTAACGAGATCTGCCTTACCCCGGAAGCCAACGATTTTGTCCACCATCTGACCGCCCTTAAAAATACCTAGGGTCGGAATGCTCATCACTCCATACTGGCTTGCAACCGAGCCTTGCTCATCGACATTAAGTTTACCAATCGTAATTTTACCTAAATACTCATTGGCTAACTCATCGACAATCGGTGCAACCATCTTACAGGGCCCACACCAGACTGCCCAAAAATCCACCAAGACAGGTTTCTCCGAACCTAAAACCTCTTGTTGCCAATTTTCCGCTGTAAACGTTTGAACATTTGCTCCAGCCATTTAAAAATTCCTCCTTGAAACATCATTAACTTTAGCTTACACCAAAAGCTTTGAGGTTAATGATATTGACTCGCAATTTACTTACTTAATAAATTTAGTAAGTACCCCAACAAGGTCTTCAATCGCAGCGTCTTTATCGTCTTCCTTAATCGCTTTTTCTAAACATCCCCGTGAATGGTATTCGAAAATCATGGTACCGACTTTATTCACGGCAGCTCTGACTGCTGCAACCTGAATCAGTACATCCACGCAGTACTTATCATTTTCGATCATACGCTGGAGTCCCTTAACCTGACCTTCTACTTTTTTAAGGCGGCGAATAAGATCTTCCTTCGATTCGGAATAGGGGCAATCATTCATAATTATTCTCTCCTATATACCCATGGGGGGTAGCTACACAATTATTATAATCGTTAATATTTTTTCTGTCAAATCTAAATCTAACAAACTTTTTTTATTTAGTTTTGAGTTCCGGTATATTGGTTTTAATATGCAGCTCTTTGAGTTGTTTCTCGGCGACAGGTGACGGAGCCTGGCTCATTAAATCGGCTGCACTTTGGGTTTTCGGGAAGGCAATTACATCCCGGATAGTCTCCTTGCCCGTAAGAAGCATAATTAAGCGGTCTAAACCAAGGGCGATCCCGCCGTGCGGGGGTGTGCCATATTCAAAGGCTTCCATCAGAAAACCAAACTGAGCATTCGCATCTTCTGGGGTGAAACCAAGCAGTTCAAACATCTGCTCCTGCACTTCACGCCGGTGAATCCGGATACTTCCGCCGCCTAATTCGATTCCGTTTAAAACGACATCATAAGCTTTAGCCCGGGCTTTTCCTGGTTCAGTTTTTAATAGAGGTATATCTTCATCCATAGGTGAGGTGAAGGGATGGTGAATCGCAACGAAGCGTTTTTCCTCATCATTCCATTCCAAAAGTGGAAATTCCGTAACCCAGAGAAAATTTAACGCTCCTTCGGGAATAAGCTCTAAGCGTTTACCGAGCTCCAAACGAAGATGGCCCAACGCATCGGCAACGACAGAAGCCTGATCGGCGATAAAGAAAAGGATGTCCCCTGTTTCCCCACGCATCTGAGCAATCAGTTGATTTAACTGTTCTTCAGTAAAGAACTTAGTAATTGGCGATTTAACGCCTTCTTCTCCAAGAACGATATAAGCCAAGCCTTTTGCTCCAAACTGATGGACATATTGTACCAAACCATCAAGTTCTCGACGTGGCATTCCTGCGCATCCTTTGGCGCAGATTCCCTTGACGCGGCCCCCCTTGGCCAACGTATCGGTGAATACTTTAAAATTGGAAGCGGCGACAAGCTCGGCAACGTCGACAAATTCCATGCCAAACCGCATATCTGGCTTATCTGATCCAAAACGTTCCATCGCTTCCTTATAGGTTAAGCGCACAAACGGCCGAGGAATATCTTTACCCGTAAACTCCGTGAAAATACGGGCGATCAATTCTTCCATCATTGGTAAAATATCTTCAATCTCCACAAAGGACATTTCGACATCCAGTTGGGTAAACTCCGGTTGACGGTCGGCCCGTAAGTCTTCATCCCGGAAGCAGCGGACAATCTGGAAGTATTTTTCCATACCAGAGACCATCAAAAGCTGCTTGAAAATCTGCGGCGATTGGGGTAGAGCATAAAATTCACCAGGATGAACCCGGCTCGGTACAAGATAATCTCGTGCTCCTTCGGGCGTCGATTTTGTAAGCATGGGTGTCTCAATTTCATAGAAACCACAGCTGTCAAAATAGTTCCGCATGATCTGAGTGACTTTATGCCGTGTTTTAAGGACGCTCTGCATCTCAGGGCGGCGCAAATCGAGATAGCGGTATCTGAGGCGAATCGTTTCATCCACATCAACATCATCCTGGATATAAAAGGGCGGAGTCTTAGCCGTATTTAGAATTTCTAACTGTTCAGCAACCACTTCTATTTCGCCCGTGGGCAAATTAGGGTTCGTTGCCCCATCTGGACGGAGACGAACGCGCCCCAAAATCGAAACTACAAATTCAGACCTTAAACGCTCAGCGGTCGTGAAATTCAGGAGCTCCGGATTAAATACAACTTGTACTAAACCTGAACGATCTCGAAGGTCAACAAAAATTACGCCCCCATGATCCCTCCGACGTTGGACCCAACCAAGCAAGCGAACGGTTTCTCCATCATTATTCGTCCTTAGCTTTCCTGCTTCAATCCGTTCTGCTAAAACTGTCATACTTGTTCCTCCCTAAATTTACGAATGAGATCGTTTTCCACTTCAGCAAGCGGCACTTCTAATTGTTCCCCCAAGGCTAAATCACGTAAGATAACCACTTGACGAGTTAATTCATCTTCCCCAAGAATCACCGCATAACGGGCTTGTGCTTTATCCGCCGTTTTCATCTGGGACTTCAAACTTCTACCCAGTAAATCGATGCTGGCTGGAATTCCTTTACTTCGTAACCGGCTGACTACTGAAAAAGCTTTTTTCTGAGCAGCATCGCCTAAGGCAATAAACATGACAAATTCTTGGGGAGTCCGATCCGAATCCTGTCCAGAAGCTTGGATCGCCGTGAGGACACGTTCCATCCCCATAGCAAAGCCAATTCCCGGCGTCTGGGGACCACCCACTTCTTCAACGAGTCCATCATATCGACCGCCACCACAAATCGCGCTTTGGGCTCCAATATCCTCGACCAGGACTTCAAATGCTGTCTTCCGATAATAGTCCAAACCGCGAACGAGGCGAGGGTCCACTTTATAACGGACATCCGCTGCCGTCAAGAGTTCCTGTAACTCTTGAAAATGCTCAGAGCATTCCGGGCAAAGCGTATCCAATGTTGTAGGGGCACCTTGCGTGATTTCCTGACAGGACGGATTTTTACAATCCAGAATCCGCATCGGATTCCGTTCAAATCGATCCTGACAATCTTTACATAACTGCTCTCGCCGTGGAGCTAAGAATTCCTGAAGTTTCGTCCGGTGTTCGGCACGGCAAACGGGACAACCGACAGAGTTAACATGGACTTCCAGCCCTTTCAACCCTAACCGGTTGTAAAGATCCCAGACCAGGGTAATCACTTCGGCATCGACGATAGGCTTGTCCGCCCCTAACACCTCGACTCCGAATTGATGGAACTGACGGAACCGGCCTGCTTGAGGCCGCTCATAGCGAAACATCGGTCCCAGGTAATACAATTTCACAGGTTGCGGGCCTCCGTATAACTTATTCTCGACATACGCCCGGCAAACCGAAGCTGTTCCTTCAGGCCGTAAAGTGATGGAACGATCCCCTTTATCAAGAAAGCTATACATTTCCTTATTGACAATGTCTGTTGTTTCCCCAACGCCACGTTGAAAGAGTTCGGTCGCTTCAAACATTGGGGTCCGGATTTCTTGATATCCATATTCCCGACAAATTTGGCGAATGTGCTGTTCGAGGTCTTGCCATTTTTCGATAACACCTGGTAAAAGATCCTGTGTTCCTTTGGGACGTTGAATAGCCACTCGTAATCCCTCCTAAAAATAATAAAAGCTCCTCATCTCTTGCCTGTAAGCAAGGGACGAGAGCTCCCGTGGTGCCACCCTTATTGACGAAAAGATTGTACTTTCCGCCCACTTTTTGGTCTTTAACGAAACCATCCGACTTTTCTTCCCTTTCCCAGGGTGTCCTCCTAAGCGTCTCTCAGGCCGGTTTCAGTCATTGCCGACCCTCCCTGTTGAGAGATTATGCACAGTCTCTTCCTAAGAATTTGTTTAAACAGGAATTCCAAGTATAAAAGCCTTTATAATTTTAAATCATACAAAAGAAAAGCCAGCTTGTCAATCTCAGTCCATATTATTCCATACAGAGCAAAGTCTTAGCCTTGCATTAATGGCTCACATTTTTTCTAAAGAAAAAGGTTACTCTAAAATTGGATCGTTAAAAATGAGTTTAACATTTACCGATTTGAGTAAAGAGGAGGCACTGACATTGAGTGATAAAAAAACAGATAAAACCCGTACGCATGCTCCCAATCTGGAAGACCAAACCCCAAAGCCCAATAAATCGGATCGCTATCTTATGAAAGATAATCTTAACGACCATCAACACACGAAATAAATGAGTTGTATAAAGAAAAGACCGGATGGGCTGGTCTTTTCTTTTTAATTTGACGCTCACTTAAGCCATGCTCGAAGAATCCGCCATTCGTTCAATTTTCGTTCCCACGTTAAAGTATTCGCCGGACTTGTTGAAGGAAGAACGTGATAGACTAACCCTTCTTTTAGATTAAAGCCAACCTGGCGTTTAAACACTTCAAAAGCCTTCTTACCATTAAACGCGACATAGCAAATCTCCGGGTAATGCGCAAACAATTCGGCAAACAAATTGGGCCGAGGAGACTTAATGTGGGAGTCCAGACTGCCTTCCCGTTCGCAGGCAGCAATCACGTCCCAGAGGGCTAAGTTATGTTGGAGGATGAACTCCAGTTTATGAGAATAAGGAATGGCCGCTGCAGGTATAGTTTCCTGCTCTCGTAGCAGTTCAGACTGTTTTTGACGTTCTTGTCTTTCTTGTTGTTCTTCCCTTTCTTCTAAAGAAAATAGTGTATCAAGAATTCTCCAGAACTGGTTACGGGGATTTGCGTAATATTCTTGTTTCCTGAGCGATTCTTCACTCGGCATGGAGCCAAGAATCAGTACGCGTGAATTCGCATTAATTACGGGTTTAAAACCTTGAATTTGCATTGATTCCTCCCCATTCATTTGAGTTTTCTATTTCGTGGCTTAATCCAAGTTCTTCTTAAACTTCTTAGCCGCGAGCGCAATTAGAAGAATCGCAAATAAGCTCAGTGCAAGTGCATCCTGCCATAGATACTCAATTCCAATCCCTTTCAGAAAAATTCCGCGCACAATCAAAACATAGAGTTCTATCCTATTATTTTGTAGCTAAACCCTCTTATCAAGAAAGGAAAAAAGCCCATCCCAGAAATGGCTGAGCACCTCCTTCGGTCCAAATAAGTTAACCCTTCGCACCCAGCGCGATTTTTAAACTCTCTTCAAGCATTCTTTGAGTCATTGCCCCCTCATGATGGTCACGGATAACCCCGTTTTTATCAATAAAGAAACTCGCAGGTATCCCATAAACTCCATAGCGATCAGTTACAGAATGAGTGCTGTCTTCATCGAGCAAAACCGGAAACGTTGCCTTATTTTGGCTTAAAATATCCTGCACATCTTTCATTTTATCCGAGTAAGTGATGTTTATCGTTAAAACGGCCACCCGATCTTTATTTTTTTCGTAAAACTTCTGGATCTCTGGAATTTCCTCTTTACACGCTGGACACCAGCTCGTCCAAAAATTCAAATATATGGGTTTACCCCGAAAGTCACTTAGCTTCACGTTCTTACCCTCTAGTGTCTTGAGCGTGAAATCCGGGGCAGTATTTCCAATTTCATAGCCGATATTAGGAGCGGATGATGCTTCTGTTGAAGGAGTACTTGCCTTCATCCCGAAGGTCGTGAGGAGAACAATAACAATAACTCCCACTATTCCTACGAATCTAAGTTTCATATTCACACCTCCCTAAAAATAAGTTAAACTCATACTATATGTAACTCTGTTACTCATCTCTCTGATTATACGATAGAAGTTTCGGGAGGAAAAGTCCTATATTCTGATTACTTTGGAGGTCTATGTATGCAAGATTCTATTTCATGGATGGCGGCTTTTGTTGCTGGGATTCTCTCCTTTCTCTCCCCCTGCGTTCTTCCGATTTTTCCCGCTTACTTGTCTTACCTTATCGCGGATACCGAAACAAAGAGTAAAAATGTAATTCTCTTCAGGGCCTTTGGTTTTATTTTAGGTTTTTCCCTTGTTTTCATTGCCCTAGGCGGTTCCGCCAGTCTACTTGGCAAATTTTTAAACGTGAATAAGGTTTTCCTCCGTGAATTAAGTGGTGTTGTGATGATTTTCTTCGGTCTCCATATGGTGGGCATACTGAGATTAAAATGGCTTTATCAGGAAAAACGCATTCTTTATAACCCCAAGAAAAATACGGCCTCTTTTGGCCGCTCTGTTCTCTTAGGTTTTATTTTTGCTGCAGGCTGGACTCCCTGCATCGGGCCCATCCTAGCGAGCATTCTCGTTTATGCGGGGAGCACCCAGACCCTGACTCAGGGAATTAGCCTATTAACCCTTTATTCGCTAGGTCTGGCTCTTCCTTTCTTGGCTTTTGCTTTATTCGCTGAAAGGTATGGCTCAAAATTCAAGAAAATAAACCACTTGCTCCCTTATTTTACAAAGGCAAGCGGTGTGCTCATGATTATACTGGGGTATCTCGTATTTTACAATAAACTCGCTTTATTAAATTCGGTATTTTAAGTACACCCTGAATCTGAATATCTGCTTATCATCTTTTAAGCTATCTACCCATTTTCAAAGGCTATGGCTAATCTTAAGAAACTCTCCAACTCTTTTCTGATAAATCTCCGGCCACCGTCTCAGGTAAACTTGCCAATTTGAAGGATGTTTCATATTTGTCAGCGAAAAATCCTGGGGATTCACGACCTTACTGGATGCTCCAGCCCCGATCCCGATGACCGATTGCCGTTCTTCCATAATCCCGATGTTATAGCGACACTCCGCCCCAGGTAAGGCAAACCCAATATTCTCTAGGTTCCCAGCGATATGTTTTTGACGATAGAGATAGTACGGGCGCATCCCCAAAGAACGGGCACTTGCGAGAACTATTTCCTGCATCGATTCTAATTCCGTGCCTAAATTCTGGACTAAACCCGCTTCATACTCTTTAGAACCTTTTTTAATCGCAAGCGCATGCACTGTGAGATTATCGGGCTTAAGTTCCCCAATCTGTTTAAGAGATTCACGAACGTCTGCTACATTCTCACCCGGAAGCCCTAGAATTAAGTCCATATTGATAGCCCACCCCGGAATCTCGCGAGCAAGCTCATAAATCCTTAAAATATCCTCAACAGAGTGGGCTCGACCGATCCGCTTCAACGTCCGATTATGCATCGATTGAGGGTTAATGCTTAAACGATTGACTCCTTGCTCGCGAAGGGCTTGGAGTTTTTCTTGGGAGAGCGTATCCGGCCGTCCGGCTTCCACCGAAAGTTCAATCTCTTCTGCCATCGGGATATTTTTCCGAATCCATTGAAGCAAAACCGAGATTTCGGAAGTCGATAAGATTGTAGGTGTCCCACCTCCCATATAGAGAGAACTAGCACATCTCCCCGTTTCTTTCATCCAAGCTCCCGTTACCCGAATCTCCTCATAGAGCCCTTGCAGATAAGCCTGAAGCGGTTCTCTTCCCTGCTGGAGCGAATAAGCCGGAAATGAACAATAAGTACACCGTGTTGGGCAGAAAGGGATTCCTACATAAACAGCAACCTGCTCTGGGTGATCTACGATTTCTTTAAGATACGGACGTTGCAGAACTACAACCTCTTGTAAAAGCTGGGTTTTGTCCTCGCGAATCAGATAACGTTCTAGTAATACTTTCTTCTCTGAAGTTTCCGAAATTCCAAGATCGTTTAAGCGATGCAGAATTTTACTCGGCCTGATGCCGGTTAAAATCCCCCAAGGGGGCGTATGCCCTGTCACTTGGGTGAGTAAATGGTAAAGTCCATGCTTCAGCAGAACCTTGCGTTCTGTTTCTTTACCAACCTGAGGATGAGTGAGAATTTGTTCAACGTCTTGCGGACTGATTAGAACTTGATATCTTTTTGATGGAGCATATGCGTCACTTTGAAAGGTTTGGGGACAGAGATGGAGATGGGGTTGAGCCTGGGCTGGCTCATAATAGAATTTACCTTGAACATTATAAGGGCGGCCAGGAAAAGTAACGTCAACCTCGATCACTGCTACCAGTTCAACAAGCTCATTCCCCGAAACATGACCATTTACGTTCCCACTCTTTTGAGAGTCCACTTTTCCATTTTCATTGACATCATGTTCCAAATCTCCGATAGTCACAGGCCCTTTGACCGACACTTTCCCCTCAGGGAAAAAAGCACGTATTAAGGAAAGACCCGCTTCCAATTCGGAGCGGGTTAAAGTTGTACTCATTAATTGAAAGTTCATTTGTTTGTTCATTTTAAAAACGGATTTTCCCGTTTTTCCCTCCCAATCGTAGTCTCTTCACCATGTCCCGGAAAAACCCGGGTTTCTTCAGGCAAGACCATCAGTTTTTGATTGATACCGTCCAAAAGTTGTTCAAGTGACCCTCCAGGAAAATCGGTGCGGCCGATTGAACCCGCAAACAGGGTATCCCCACTGATCAGCCCATCCGAAGTCAAGAAGCAAACACCACCTAAGGTATGACCAGGAGTGGCTAGAACCGTTAGAGTGATTTGTCCGATTGTTATCGTCTGGCCATCTTTGAGTAAGAAGTCAGCTGGTTTCATTTCAATTGAGGAACCCATATAGGTAGATAGATTTTTTTGTCCATCGATGAGCATATCGGCATCCCTGGCATGGATTCCGACTTTAGCGTCAAAAGCGTCTCTCAGTTCATCCACTGCTCCAATATGATCCAAATGTCCGTGCGTAAGCAAAATATATTCCACTTGATAGCCCTTTTCCAGGACCCAACTGTGGATCCGCTTCCCCTCAGCGCCGGGATCAATCACTACGGCTTTCTTGGTTTCAGGGCAACTAAGAATATAGCAGTTTGCCCCCATTACACCCATAGCCTGTCCTTCGATCATCAGTCTCACTCCTTTTTGGGCTTCTTCCTTCACGCATATCCGTAATTTTAGGCAACCCCATCATGGGCTAGGTCTCCAGATTAAGCAAGCTCGGTTGCCAACCTCGAACATTGCAGTTCGATCCTCACACCTTGATTAGAACGTCTTCTCACTATCTAAGAGTATGGTCACAGGTCCATCATTCACTAACTCAACCTTCATATCTGCCTGAAAGATTCCAGTCTCTACAGGCACTCCTTTGGCTGTAATCTTTGCCGCAACGTCCTCATAGAGAGCCTTAGCCTTTTCTGGAGGAGCAGCTGCTGAAAAACTGGGGCGTTTGCCCTTACGACAATCCCCATAGAGCGTAAACTGTGAAACAAGGAGAATCTCTCCCTTTTCCTCGAGAATTGAGTGATTCATTTTACCGTCTTCATCCTCAAAGACCCTTAGACCAATGATTTTATCAACCATCCAGTCCAAGTCCTGAGGAACGTCGTTCTCACCTACTCCGAGGAAGACAAGAAACCCCTTCCCAATCTTCCCGACGGTTTCCCCTTCGACACGAACGGAGGCCCTGCTCACACGTTGCACTACACTTCGCATTATTTTCCTCCTGAATAAACCCGTTCGACTGAATTCACATCTTTAACCTTGCGAATTTTCTGTATGACATTATACAAATGCCCCAAGTTGCGGATTTCAATTCTCAATTGAATATGCGCCATTTGATCCTTACTGACGCGGGCATTGATCCCCAAGATATGGGTGCGTGTCTCCATAACCGAATTCATAACATCAGTAACCAGTCTTGCGCGATCTAAACCAAAAATCTCGATATCCACCGGATAAATCGTATCTGCTTGGGCATCATCCCAGACCACTTCCACCATCCGGTCTAATTCCTCGTCATTATGTGCCTTAATATTATCACAATCCCGGCGATGGATAGATACCCCACGTCCTCGAGTGATATATCCGACAATATCATCACCTGGTAAAGGATTACAACATCGGGAAAAACGAACAAGGATATTATCTACCCCTATTACCCGAACCCCTTGGCTCGCTTTACCATAAGCACTTGACGGTTTCCCTTCTCCCTGCTGGAGAGCAGCCAAGTGGAGCTTTTCTTTCTCCTCCTTACTCAAATCTTCTCGCAAACGCATCAAGAATTTATTAACAGTAACCGCTCCATCCCCCATGGCGGCATAGAGGTCATCAACATTGGTAATATTATAGCTCTTGGCAAACATCATCAGGGTCTCCGGCTTAAGGATCGCCGAGGGTTCCAAACCCAGCTTATGAATCTCTCGTTCTAAGCCCTCTCGGCCTCGGGCAATATTTTCTTCTCGCTTTTCTTTTTTGAACCATTGACGAATCCGATTTTTAGCTTGGGAGGTTTTAACAAAAGAAAGCCAATCCTGGCTGGGTCCGTTTCCTTGTTTCGTTGTCAAGATCTCGACGATATCCCCATTAACAAGTTTCGTATCTAAGGGTACAATCCGACTGTTAATTTTTGAGCCAACACAGCGATGCCCAACATCCGTATGCACACGATACGCGAAGTCAATTGGGCAAGACCCAGCAGGAAGCTCAACCACATCCCCTTTAGGCGTAAAGACGAAGACTGTATCCGCAAAAAGGTCAATTTTTAGGGATTCCATAAACTCCCCGGCATCTTTAGAATCATGCTGCCATTCCAAAAGTTGACGGAGCCAAGAGAGCTTTTGATCAAAACTCCCCGAGATCGCTTTGCCCCCTTCTTTATATTTCCAGTGCGCTGCAATCCCATATTCAGCCGTGCGATGCATTTCCCAAGTTCGAATCTGGATTTCAAAGGGTTCTCCATGTGCTCCCACTAAAGTGGTGTGCAGGGATTGGTACATATTCGGTTTCGGCATGGCGATGTAATCTTTAAACCGACCCGGCAGCGGCTTCCACATGGTATGAATAATGCCGAGAGCACCATAACAATCATTCACTGAATCCACAATGACACGAACCGCCGTCAAATCATAAATCTCACTGAGTTCTTTATTCTGAGTGAGCATTTTGCGGTAGATGCTGTAAAAATGTTTCGGTCGACCGGCAATATCGGCATGAATTCCGACCTCACTCAGGCGGTCCCGCAGCTGCTCGATCACCTCATTGATTTGATCTTCCCGCTCGTGACGCTTGAAGGTAATTCCTTCAGACAAATCGTAATACTCTTGAGGCTTTAAATATCGAAACGAGAGATCTTCCAACTCCCATTTAATCCGGAATATTCCTAAGCGATTAGCCAAGGGCGCAAAAATTTCCAAGGTTTCACGAGCGATTTCCTTCTGTTTCTCGACGGAATGATATTTTAAGGTCCGCATATTATGAAGGCGGTCTGCTAATTTAATTAAAATTACGCGGATATCCTTAGCCATCGCCAAAAACATCTTACGAAGGTTTTCAACCTGTTGTTCAACCTTCGATTTGTATTCGATTCGTCCGAGTTTTGTGACTCCGTCCACCATTAAAGCGACCTGCGGGCCAAACTCTTTTTCAATATCTTCGATGGTGTATCTCGTATCCTCAACCACATCGTGAAGTAAGGAAGCTGCAATCGTCGCTTCGTCCATTTCCAATTCCAAAAGGATTTTTGCCACTTCGAGCGGGTGTTGAATATAGTCTTCCCCCGAATTGCGAAGTTGCCCGCGGTGAGCCTCTTCGGAAAAATGATAGGCTTTTTCCGCTATTCCTGATCCTTGGGGGAAAACCTGCTTCAGTTTATCTAAGAACTCGCTTTCTGACATTCACTGACCCCTCTCTTCACGCAAATCTTAAGACTTAATATTGAACGAGTGAGAAGATCGGGTAGGTGCCGAGCTTATCTCGACCCCCAAGCTCAGTGAGTTCGATTAAAAAACTCATGCCCACGACTTGAGCCCCGGTTTTTTCAACCAGACGCGCTGTCGCCAGCATCGTTCCTCCCGTTGCTAATAAATCATCCACAATCGCAACTCGCTGACCAGAGTGTAGTGCGTCTGCATGGACTTCTAAGGTATCCGTTCCATACTCAAGTTCATAGGTTTCGCTGACGGTCTCTCCAGGCAGTTTACCCGGCTTGCGCACTGGCACGAAGCCAACCCCTAAAGCATAAGCCAACGGTGCTCCAAGTAAGAACCCCCGAGCTTCCGGTCCGATGATCAACTCGGGCTTCCAAGGGCGGACCTGCTCCACCAGGGCATCAACGGCTGTCCGGTAAGCCTCCCCATTTTTCAACAAAGTTGTTATGTCTTTAAAAGAGATCCCTTTTTTCGGGAAATCCTCGATTACGCGAATTTTTTCTTTGAAATCCATGAAACTTCCGCCTTTCTATCCCTACACCCTAATTTACACCCTGAAAAGATTCACGTCAAAATTCAGAATTCCTTCCTATTATCAGTTCTGACCATGACGTTTTTAAAAATTCCTCAGCAAAGCGTAGCAAATTTTCCCATGTTTGCTTACCGCTATGAAAGCGGAGAGAAGAATCCAAATCCAGCTTTTTCTGGGCAGGTATCCATTCGAGCGTAATCCGTTCCGACCCTCCTAAAATCCTAATTAAGCCTAATTCTTCAAAGATTTTGAGGGCTTCCAAGGGATCTCTCCCTTCTTGAGTTTCAGGCGTCCAGGAGAAAATCTGAGAAGACTTTGTTTGTTTAGCTAACTGAGCTAAAATCCGATAGTCCTGGATCAGTTCTTCCCGAGTTTGATAGCCGGATTTTCGTTGTAAGTCCACAGCCGTCAACTTCGCTTCGGCAATTGCCCATTGGGATTGAGCATGATCTCCCGATATTTGTGTCCAGAGCTGAAACCATTCCTCCCAACCCGTAGGCAATCCCAGAAGAAGAATCATCAGCCAAGTTTTTTCTTGCCCAGGTTTCTGAGTCCTCGGCCCAAGGTCTCCCCTTGCCCGCTTATTTAGGATTGGCTCCGAGCTATTCCTAAGGAATTTATCCAAGGAAGTCCACTGCGCGCGGGCCTGAAGGCCATTCCAAACCAGAACATTCGACCAATCTTCCGGAGTAATCGCTGCCTCCTCCTGTAGAGCGCGTACCCATTGTTTTCGTCCATAGTTACGCCAGTCATACCCCTTTGCTAAGCCACCGGAGGTTGCTGCAATTTCTGTTCTTACCCGCAGGATCTCTTCGACCGCCCCTTCGTGCTCTTGAAGGTGCTCCCGATCTTCCCACGTTGCTGCAGCTTCGACATCTTTAAGAACCAGCTGGACTTTATCGGGTCCACGGTAAGTATTCCAGTCTAAGCCAAAGGTGACATCGACACATTTTGTATCTCGAAGGCCTGTAACCGCCGCTCCTTGGCGAAAGGCTATCCCTTCCCACGCCCCTTCGGAACCAAAAAGGCACTTTAAATGAGCTTTATCTTTACCTACCGTATTCACAGCATAAAGAGGAAACTGAACTCCGGCCAGAACGGGGCTCGGGTTGCCAAACCCGAACGGGGCCATTTGTTCTAATTGAGCCAAGAGGTTCCCATCAAGAGAAGCGAGAGGAACCAGGTGATCCACTTTAACGCGTTCGCAAAAAAGATCTTCGGGATAGTCGGCAGCAGCCTGATTGAGACCTTCCCTAAGAGCAGAGATATTAGAGCATTTCAAGGAATAACCTGCCGCCTGGCTGTGCCCGCCAAAACGTTCGAATAAATCAGCTTGTCCACGAAGAGCATCGAGAACATGGTAGCCCGGAATTCCTCGAGCAGAACCTTGCGCTTCTTCTCCCTCTTCGTTCATTAAATACACAGGGCGATAAAAACGTTCAACCAGTCGGGAAGCCACGATTCCAATGACTCCAGGGTGCCAGTTGGGTGCGGAAAGAACAATGACACGGGGGAGCGGCTGCTGCTCTAACAGAGCTACTGCCTCCGCGAAAATTTCCTTTTCCGTTTCCTGACGTTCCGCATTTTCTCGGCTTAAATAACGTGCTAATTCTTCGCCGCGCTCGGGTTTACCCGTTAAGAGCAACTCCAATCCGGCTTTGGCGCTATCCATTCTTCCGGCCGCATTGATCCGAGGAGCAACCATGAAGGCAATTTGTCCGGCCTTTAACGGCTTATTTCCCAGTCCACATTCCTCCAACAAGGCTTGCATTCCCAAATGTGTGGTTTTCTCCATTTGTTTTAAACCATAGGACACAATAATTCGGTTTTCGCCAATCAACGGGACGAGATCGGCAATCGTTCCTAACGCGACTAGATCAAGAATTTCAATCTCCGAAAGAGTCTCCATCTGATTCGTCCCTGAGTTTCCGAAATGTTCAAGTAAAGCCTGTGCCAACTTAAACGCAACTCCAACACCGGCAAGTTCCCGGAAGGGATAACCCGATTCCGGTACTTTCGGATTAAGAACGGCTAAAGCAGCGGGTAAAATTTCTGGGGGTTCATGATGGTCTGTGAGAATGACCTCAATCCCTAATTCCTTAGCGTAGGCTATTTCTTCAACTGCTGTAATTCCACAGTCAACGGTAATGATTAGTTTGACGTCAGACTTTGATGCTTTGAGAACTGCTTCTTTGTTTAGCCCATACCCCTCATCCCTACGACTAGGGATATAAGTAACTGCTTGGAAATTCAAATCGGTCAGTACTTTATAAAGCATGGCCGTACTAGTTACACCGTCAACGTCGTAATCTCCGTAAATCAAAACCCTTTCGTGATGGCTTTGTGCAAGTACAAGACGATCAATCGCCTGAGCCATATCCTGAAAAGCCCACGGAGAATTTAAATTAAGCAGGGATGGTCTTAAAAAGTCCACCACCTGCTTTTTCGTACGTAATCCCCTTTGAGCTAAGATATCCGCTACAATCGGTGAAAGTCCAAGCCGGGTTTGAATTTGGTTGGACACTGGGCCAACAGGCTGTGGTTTAATCCAGATCTTATTCAAAATATCTCCTCCACAGCTCATTATAAGCTAGCCTTAAAACCTCTTGCAAGGAAATCCTCTTTCTTAATCTTTCGAGGTGAGTATTTTCTCTTGATGGGATTTATGACAAACCGCCTGACTATCATTACAGACTTGGCATTTTCCCGAATTATCTTCACACGGCTCCATATGGATCAGAATCTGCGTCCTCGGTAATTTTTCTTTGATTTCCAACTCAATTCGATTGCACAGTTCATGAACATCGAATATAGATTCATACTTTGGAACGACTAAATGAAGGTCGATATGCCGTTCTGAACCGGCTCGACGTGTTCTTAATTTATGGAATTCCACAAACTGACCCGCATATTGATCCAGTACCCCGAGAATAATCTGATATTCTTGGGGATCAATACTCACATCCACTAAAGGCATAAACGCTTCTTTTGTGAGGTCATAAGCAGCTTTAAAAATCAAAAGGGCCACAAAAATAGCAATTAACGGATCGACAATTGTCCAGCCCGTAATTTTCATAATTAATAAACCCACAAAAACTCCAGCTGAAGTAACCACATCTGTGCGTAAATGCAAAGCATCTGCTTCAAGGGCAACAGAATCCGTTTTCTTAGCCACTCTCATCAAATTAGACGAAACCAAAAGATTCGCAATCGCGGAAAAACCCATGATCGCAAGTCCCCAGCCAAGGTTCGCAACAGTGACTTCCCCACTTAATTTGTGCACTGCCTCGTTAATAATTAAAAGGGCTGCCATAAAAATAAGCAACGCTTCAACAGTACCGGAGACATTTTCGATTTTTCCATGTCCGTACGCATGCCGGGCATCCGCAGGCTTACCCGATTCTTTTACAGCAAATAAAGCGATAATCGCAGCAATCAAGTCAATTCCGGAATGAATCCCCTCTGAGAGGATGCTCACTGAACCGCTGGCCAGGCCAATAGCGATTTTACCCGTTGTTAAAACCGTATTCGAGGCAACCGAAATTGCAGCAGCTTTTGTTTTCTCTTTCATTTTTAATATCCCCCACTTAAAGCTAATACCGAAAATTTACAAAATGACAAAAAGTTATACATTCATCGTAGGATATAAAGAAAACTTGGCTTGCGCCAAGCCTCTGGCGTAGGCGGAAGCCTTAGTTGCACTTATGCTATCTGCCCAAAACTTATACTTTCTGTTAGTATAAAGAAAACCCGGCTTTCGCCGAGCATAGCGAGAACGAAAGCCGGGTTGCACTTATGCTATCTGCCAAAAATTTATACTTTCTGTTAGTAAAATAAAAAAGGGCTCCCCACGGAAGTCCCACGGATTTCTCCGCTGCCCTTATGCTAAGGCCCAGCTGTAGCCTGACGATATTATATTTTAATCATATGATATCAGAAAAGTGCCTGGATATCAAGACTTATTTTAGTAATTATGACAGGTTGAGTTAGAGTAGGATATTTCCCCAAATAATCCATGTTATTCCTAAACAGGTTCTCCATAAAACGGGCGCGATTCCCCAGAGAACCTGTTTTCTCCTAAAATGCGGTATTAAGCCAGTCCCTATGAAAAGGGCCCAGGAAATTAGGGCCATCAGGGGCGTGAGAAACGCACCAAAAACCACAAGGCTCGTTATTCCCCCTGCTAAACCTGCGACCAATTCACTTTCTCCTGCTTTTCTACTTAAATATAGAAGTAATCCTACTGCCCCGCTGACCACTAACAATAAGGGAATTTCCCAGCTCCAAAATTTCTCTTGTTTAACTAACCAAATCAAGCTGGTTAAGATCAAGGTCGCGCCCATAATGCCTCGGATCCCAGCAGTTATCGTCATTCCAGCTGCTAAAAGAAGTAGCCCTTCGAGCACGATGAGTTGCCAAAAAGTCAAGGGCCACCCTCCTCTAATAATTTAGATCTTAATCCTCGGCTGAGTATGTTTCCTCTATTATCTCACGTTTAAAGATTTTTAAACGGCTCCGTAAAAGCTTGTCATATATTGTCAAATATTCCCTAATATGCATATTCTATACTAGTTCTAGTTTATTCTTAAAATTGTACTAAAGGAGGTTTGCGCTATGTGGTGGAGTCGTTTCTGGGGCTTCCCATTCTTTCCGGGCTTTGGCTTTTGGGGTTTCCCATTCTGGGGTTGGCGTCGTTGGTGGTGGTAATTAAGTTCTTTTTTCTTTCAATTCTTAGTGAATAAGAGACAACAAGGCTGCGGCAACTGCCGCAGCCTTACCTCTCCTGAGGGCTTTATTTAGCTGAATTTGGTATTTATTTGTTACTCTATAAACTATATAGGGCAGTGATCCAAGCTGCGCTATTGCGCTATTGCTCTTTTGCCGGAACTGGTCCCCGAGATAGGGCAATCTTACCCGTACGGACAATTTCAATAATTCCATAGTCTTTCAGAACCTCACAGAGAGCATCGATTTTACTTTCTTCCCCCGAAAGCTCAATAACCATCGTTTCACGGTTCACATCCACAATCTTAGCCCGGAAGATATTCACAATATCTACGATGTTCGAACGGAACTCTGTACTGGCCTTGACTTTAATCAGCGCCAGATCACGTTGAATTGAATCCTTTGAAGTCAAATTGACGATCTTAATGACATCAATTAACTTGGAGAGCTGATTGACAACCTGCTCCAACTCATTTTCATCCGCTTGGACGACTACTGTAATCCGTGTCGTATCGGGTTCCTCAGTATAGCCTGCAGCAATGCTCTCAATATTGAAGGCCCGGCGGCTGATAAGACCCGATATATGCGTTAAGACGCCAGGCTTATTTTCAACAAGAACACCTAAAGTATGCCTCATGCCTTTAACCTCCAATTATCATTTGATCTAAGCGAGCCCCTGCCGGAACCATCGGAAGTACGTCTTCATCCTCTGGAATGCAGATATCCACGACGATCGGACCCTTAGTCGCTAAAGCCTCTTCAAGCGCTGATTCCAACTTCTCAGGTTGAGTGACTCTTAAGCCGGGAATTCCCATCGCTTCGGCTAGTTTTACAAAGTCAGTATGCCCTTTGATCGAGGAATGAGAGTAATGTTGATTGTAAAACATTCTTTGCCATTGCGCGACCATACCCAGAACCTGATTATTTAAAATAAAAATTTTCACGGGCA
The DNA here is from genome assembly GCF_035539115.1 of Desulfitobacterium sp. GTDB lineage: Bacteria > Bacillota > Desulfitobacteriia > Desulfitobacteriales > Desulfitobacteriaceae > Desulfitobacterium_A. Next base: position 20,388 of record NZ_DATLJA010000094.1, on the reverse strand, counting down.
AGTTCAAATCGGCAATCGTCGATAATTCCTGACAGTTCATCATAAATCCGCCATCGCCGCTAAAAACGATCACTTGTTGTTCAGGGCAGCCTACTTGCGCGCCTAAAGCCGCAGGTAGCCCATAACCCATTGTTCCCAGTCCGCCCGAAGTTAGGAAATGTCGGGGGAGTTTATACTTGAAGAATTGGGCTGCCCACATTTGATGCTGGCCCACATCCGTAACGACGATAACCTCTCCCTTTGTCAGCTTGCTCACACGTTCAATGACATCCTGTGGCATCACCTTACCTGGACGCTGCGTATAGTCTAATGGTTTTTCTGTTTGCCAAGCTTTAAGCTGATTTCTCCATTCATCATTCTTTCCAGGCCACTCTTCAGCCGACCATTTCTGTACCTGTTCAAACAAAGAAGGGATGGTCCAACGCAAATCTCCGACTACTCGAGTATGGGCGATAATATTTTTATTGATTTCAGCAGCATCGATATCACAATGAAGGACTTTCGCTTTCGCAGCAAAATCAGCGACCAGACCTGTTACACGGTCATCAAAACGTACGCCTAGCCCAAGAAGCACATCACATTCGGTTGTTGCCATATTGGCAGCATACGTTCCATGCATCCCCACCATACCGAAATTGAGCGGGTGATCATCAGGCACACAGCCAAGTCCCATCAGGCTAGTGATCACAGGTATTTTCGTATATTCGATGAATTCCCGTAAGGATGGTGACATATCTGCTAGATTAACGCCGCCGCCAACAAAAATGAGCGGTTTTTGAGCCTGTGCTAATTCCTGAGCGACCGCTTGAATAACCAGCGGATCGCCTTCAAATACGGGATGATACCCCCTTAAGCAAACGTCCTGGGGATACTCAAAATCCAATTGGGCTGCAAAGACATCCTTCGCAACATCGATCAAAACTGGACCTGGTCGACCAGTGCGGGCAATATAAAAGGCTTCCTTCATTACTTTAGGAAGTTCTCGAACATCTTTAATGAGATAATTGTGTTTGGTAATTGGCGTAGTAATCCCCTTGACATCTGATTCTTGAAAAGAATCTCGTCCAATTAGAGGGACTGCTACTTGACCGGTAATCGCGACGAGAGGTACAGAATCCATATAGGCTGTCGCAATTCCTGTCACTAAGTTCGTCGCTCCAGGTCCCGAAGTAGCCATGCAAACTCCAACCTTACCTGTAGCGCGTGCATATCCATCTGCAGCATGAGCGGCTCCCTGCTCATGCCGGGTCAAGATATGGGGAAACTTGGCCTCATATAAGGCATCGTAGAGCGTTAAAACAGCACCCCCTGGGTATCCAAAAACGATCTCGACTCCTTCACACCTCAAGCTTTCAATTATGGCCTGAGCCCCCGTCATCCTCATAAACGCCCTCCTCTAACCTTTTTATGTATTATAGTACACATCGAGAAGAAATGCACTATATTAATTGCGTCAAATTACTGAAAACTAAAGAAGTCCTAGGTAATTTACCCAGGACTTCTTGCAAAAGTCACTTTACCCAATCTTGAATTTAAGACTTGGCACGTGCACGTTTTCTACCACGTGTTAATCCCAATCGATTCTTAATTTCAACAAGGATTTGGCTCGCATTGAAAATCGAAGAATAGGCACCACTGAATACTCCAATCAACATTGCTAAGGAGAATACGCGTGTTGATTCGCCGCCAAAGATAAAGATAGAGAACAAAGCAATTAACACCGTGACAACCGTATTAATGGATCGGCGCATGGTTTGCCAGATGGATTTATCCACCATATCTTCGTAGGTTTGACTCTTTTTAATCCGCGATTCATTCTCGCGTATCCGATCAAAAATGACCACAGTATCATTGATTGAATAACCGAAGATTGTCAAAACAGCGGCCACGAAAGATGAATCAATTTGCCAACGGAAAAGAGAGAACAGTCCTACCGTAACTAGGACATCATGGATTAAGGCCAGAATCCCTGAAATCGCATAAGCAAATTGGAAGCGAATTGTGATATAGACAATCATTAAACCCATGGCAATAATAAGGGAAAGGATTGCGTTCTTGGTCAATTCTTGCCCAATTGCTGGTCCGACCTTATCTTCTTTAAGATTTGCTTTGTTATAATCGCCCACGTTCTTCTGAAGTGTATCCAACAGCTTGGTCCGTTGGTCCTCATCCAAGGCTGTTGTACGAATCAACGCTTGAGTATTGTTCGTTGAAAGTTGGACTGAGCCTTCCAAGCCTACAGACTTCATCGTATCCTTAATCGCGGTTTGGGTCACTGCATTGTTAAAAGGAATATCGAGCATTGTTCCACCCGTAAAATCAATACCCAGGTTCAGGCCCTGTACAAATAAGGAGATCAGACCCGGAATAATGACAAGTAAGGAAATTGCAAACCACCAATAGCGCTTTTTAACAATATTAAAGTAGAGGGGGTGAAGTTTTTGAACTTCTTCATAGGTTTCAAGATGAGACGCAGGAGTAGGAGGAGTATTGTTTGTCGATTTTTTTACTTTATCAGCCATTTTGTTTCCTCCTTACCCCGAACCAAGAGGTATTCATCTTAGGATTAACTCCCACTACCCAACGCAAAATCATCCGTGTGAAGGTAATTGCCGTAAAGAGACTGGCAATAATACCTACTGCTAAAGTAATTGCAAACCCTCTAATTGTGCTTGTTCCCAAGAAGTAAAGAGTTAGTGCTGCGATTAAAGTCGTAACGTGCGCATCAATAACAGTAATAAAAGCCCGACTAAATCCTGATTCAACTGCCGCGCGTAGAGATTTTCCTTCACGTATTTCTTCCTTCACGCGTTCATAAATAATAATATTAAAGTCGACCGCCATACCTACGGTAAGAATTAAACCGGCTATGCCTTGTAAGGTTAGAACAGCTCGCATCAAATATAAGACCCATAAAACAATGAGAGCGTAAACAATAAGTGAGAAATCCGCAACCATACCAGGCAAATGATAAAACGCAAGCATAAATAAGAAAATGAAAATCAAGGCATAAAGTGCCGCTTGCATACTTTTCGCTAAAGAATCAGCCCCAAGAGATGCTCCGACTTGGCGCTTCTCAGCAATCGTCATACTTACCGGTAACGATCCTGAGCGGAAAAGTACTGCATAATCTGCAGCCTCTTGCAGGGAAGAGTAATTGGTAATTTCAGCTTGCCCATTGACAATCGGCACTTCAACTCTAGGATTTTGAAGAAGTTTATCATCAAGGTAAATTCCTAGGTTTTGCCCGACAAGTTTAGTCGTTGCATCCGCAAATTTTTTAACCCCATCACCTGAGAAAGTCAAATTGACGACAAAACCCTGGTTTTGACTACCATTCGCAGCTCGGGCGTCTTTTAAATCAGAGCCTTGGAGTACAACATTTCCTTGAGGGTCACGAAACGTCAGTTGAGCTGTAGTTTTTAAAACGTTTACCGCTTTATCCGGGTCTTGAACACCTGCTAAATCAACGATAATTCGTTTATTCGGTACATCTTCTTGGACGATTGGTTCGGACAAACCCATTTCATCAACCCGTTTTGATATGATTGTCTTGGCATTGTCCATATCGTCTTTTGTCACCGGGCTTCCATCTTTTCCTGGTTGAGCTTGCAGAACTAAGTGCACTCCACCACGCAAGTCAAGTCCCAACGGGATTCCTTTTTGGGAATCCGTAAGGGGTTTAACTGAAAGCGTGGCAACGATAGCCACGAGCAAAACAACTACTGTAAGCTTTAGGATATTTCCCCTTTTCATTCGTTTTCCTCCCTTTTCATTTGACTGGGACTTGCCCAAGCCAAATTTAATTATAAGGCCAGGTTTGTCATTGGTCAATTCAGGTTTTGGGCATAAATATGTTACTTATTAAGCTTTTATTTGATCTTCGAGCCCTTAATCTGGCTTTTTAAACAGGATAGCTTACAAGTTCTGACATTTTGCTTGGGAAATTTCCATTTTCTTCTTATCTATTTTCAGGTCTTCTCATCCATCTAAAGCAATTTCACTTCATTAATCTTGAGTTCAAACCGAGTTTCTAAAAAGTTAGCCGCTTTACGACATAAAAGCATTCGGGCCATAAAGATTTCAAAGTAATCCATAACCGGACAAAGCTCCGTATTAATCGTGATTTCCAGGGCGATCCTGTCTTTGGGATAAACACGCAGAAAGGAATGCTCGACTGCATAGTTTACCCGGTCGTGAATATCAAACGTTGAAAGATCGGGATTTCTCACACGCGAACGGTGAACGTCGGATTTATCCGCTAGAATCAAGGCTGCCGATACATCATTAACAGGATGACCATCCGCTTCATCATGATTCCCGATCGCGCCAATGACGACGGCTATTTCTTCTGGGGCCATGCAATGCCGTTCCAAAATATTTGAAGCCATGATTGCGCCCGTTTGCGCATGACTGACTCGATTTACCGCATTGCCGATATCATGGAGGTAGCCAGCGATTGCTGCAAGTTCACTGGTTCTTTGCGGATATTCTAATTTCTCGAGAATATTTGAGGCAATGCGGGACACTAATCCTACATGACGTAATCCATGTTCAGTAAAACCAATCGCTTCCAAGTGCCGGTTTCCGCCCTCGATATATCCCTGAACGATAGGATCCTCTTTGAGGTCTGCCAGTGTTAGCTTATGCATGCTCTGTTCTCCCTTCTTTCAGTATTCTGAGGCGGTAACAAATTCATTGCCGTTCCTCCAAGATCGTCTAATAACCCGTAGTCTTTAATAGTTTCTTCTGCCAGCACTGCAAATGGATCCTGACGGATTGCTCATTAGTCACGGCATTTAACTCCTTTAAAAAAGCCATCGAATAAATAATAAAGCAAGTGATCATACCACTTGCTTTTATTATTCTTTATTGTACCACTTATGAAAAAAACTCATGCAGAAAATTAGCCTTCAGTAGTCCCGTTCTCTGTTCCATTTCCAGCTTCAGTTTCCTTAGAGGCTTCTTCCCCTTTGCCACTATTATCTTTTTCGTTCTTGTCGCCCTTTTTATCCTTTTCAACGACAACTTCACGATTTTCAACACTCGTAATTCCGCTCTTGGTAACTTCAATCTCGACTTTATCGGCGATCTGCAGCATCACGGATTTTTCTTTTACTTTGGTTATTTTACCATAAACTCCACCCGCAGTGATAACTTTATCCTTAACCCGCAGACTGCTGAGTAAGGCCTGGCGTTGTTTGGCCTGTTTTTGTTGAGGCCGAATCATCAGGAAGTACATTATCCCAAAAAACACTACAAAATAAAGGACAAGAGTTAGGGTCGATGATTGCATACGTAAATCCTCCTTAAAATAGATACTTTGTTTACTTGATATTCCTCACTTAAGTGGAAAATCCTTCTTAAATTATACGGAAATATACTAACGACTACGCTTTATTGGAGATAACCATAATCGGCAAAGAACGTCTGGCGATATTCCGGTAAGCGGTCTTCAGCAATCGCTTCCCGGATTTCCTTCATGACTGTTTGTAAAAAGCGCAGATTATGAATACTCATGAGCCGCAAGCCCAGAATTTCATCGGCTTTCAGTAAATGTCGGATATAGGCTCGCGAATAATTGCGGCACGTATAGCAATCACAGGTTGGATCAATCGGCGTAAAATCATGAGCCACGGCGGCATTTCTTATAACAAGCTTACCATACCTTGTCATTGCTGTCCCATTGCGGGCTATCCTTGTCGGTAAGACACAGTCAAACATATCAATTCCGCGCATGACTCCTTCGATTAAGGCATCAGGTGATCCTACTCCCATTAAGTACCGGGGACGGTCCTTCGGAAGTAACGGAACTGTATAATCCAAAACTTCATACATGAGTTCCTTGGGTTCACCCACGCTGAGTCCACCAATAGCATAACCCGGTAAATCAAGTTCTGTTGCCTCGGCAGCACTCTGCTTTCTGAGATCTTCAAACATGCTTCCTTGGACAATTCCAAATAAAGACTGGCGATCAGTTGTAGTTAGGGTTTCTTTACACCGTTTTAACCAACGTGTCGTCCGTTCCATTGACGCTTTGGCATATTCGCGGGTTGACGGATAGGGTGTACATTCATCAAAAGCCATCACGATATCTGAACCTAAGGCCATTTGAACTTGGGTTGCGATTTCCGGGCTTAGGAACTGTCGAGAACCATCGAGATGAGAGCGGAATTCCACCCCTTCCTCCGTAATTTTACGCAGATCACCTAAACTAAAAACCTGAAATCCTCCACTATCGGTAAGGATTGCTCCGTCCCAATGCATAAAGGAATGTAGTCCACCCGCCTCGCGGATGAGCTCCTGTCCCGGACGGAGAAACAAGTGATATGTATTACTTAAGATAATTCCTGCACCTATCTCTTTTAATTCCTCTGGAGTCAGGGTTTTAACAGTTGCCTGTGTCCCAACTGGCATAAAAACTGGTGTATCGATCACTCCATGGGGAGTGTGGAGTTTTCCCAGACGAGCTTTTGTTCGGGTATCTTCTTTCAATACTTCTAAACGTACCGCAGGCAAATAGTTCACATCCCTTTCTACGTCTCAACTCCTGCTTTGCCTTGCTTTTTAATACTTATCATTATACGGGTAATTAGACTGAAGCACAACTTTCTGACCCAATAACGTCTACAAAATGAGCATGGCATCGCCAAAGCTATAGAAACGATAGCGTTCTTGCACTGCTAAGGCATATGCTTTCATGATTAGGTCCCGTCCAGCTAAAGCACTGACGAGCATCACCAAGGTTGATTTAGGGAAGTGGAAATTTGTAATGAGGGCATCGACCACTTTAAAAGAGTAGCCCGGATAGATAAATATATTGGTCCACCCTTCCCCAGCTTGGATCAAACCGTTTTCCTGACCAATCGATTCCAGCGTACGTGAAGCTGTCGTTCCGACCGCAATCACGCGCCTTCCTTCTTGTTTGGCTCGATTAATCCGCTCTGCAGCTTCTTTAGAAACCCGGTAATACTCAGAATGCATCTCATGTTCTTCGATCTTTTCCACTTTCACCGGTCGGAACGTTCCCAGTCCAACATGGAGGAGAATCTCGACAATTTCAATTCCCTTTTGACGTAACTGATCCATCAATTCGCGTGTAAAATGTAACCCTGCCGTGGGGGCAGCAGCCGAACCATTCTCCTTGGCATAAACCGTCTGATAGCGTTCTTTGTTTTCGAGTTTTTCCGTGATATAGGGTGGCAAAGGCATGTTTCCCAATTCATCGAGAACGGCCTCAAAAATTCCCTCATAAAAGAAACGAATCTTGCGATTTCCATCCGGAAGGATTTCTAAAAGCTCTCCTATGAGCCTTCCTCCGCCGAAGCTCACCTTCTGTCCTACTTTGAGACGCTTACCTGGTTTAATAAGTATTTCCCAAACATCCCGTTCCACGCGTTTTAAGAGAAGGCATTCAATATGTGCCCCGGTTTCTTCTTTCTCCCCAATCAAGCGAGCAGGAATGACCCGAGTATTATTCACCACGAGAACATCCCCTGGCTGCAGTAAATTAGGCAACTCATGAAAGATGTGATGATTAATTTCGCCGCTAGCGCGATTAACGACCATTAAGCGAGACGAATCTCTTGGCTCCACAGGGTGTTGAGCAATAAGCTCTTGAGGTAGATAAAAATCGAAATCTGATAACTCCACTCTGATTCTCCTTCAAATATAGCTTTTTATAAAGAAAACTTGGCTTGCGCCAAGCCTCTGGCACAGGCGGAAGCCTTAGTTGCACTTATGCTATCTGCCCCAAACTTATACTTTCTGTTAGTATAAGAAAAACTACTCTTTAAAAAAAGCTATATTATCGTAATAAAAATTTAAGATTTCTTGATAACTATATCCCAACTGGGCCATATGATACGCCCCCCATTGGGACATTCCGACACCATGCCCCCAGCCGCGCCCCCAGAAGATAAACACGCCGTCTGGAGATGGGGTTTCTCTGACTCCAAGTGAAGAACTGAGGATCCGATTCAAACGGGGTCCTGGGGCCATCGAGACGTTCTGGAGGATGTTTACTGGAGACTTCGCCCCCTCTAATTGTGGCTGGGTAAAAGGATTCCAATTTCCCAGTGTGTTTTCTTGCCCTTTAGCCTGCGCTTGACCTGTAATCTCCTGGACCTCAAAAAGACTTCCCAGGAAAGATTGACTTTGAATGGGGTGTCCAAACGGATAGAAAGCCTGGACAAAAGCTCTCCCCGAGACTTCCTTCGTTTTTCCTTGCTGATCTGTCATCCTTACCTTTTTTACTCTACCCGACAGGTATTTGTCAAGTTGAATTTCCTGAATGGGAGCCAATTGAAAGGCTTTACCCAGGACGTCTGCGCCAATGATGTAGCGCCACTGATCTGCTGCCCCACCCATCCCCTGAGAAAAAGGGTCCAGATGGGAAGAAAAATGGGAATCTGGATTACTCCAGACATTCTCCGTCTTTTCCGTAAAGCCCCCATTATGGGATGAATATAAAGCATCGATGGGGAGCTGAGTCTGGGTATCAACCAAAATTTCACCTTCGGTCGCAGCAATGGCCAAGGTCGCTTTTCCTTCGACTTCTTTGCCTAGATAGGCTTGATCAAAATCAGGAGAATCCGTAATTTGCGAGCTAGTTTGCAACTTTTTCACGACATAGGTTCGTGCTGCCACGGTTTGCGCTTTTAACGCTTCTAGGCCATCTTGAGCCCAAAGGTTACTCATTTCGATCGGCACAACTCCCTTTAGATATTCTTCACGCTCGACCTGATTGATTAAAGACCAGTGATCTTCTTGCCAGCGGAGGAGCAAACTTCCTCGATAGCGAATCGACTGGCCATCTGGAGTTTGAATTTTAAAAACTCCAGCAGAGTCCAGCGCACGTAATTCGATTTGGGTCCCCCGCCATATCTGAAAAGGATTATCATTAAGGCGAAGGATTGGAGCATAACCTCCCCATGCACACTCTAATAATGACCCTGCAGGGAAGGAGGTTATAGATGCCTGTTGGTTGAGCTCTTTCAGTTGATAATTTCCTTCTTCGATTTGAATTCCAATCCAGCCCGCGTCTTTAAACTTCCAGACAAGTTCAATCGGGATTTCCTGAGCTAAGCAAGGCTTAGCATTGAGGAATACCAAAAATAAAAAAAGCACCAATAACCAGCACTTTTGAATGGAGGACAATCCATTCTTCTCTCCTGGTAAGTAAGGTAGCACTTGAAACCACCTCTTTTTCCCGTTTAAGAACAGAGTGCCCTATTTATGTTATCTTATTCTACAAATAGCGTTCCCTCGTGAGCATTAGGGTACGGAAGACCCAGATGTTCATACGCCCGAGCCGTTGCCACTCTTCCCCGAGGAGTGCGTTGCAAAAAGCCCTTTTGCAGCAGGTACGGTTCGACTACATCCTCGATGGTTTCTGCTTCTTCGCCAATCGTTGCTGATAACGTATCTAGACCCACCGGGCCCCCGGCAAACATATGGATAATAGTTTTTAGGGTATTATGATCGATCCGATCAAGCCCAGCGGGGTCAACTTCAAGACGATCTAACGCTTTCTGCGCTAATTCTGCCGTGACTATTCCATTTTCCCAGACTTGGGCATAATCCCGAACTCTTTTAAGCAAGCGATTAGCAACTCGCGGTGTCCCTCGTGAACGTCGACCGATCTCTTCCGCACCCTCGGGGGTGATTTCGAGATGTAAAATTCCCGAGGCCCGCCGCACAATCTCAATCAAATCTTCGACTTCGTAAAACTCCAAACGGCTAATCACGCCGAAACGGTCTCTCAGCGGCGACGCGAGCTGACCTGCCCGAGTGGTCGCGCCAACCAATGTGAAGGGTGGAAGGGAAAGTCGAATTGAACGGGCACTGGGGCCTTTGCCGATCACAATATCTAAACATCCATCTTCCATTGCGGAATATAAGATTTCTTCCGTCGTCCCGCTCAAACGATGGATTTCATCAATGAATAAGACATCTCGAGGTTCTAAGGCGGTTAAGATCGCTGCCAAATCCCCCGGCCTTTCGATGGCTGGACCGGAGGTTGTTCGAATATTTACACCCATCTCTTGAGCAATAATATTTGCTAACGTCGTTTTACCCAGCCCGGGCGGTCCGTAAAGCAAGACATGGTCCAACGCTTCTCCACGGGCTAAGGCAGCCTGGATAAAAATCTGCAGATTTTCCTTAACCTTATTTTGTCCGATGTAATCCATTAGCCGATGCGGACGAAGGACTTCTCCCTCAAGATCCCCCGGAATTTCTTGAGAAGATACCATACGTTCTTCCATTCCGAATTTTCCTCTTCTCTTTCAATTTAAGTGAATAGATGTGGGAAAGCTACACTTACTACTTTTGGAGGGCTATAGAACGTAAAGCCTCCTTAACCTGTTCTTCAATGGTTAATTCACGGCCATCCGTTTGCACCCGAGCCAGAGCCCGTTTTCCTTCCTCCAGACTAAATCCTAAGGCTAACAAAGTTTCTAAGGCCTCTGATTGAAGCCCCGCGCCTTCAAGAGAGACATAAGATTCGTCAACTCCTGCTTTTCCTTTAAATTTTTCCCGAAGTTCGAGGACAAGACGTTGAGCCGTCTTTTTACCAATTCCCGGAACCTTCGTCAGCACCGTCAGGTTCTCACCGGCAATCGCACTTTGCGCTTGAGCCGAACCTAGAGTGGAAAGAATCGAAAGGGCTGCTTTCGGACCGATTCCTGAAACGGAAAGCATCTGAAGAAATATTTCCTTTTCCGCTAAAGAGGAAAATCCGTAGAGCGAAAGTTCATCCTCACGTGAAACAACATGGGTATAAAGAACGAGCTCTAATCCTGGATGAAGTTTCGATAAAAGCCCATAAGGAACCGCTAATAGATAGCCAGTCCCCTGGACATCGAGGACAAGTTTATCTGTCTGAATCTCCCAGACCTTTCCGCGCAACATCCCAATCATTGTGTTCCCCCTATTCGATTCAGCAAATTTACACTATGCGCGTGACAAATAGCAATCGCGAGTGCATCTGCTGTGTCATCCGGTTTGGGAATCTCATTTAGGCCTAACAAAGCGCGCACCATTTGTTGAACCTGTTTTTTGTCTGCTTTGCCATACCCTACAACGGCTTGTTTCACCTGAAGCGGTGTATATTCGTAAACAGGGATTCCCGCCTGAGCGGCAGCAAGGAGTATAACCCCACGTGCCTGCCCAACGGAGATCGCGGTCGTAGTATTACGATTAAAAAAAAGTTCCTCCACGGCAATTTGCCCGGGACGATGCTCTTCGATAAAAGATTGCATTTCTTGATAAAGCATCAATAAGCGTTCCGACATCGGTATATGGGCTGGAGTCCGCCAAGAAGCATACGCTATAGGAATCAGCCGATTTCCTTGTTTTTCAATTAAACCATAACCCATAATGGCTGTTCCTGGATCGATACCAAGTATCTGCATAGTCGCCTTCCTTTCAATATAATAGATTCGACAGGAAAGCGAGGGATTCCTGTTTTCTATAAAGAAAACCCGGCTTTCGCAGAGCTTTGCAATAAAGAAGACTTGGCCAGCGCCAAAGCGATGGCCTTAGTCGCCTTATCCTGCCGGACTTAACTACTTGCATCGTAGGATAAAGAAAACTTGGCTAGCACCAAGCCCTAGCGAAGGTGGTAGCCCTAGTTGCCTTATCCTGCCGGACTTAACCGCATTCATCGTAGGAAAGCGAAAACCGCTGGTTGCACTTAGAGTTTATCTGCCGGAAATTTATACTTTCTGTTAGTACGAAGGAAAACGGTGCCCGCCTGAGCACCGTTCCCAATACTTTTTGTTTTTGTTCTCGAAAAAACTCGGATTATTCTAAGTCCTCGTCAGAGAGCGAATCCGCGAGTTCAAAATTAGCGTAGACGCCTTGTACATCTTCATGTTCTTCTAACGCGTCCATTAAGCGGATCATTTTCTTGGCCAGCTCTGGATCCGCAATCTCCACCGTATTTTGCGGAATCTGATTGACAATCGCTTCAAAAATAGGGACTTTCTGATCTAACATAGACTGCCGAACTCCCTCCATTTCCGCTGGAGATGTATAAACAAGATAATTTTCTCCATCATTGTCCACATCCTCAGCTCCAGCTTCTAAAGCCATAAGCATGAGTTCATCCTCAGAAAACGCCAAATCCTCTATAGGAATAGTTAATTGTCCTTTTTCGTTAAACATCCAATTGACGCTTCCCGTATCCCCAAGATTTCCTCCGTTTTTAGAGAAGAGGTGGCGCATTTCCCCTGCAGTACGGTTCCGATTGTCGGTAAGAATATCAATCATGACCGCTGCGCCTCCTGGACCATAACCTTCATAACGAAGTTCTTCATAAGTGGTTCCGTCCCCACCGCCAGCACCTTTTTGAATTGCGCGCTGAATGTTGTCATTCGGCATATTCGCTGCTTTCGCGTTATCAACAGCGATCTTCAAGCGAAAATTATTTGCCAGATCAGCTCCGCCGGCACGAGCGGCTACGATAAGCTCTCGTCCAAGTTTCGTAAATACTTTACCTTTTTGAGCATCTGTTTTAGCTTTTTTATGTTTAATATTCGCCCATTTAGAATGTCCTGACATTGATAGTCCTCCTTATTTAGTTCAAAATTATTTTAACATAAAATTTTTTATAGTGTAAAGAATAAAAATCGAGATAGCCAGTTCTCACGGAAACTGGCTATCTAAACGAAGTTTCTTGTTAGCATTCAAAAGATTTCTAAGTCTTACTTTTTTGCTTATCAATTCTCTGCCCGACTTCGTTAACTAAGCTCTCCACATAATGAGGTAAAGGGATTCGGTTTGTTCCGATGATCTGAATATTTCCCCTTTGAATAGGGATTAAGAGTTTATCCGCTTTGCTTACCGATAGAGCTGTAGCGATCGCCGGAGTAATCTCCCCTAACAACCCATAGACTGTCATAATTGCAAAAGACCCGACAACCAAATCTACGCGATCCGCATTAAAACAGATTGCCGATTCTCCGGACGCACCCTCGGTTGCACCCGCTCGTAACATCGCCCCCGTTGCTAAGGCATTAGTACCTAAAGCGAGGATTTCCAAATCAGGCATCCTTTTCCTCAACTGTTCAACGATATGTTTACCTATACCTCCACCTTGTCCATCAATTACCGCTACCCGCATTGTGCCCCTCCTTAATCTAAACTTTCAACATGCGGAGAGATATAATATAAACTCATTTTACACGGCAAGTCAGGAATTCACAATCTAGTTAATAAATTTAATATTCTGACTTTTAAAAAGGGGCTAGCAATAGTTTGCGAAATAGGTTACAATCTAAGTGTGAAAGCACCATGTTTCACGAACTAGTGTATTACACTGGTTACCTTCTCATCTCACTCCTCCTCAATCTAACCCCTCTGCTCTATGCCCAGCTTCTGTTGGGCTAATTTTTTTGCGCCAATTTATTTTGTATATTTATATATATTTCTTACTGAATAGTTTTCGAGCAATGCGGACATTCTATTAATGCTTCACATCATTTAAATAATTCTCTCTACTGTTTATGAAAAAGGAGGAAGGTAAAATGAGCCGTAACACGCCAGAAGTTCCTGAATCCGAGAAACAGTTAGATGCACTTAAGTGGGAGGTTGCTGAAGAACTTCAACTCGACGATGACATCCAAGAAAAAGGGTTTGAAAACATGACGACTCGTGAGGTCGGGCAAATCGGCGGAAATATGGTTAAAAAAATGGTCGAGTATGCCGAGGAAAACATGAAAAATGGAGCGGACATTAACGATTAACGTTGAAACACGATTGTTGAGCTTGCGTGACGGCCAGCACGGACTCTTAACAATGAAGTACCTCTTCTGAAGAGCAGTTACATGAAGAGCGGGCAATTGCCCGCTCTTCATCAATTTGACTGTTCCTTCCCTTTCTGCATTTTTGGCACGCCTCAACTTTTCTTTCCCCTCTTCAAGGCGAAAAGCGAATTAGAGAAAAGTATTGAGGCGTTTTTTAATCGAAGTGACTCACGGATTTTCCTCATTATTACTCGGCACAGATATGATAAGGTAAAAAAAAGACACCCCCTGAAATAGAAGGTGCCCCGAGTAATATAGAAAATTAATGTTGATATTATTTTGCTAACTCCGGTAAAACTTTCTTTATCAGATCAATTATCGTCTGATTCTTAATCTCAACAGGCTTTGTTGCTGGATCATCCCCAAGATCTTCATACTTCATGGCCGTAAAGCTATGATCCCGCGTAATATGTCCATAAGCATCAGACGGGTTCTTCCACATAATTTGATCAATCTTAGCTTGATTAAGTTTACCTTCGTGACAGTCATTACAGATGTCTACTGGTTTGTCTTTCTTTATCAACACTCCGCTCGCATTTGCTTTGTGCGGCCCGTGACAAGTCAAGCAACCATTAATTTCTCCAGTTTGAGCATGTTTGCTGGCGAAGAAATCGCGTGTCCCATGATGGTTATCTGTCGTAAAGTTCCCTTGTTTGTCCTTGACCGGGTCACTCTTATGACAGTTCAAACAGGCTTCTTCGGCGGTACTAATTTTCATCGTTGTCTTTTTATCGGCAAACGTAGCATTAGCATGAACTCCACCTGGCCCATGACAAGATTCGCAGGAGAATCCTGCCGTTGGCGACCCAGTTGGAATGCCTGACGCATGACAAGTCACGCATGTTTGAGCCGATTCTGCGACCCAATCTGGTTTCCCATCATTATCCATATCCTTCTGACTCGCTGGTTTAACATTCCATTTATCTCCAGACTTTTCTACTGCTGCAACCCGGTAGTACTTGTCTTTAAAACCAGTAGGTGCTTGCGCTACGATGTAATCATCCATCATCACCCCATAAACCGTATTCTTAGATAAGTCGATCGTTGCGGAAGTTGGTTTGTCGGTATTACCTGCATCGAATACCGTTATGGGTCCCAACGTTTGGGCCATCGGATAATCCGAAAGTGGTTTAAAGGATGTAAAATGTTTCGTATGGGGTACAGCAGTGAACTTATCGGCATGACACCCCTGGCAGGTATCATTTCCTACATAGGTCGCTGCCGTAACTGCATTTTTTACTTGATTCACAGCCTCTTGAGGTGTAGCAGGTGTTTTTTGCTGATTACACCCAACTAAAATGATAGCCAATAATCCGAGTAGCGATAAAAGGATGAATATAATGTTTCTTCTTTTTTTCAAAATTTAGACCTCCTTTGCTTCGCGCTATTATTTAACCCCAGCTGTTTGTTGACTTGGGGGGTGAGCCGTATAGCGATGACAATTGAGACAAGAAACTTTGTTCTCCAACACGAACGCATGTGAGCTACTGGGCGCTTGCGAGCCCGAAGTAAGTGTTATATTTTTAGCCTCGGGGAAACTGTTGTTTTTGCCCGTATGACAAAGGATACATGTCTCAATGTTGAGTTTTGCTACAATGTTGGCTGGGATTTGATTAGTAAAATGATAATATAGTTCCGAAACGGATTTGAGCTTTCTCGAGACATATCCCACTGTCCCTGGATTAGCATGACACTCAAGGCAAGGCACATTATTGTGGGGGCTTACTTGCCAGGTCGCAACATGAGGACTGATTTCATGGCAACTAGTACAGAAATTCGGCTGAGAAGTATAGTGCATTCCTACTCCTGCAATGAGGAACAGTACAACAAGACCCGCCAGCGAAAGGAACACTAATTTTTTCGTGTTTTTCTTTACGGACAACTTTTCCTGCTCACGCTCATCTTTGGAATCTGAAGCCATCACATATGACCTCCTTTCAATTAGTCTCCTTAGTTTTTACGGGAAGAATTCCTTTTACTCGTACTACTTGCAAAATCCTCATCCTTTCTCGATAAACTTTAGGATTTCTCTAATAATCCTAACGAAAGTAGTAGGAAATTTAAAATAATCTTTGACTTCTGATTCACTGTTTTTTAAGATAGAGGGTGTGCTTAAAAGATAAAGAAAACCCGGCTTGCGCTGAGCTTAGCGAAGGCGGAAGTCGATGGTTGCACTTATGCTATCTGCCGAAAAGTTTATACTTTCTATTAGTACAAGGAAAAGGAGATCCTGAATGAGCGTATTAAATGTTGAAAACGTCTCTCACGGTTTTGGTGGTCGTCAAATCTTGGAGGAGGCCTCCTTCCGCTTACTCAAAGGGGAACATGTCGGATTAGTGGGAGCTAATGGTGAAGGTAAATCCACTTTTTTAGATATCATTACCGGTAAACTCATCCTGGATAAAGGAAAGGTTGAATGGTCCAATCGCGTAACGGTTGGCTATTTAGATCAATATAGCGTTTTAAGCAAAGGAAAAAGTATCCGCGATGTTTTAAAGGAAGCATTCCAATCAATGTTCGAATTGGAAGCGGAGATGCTTCACCTTTATGAGGCTATGGGCACTGCTTCCGAGGAGCAACTCCAAAAAATGATGGATGATGTTGGCGAAATTCAAACAATTCTTGAGTCAAATGGTTTTTATTCAATTGATGCCAAACTTGAAGAAGTCGCCAATGGCTTAGGTTTAGGCGAAATTGGTCTGGACAAAGATGTTGCGGATTTGAGCGGAGGGCAACGGACCAAAGTTTTACTGACAAAGCTCTTGCTCCAGAACCCAAGTATTCTTCTGTTGGACGAGCCCACCAATTACTTAGACGCAGAGCATATCGAATGGCTGAGTCGTTACTTGAAAAACTATGAAAATGCCTTTATTCTGATCTCCCATGATATTTCCTTCCTGAATGACGTGGTTAACGTGATTTATCATCTTGAAAATGCAACGCTTACTCGGTATACCGGGAATTATGAGGAATTCTCACAGCTTTTAACGGTCAAAAAGGGACAGGAACTTAAGGCCTATGAGAAACAACAGAAAGAGGTCGATCGTCTGGAAGACTTTATCGCCCGCAATAAAGCGAGATTTTCGACGACGGGTCGGGCTAAAAGCCGCCAAAAACAACTCGACAAAATGGAAATCCTCGAGAAACCGAAAGAAAAGGTTAAACCCGTTTTCAAATTCCGGGAAGCACGCTCTCCTGGGCGTATCATTTTTGAAGCGCAGAACCTCGTTCTCGGTTACGAGGAGCCGTTAACCCGTCCGATGAAACTCCAGTTGGAACGAGGACAAAAAATAGCCATTCGCGGCGTGAATGGCTTAGGTAAAACAACGTTATTGAAAACCTTATTGGGGATCATCTCCCCCATCAGCGGTGAAGTCCAACTCGGTGATTATCTCTTCCCTGGGTATTTTGAACAAGAATCCACCAACCATAACACGAATACCCCTCTCGAAGAGGTATGGGCCGAATTTCCGGGACTTACCAACGCTGAAGCCCGGCAGGCCTTAGCCCGATGCGGACTGACAAGTGAGCATATTTCCAGCAAAATGATGGTTTTAAGCGGCGGCGAAAGTGCTAAAGTCCGGCTCTGTAAACTCATGCTTAAAGATATCAATTGGCTGGTTCTTGACGAGCCAACGAACCATCTTGATGTCGATGCTAAAGAAGAATTGAAAAAAGCCCTTAAAAAATTTAAAGGAACGATCCTTCTCGTCTCGCACGAACCAGAGTTTTATGAAGATTGGGTATCCGATGTCTGGAATCTCGAACAGTGGACAACCAAGATTGTTTAATACCCTAAGCTCCTACCAAAGACAGCGAATTCCGCATCACCAAAGGTGCGGAGTTCGCTGTCTTTAGATACAAATTCATTGCTCAAAATATTTAATCCTAATTTTATTTTAGCTACTCATTTATTTTTAAGGATTTCCGGTTAAAATAGTCCAGATATTGATTTTACGCAAATTCTAAATAAACGAGGACATTATGCAAATTATTATCAATAAACCTGTAACTCTTCTACTTATCTTAATTATATTCTTCATCCTTGTCCTTATCGTTGTTCTGTTACTCGCCAAACCCCTTACGCGCTACATCATAAAGATGGCAAGTAACGATTTTTCCAAAAAATTACTTAGCGATAAATACACACAGAATCTTGCTGAATTAATACCTTCATTACAGCGTTTTTCAGTTCTTAACCTCATCGAAACCGGATTACGCGCTCATCAGGGTAAAGTCATCACACGCCCCTTAGGAACCCCGAAGCATTTTCCCGGCTTTGAGAAGCTCCTGTTTGTCCCCCCGTTAATGGCAAAACTATCCCTCCACGAGAGTACCAAAATCAATATGCGCGTAACCCTAGGACCTAAAGCTACAAAACCCTTAACTCTAGAAATTCCTCTCATGATTAGCGCAATGGCCTATGGACTAGCTCTGAGCGATGAGGCTAAAATCGCCTTAGCCAGAGCTTCTAAAACACTTCAAACGGCAATTTGTTCTGGAGAAGGTCCCCTCCTCCCAGAAGAACGACAAGAAGCCGGTAACTATATCTTACAGATATCGCGTTGGTCTTGGGGCGGAAGAACCTCGCAACAGATTGCTTCTGCCAATATGCTCGAGGTGCAAATGGGGCAAGGTGCGGACATGGGATCTGTCCGGGTTGAAGCTACGGAATTAGAAGGTAGGGCTCAACAGCTTGGAGGTCTAGCTCCTGGGGAACCGGCAATCTCGTTGCCTGCCCCGCCGGGCATCAATGCCCCTGAAGATTGGCCTAAATTTATGGAAGACCTAAGGCAAAAGGCCAACGGCATCCCCATCGCTCTTAAGCTTATGGCAACAGGTCGAATTGAGGAGGATCTTGCCTTTGCCGTTGATCTTGGATTTGATGCCGTCGTCATTGATGGATCACAAGGCGGTTCCCATGCCACAACCCCCATCAAGCAAGATGATTTTGGCATACCCACTTTAAACGCCTTAATTCGAACAGTAGAATACTTAAAAAATCAACCCATCAGTATTATCATATCCGGAGGATTTTTTACACCTGGAAATTGTCTTAAAGCATTAGCCCTGGGGGCAGATGCCATTTTTCTCGCCACAGTTCCTCTTTTTGCCCTTGTCCACGATCAAGCCGAAAAAGTAACGCCTTGGGAACCCCCGACAACCCTTGTATATTATGATTCTCCCTCGAAATCGAAACTAGATATCGCGCTCGCAACGACGAGCGTTACAAATACCCTTCAAGCTATGGCCTTAGAAATGGAAGAAGGAATGCGCGCCTTAGGGAAAAAATCGTTAAAGGAGCTAAGTCCTGATGACCTCGTTGCCCTAGATACCTACACTGCCGAAGTTACGGGCGTGAAACGAATATATTAGTAGAATTAACATTAGAACCTCTTATCTACCGATAGGAGGTTCAAACTCCATTCCAAAAGAAGCCTGTACTATTTCCGAGCGGATAGCTCCCGCATGGAAACTCCGTCCACTTTTTAAATTCGTTAGCCAAATCTCAGCAGGACTAAAGAATTGCGGGTCGATGTCAAAGAAATCATCATATTGTTCAATAACCGTTGCAAATAATCGTCCATATTCTGGGGAAGCCGAAGAGGGCACTTTTTTAATTATTTCTTTTAAATATTCATCCTTATCTTTTACATTGTAGTAAACGGTTGACCCATAGCGAATGGCATCATTTGTACGACCTAACGCTTGAATCGTATCAGAAGCTACTGGAGGAAGTGGGCAGATTCCCCACCCCGTACGAATTGCTGTAAGATCCACAATCAATGATATGGACTCCATTATGTTCAAAAGCTCTAACCTTTAACTGTTCTTGATTCTGAATTAATTTCTTAACCAAGGGCATCGCCTGGCTATTGGGTCTAAGTTCAGGTACTTCGGGAAGCATAAGTGTCATAGGTATCATCCTCCTATGCCTTATAATCTCTGCAAAGTAATGTAAAATTACTCTCGTATACTAAATCTAAGTGTTGAAGATTGAACTTCATAAGCCTCTAGTTTCCGATAGAGATTTCTTACACTAATCTCAAGTAATTTAGCGATTTGCGCGGGATTTTCATTCGCTTGCCTGAGTGTGTTTAAAATGAACTCACGTTCCATATCTTTCGAGGTAGGATAATGATAATTATTATTCAAGACATCGGTTAAACGCACTGGTTCTTCAGGTAAATTAGGTAACAAAATTGTCGAGCAAATGCCTGTCAAAATGCCTCAAGAACCCTATTCCTTGCACATTATGATTAATGCCGAAATGGCTGCTCAGAAAGGACTAAAGGATGGGGATGGGGTTCTAGGACAGGTTATTTTTTTATAAAAAGGTGTAATTAAAGTTACATCAAGACATACTAATTGCGTCGAAAATACATATTAGTCTTAAAGGTGCTTTGCTGTGATAATTTACCATCAAATTTAGTCAAAGACCAGCTAATAAAAGTCAATAGCTTTTTTAAGAAAAGCCTAAGTTTTTGCTCTGGTAAAGGAGGGTACAGCAAACTGAGTCATCGTAAAATCCGAACAATGACAAAATCATCAATAGTTTAGGGAACGAAACGCTCGG
>NZ_DATLJA010000093.1:0-6809 GCF_035539115.1 Desulfitobacterium sp. | reverse complement strand
GGGTTAGCAATCCCGATCGTGTCGCAGAGGCAGATTTCATCCACCCCAACCGCTATGCCGTTATCGATCATCTTAAACACCTGTTCCACAGGGATATCCCCTTGAAACGGGCAACCGAAGGCCGTTGCAATATCCAGCTTGATTTTAAGGCTAGGAATCCGCTCTTTTAAGCTTCTCAGCTCAGCAAAGGACTCTTCGATCGTTCTCTTGACATTTTCCATGTTATGTCTTTCGCTCGCGGATATGACGTAGGTAATCTGTTTAAGACCTGATTTCCAGGCCGACTCAGCCCCAAAGAAATTAGGGACTAGGGCTGCCGCTTCGACATCCTTAACCTTGTCCAAGACTTCTTGAACGACATCTCCAGCATCTTTCATCTGAGGAATAGCTTTAGGATGAACGAAGGAGGTTATCTCCATGTTCTTTAAATTAGCTTCAAACAACGAATGGATAACTTTTAATTTAACCTCCGTTGGTATCCAATCATCAACGTTTTGAAACCCGTCCCGCGGCCCAACCTCAACAATTGTTACTTCTTTAGGTAAGTTCATTTTCTAATCCCCCTTAAATAACACCTTTGTCCGCCAGTTCCTGGATCCGATCTTCTGAAAGATTTAACAGTTGGGTAAGAACCTCTTTGTTATGCTGGCCCAAGAGTGGCGCTGGCTGCCGGATGCTGATTTTCGTATCACTAAATTTCAATTGAGATCCTGTTACTTTCATTTTTCCGGCCTTGGGATGCTCTATTTCAACAAACATCTCTCTAGCTCCAGCAATATGAGGATCTTTTACGACCCGTTCGATCGTATTAATCGGTGCAGCGGGGATTCCTGCCGCCAATAACAGATCCACAACCTCATCGATTGTTTTATCTTTAGTGCACTCTTCAATAATGAGTTTTAATTCAGCATGTCTCTGCACACGTTTGGGATTTGAATCAAACCGTTCATCTGAAGCCAGCTCAGGCATGTTCATGGCTTTGCATAAAAGTCCAAATAACTTGTCATTACCGCAACCGATGACGTAGCTTCCATCACTGGCTTTAAAGGAATCGTAGGGGTAGGTCGACTCATAGCGGTTGCCGATTCTTTGAGGGTTCTTACCTGTAACGAGATAGATCTGATTGATAATTTCTAGACTTGCTACTACGGAATCCACGAGAGCAATATCGACTTTCTGTCCTCTGCCTGTAACCTCTCTGCCTCTTAACGCTGCAAGGACGCCAATCGTTACCGACAATCCGGCTAGGACATCGGACATCGCTGTACCCGTTCTGGTCGGTTCTCCATCAGGCCAACCGGTAGTACTCATTAACCCTCCCATAGCTTGGCCAATAATATCATACCCAGCACGATCCTTATAAGGTCCGTAATGGCCAAATCCCGAAACACAACCATAAATGATTTGGGGATTGATCTTCGCCAGTTCATCATATCCTAACCCTAACTTTTCCATCGTACCGGGCCGGTAATTTTCCAGAACAATATCCGCTTGTTTAAGCAGTTCTTCAAAAATTGCCTTGCCTTCAGGCGCTTTCAAATTCAGGGTAATCCCTTTTTTATTTCGGTTAAGATTCATAAAATAGGCACTTTCCCCCTTCAGGAAAGGACCGAACTGTCTGCTATCGTCACCTTTTTTCGGTTGCTCGATTTTAATGACATCAGCACCCATATCTGCCAACATCATACTACAAAAGGGTCCAGCTAATACTCGAGTTAAGTCAAGGACTCTAATCCCCTCTAAAGCACCTTTCATTTTTTCAGTCATTGTCGATCTCCCCTTATTAATTGTTGATTTGCTGTTTCAATTTATTTCCTTTGAGATGGTCGCGATCCATTCGAAGTTATATATTTGCAATTTTCGTGCCAGTCCTTTTCTTCTGAAATTGTTGATTTTCAGTAATCGTAACGTACTAATATTAAACGGTAAAAAAAACGAGCGTTCTATATATGAACGCTCTACCTAAGTTTCTTCCAGATTGTCGATCGACTAATTCCTAAAGCTTCAGCAGCAAGGGTGCGATTTCCATCAAATTGATTCACGACCTGACGAAATATGTCTCGCTCCATTTCCTCCCAGGGAGCAATATCTATGGAAATATCCGTTTTTCTCGTGACCTTGACAGGTTCTTCTTTCATTTCATCAAGGTATTCCCCGAAGACTTCGAACGCGGTCATCGTAGACTCTAAAATCGATAATCTACGACAAAAGGATTCAAGTTCTCTTATATTTCCCGGCCAATCATACGCTCTAAGTTTTTGTTCAAATTCTTTAGTAATGAGAGATTTTTCTACTCCTTCATGGCGTAGAAAGAAAACAGCCAATTCCGCTATATCCTCTTTATGGTCCCTTAAAGTAGGTAACCTCAAATTCAAAACATGAATTCTAAAGTACAAATCTGAGCGAAAATCCCCGCTTTTTACGGTATCCGTCAAATTGACATTGGTTGCCGTAATTAATCTAAAATCTACAGGCACGATGCGATCCGATCCTAAACGCATCACTTCTTTTTCTTGTAAAACGCGAAGCAATCTCGGTTGCAAGGCTTTGGAGATACTTCCTATTTCGTCGAGGAACAAGGTGCCACCATGAGCTAACTCAAATACTCCAGGTTTTCCTCCTTTTTTGGCCCCCGTAAATGCCCCTTCTTCATAGCCAAAAAGCTCACTTTCCAGTAACGATTCCGGTAAAGCCGAACAATTGATGGCCACAAAGGGTCCTGATGTCTTGGGGCTCCCATTATGGATACTTTGGGCAAATACTTCTTTTCCCGTACCCGTTTCGCCATAGATTAAAATGGGCAAATCGCTCTTGGCATAGTGTCTTGCCTTTTCAACGGCATCCCTCATTGCTGGGTGACTTCCTTTGATGTTCTCGAAGGTTTTCTTAGCAATTAATCCCTTTCCTGAAGCTTCGCGACGTAATTTTTGTTCCCACCGTTGAATATTCCCAGCCTCATGAAAGGTAGCCACTGCTCCGATGATCTCCCCTTTAAGAATGACAGGAACCCGGCTCGTGATAATCGACGTTGTTTTTAATTGTTGAATTTCTCCGATCTGTCTTTGACCTGTTTCTACCACTTCTTTAAGATGACTATTGGGAACCACGGATTCAATGTACTTGCCAATAGGGTCCTCCGTAACACTCATGATTCTCTTCGCTGTTTTATTGAACATCTGGATTTTCCCCTCAGCAGTAACAGAAATGACCCCACTATAGGCAAAATCCAACATAACTTTCATTTCTTCTATGCGTTCCTGTTCCCTACGACGTACCCTTGCAATATTTTCCGCTTCTTTTAAGGCATCCTTAAGCGAGTTTTCGCGAGATTCAACGGTTAAGCCCGGAATCCCCATTTCGAGCGCATATTCTACGGCGAAGCTGCTTCCAACAATAACTTCGCATCCTTCTTCGATCGACTCTTTTATGGCTATCATAATGCTATCTTTATCCTTGTAAGAATGCTTATGAATGATCTGGATCGCAAATATTTCTTCCAATAAAGGAATATCTAATTCTTTAGAACCAAAAAGGATGACCGCTATCTTCTTGCCGAATCTTTTTACTTTTTTTAGAGCAACTGCCAAATCATAGAACGTTATTTCACAGCTTACGACCGGCAAATCAATGCGTCCTTGTAAATAATTCGCTGTTCCTGCACGACTGAGAACAACGTCAATTTTTTTCTCGTAGAATTTAGGAATAAGCTTTTCAGTTTCTTCAAGCATTCCTTCAAATATCTCAAAATTAACATTTTCGATTTGTCTTGATATCTTAGTTGCTGACTCTTTAAACGAGAGATAGGGCGCGACAATTCCTATGGTGATTTTATTTTCGCTTTCCTTCAAATCCATACTTTATCCCCTCTCTTTTCGGCTGCTTACATCTATTTTAGCACTATATTCTAAATTATCGCACTTTATATAATAACATTTAGGACCTCTAAAATAGATAAAGCTGCCCGACACCATAAAAAAAACGCTATCGCCAAGCGTGAGCGTAGACGAAAGCCTTAGTCGCCTTATCCTGCCGAATTAACACTTGCATCGTAGGACAAAAGAGCCTGGGCATATCATCCCAGGCTTTAGCTCCTACAAATTTGGTGGTTGAATTGTAATCTTTTTGCCGAAGTCCGAAAAATCTAAGGTCATAGTCATCGGCTCATTTTTTGCTTTATTCTTCGATTGAATTGTAACCCTTCGAATCGTTTGATCTTTTTGACTGAGATAAACCGTATAATTGAAATCGGTCCAGAATTCTTCCATGATCTGATTTTGTACACTGGGTTGTAACTGAAGTACCCAAACCTTCTGTCCATTTAGCTTCTCATTACCCTTAAGCATCACCTCGCCAAGCTCTTTGAACTGCAAAGAAGAAATTGGATTGAGCTCCGCCAAGAAGACTTCTTGGGTAGCTGGGACACTTGGGTACCTGACCCATCGTTTACCAAGTGGGTCTTTTAGGTAAAAACCTTCTCCGGCAACGATCATTTCGACTTCCGTGCCTACTAGCTGCCCTGAAATATGAGTGTTCCCACCGTCCTTTTCTCCTAGAATCTGAGTAAGTATGCGATCCTTTCCATCGACCCACTGATGTTGGGTCATGCTGTAGCGAAAAGAGGTCGCTTGGTTCAGTTTTTCTAAGCCATGTGTCAATAACTCTGCGGGGTGGGGTTTCCATAGAAAACGGCCCATAATTCCCCCAATTAACACGGTACTGATCAGGATGATTAATAACAGCCCTCTTTTCTTCATGTTCGGCCCCCTTGGCGGAGTTCTTATCACACTTTATGTAGGAACTAGGTTGCCCTATTCCTAATAAATATTATAAGCTAAAAGACCCTCCTAAATTTTATTCTAACGGGCAAATGCAAATCTGGGAGTAAGAAGAGACCTCTCATACGTTTAGTAAACTCATGAGAGGTCTCTATTCTTTATATTTTTTCCATATTATTGAAATTAAATAACATATACCCTAGACAAGGCATATTATGTACTATCTCACGAAGGGAGGTTAAGGATATGGCATTTGGCGTAGATGGAGTCGTGCGTCGTGGTGAGAGATTTGAAGGTATTGCGATTGTGGTTGTCATCATTCTTCTGCTTATTGCACTTGGTATTGTATTCTAAATGATGCTATTTCTAATATGAAAGGGGGAAATTGAATTGTACGGAATGGGTTTCGGCTGTGGATGTAGCTACCCGATGGCTACAGGTGGAGGCTCTAGTGTGGGTGCAGGTATTATTGCTATTGCAATTTTAATCCTTATCGCTCTTGCAGTAATCTTCTAAATCCTCGTGATATTATCTGAATAAGAAGAGGTGAGATAAGAATATGGTTGGATTTGGTTCCAGACGTTTTGGATTCTTCCCATTTTTTAGTCCATTTTTTAGTCCATTTTTTTCGCCGTTTTTCTTCCCGTTTTTCTTCTTTCGTCGTCGGAGGTTTTAACAATAAAAGGCTAGGCATCAATGCCTAGCCTTTTGTTTCCATCTCTTGTACTTTTTGATACAGCCATTCATTTATAGGTGTTGGCACCTGATATTGTTTTCCTAAAGCGATAGCCGTTCCTGAAAATAGCCCTACCTCTGTTTTTCTGTTTGCTGCCATATCTTGGCGCATAGAAGGCATTCCTAAAGGATTTAACTGTGCAAGAACATCTAACCAATACTCTAAATCTGATTCGCCTAAACTTATACCCACTTTTTGAGAGAGAGCAATAACCTCCCGCATCGCTGCTATCATTACATTTCTAGGCTCACCGTCTGCTTGGATACCCCCATAATTCATTGAAAATACTGCTACTGTCTGATTCACTCCCGTGTTTAACATAAACTTTCCCCACATCCGATGATCCATATCTTTTGGAACCTCATAAGGAAAATTAATGGAATCAAAAAAATCTGCAACAGCGGTTACTTTATCTGACCATACCGTATTATCTTTCTCACCAAAGCACAGCATTCCCATGTTTTTATAGTCTACCTTATTTTCATTCTTTACTGCATCCATTCCCTGTGCAACGCAATAAAGCATTCTTTCCATACCGAATTTTTTCCCTATGATTTCTTCACTGGAAATTCCATTTAATGCTGAAAGAATGATTGTATGCTCTCCCACTAGATGCTTTGTATCCACGATCGCCTGCTGTAACTGGTTGAACTTTACACAGAAAATTAATAAATCTGCAGGTTTTTGCTCATTTTCGGGTAATACATAATTAAAATCGCAAAATCTTCCATTACAATAGATTCCACTCTTCTCATATTTCCGTATACGGTTCTGGTTGGCAATAACACGAACATCATTTTTTGATAATCTATCGGAAAAATGCTTTGCATACATTGTTCCCAAAGCGCCTAAACCTACAATTGAAACAGTTTTAATCTTCATCTTTCAATATTCCTTCTCATTCTATTTTCTTCATAAGTCTTTCAATACTTATGAGTACTTATGAATATTTCTACATCAATCAAAATTACCCTGCTACTTTTGGCAATAAAGACTGCTTGCCAGCAACAAGCAGTAACACAGGCGATTGCCCAAGTTAAGTTGACTAAAAGTATAAAGAAAACCCGGCTTTCGCCGAGCTTCAGCGATAAAGAAAACTTGGCTAACACCAAGCCCTAGCGAAGGTGGTAGCCCTAGTTGCCTTATCCTGCCGGACTTAACCACTTGCATCGTAGGATAAAGAAGACTTAGCCGGCGCCAAAGCGATGGCTCTAGTCGCCTTATCCTGCCGGACATAAATACATGCATCGTAGGAGAATGAAAGCCGCTGGTTGCACTTATACTATCTGCCCCCCAAT
>NZ_DATLJA010000092.1:0-78143 GCF_035539115.1 Desulfitobacterium sp. | reverse complement strand
GCCTTAGTTGCACTTATGCTATCTGCCCAAAATTTACACTTTCTGTTAGTATAAAGAAAACTTGGCTTGCGCCAAGCCTCTGGCGTAGGCGGAAGCCTTAGTTGCACTTATGCTATCTGCCCAAAATTTATACTTTCTGTTAGTAAAGTAAAAGCACCTTTTCTTGCGGAAGGTGCTTTTATACTGAGGAGCGAGTATAAGCAAAAACCATCATTTCAATTTACTGTCTATAGCTTGCCAGAAACGATTTGTCTCATAACCTAAACGCCAGATCGCGATTCCGCGGAGTCGATAACTTTTTACAAAACCGAGACGGATCTTTGACGATAATTCACTTTCATACCAAACTGTATGTCGGGTTCGTCCTTGCCAATAATAAAAATAGGGCTCAACCGCCGGATCCGACCAGAGAATTCGAGCTCCGGTTTGCTTAATTAAGGTAGAGATATCGTTCATTGGAATCATTATTGTAGATCCATTGGACCAGTCAAAACCATACACAGGTATTCCAACGAGAATCTTCTGATGAGGAATATACTGAATCGCATAATCTAAAGCCTGAGTCATCCACGGCAGGGAAGCAATCGCGCCCGCTTCTCCTCCAGAATAATGTTCATCATAGGTCATAAGGGTTATTGCATCACAGGTTCGCCCAATAGCAGCAAAGTCATACCCCGGAGCCTCCCACTCCGAGCGCTTGGCAGGAACGGCGATCGTCAGAAGAAATCCTCTTGTATGCAGAGTTATGCGCAGAGATTCCAGAAAAGAAGTATAGGCTAAGCGATAGGAGGCTTCCATGCCTTCAAAGTCAATATGCACCCCCGCGACACCGTTGGGTAATAGGTTAAGAAGGTTTTGCATGAATCGTTCCTGAAGTTCAAGGGAGGAGAGGAGAGAGCGCAAGGGTTGTGGGTCGAAGATCTGTCCGTTAAAATTGTGAATGAGGACTAATGGCGAAACTCCATAATTAAAGCTTTCACGGATCAGGGTAGGATCTAACTCGCCTTGAAGTGAGGTATCCTCCCGTAAAAAATAGGCAAAGTGGGCAATCGCGTCAAAATGTGTATGGTAGTGACGCATGGATTCTAACGAACGCTGATCCTCGGGATAGTCTTCGGCAGTGTACCCGAGCACCCAAAGACGTTTTTCGATTAGTCGTTGTGCCGCTGCGACCCAAACGGGTGAAGCCATGCCAATCCCTCCTCTTCCAGGACAGATCCTGGAAAATAGCCTCTTAATTTAACATATGAAAGGGGAGAGCAGACCTTTTCTCTTTTTTAATAGTAAAATATGGATGAAACATGGAATAAGGTTCAGACGGAGTGGAGTAATGCCAAGTGAATAAAATACTTTTAATCGCAACCGGTGGAACTATTGCGATGCGTAAGGACATTTCTGGTAAAGCCGTTCCAGCAGTAAGCGGGTATGAATTGTTAGAGAGTCTCCCCAGCCTTCGGCAGGCTGCTAAGTGGGAGGTCATCGATTTCAGTAATGTGGCCAGTTGCAATATGTCACTTGAGAAAATGCAAGAACTTGCGCGGATTGTCGAAAACAGTTTTCAAGATCCGACTTTAAAAGGAGTCATTATCACCCACGGAACAGATACATTAGAGGAAACTGCATATTTTTTAGATCTTACGATTCGAGACCAACGCCCAATCATCTTAACGGCCTCTCAGCGTGATGCTTCTGAACGGGATTCTGATGGACCAAGAAATTTACGTAATGCGATGTTGATTGCAAAAGATACTCGAGCTTTGGGACGGGGCGTCGTGATCGCTTTAAATGAAGAAATCCATGCAGCACGCGATGTACGTAAGTTACATACGAGCCATGTGGATGCATTTAATTCTGGGGAGAGTGGGGCCTTGGGAGCGATCGATAATGAAAAGGTAATTTGGTATCGCAAGCCAGAGCCCTCTGTTAAATTGGGAATTCCCCAACGTTTAGCCAACGTGGTAATCTGTAAAGCCTTTACAGGAATGACTACACGTATTTTTGAAGCCCTGATTGATGAGACAAGCGATGGTTTGGTTATTGAAGCATTCGGGAGAGGAAATTTACCCCCAGAACTTATGCCTGCGATTCATTCGATTGTTAAACGGAAGCTACCTATCGTCATCACCTCACGTTGCTTATTTGGGCGAACGGCACCGGCATATGGTTATCCCGGAGGAGGAGCGGATCTAGAACGTGCGGGAGCTTGGTTTGCCTCTGATCTTTCAACTGAAAAAGTTCGTATTTTTCTGAGTATTGTTTTGGGGCAGGGTATGGAGGCTCAGAAGGTGAAAGAAATCTTAGCTCGAGGCGGAGTTCAGTAGTATTAAACGGGTATTAAATGTATGTAGTAAATACTAATATTTGTTTGCGTTATAACGATAAATTTGTTATACTATATTTGCCTCATGAGGTTACTTTGCAAAAACCTTGAAATCCTTAGTTTACCCTTATTTGGGTTGTCATGGATCGGGAGTTTGTGCAGAGATCAAACTGAGAGAAAACTACCCAAATAAGGAGGAAACCTTTGTGTTTCAAGACAAAATTTTAACCTGCCGCGATTGTGGCCAAGAATTTACCTTTTCTGCTAGCGAACAAGAATTCTATGCTGAAAAAGGCTTTGAGAATGAACCAGGCCGCTGTCCTTCCTGCCGTCAAGCACGTAAAGCTGCTAACGGTGGAAGAAGAAGTGGAGGTTTCGGAGCTCGCCCCCAACGTCAAATGTATCCAGCTACTTGCTCGAATTGTGGGGTCGAAACTGAAGTTCCGTTCCAACCTTCTGGTGAAAAGCCGGTATATTGCCGCGATTGCTATCAATCAATGCGCCGCTATTAATTCTCAGCTTTTATAAAGGCACGCGAAGGAAGATCAGAGATTTCTCTGGTCTTCCTTTTTATTTGTTTTGTTGAGAATAGGGATTGACAGATTACAAGCTAAAAGGTAAAGTATAGATGAGAAAAGTTATCAGTCACAGTATACATTTTAGGCGAGAATGGTTATCAATTAGAGGAGGTGAACTTATGGACTACTCACTCAATTTGCTCCAACCCGGTGAGAAGGCATACATTCAGACTGTTATGGATAAGGGAGCATTGCGTCGCCGAATGATGGATATGGGGCTAGTACCAGGCGCAGAAGTTGAAGTGATCCGATTGGCGCCTTGGGGTGGACCAATGCAAATTCGCGTGAAGAGATATTATTTAGCGATGCGTCTCTCGGAATGTGCTAAAATCCTTGTTGGTCGGAATTGAGAACAATTTACATGATTATGTAAACTTGAATTTTGAATAAGCTGGATTAACTAAAAATATTGAGCTGAATGAGGAAGGGGAAAATTCAATGGGAACAATGAAAATCGCCCTTGTCGGCAATCCAAATGTCGGCAAAAGTACGGTTTTCAATTATCTGACCGGTTTAAATCAACAGGTTGGCAATTGGACAGGTAAAACAGTTGAACGGAAGGCGGGCTATTTTAAGGTTGAGGACCAGGATGTTGAATTGGTCGATCTTCCAGGGACCTATAGCTTAACAGCTTATTCTCAAGAGGAAATCATCACGCGCGAATTTATCCTCGCTGAAAAGCCAGATGTCGTTATGGCGATACTTGATGCTTCAAATATTGAACGGAATTTATACTTACTTTTGCAAATTCTTGAATTAACACCTTATGTTGTCATTGGCCTTAATATGATGGACTTAGCTGCAGCGTCAGGAATTACGATATCAGCCCAAAAATTGAGCCATGCACTTAACCTCCCAGTTATTGAGGTTATCGCTTCCAAGGGCAAGGGAATCAAAGGTTTTTTACAGGAGGCCATACACATGGGGCAACTGCGTGACGCCCCTCAGCCTGTGAAGATGAAGTATCCTGAGGAGTTGGAAGGCAAGATAACGGCCATTGAAGAAAAACTTCCTGAAGATGCGGTCGGATTCCCCCAACGTTGGCTTGCACTTAAATATATAGAGGGTGACCAAGCTATTGAAGAAACGCCTTCCGAATCGGTAAAAAAACTATTACAGGAGTGGAGCGATTCAGGCTGGAATGAAGCCAAACTTGAAATGGCGGTTACGGATGCAAAATATCATTTCATTGGTACACTTATGCCTGATTTTGTTCAGTTTGACGAGAACAAAGGAAAGAGTTGGACTGAACGACTAGATCGTTGGGCGTTATCATCCGTTTGGGGTTATCCGATACTCTTAGGAATCTTGATTTTAGTTTTTTGGTTTTCTTTTGTGGCCAGTGCTCCTTTGGGGGATCTCATTTCTCGTTTTATGGCCTGGGCTTCAGGAATAACCGTGTTTCTTTTGCAAGCGGTGGGAGCACCAAAAGTGCTTCAAAATTTAGTTCAGGATGGAATATTTGCAGGAGTTGGTGCGGTATTAGGTTTTGTCCCGCAAATTTGGTTGTTTTTCATTCTCTACGCTATTCTCCAGGATAGTGGCTATTTAGCAAGAGCAGCCTTTCTTGGGGATCGATTGATGCAATCCATGGGACTTCATGGCAAATCTTTCTTCTCTTTCGTTTCTGGCTATGGGTGTAACGTTGCAGGAATCATGGCCACACGAACTCTGGAGAATCCAAAAGATCGAATGATTACCATTCTTCTTAATCCGCTCATCCCTTGTGTTCCACGCTTAGGGGTGATGAGTGCGGTTGTTGCCGCGTTTTTCCCAGGAGGACGAGGAGCCCTCGCTATGGTTGGACTTTTAGGATTGAGTCTATTTTTAATTGCCTTTTCTTCGTATTTCTTCCGCAAGACGGTCATCCGGACAGAAAAATCGGTTTTTGTGATGGAATTACCCCTTTATCACTTTCCGACTGCTCGGAATGTGTTTTATCCTGCCTGGCAAAAAACCTATTCATTTATGAAAAGGGCATGGACTTTTATCTTAGTCGCTTCTATCATTGTTTGGACACTGAGTTCTTTTCCCGCAGGAGTCACTATGGATCAAACCTGGGCCGGAAAATTAGGAAGTGCGTTGGCGGTTATTGGAAGCCCTCTTGAGTTTGACTGGCGAATAATGGTTGCTATTCTCTTTGGTTTTACTGCGAAGGAGACTACGTTATCCACTTTAGGAATTTTATATGGAGTGAATGTTGATGCCCCGCAGTCCATTGCTCAGGCTATGGCGGGTTCAATGACTTCCCTACAGGCAATTACTTTCCTTGTTGTATATATGCTTTATATCCCTTGTTTAGCAACGGTTGTTACGACCCATAAAGAGATAGGAAGTTGGCGATGGACGGGTTTTGGAGTCGTTTATAATCTTCTTCTGAGTTTTGGTGTGGGGTGGTTGGTCTTACAGCTTGGACACGCTCTGGGATTCTAAAAAACAAGCGTGTTTAACAGTCTAGGAGGTAAAATATTGCTGAGTGAAGTTTTAAAATTAATGGAACAAGAACAGTCGGTGGCTGTTGCCGAAATCGCTCAAAAGTTGGGTTGGTCACTCCAAAGAGTGGAAACCATGCTAGCCCAGTTGGCAAGCATGGGGTATATTCAAAAAAAAGCGGTTAGTCGCTCTTCTTGTTCTGCAGGAAGGGGATGTCCGGGATGTTCCGACGCAGAGGAAAGTGCCTGTCAAGGCTGTCAGGTACTGCCGGATAGTCTCTATTCCTGGGTGATTACAGACCGTGGTAAAAGCGTTCTTCATTAAACAAAAGAGGGGAAATGAACTAAAATTTCATTCCCCTCTTTTGTTTTCAGTTTTATGGTCGTCTTGATTTCGGGGAAGCGTTGGACAATAATTCTTTAATCCTATACAATCTACTCTAGGTGGTATTGAAAGCGAGGAGCAAGCAAATGGATTTTTCCGGGAAAGATAAAGCAACCTATGTGCAAGAAACGTTTAATTCGATCGCCAAAAGCTACGATCTAATGAACACTTTGATGAGCTTCGGCTTGGATAAGGGTTGGCGGCGAAAGGCAGTGCGTACTGTTGAAGCCAAGCCTGGAATGCATATTTTGGATGTCTGCTGTGGAACAGGACAGCTTGCGATGGAAATTGCAGGAACAATAGGAGTATCAGGAAAAGTAACAGGTCTAGATTTTTCTGAGAACATGTTAGAAAAGGCTAAAGAAAATATTTATTCTTCACCGTATCAATCCCTGATTGCGTTAAGGCAGGGGGATGCGATGCACCTTCCTTTTCCAGACAATACTTTTGATGGAGCGACGGTTGGCTGGGGACTGAGAAATCTGCCGAATGTTGGACAGGGAATCAGTGAAATGTTAAGGGTTGTTAAGCCGGGATCAATGGTTGTTTCGTTAGACATGGCCAAACCAACGCTTCTGGGCTTCAAACAGGGATATTGGTTTTACTTTGACAAACTTGTACCCTGGATGGGAAAAATATGGGCCGGTAAAGCGAAGGCCTATCAATATCTCCATGATTCAGCTGTGGAGTTTCCATCTCAGCAAGAGCTGGCGAGGATTTTTGCACGCTGTGGGCTAGTGGAGACCCGTTATCAAAATTTATTAGGTGGCGTTGTCGCGATTGTAAGCGGACGGAAAGCTTAAAATCGAAGCGAAAGTTTAAAAGAATGCAAGAGGACTAGATAGTCCTCTTTTTTTTACCTCGAACGGGTTACTAAGCGCAAAGGCTACGCTAAGAAACACTCGACAAGGATCATAAATAAATGTAGAATCACTTTGTTCTCATCAAGGCAGAATAAGAAAGAGTATATGAATAAAACTTGAAACTAGGAGAAGGTAGGTATAGCTCTCGGATGATTAACAATAACAACCGCATGCTATGGTTTAAATTGCGGACTTTTATCTTTGGACATCCTTTGGCAACTCAATATG
Organism: Desulfitobacterium sp.; assembly: GCF_035539115.1. Lineage (GTDB taxonomy): Bacteria > Bacillota > Desulfitobacteriia > Desulfitobacteriales > Desulfitobacteriaceae > Desulfitobacterium_A. The sequence goes on along the minus strand of NZ_DATLJA010000092.1, from coordinate 71,337 downwards.
CGGAACAGTCTAAGGTGGGAGTCATGGGAGGAATCCCAATTTTTGGGTCAGATCTTATATCCTCTGAAGGGTATGCCCCTGACGAAATTCTGTACATTTTACTGTTGGCTGGCTCCATGGGTTATGCCTATGTAATGAAAGTGTCACTGGTGATTGTGCTGCTGCTAGCGAGTATTTTTCTTGTCTATCGTAAAGCAATTCAAAAATATCCTCAAGGTGGGGGTTCCTACACAATTGCGCAGGCTTATTTGGGAGAAACCGCAGGTTTTGTGGCCGGAGCAGCATTATCAGTGGATTACATCCTGACCGTTGCCGTGAGCGTCAGTTCAGCCGTTGAAAATTTTACCGGAATTTTGCCTTGGCTTGCTCCAACACCCCATAAAGTGCTTGCCGATTGCTTGCTGATTGCTTTCATGGCCTGGATTAACCTTCGTGGACTTAAAGAATCCGCCCGTTTATTCGTTATTCCCATATATCTATACATCATAAGCCTCATCGTGCTGATGGGAACCGGTCTGGTTGGAATTCTGATTCATGGAGCAACTCCGCAAATACCTGCTCATTTAATCAATACGAATGCTTCATCCATGACCTGGTTTATTTTTGCCCGAGCTGTTGCGGGTGGTACGACTGCCCTTACCGGAATTGAAGCCGTGAGTAACGGAGTAACTGCTTTTAAAGCTCCTGCTCAGAATCGGGCGATAAAAACGCTGCTCGCCTTATCAATTCTGGTCGCAGGTGGACTTTTAGGTCTTACCTTTTTAGCTGGGGCTTATCATATCGTTCCAACTGAAGGAAATACAATTTTAAACCAACTGGGACAAATTATTTATGGGCAGACGATTCTGTACTATATCCTGATGGGAACTGCGGCAGCAATTTTGGTGATCGCTGCCAATACACCCTTTGCTGGTTTTCCCATCCTTCTTAGTTTAATGGCGCGGGATGGGTGTGCTCCACGCTATTTTAAAAATCTTGGAGATCGCTTAGTCTACAGTGTTGGAATCTGGACTCTTTTTTTCATCTCTATTTTTCTTATCCTCATCTTTCAAGGAGATACCCACATGATGCTCCCGCTTTACGCGATTGGTGTGCTCCTTTCCTTTGCTTTAACTGGGACAGGACTAGCCCGGCATATCTGGCATGAGAAGGAGAAGAATTGGGTCTATGATTTTTCTGTTTTTGCATTCGGAGGAACACTCTCTTTCCTGGTTTTTTTGGTCTTCATCATCACGAAATTTACCCAAGGGGCTTGGATTATCATGATTGTTATACCTCTGCTTGTTCTTTTTTTCCGTGGAATTAAGAACGTCTATCGCGACGAAATCTATGATCTCCAGGTTACCCCTGAGGCACTCGCTCAATTTCAACGACACGTTGCCCTTGTGAAACGACGCAGAGCACATGCTGAAATATCCGAGTATAGGAATAAAATTATCATCCCGGTTTATGATTTAAACTTAATGGTTCTTAAAGCACTTAAATATGCCTATTCTTTAACCCCGCAGGTCTTGGCTGTTCATGTTGCATCTGACCCCGATCGTGCGGCTAAACTTCTCAAACACTGGTCGTTGAACAACATGGAGATCCCCTTGAAAATTATAGAGTCTCCCTACCGTGCGACGGTTAAGGACTTTTTAGCCTTCTTAGATAAGTTTGAGAGTAATACGAACTACGACACAATCACTGTGGTTATCCCAGAATATGTACCAGAAAAGATATGGCATAACTTTCTGCACAATCAAACAGGACAATTCCTGAAAGTAATGATTCTCTTAAAGAAAAGTGTCTTGGTCACGAGTGTCCCCTATCATCAAGATACGGATATGATTAAACCAGAACCTATTATAGCAAAACCCTAATATCTTGATTGCTTTGAAAAAATTGCCGCTTATAAAATGAGCTTGCAAGGAAATAATTGTGTGATAACAACGCTTTTTGCGTAAGCTAGCAGGTTTTTTATAATTTACAAGTATATGTTAAAATGTATAAATAAGAAAGATAGAAGGGATTCAAGAAAAATGACGAAGGAACTTAAAATTGGGTTGATTGGTCGAGCTGAAAATGTTGTTAACGAAAGGAATACCGCTAAAAGTATGGGAAGTGGCTCCTTAGCGGTTTTCGCAACTCCCGCTTTAGTTGCTCTAATGGAAGCAGCAGCAGTTAATACACTAAAACTGGATGAAGGGGAATCCAGCGTTGGAATATCACTCGAGATTAAGCATTCGGCAGCTACACCCATCGGAGTTAAGGTTTGGGCTGAGGCGGTGTTGGTTGAAGTGGATCGCCGCCGGTTGGTTTTTGAGGTAAACGCTTACGATGAAGTCGAAAAAATCGGATCGGGACGGCACGAAAGGGTTATCATTCAGGAAGAACGCTTCTTGAGTAAGGCCAATCTGAAATCCGGAAAATAGGAAATCAGAAATGAAAAATCGGGAGTAAGAAAGTTGTGAGTTATTTAACGATCTTAGAAACGGGTAATTGGGAACAAGTCATTGATAAATCGAGGTTTATCGCTCTAATGTTTTCTGCTAAAACTGTTCAAGATGTAAAGCAGGGCCTAGAGCAGGCGCGACGACTTTATCCCAATGCCCGACATTATGTTTATGCTTATCGCCTATATGAAGGCAAACTTGAGAAATCAACAGACGATGGAGAGCCTCAGGGTACGGGTGGGAGACCCATTTTAGATCTCTTGCAATTTCGCGAGCTTTGGGATGTGTTAGTGGTCGTCATCCGTTATTTTGGGGGAATTCTCCTGGGAACAGGGGGGCTAACCCGAGCCTATGGAGGGACAGCGCGTCAGCTCTTAGATCGACTTGAAGTTAGCCGATTGGTTCCGCATATGATTTATGAAGTGGAAGCAGCTTATAATTGGTATGAACCTTTGAAATATCACTATCGGCAAAATAACTGGGTGACTGGAAATGAGAGATTTTCGGACACGGTTAAGGTTGATGTATTTATTCGCTTGGAAGAACGACAAATATTCGAGGAGTGGTTAGCAGAATTTACAAAAAGAGAAGCTATCTGTCGTCAAAAAGGAAGCGTATTATGCGCGGAGTCAGTGGGGTCACGCTGATCCAACTGGTGGTGCTATTTTTGCGTCGCATAGATCAAGCCTTGAATTGAGAGACTAGTCCAATGGAAGGTGATCCAAAAACGTGATAACACTAGCTCATTGGGTATTTCTCATTTTTGTAGTCTTCATTATATTGACATTGGTTTGGAAAAAGCCCCCGGTCTTAGCGGCAGCCATAGGCTTGTTTGCTGTTGGCTTTGCCTATTCAGGGGACCCTCTAGAATCTATCCAAATCTCTTTCCGGGCCTTAAGTCTAGCGACGACTAATCTATTATCGGTTATCCTGTTAATTGGAATTGTCGTCGGCTTGACTCGTCTACTTAAGGATACAGGGGCAGACCAAAGAATTATGAAGCCTTTATTACGCGTGAAACGGCTAAGTACTGCCTACTGGTTGATCGGAATTGCAATGTGGGTTTTAACGTTAATGGTCTGGCCTACTCCTGCCATTACTTTATTAGGGGCAGTTGTTGTCCCCGCACTGAAAAAAATTGGTATAAACCCGTTGGGTTTAGCTTTGAGCTTAACTCTGTTTGGCGAAGGGATGGGTTTATCAGGGGATTTTATTATTCAAGGTGCACCCTCCTTATTGAGCAAAGCTACGGGTATTCCAGTATCTGTTATTCTCAGCGCATCTTTACCCATTGTAATAGGCAGTGGTTTACTTGCCACTCTTACAGGGAGTCTTCTGTTAAAATTTAAGCTGGAACCCGATAGCGGCTCAAGCTTTATTCAAGGAAATCTTCCAAAACCCTTAAATATGTTGAAAGCTGAAGATGTGAAGAAGACGCTAGATACAGAAAATATCGGTAAGATAGCTACGCGACAGTCTAGAATTATTACTCTAATCGTTATCTTCTGTTATGGAATGACTGTTTTCTTTATGCTATTTTTAAAGATTCGGGGGGACGCAGCGAGTGCATTAATTGGAGGCACGACCTTTCTTATACTCTGTATTGGGGTTCTCATTCAGGAGCGTCGAAAGGCATTTACAAGCTTCGTGGGTTATTTGAAGGAGGGACTTCGTTTTTCAACGGGGGTCTTTGTTCCGATTATAGTCATGTCTAGCTTCTTTTTCTTAGGAACCAAGGCAGGATTCCAACAAATATTTCATAAGGACGGACTTGGTTTTTTCAGTGACTTTGCCTACCTGTTATCTGAATTTATTCCATTAAATCCATGGACGGTCGGTGGTCTAATTGTGCTTGTGGCTATTCTTGGATCCATGGATGGTTCCGGTTTTTCCTCCTTACCTCTCGTGGGAGGGATCTCGATTGCTTTATCCGAGGCAGCCCATTTACCTCCAGTTCCCTTTGCGGTTCTTGGCCAGATTGTTGGAATTTGGACTGGAGCAGCATTAATACCTTGGGGTTTTAGCTCTGTAACCTCAGCGATAACCGAAGTGGATCCAAGAACGTTATTTCGCTTGACGTTTCCCTGTTATCTTGTGGCTATAATAACTGCCTTCCTCTGGACAATGTTTAAGATTTAACATGTTGGTAAAAAATTTTTGAAGGAAAAAATGCCAGTACTGTCGAATACATGAAAAGTTAATCAGAATAAGGAGGCGAGCAGGATTTTCCTGTATGGGTTAGTTGTTACTATTGTCAGCCTTCCGTTTCTCCTCATTTTAATTTTCAAATCCTTAGTTTGGGGATTTAAGGCCTTTGAAGGGTTTATCATTTCCTTTTTAGTATGGTTAGATGCCCTTAGTTTTCCCTTCTTCTTGAAAACGGGCCACATTTTAGGCTGGGGAATCATGACGGGAGTTTGTTTATTTCTTCCCTTCCTGATCAAGATCTTACATAAGCCAAAGGTAATTCAGTTTAATCAAAAAATAGATAAACCTTTGCCCTCTTTAGCACTTGAACTATCGTTGGAAGAACAACTCATAGAGCCCACAATCGAGCTAGAGCCTGAAATTGAGCTAGAACCTGAAATTGAGCTAGAACCTGAAATTGAGCTAAAGCCCGAAATTGAGCTAGAGGTTATTCCTGAACTGAGTGATTTTATTACGACTTACGACGAGGAATGGAATATGCTTGAAACATCAACTTTAAGTTTCGAGAAACTATTAGAGAACGGGTTTGAGGCAAAAGAGTGCAGTAAGTATCAACAGGCTGCTGAATACTTCTATTTAGCTTTGAAGACTGGCCCTGCACCTGATCTGGCCTATTATCTGATTACGGATAGCTATGACTTGTGGAAGTCAGCGGATTCAGCAGAGATGGCCTTGTTAAAGCTTGAACCTTTTATCAGAGAATTCCGGAATGAAGCTGCAGCGGTGTGGCAAAAGCGTTTAGAAGCATGGCTTCGCGAAAATAAGATACAATTTTAAAAACTAGAGAGAGAAGGAATGATTTAATGAAAGCGAGTAAAGAGATTAAGGAATTGCGGATTATTAGCATAGCCGATGGAACACAAATTGGAGTCATAAAAGACTTGATTCTGAATCCTCAAACGGGTAGCCTCGACTTTTTCATTATTGATCAGCCAGCGGACTATTTCGGAGCTAAGGTAATTCCTTTTAGTGATATCATCGGAATAGGCGAGTTTGCAGTCACTATTCCTGATTCTCACGTCATTCAAGATGTTTCCCAAAACCTTGCTGTCCAAGAACTTTTGAAACAGGATGTAACAGTCATTGGAACTAAGGTTTTAACTAAAAAAGGAAGTTTAATCGGGGAAGTCCAAGAATACCTTATTGATGAAGAAAAGGGTAAGATTTCGACTTGCATTTTCTTAAGTCCTGATGGAAATAGCAGAGAAGTCGCAGTTCAAAATATTATCACCTTTGGCAAAGAGCTTTTAATTATTGATGCTGTTTTTACTGAGAATATAGAGAATGAAGCCAGGAGTGTTCTTGGTGGAAATGAGGCAATTATCCAATCGCCTAATGAGCGTTCTTCGGAATCCCCTGAAGAAAGCATGACGGAGTTTAACCTCTTTGAACAACGCCAGTTGCAGTACTTTCTCGGAAAAACGGTAGATCAGGATATCGTTTTGGATAATGGAGAAACCCTTAAAGCGAGTGAACTAATGAGCGATGAAGTGATTCGTAATATTACCTCCCGCAACAAACTCATGGAAATTAGTTCTTATCTCCATAAAAATTAAGGCTTATGATGAATCGAAAGTTTCTTCTGATTTCAGGGGTCTTGTTCCTGCAAATTGCGATTTCGATTATATTAGCAACCTCAGTAACCTATGGCATGGATTATGCGAAAGCTCCCAACGGTTTACAGGTTTGGGGGATCGATTTGTCTGGGCTAAATCAAGAAGAAAGTTATCAACGTCTTGAAGGGGAGATACCTCCTGAGGTCTCTTATCAGGAATCAACGTATCGCCTTATTACTACGCAGTCGCAAAAGAATTTGTGGGGGTGGTTGAGTAACCAATTTACCCCTAAAAGTAATTCTTGGTGGGTTAATGCTTTGAACAATCTGAAACGAATGGGTCCTGAACAACTATCTCCTGAGCTTCTGGTTAAAGATGAAATATATCCTCAATTGGAGAATTTGGCACAGCAACTCAATCAGGAGGGGCAGCCAGGTAGCATTCAGATGCAGAATGGGCAGTTTGCCGTTCAGCCGGGCTCACCTAGTATTTTTATGGATATTCCCACCTCCTGGGAGCATCTTAACCAAAGCCAGGGTTCTAAACCCGTACCTTTGGTTATAAACTCCAAGGACCTTGCTCCAAATGCTTCAGACTTGCTGAAAATTAAAGATAAATTAGCAGATTATACAACCTATTTTAATTCAACAAATAAAGCCCGGACGAATAACGTTCTGCTTGCGGCTAAAGCATTAAATGGCCAGTTGATTGAGCCGGGTGGAGAATTTTCCTTTAATCAGGTGGTTGGTAAGCGGGATAAAGAGACAGGCTATTTACCAGCCTCCACTTTTGTGGATCAAAAGGTCGTTTTAGATGATGGCGGTGGAATCTGTCAGGATTCTAGTACTCTTTATCACGCGGTGCAACAAGCCCATCTTCAAGTTTTGGAACGGAATACGCATTCTTTGCCGGTGACTTATGTTCCTAAAGGAGAGGATGCGACAGTGGCCTATGGATTATTAGATTTCCGCTTTCGTAATACGACTCAAGGTTATCTTTACTTTGATATTCAATCTCGAAGCAATTGGCTTCGTATTCGTATTTATGGAGTTGCTGATGGGGAACATCCGGTTCTTAATGAACCCGATGGGTATCCAATAAAACCAGAGGCTGATATGAAATGAGCCGCCAATAGGCGGCTCATTTCATATCAGATTGCAAAAACGTAGAACGTTCAGGAAAACAACTTAAAGAGATTGGTAGATAAGTTTGACGGCAACTAATAGGGACATTGTAATAAAAATAGGTTTCACTAAACCTGCCCCTTTATGGATGGCAAGTTTAGTTCCTAACTGAGACCCAAGAAGCATAAAGAACGCCATAGGTATACCATAATCATACAAAATTTTGCCGTTCCAGGCGAAGAGAATTAAGGAAATAAAATTACTTACAAAATTTAAAACCTTAGCGTTGGCTGAGGATGTCACAAAATCAAAGCCATATAGGGTAATAAAGAGAAAAATTAGGAAAGAGCCTGCACCCGGACCAAAAAAGCCGTCGTAGAATCCTAACACGAAGGCGAGTAGACAACCGACTGCTAAATTACTATGGGTTAATCCTTGAAATCGAGTCTCAAGACCTAAGTTTTTATGAAATAAGGTGTATATTCCTACTAACAAAATGAGCACGGGAACAACCTTATTTAAAAAATCCGAATTTACATGAAGAACTGAAAAAACACCTAAGGAGGCTCCAACTAGAGTAAATGGGATCTGCCATTTAACAAGTGAAACATAAACTTTTCCAGAGCGGGCAAAGGTTATGGAACTGTTTAAGGCACCCATTGTAGCTGCAAACTTATTAGTACCTAGGGCAAAATGAGGGGATATCCCTACTAAAAGTAAAGCAGGTAAGCTAATGAGCCCGCCCCCTCCGGCTATAGCGTCTACAGCCGCGGCTAGAAAACCAAAACTACATAGAAAAATTAGTTGAGTAAGCATCCTATCAACTCCATTTTACTAAGCTCAAATTGATGTAATGAACTTTATATTTCTTGACCTTTAGTCCCATTTGAAGAGTAGAAGTTTAAATCCATAGAGAAATGATGTAGGATAGAAGAAGTGGGAAGACAAAGAGGAAGGGGCTGTCCAAGTGAGACAAGTCAGTGTAAATTCACTCAAGATCGGCGACGTCTTGGGCAAAACAATTTATTCAAGCAAAGGGAGAGTCCTCCTTGGCAAAGATGTTAAACTGACGCCCTTATATATTGGTAAGTTAAGGGATATGGGAATATCCATTGTTTATATTGAAGATGCTCGTTTTGATGATGTGGTATTTGAAGATGTGATCACTGAGGAACAACGGTGGGAAGCGATGGAACTGATCGAGAAAAGTTCCCAAGCAGTTCGGCTCGGAAAAGACCTGAATGGTTTTGAATTAAAAAAAATCGTGAGTAAGATTGTTGAAGAAATCATGTTTAAAAAAGATATTTTGGTGAGCCTCATGGACATCCGAAGTCGGGATAATCAAATGTTTGCTCATGCTGTCAATGTTTGTGTTTTGTCTGCCGTCCTGGGTAAGGCGATGCTCTTAGATAAGGAAAAATTGGAAACCCTAGCGATTGGTGCATTGCTTCATGATATCGGCAAGATGCAGCTCGAGCCAGAATTAGTCGGCAAAACCGAAAACCTAACTCCAGAGGAAAGCGAACGTTACAAAACACATACCACCTTAGGGTTTGAAGAGTTAAGAAAACGTAAAGAATTTAGTTTGGTTGTAGCCCATATTGCTTTTCAACATCATGAGCATATTAACGGTACGGGCTATCCGCGCCATCTGAAAGACGCAGAAATCCACCCTTTGGCGCAAATTGTCGCGCTTACCGATATGTTTGACAAGTTAACAACGGATAATAGTGGATTAAAAAGGGTAATGCCTCATGAAGCATGTGAAATCCTGATGGGACTCGTCGGAAAGGTTTTTTCCTTAGAACATGTTCGCTTGTTTTTGAAGAATATCGCGGCTTATCCAACGGGGGTTACCGTACGTCTCAGTACTGGGGAAATAGGTGTCGTGGTTGATCAAAATCTGAGTATGCCTACTCGTCCGATAGTTCGTGTTTTCGAAGATGCAGAACTCAATTCAAGCAAGGGTAAAGAATACAATATGATTAAAAACCGTACAATCTTCATTACTGAGGTGATGAGCTAGCTTCACTTTGAGTGGCTGCACAAACTGAGGATAAGGGACAAAGCAGGCATAGGGGACGTCGAGCCAAGCAGGTTCTGCGACCATGCCAAATCAGAAGGTGATGGGCCTGACTCCATTTTTCTTGGGGAATCAGGTTTTTTAACTGTTCCTCAACAAGGTCCGGGTTATTCCCTGCGGCGAGTCCCAAACGGTTTGAGACTCGCAAAACATGGGTGTCAACAGCCAGAGCAGGGATGCCAAAGGCATTGCTGAGGACCACGTTGGCCGTTTTTCTTCCGACACCGGGGAGTTCTATTAATTCCTCAAAGCTCCCTGGAACTTTGCCCTGGTATTTTTCGACTAAGATTCGACAGGTGGCTAGAATGTTTTTAGCTTTATTATGATAAAGCCCGATTTCTTTGATTTCCTGTTCGAATTCCGCTTGGGTGACCTGAAGAAGGTCCTGAGGGGTTACGTATTTTTGAAAAAGTCGTTCCGTAATTTGGTTAACCTTCCGGTCTGTAGCTTGGGCACTCAAAATTGTTGCCACGAGCAGTTGAAACGGATTGGAAAAATTGAGCTCGCAATGAGCATCTGGATACGTCTGTTCCAAAAGCTTAAAAATGGTTTGGGGTGAGGCTTGCCGAATGTTTTTCAAAGGAAGGCTCCTCCTTTAGTTTCCTTTATTGCTCTTTTCACGCATAGCATGCTAGAATAAAATCCGTAATACGAAGAAGGTGAAGACATGCGATGGGGTTATGGGTCTAGACCTTTTTCGCGAAATGCACGATATTTTCTAGCGGCTTCCTTTCTACAATCTTTAGGTACAGGCGCCTTTAACCTCCTATTTGGAATAATTCTTATGAATTCCGGGCAGAGCGAAACCTTTTTGGGGTATATTTTATCCCTGGGTCTTTTAGCTAATGGCGTGTTTTCTCTTCCAGCAGGAATTCTTGCTGATATCTGGGGTAAGAAGAATGTTTTAATTATAGCACTTATCCTCACGAGTGGAGGGCTAATGGGACAGGTTCTTATGCCAGTTGGCCGGGCAACAGCGCTTTTTTCATTGCTTTTTGGAATGGGACAGGGTATGCTCGCTGCTGTGACCCTGCCGCTTTTGGCAGAAAATAGTGATTCAAGTACACAACCTTATCTTTTCAGTGTGAATTTTTCCCTGACGACTGCCGCCCTTGTTTTAGGCAGTCTGTGCGTAGGTAAACTACCGGGACTCTTTTCTGCACATTGGAGTTTGGTATTATTCTCAGTCTTGCCTGGAATTGCCGTGATATTCGCGGCTTTAATGGGTCAAAATGATATCAACCCCACAGCACGGAGTCGGTCGAGAACCCAAATTGATGCTCGGGAGTACTGGAGAGTTGTCAAATCCTCTCGGGTAGCCCGGGATGTCTTTGTCTACAATTTTCAGATTGGCTTAGGAGCAGGATTAGTAATCCCTTTTTTTAACATTTTCCTTTCCCAAAAATTGCATGCTTCCCTTGATCTTGTGGGCATAGTGATGTCGATATCTCAGGTTGGGGTGGCTTCGGCGGGCTTGCTCGCTCCATTGTTAATGCATAGTCTGGGCAAAGTGAAATCCGTTGTTATTTTCCAAATGCTATCCATCCCACTCCTTTTGATGATTGCTTTGCCGCAATCGTTGGGGATCGTTATTGTTTCCTTTTTACTACGCAATATATTAATGAATATGAATAATCCGATTAGCGGAAGCTTTACCATGGAGATTACTCCTTTAAAGTTACGCAGTACAGTGTCTAGCCTTGTCAGTATGTCCCAGAATTTAAGCCGGGCTTTGAGTGCAAGCATTGGCGGTTGGCTCATGGGGACAATGGGGTATAGTAGTCCTTATTTTCTAACCGCCCTGCTCTATTTGTCCGCAAGTTTATTTTATTGGCGGGTATTTGGACCTCATGAGAAGGAATCTGTTCAAGAAAGTCGAATAGGGATTTGATTTGTCCGCGTAGTTGAAGAAAGGAGAAGAAAGAATGAAATACATACGGTTCATCCATGAGGGTGCAATTCGGTTCGGTACGCTGGATGGAGAAAAAATAACGGTCTTAGACCGCTCTTTCCTTGAAAAAGAGAATCTGCCCACAGGCCAAATTCTCACTTTTAAGGATGTACAATTACTGGCTCCCGTTCACCCCAGCAAAGTGGTTTGTATCGGGTTAAACTATGCGAAGCACATTGCAGAATTTGGAGGAAGCAAGCCTGAGGACCCTATCATCTTTATTAAACCGAACACATCCGTGATCGGGCCAGAGGCTGAAATCATTGCTCCGGCGATGAGCCAGCAGGTGGATCATGAAGCAGAATTGGCTGTGGTTATAGGTAAAACTGCCAAAGATATCTCTGAAGATAAGGCCTTTGACTATATTTTCGGGTATACCTGCGGTAATGATGTAACAGCTCGTGATCTCCAGCGTAAAGACGGACAATGGACGAGAGGAAAGGGTTTCGATACATTTTGCCCACTTGGGCCTTGGATCGTTACCGATCTTGATCCTAACCATTTAGATGTTCGCGCGATTCTCAATGGCAAAGTTAAACAGTCTTCCAATACACACTATTTCCTGAATCCGATAACTAAGCTTGTGAGCTTTATATCCCAAGTGATGACCCTGCTGCCTGGGGACGTTATTCTGACGGGTACTCCAGAAGGGGTTAGTCCGATGAAATCGGGAGACGAAATCGTGGTCCAGGTTGAAGGCATTGGGGAACTACGTAATCGTATCCGTTAAAGCAGGAGGAATAATCCATTGATTTGTATAGGACACAATCAGAATACTAATATGCTGCCAATGTTTTACTCTCTTTCACGAGAAAACCCTTTACTCGATTGGGTTATCGCTCAGCCAACAGGTCATAATAAAATGCTTGCAGAAGGTAAAATTGACACAGCACCGATAAGTGCCTTTTCCTTTGGCGAGCATTGGCGAGATTATGCCATACTGCCCGACCTTTCCGTTTCAACGAAAGGTCGAGTAGGTTCAATTCTTCTCTTTTCTAAATATCCTTTGCAGCAATTGGATGGACGAAAAGTAGCTCTCACCAGTCATTCAGCAACCTCAGTAAACCTGCTTAAGGTTCTAATGAAGGAATTTTATCACAGCACACCCGAATATGTGATCATGGATGCGGGGTTAAAAGAAATGCTGGCCGAGGCTGATGCTGGATTGCTCATTGCGGACCAAGCAATTCAAGCTGCACTTGATCAGCCTAATGTTCAGATTATTGATTTAGGAGAAGAATGGTACCGGCAGACGGGCTGTTCCATGACCTACTCAGTTTGGGCTTATCCTAAATCCTTAATTCAGGAAAAAGGGGAAGAACTCAGAGAGACACATAAATTATTGATCCAAGCTCGCGATCATGCTCTAACGCACATGGATGAAATTGTCCATACCTGTGTTGAGATGCTCGGAGCAACGTCGGATTTTTGGTTTGATTATTTTCGGCAGTTCCGCTATACTTTTAACTCAGAGCTCCAACAGGGATTAAGTCGTTATTTCGAGTACTGTGTAAAATATGGTCAACTCTCGGAGCAACCCGAGTTTATGATTTGGCCTGCCGACTTCTTCCCGAGGGGATAAGATGGCTTACTGGGTTTATATTCTTCGGTGTGCTGATCAGACGCTTTATTCAGGTTCGACGACTGACCTAAACCGCAGACTCCACGAGCATAACGAAGGCAAAGGCGCTAAATACACGCGTAGTCGTTCACCGGTCGCACTTATGCAGGCCTGGCAGGTCGCTACGTGGAGTCAGGCGCTACGGCTTGAGGCGGGTTTAAAAAAGTGTTCGCGAATGTTTAAGGAAGAACTTATCAGGGATCCCCAAATGATTAAAAAATGGGCGGAGCAAACGGGGTATGAATTTCTGATTGAAGTTGTTAATAAAAAATGATGAATAGTGAGGGGGAAATTAAAATGCCAATTGTGCAGATTGATCTTTTAGAAGGGCGCACTTATGAACAGAAAAAGGCCATGGTGGAAAAAATAACGGAAGCTCTCATGGAAACAGCTGGGGCATCTCGGGAAAGCATTTCCATTATTATTCGTGACATGCCGAAACAAAATTATGCTAAAGCTGGCCAGCTCGCTAGTGAGTGGAAGTAACCAGTTACTGAGTGAAATATAAAGAAAACCCGGCTTTCGCCGAGCTTTAGCGATAAAGAAGACTTGGTCAGCGCCAAAGCGGTGGCCTTAGTCGCCTTATCCTGCCGGACTTAACCACTTGCATCGTAGGAGAACGAAAGCCGCTGGTTGCACTTATGCTATCTGCCCAAAACTTATACTTTCTTACGAAAATGGACTACATTTTCATACCTCCCTGTGAATCGGCAGGTTCATGGAAGTTTCTGTTAGTAAAATAAAGGGGGACTATCAGGAATTCTTCTGATGGTTCCCCTTTTCCTAATATCCTTTTTAGCTCTCTAATTTAATAGGAATAGATTCCGCCCCCAATAAATTCACGTAAAATGGAGTTAAAGGGAACTTTGGAAATGTCTAAGGGTTCAAAGTGGGAGAGCAATCGTAGCAGATGGATCGCGGTTGGGTACTGCGAATGTTCCTGAGGGACAGAAATTAGTAAGGGTTCGGCATAGGAACGAAGGGCATTTAACTCAAAAAGCAGGCTTGAATTGAACATTACGTCAGCTTCTTCTTGGTACGGAAAAATATTGGTATTTTCCCCGCGTCGAACGCTTGCCCATTGGACGAGGGTGTTTTCTGGGGAAATTCCTCTAAATTTATCATCACGGACCATTCGTCGAATTAAGCGGACCTCAGTTGTAGGGATCCGGTTATAGGGATCAATGTTGAGTTGGAAAAGGGCACTGACATAAATTCGAAAGAGATGGTTGCGGTCAAGTGAGGAAAGAAGTCGGGGATTAAGGCCGTGAATACCTTCCATCACCAGAATTTGATCGTCTAAGAGTTTCATCTTGGTGCCATGGGGTTTCCGCCGACCGCTTGCAAAATCGTAAATGGGGCATTCGATCTCTTCCCCTTCAATCAGAGATTGGAGATGAATATTGAGTAGGGGGAGATCGAGCGCCTCTAAAGCTTCAAAATTAGGCTTCCCGTCTGCATCCTTGGACGTTTCTTCACGGGCGCAAAAATAGTTATCTAAGGATAAGGCGACCGGACGAAGGCCGTTGACCCGAAGTTGAGTCGCAAGACGTTGCGCAAAGGTTGTTTTTCCGGAGGAAGAAGGGCCTGAAATCATAATGATTCTTACATTTTTGCGTTGCTTCAGGATCCGGTCGGCAATGAGGGACACTTTTTTTTCATGAAGAGCCTCGGCTAGGCAAATTAACTCTTGGGAGTGCTGTTCCCAAATGATTTGGTTAACGTCCTTAACTTCAGCAAGATGAAGGTTTTCGCCCCAACGTTGAGTTTCGAGGAAGGTCGCTGCTAGTTTTTCCGGGGGAATGAAGGGAGCGAGCTTTTCAGGATGATCAGGATTCGAAAAGAGAAGAATAAATCCCGGAGGGTAATGGATGAGACGAAAAGGATAGATAGGGGCGCTTCGTGGTAATGGCGGATAAAGGGAATTTATGATTTTCCCGTTGACTTCACAGTGAAAAAAACCATCATCTTCAAGCTGAAACTGCAAGTGTTGATCATCAGCGACCCACTTCTTGAGATGGTCTTCAATGCGAGTGACTTCTCGTACCGAAATGAAAGAATTATCAAATTCGCAATAGATACCATCCAGAATAGAGTAAGCTATTTTCAGCTGTTCTTGCGGAAATAATTCGTCGACACTACGGATGAGTCCAAGAATGAGGGTCTGGCGGTATTGACGATGAGAACTTTCCGGAATGCTCATAAATATTCCCCCTTTAAGCGGAAAAGATTAACGAAAGGACCCTTCCCATGTATACTAGAGAAGGAAAAGTGTCTCCAGGGAGCGAATAACAATAGATGATTATGGCTAGGAGGGAAACGCGTGTATATTAGTACGAGAGGAAATTCCTCGGAACGAACCGGAAAAGAAGTCATTGCCTTAGGAATGGTACCAGACGGGGGATTATTTGTTCCTAAACATATTCTCAAAATCGATTGGCAAGATCTTGGTAGCTTAAACTACCCTGAAATGGCTCGCACTATACTTAAACTCTATCTTCCAGAATTCTCAGATAATACTTTAGATCAAGCGGTTAATGTTTATCGCCCAGATCTTTTCGATTCTGAAAATCCGGCCCCCTTAGTCCAAGTCGGAAAAATGGGTATTCTGGAATTATGGCATGGCCCAACTTCAGCCTTTAAGGATATGGCTTTACAAGTGCTCCCACATTTGTTGAAAGAAAGTATTCGGTCAGTTGCTCAAGGAGATAAGGTCCTGATTCTAGTTGCTACCTCAGGGGATACTGGGAAAGCGGCTTTAGAAGGATTTCGGGATGTTCCTGGGATCGAGATCGCGGTCTTCTACCCTGAAAAGGGAGTGAGCGCTGTTCAAAAGCGGCAGATGACGACGACCGAGGGTGAAAATACTTATGTGATCGCCGTCGATGGTAATTTTGATGAATGTCAGTCAAAAGTAAAGGAAATATTCGGGTCTGCAGAGATGAGAGATGTCTTCCAGAAAGGGAAATATGCCTTTTCCTCAGCAAACTCTATTAACTGGGGTAGACTTTTGCCACAAATTGTTTACTATTACTGGGCTTACGCGCAGGCCGTGGCCAAGGATCAAATCAAAGCGGGAGAATTCATGAATGTTGTCGTTCCAACCGGGAACTTTGGCAATATCTTAGCTGCGTATTATGCCAAAGAAATGGGGTTACCCATTAAAGAATTGATTTGTGCCTCTAACCAAAATAACGTGCTCACAGATTTTTTCCAAACTGGAGTCTATGATCGCCAAAGGCCTTTCTATTTGACCTCCTCCCCTTCAATGGATATTCTCATCTCTAGTAATTTTGAACGTTTTCTCTATGAAATGAGTGATCGCAACGCAGATAAAGTGAAGGCCTGGTTTGGCGAGCTTCAGTCCAAGGGAAAATTTGCCGTGGATCCTCAGACCTTGAGCAAGGCCAGAAAATATGTTAAAGCAGGCTGGGCGAGCGAAGCTGAGGTTAAAGATGAGATACATCAGGTTTATACTGAACAGACTTATGTCTTGGATCCACATACGGCAGTTGCAGTTAAGGTGTATCAAGACTATGCCCAATCGACTGGGGACTCGACTTATACAATTATTGCTTCAACCGCAAGTCCTTTTAAATTTGCTGGGACGGTTCTCCAAAGTATCAAGCCTGAACAGGCGACGAAGAATGAATGGGAAAGCCTTGCCCGACTTAGTGACCTAACAGGTTGGACTATTCCAGCCGGGCTTCAAGGTCTGGAAAAAAAGACGGTTCGGAAAGTGGAAAAAACGAGTCCTGCGGAAATTCCAAATTTATTGACCCAACTTTTTCTTTAGGCTTACTTTGAGACCAATTAAGGTAGAGGATTAGTTGCAGCTTTAGGGTAGGAGCCTAGAAGTTTGGTCGAAACATTTTTTTGGTGGAGTGCCCAAAGTGCCTCTTGAATGATGGGGGAAAATACGTAGCCATCGATATCGATGAAAAAAACGTACTCCCCTAATTTCTTTTTCGAGGGACGGGATTCAATTCGGCTCATGTTGATGTTTCTCGAGGCGAATTCCTGGAGAATCTGAGCTAAGGAGCCAGGAACATTTTGGGCGATGATGAGTAAGGAGGTTTTATCTTCCGCGCTTGTTTCCGAGCTCATTTCGGCTAAAGAATGAGTGACCAAAATGAAACGGGTTGCATTAAGCATTGCATCCTGAATCCTCTCCTCTTGACAATGAAGAGAATAAAGTTCAGCTGCCCGGCGTGGTCCGATAGCTGCCCAGTTTTCTTGGACTGAGGAGATCTTTTGCGCGGCTTCGGCTGTACTAAGACAAACTATTTGCTCTGCCTGGGGAAGATGAGTTTCTAAGAAGTCCCGACATTGCCCGAGAGCTTGTTCATGGGAATAAACACGTTCAATTTGGCCCAATTTCAGGGGCTTCGGGGTTAATAGACATTGATTAACAGGATGAATAAATTCTTTAACTATATAGAGGTCTTCAGTTTGTCCTAACATATCCATCGTAGCTGCAACTTGTCCTTCAGTTGAGTTCTCAAGGGGAACAAAGCCGAAGCTGATTTCCTTCCGTTCACAGGCTGAGAGAAGTCTAGGTATGGTACTGAAGGGGAGGGGATCAGGGCGATTTTCTTTCCATTCTTTTTGCTTAGACATAAAAAGCTGAAGTGCTTCTTCCGAAAAACTTCCCTTAGGACCAAGATAACCAATGCTATTCATGTTAAATCCTCCTTAGTTGCTTGTTAGGGACTTAGTGGCGATTAGTCATCAGATAAAGAAAACCCGGCTTTCGCCGAGCTTGCGAAAGCGAAAACCGCTGGTTGCACTTATGCTATCTGCCGGAAATTTATACTTTCTGTTAGTATAAAGAAAAAAGCTTGGCTCCCCAAAGGGACGAGCCAAGCCTCGTGGTACCACCCTCATTGCCGGTTCAAAACTAAAAACCGACCACTCGAATTTCCTTAATAAGTAGGAATACCTGATAACGGAGGTTTCCGGCGTTCCCTACTTCAAGTTCAAGAACGCAACTCCAGAGTGAATTTCCGTTCCATTAACCACCAATGCTCTCAGTCCATGGCATCGGTTCCCTGAGGGTTTGGATCACGTATACTCTCATTCATCGTTATTAACGCGCAAGATTTTAAATGATTATATCAGGAAAGTTTTAAATAGGAAAGCTTTTTTATTATTATTTTATCTAATCCCAAAGATTGAACTTGCAGAATTAGGGCCCACACGCTAAAATGATTAATGGAAGGTTGGGGAACCTTCCTGGGAGATAGGTGGACGAGGTGGCAGAAACAGGCAGTGGAACGTACGCTGCCTGTTTCACTTTATCTATCCGCAGAAGGAGCGAGCGAATGGCTATTGAGATTGAACGTAAATATTTAGTGCATCGGAAATTACTACCCGTATTGGAAGATGGGCAGCGAATGATCCAAGGATATTTAGCAGTGCAACCCTCCATTCGTTTTCGAGTGATTGATCAGGACGTGATCATTAACATCAAAAGTCTGCAAAAGGATGGGAGTCGCTTCGAGTTCGAATCGATGAGACCCGAGGTGAGCTTGCCTGACCAGAAGGAGCTCCTTAAGTTAGCCCTTTTTCCTCCAGTAGAAAAGATTCGCTATCGCGTTCCCTATTCAGGACTGGTATGGGAAATTGATGTTTATCAGGGAGAAAATTTAGGATTGATTACAGCAGATGTAGAGTTGCCGAGCTTAGATTATGCAATCAATTTTCCTCAATGGATTGATTCGCAACAGGAGGTTACGATGGATTCTTGTTATTTCAATATAAATTTGGGACGAAGGCCTTTTACACAATGGAGTAGTTCAGACGAATGAATTACTAATTTTTCCTGTTTTTGTGTATAATAATTTAGAAAAGATCTTGAGGAGGGTTATCCGTGGAACACGCAAAATTAAAATCTAGATCAGAAATTCCTGATGAATACAAATGGCGCCTTGAAGATATCTTCCCTAGTGATCAAGCGTGGGAAGAGGAATTCGCGAAAGTGGAAAAGAGCTTAGAGGAAGCGGCTCAGTTTCAAGGTCAATTAGGAGAGAATGCGGACCAGTTGCTCTCTTGTCTCGTCTGGATGGAAGAGGTCGGCTCGGAACTGGAAGAAATCTATACATATGCCCGCATGAGACGAGATGAGGATAACAGGGAGGCGCTTTATCAGGGAATGACCGATCGGGCAGGAGCACTTTCGGTGCGGATGAGCAGCGCCTTAGCCTTCGTGGTTCCAGAGCTTCTGGCGATCCCTGCGGAAAGGTTGGCGGAATTCCGGAAGGCCAACCCAAAGTTAGAAATCTATGATCATTCCTTAGAGGACATTCTCCGTAAACGTCAACATGTTTTAAGTACAGCTGAAGAAAAAATACTCGCAGAAGCCGGCGAAATGGCTGAAGCGCCGAGTATGATCTTTGGCATGGCTAATAATGCCGATCTTAAATTTCCAACGATTAGAGATGATAAGGGTCAAGAGGTTGAATTAACCAAAGGAAATTACACTCAATTTATGGAAAGCCCTGAGCAAAGGGTTCGGCAGGAGGCTTTTACTACTCTTTATCATACCTATCAAAAACAAATTAATACGTGGGCAGCGACTACAAACGCGAATGTTAAAGCAGATGTGTTCTTTGCGAAGGTTCGTCATTATCCCTCGGCGATAGAATCTTCTTTGGATGATGATCGGGTTCCGCTCAAAGTTTATGACGCTTTGATTGAGACAGTTCGTGAATTTCTTCCAGAAATGTATCGGTACATGCGTCTTCGTAAAAAAATGCTAGGGCTAGAAGAACTTCATATGTACGATATTTACGTTCCAATTGTCCCCGAGGTTAAAATGGAAATTGCTTATCCGGAAGCGCTGCAAATGGTTCGCGAAGGCCTTAAACCTTTGGGAGAAAGCTATCTCAAAGTTCTTAATGAAGGCTTCGAATCCCATTGGATTGATATCTATGAGAACCAGGGGAAAACCAGTGGAGCCTATTCTTGGGGGACCTACCGGTCCCACCCGTATGTCTTACTCAACCATCAGGATACGCTGGATTCGATGTTTACAATAGCTCATGAGATGGGGCATTCCCTGCATACGTATTTCTCAAATCAGACTCAACCGCATCTTTATGCGGGTTATAAGATATTTGTGGCTGAGGTGGCTTCAACCTTAAATGAAGCCCTGGTCATGGAGCATCTCATAAAGACGACAGAAGATCCCAAGGTGTTAGCCTACTTGCTCAATCATTACTTGGAACAATTCCGTGGTACAATTTTTAGGCAAACTATGTTTGCTGAGTTTGAGAAAAAAACGCATGCTTGGGTTGAACAAGGAGAAGCATTAACAGCAGACCTTCTGTCGCGTGAATATCTGAAGTTGAATCAGGAGTATTACGGTCCTGACGTGATCTCTGACCCAGAAATTGCTCTTGAATGGGCAAGAATCCCTCACTTTTATACTTCCTTCTATGTATACAAATATGCGACAGGCTTCTCCGCGGCAACCGCCCTGTCACGGAAAATTCTCGAAGAAGGCGAACCTGCTGTGAAACGCTATCTGACCTTCCTCTCGAGTGGTAGTTCGGATTATCCGATTGAACTTTTACGCAAGGCGGGGGTGGACATGGAAACCCCACTGCCTGTGCAAGAAGCGTTGAAAGTCTTTAAGGGATTGTTAGACCGACTGGAAAAGGTTTTGGAGGAATAGACTGATCGAGCATACTTTTCAAACTGGAAAAGTTCTTACGAACCTTGACAAAGTTTATAAGAAAGAAGAATATAAAAGTGCAGATACCCCATGGGGGAATAAGTACCTGAGAAAGGGAGAATTGAAAATGAGTGAAGCTTGTAGTTCATGCTCAGCTGCGGGGAATTGTACTACCGATAGTTGTTCAACCAAACCTCAATTAACGGAAGCTCAAAAAGCCAGCCAAATTGGTAAAATAGTTGCGGTTATGAGCGGTAAAGGTGGAGTCGGGAAATCGTCGGTGACGAGTATGTTGGCCGTGAATTTAATGCGGCAAGGCTATAAAGTAGGAATCCTGGATGCTGATATTACTGGGCCGAGCATCCCTAAAATCTTTGGCATTACGGAAAAGGCCAATGTCAATAAAACTGGTGTAACTGCTCCACTAAGCAAGGGCGGTATCAAAGTTATGTCCTTAAATTTAATGCTTGAGAACGAAGATGATCCGGTCATCTGGAGAGGTTCAATTATTACCCAGTTGGTTCAACAGTTCTGGACCGATGTAGTCTGGGGAGAACTCGATTATCTGTTGATTGATTTGCCTCCTGGAACAGGAGATGTCCCGATTACGATCTTCCAGAGTATACCTGTTAATGGGGTAGTTATAGTCACGAGTCCCCAACAACTGGCAAGCATGATCGTCCGCAAAGCTATTAAAATGGCTAAAAAATATGATACGACGTTCTACGGACTGGTTGAAAATATGGCTTATGTTTCTTGCCCAGACTGTGATAAGAAAATTGAGATTTTCGGTACACCAAAGGGTGAGGAAGAGGCCCGGAAGAATGAGATTCCGTATTTAGGACAGTTGCCCATTGATCCTGTGCTATCCAGCATGTCGGATCTCGGCAAAATTGAAGACTATCAAACAGAGAACTTTGATGGAATTGTCAAGAAAATGCTTGAAGTAGTGGCTAAAGATGACGCTCAAGCTATGGCTAAAGATGCGGCTCAGTAAAAGAGGAAAGACGGTTAGGGCTTGCGTTTACGCAGGCCTTTTATTGTACTAACAGAAACTTCCATGAACCTGCCGATTCACAGGGAGGTATGAAAATGTAGTCCATTTTCGTAAGAAAGTATAAGTTTTTGGCAGATAGCATAAGTGCAACTAAGGCTTCTGCCTACGCCAGAGGCTTGGCGCAAGCCAAGTTTTCTTTATACTAACAGAAAGTATAAGTTTTGGGCAGATAGCATAAGTGCAACTAAGGCTTCCGCCTACGCCAGAGGCTTGGCGCAAGCCAAGTTTTCTTTATCTATGATCCATTAAGGTTTTCATAGGCAGGAGTTTTGAGTTCCTACGCAGAATGAAAATTTGTAGACTAACGAAACATGAAAAAAATATAAGAATGGGAGGTGATCTGCTTTGCCAGAAATTAAAGAATCTACGATACGAGATATTAAGTTGGCGCCTCAAGGCCAACTTAAAATTGATTGGGTTGAAGGGCACATGCCGGTCTTAAATCAAGTGCGTAAGGAGTTTGAGCAGGACTTACCTTTTAAAGGGAAGAGAGTGGTAGTCTGCTTGCATTTAGAGGCCAAAACGGCCTATTTAGCGAAAGTAATCCAAGCGGGAGGAGCGGATGTAACAGTTGTTGCCAGCAACCCCCTTTCAACTCAAGATGATGTTGTTGCAGCCTTAGTAGCAGGCGGAATTCGTGCTCATGCTTGGCATGGAGCAACGGCGGAGGAATATCATCAACATATCCATCAAGCGCTCGATTCTAAACCTGATTATATTATCGATGACGGTGGAGATCTTGTATCGACTATTCACCAGGAAAGAAGAGAACTTATCGCCCATGTCCAGGGTGGGGCGGAAGAAACCACGACTGGCATTCTTAGACTCAAGGCGATGGAGAAAAATGGAGAGCTTGGTTTTCCCATGATTGCGGTTAATGATGCCCAGATGAAATATTTATTTGATAACCGTTATGGTACAGGCCAATCGGTTTGGGATGGAATTATGAGAACGACTAATCTCGTCGTTGCGGGTAAAACCGTAGTTGTTGCAGGGTATGGGTGGTGTGGCAAAGGTGTGGCTATGCGGGCCAAAGGATTGGGTGCCCGAGTTATTGTCTGTGAAGTTGATGCGATCAAGGCCAATGAAGCCTGGATGGATGGTTTCCAAGTGATGCCGATGCTCGAAGCAGCAACTTGGGGAGATTTCTTTATTACGGTGACTGGGGATAAAGATATCATCCGGGGTGAACACTTTAAGGTGATGAAGGACGGAGCTATTTTGGCTAATGCCGGACATTTTGATGTCGAAATAAATAAAGTCGAGCTTAAGGCGTTAGCCAAGAAAATAAGAATTGTACGACCGAACATTGAAGAATTTAAACTGGCCGATGGGAGAAAAGTTTTCTTGCTGGCAGAAGGGCGGCTCGTAAACTTAGCTGCTGGGGACGGGCATCCCGCCGAAGTGATGGATATGACGTTTGCCCTCCAGGCTCTTTCCTTAGCTTCCTTGGCTACTGTACCCAAACCCTTGCCGGCAAAGGTTTATTCCGTTCCTCACGACATGGATCTACGGGTAGCTCGACTTAAACTGGAAGCGTTAAATCTAAAAATTGATGAATTAAGTGAAGCACAGAGAGCATATTTAGCGAACTGGGCACACAGCTGAGCTGATCTTGCAAAGATAATGGATTGTAGAACTTATCAAGACTTAGAGGGCGATTAGTCATCAGATGAATCAGACGTAGAGGAGACTCATGGTGAAGAGTGATACGGAAGCTAAAAGCCTTGTTATCCCAACTTCAGAAGGCCCCATTTTGGTTGAAGGACCAGTCGGTACTGAGCTTATGGCCTCCCTGGAATTCGATCCTGGGCTAAGGGCTTTTCGCCCACCGAAAAGGCAAAAAGAGGCTCTTCTCGGAATTATCCAGCTTGAAGAAGGCAGGGTCATTATTGCGCGCCTTGGACAGCGCCTTTTGGGGTATGTTACCTTTCATAGACCGGATTCGTTCGAACGTTGGTCGAAAGGACCCGAGCAATTAATCGAACTCGGCGCGATCGAAGTTTCACCTGAGTTTCGTCGTTTTGGAATTGCCCGAAAAATGTTAGAAGTCTCCTTTGGTGATTCTTCAATGGAGGATTATCTCGTAGTTGCCACAGAGTATTATTGGCACTGGGACCTGGAGAGCACAGGACTTCATGTTTGGGAGTACCGTGAAATGATGAGGCAGCTCATGTCACCTGTGGGGATGGTTATCAAGGACACAGATGAGGAGGAGATTGCTTCCCATCCTGCTAACATGCTGATGGTTCGTTACGGCAGTAATTTAAAGCTTGAAACCATCCTGGCATTTGAACGAATTCTCTTTGAAAGACCGGATTCGAACCGGGGGTGATGATTTGCATAATCCAGAGACAGATGAATTTCAAGCAGTTATTTCAGCAGTTCGAGGATATTATGCACGTAAAGATTCGGCGCATGATCTAGAACATGCGTTGAGAGTGAAAGACTGGGGCAGAAAGATCGCGATCGAGGAGAGGGCCGATTTACGCGTTGTCGAATTAGCAGCGCTTCTTCATGATATTGGACGCTCTGGAACGATCGAAAAAACACATGCTGAGAGCAGTGCTGCCTTAGGAATGAACGTTCTAAAAAAAATAGGATATCCGAAGGATTTAATGGACCAAGTTAGTGAAGCAGTTGTTTCGCATTCCCGCGAGGGTGGGCATGAACCGCTTACACTCGAAGCAAAGATTCTTTACGATGCAGATAAATTAGATTTTGTCGGTCCGATGGGGATTGCCCGTTTATTTGCTTGGGCAGGAAAAGAAGGAAAGCCTTTTTTTGGCCCAAATTCGTGTGAGGAATTTTACCATGAACGGGTACGAAACTATTCCCAACATCTGTTTACGCCGAGTGCCCAAGTTTATTTTAAGCCACTTTTCGATTACTGTGAGGAGTTTTGGCACCAGCTATCCTTGCTTAAAGCTTAAACGTCAGCATCACGGGTTATACTAGGATTATCTGAAGGTGAAAGGTTGGATAATCCATTGTTTAAAACCATATGGCGTTTATTCGTTGTTTTTGTCTTTATCTTTCTTATCAAAAGTACGTTTACTCCCCAGACTCAAGCGTATATTGTCTGGCCGGAAAATCCCAATTGGGTGGAACGGGTAAAATCACAAATGGATCGACTTCAAAAAGATGCTCAAGATTTACCGGCAAATGTTGAAATTGAACTTAAACGCTTATGGAAGGATGTAAAACCGGGAAATGACGCTAAACTCGTTTAGTGAAGTTGTCTAATAGAAAAGTTTCTGTTTGACATCAGGCAGATTTCAATGTAATATGAATAACATCTTAGATTCAATTTAAATTACTCTAAAAGGAGCGCGATTAAGTTATGGTTGGTATTACTGAAATCGCAGCCGAGAAAGTGAAAGAGGTCATGGCAAGTCAGAATAAAGAAAATTCTTACTTGCGTCTCTACGTCGCTGGGTTTGGTTGAGGTGGGCCGAATTTCGGCATGACTCTGGATGAGTCAAAAAATGAGGATGATATTTTGGATGAAGGTTTTGGAGTTACGATCCTAAGCGAGGAAAAACTGGCGTCTTATCTTGAAGGGGCAGTTGTCGATTATGTAGAATCTCGTTATGGTGGCGGATTCGAAATCAAAACCAATAATGAAAGTAGCTGCGATTCTGGTTGCAGCAGCTGTGACAGTTAATCTTCCTAAAGAGCTTTTTTAAAGCTCTTTATCTTTTTTTCTGGGTTTTTATCAAACTATAATAATTCGGATTTTTGAAGATTTTTCGGCATTTTTGGGGAATATTTAAGATTAGAAGATATTTTATCCTGGTTTAAAATTTTTAAGCGTTTAGTCATGTTTGCATTCATTTTTAGGGATTCTCTTGAGTATGAATAGTTAAAGGATAGTTTTAAATATCCGAATAAGCATGTAAAATGTAATTGTAGTTATTATTCCTTTGGGCAATGGAGCGTTATTCTAGTGCACAAAATGGCAGTCGAAGGCGGGCCTAAGAATCCGCCGAGGGCATACCGATGAAGTTCCTGGTGGTGGCTTTCGACGCCCAGTCGAGGGTTGCTGCTGGGAGTTAAGGTTCAGGGGGATCCGCAATGGCATGTGGGCGCTACCCTTAACCGTGGAGGCCTAAGTGCGTGGCTTCTTTGAGGTTACGGCTTAGGGTATGAACCTGCATTAGGAAGGAACTTAGTGCAGCGTAGCCTGCCTTGAGGTGGAAAAGTTGGGAAGGCGAGAGGGACTTGGATCATGTTGGCCGATATGGTTCAGTCTGCCGGAAATGCTTATCTGCAAAAGAGGCTAGACTGTTAATGAGTGTCAAGGAAAACTTCTAGAACGATAATTAGTGAGGATTGAAGTGCGGTCTCAGTGGCGATCAAGTTCTGAGTGCTGGTAACACCTCAGGCTGAGAGAAAAGGGAAACCGCCTCTAGGGAAACCGGAGGAGCTTAGCGGGAAAACCTACTTGACCTAAGCCGCAATATTTTTTCACTAATGTCCTAAAGTCCATGGGCGACACCTCTCGATTGAGAGGTGTTTTTTGGTTTTCTGATAATAATCCTAAAATTACCATTAGCGTTAGGGAGGATTATTGGTTTTATTATCGAATACTATATAGCAATAAGATACGCTGAATACTGTGGACAAGGATCACTTATGATCTCAATGCCGCAGAGCGGGGGACTCAATATGGGGTGAATCGCAAGCGATTGCGTAGGGCTTTACACCTTCTTGCCCGAATCCGTCAACTAACCTCGTAAGCGCAGAAAGGTGGATTTGTTTAATGAGTCTAGCCTCACGGAGAGTGTGGGTGGGCAGTATGGCTTTGTCCAGTGTACTGCTTCTCAGTAGTTTAGCGGGGGTACATAACCCTGCCCTAGCTTCGTTACCCACAACTAGCTTGAAGACTGTAGCGTTGACGCCTAACGCATTGTCTGGTTATTCTGCTGCAGCAACACGTAATAAGATTATAACTTCAGCCAAAAAGACTCAGATCAAAAAGGAAATATCTGATCCTAAGGTTCAGGTTGCAGAAGTAGTAAAGCAACCTGACGCCAAAACCGAGGCTGGGAACCAACCGAAGCAAGTTGCTAGTACAAACAGTACTAAGCAACAAACCCAAGTATCACGGAGCAGCAGTACTGATTCCTCCGTGTTGATTCGTAATGCAATGAGCCTTCAGGGTATACCTTATGTTTTTGGAGGAACGAGCAGAAGCGGGTTTGATTGTTCTGGTTATACTCAATATGTTTTTAAAGGTTCAGGAGTAAATTTACCACGAACGTCTTATGATCAATATGGAGTAGGTTCCGCTGTTTCTCGAGATCAATTACAACCTGGCGATTTGGTCTTTTTCTCGACTTATGCCAAAGGGGCTTCCCACGTCGGCATCTATGTTGGTGGAGGAAGTTTTATGCATGCTTCGAATAGTGGAGTTAGGACCACAAGTTTATCAGACAGTTACTATGCTTCCCGCTATGTGGGGGCAAAAAGAGTTTCCAACTAGCAGTCTGAGCATTAAAAGAGAGTAGCAATTTTGCTACTCTCTTTTTAATGCCCTACTCTTAAAAAGCCTTAGGTCTGCCTCTGATGGTGCTTCTAAAACTCCACAAGCTACTTTTGATTCAAAGTTTAGCGTGGGAGCCAGGGAACAGGTTTATATCTGTTGCACTCCCCACCGGGTTCGGCTGACGTTAAATTGTGAATATAGAGGTCGGTTTTACGACACTGCTGGGTTCTTTTGTAATAGCATTCCCGGCATAGTTCCACACGATAGTTGAGTATCATAGGGTTTTTTCCTCCCGAAAATGGTGATAGACCGTTTCGGCGATTGGAGCGGGTAAGCCTGCGTCCAGAAGTTCTTCCAAACTGGCTGTACGAACGTTAACCGTCGATTTAAAGTAGCGAAGAAGGTTTTGACGGCGCTTGGGTCCTACTCCAGGTATACCATCTAATTCAGACAGAATCATATTTTTGGCACGTTGCTGACGATGGAAGGTGATGGCAAAACGGTGAACTTCATTTTGGATGCGCTCTAATAAATGGAAGGTGGGTGAGTCCTTTTCAATCAGAACAGAAATCCCTTTTTCATTCAACAAGCCTGCTGTCTGGTGACGATCATTTTTCACCATCCCGGCAATCGAGACATTAAGTTGGAGGGAGTGAAGAGCATCAAGGGCAGCACTGATTTGGCCTTTACCCCCATCTAATAAAATCAGGTCAGGTAGGGGTAAGTTTTCTTGTTTGAGTCGGGTATAGCGACGGGTTATGACCTGACGCATAGCAGCAGTGTCATCCATGTTAACCATAGGTTGAATTTTATACTTACGATAGTTATGTCGATTCGGTTTTCCATCAAGAAATTGAACCATGCCAGCTACAGTATTGGTACCCGCTGTATTGGAAATATCAAAGGATTCAATGAGGCGGGGAGAGGAAAGATTTAAGAGTTTGCCCAAATCTTCTAAGGCTTGAAGGTTCTCTTCAATATGTCGCACTTCAAGCGTAATTTGGTCATGAAGGGTTTTATTGGCATTTTCCATGGCCATATGCACCAATTCTCGCTTCTGTCCTTTTTGGGGAGCAAGGATGGGGAAGAGATGAGATAAGAGCGAGATATCGATCGGTGGGACAAGAATTTCCTGGGGAAGTGTGATCTTATCCGTGTAAAATTGGGCCAGAAAAGAAATGAAAGCTTCTTCGGGGTCCTCATAGAAGGGGAAGATAAAGTTATCCCGGGACAATAATTTTCCTTGACGCAAATAGAAGACTTGAATACAGATTTGATCTTTAGTAAGGGCATAACCTACGACATCCCGATCAACAAAATCATTAAGGGTTATATTTTGTTTTTCACCGATTTTCCGCAAATCGACGATTAAATCGCGGTATTCCTTCGCCTTTTCAAATTCTAAGGCTTCCGCGGAATTCCGCATCTTTTGCTCAAGCTGATCGAGAATTTTATGCTGATCTCCTTTTAAAAAGGAGGTTACTTCTTTACGCATTTGTTCATAAGCATTTGACGGGATCTCTTCAATACAAGGACCGAGACATTGATGAAGATGATAGTAAAGACAGGGTTTGGACGGAATATGACGACATTTGCGGAAGGAAAAAAGTCGGTTCAGCAGACGAGAGGCTTCTTTCGCAGCAGTTGCATTGGGATAGGGCCCGAAGTATTTGCCAGAGCCTTTTTTTACTTTCCGGGTGACCATAATTCGCGGGTGCAGTTCCTCTGTTATCGTGATAAAAGGATAAGATTTATCATCTCTTAAAAGGATATTATATTTCGGATTATATTTTTTAATCAAATTACATTCGAGTACAAGGGCCTCGACTTCAGAATCTGTGAGGATCGTTTCAAAATCGGCAATTTGACTAATCATCACTTGAGTTTTGCCATTATGCGAACCAGTAAAGTAAGAGCGGACTCGATTACGAAGGATCTTGGCTTTCCCAACATAGATGATCTGATCGGTCGCATCCTTCATTAAATAAACTCCAGGCTTTTCTGGTAACAAACTTAATTTTTGACGTAAAATCTCCATTGCCTCCACACACCTCTCTATTATTCTAGTGGGTGAAGTGCCCAGATGCAAGTTTTAACCTAGGCGATTATCATAACAGCACAGGTTTATTCGTATAGTATTGAGAGAGGTAAAAACTAACAGGGAGGGATGATTATGCCGAATTCCTGGGGACGTCACCCACGTAATGATTGGCAGGACTTACAGGCTTTGGCATTTTGGGTGTTGATTATTGGGGTTGTGGGCTTTTTCATCTTTCCCACTTTCTTTAAGGATGTATATTCCCGTTTATCCGATCCTACAACAACCGTTGCCTCAGATACTAATAAGGTTAATAATTTCGGCTTGAATCTGGATTCGAGCAACCTTACCCAGGAAACTTCAAGCTTGCTTAATCCTGGATACTCCTCCAGTGTAATCAAAGGTCTATATGGGAATAACAGCGAGGTCTCGGCGGGGTATTGGGTAATATTTGTAGCTGATGGGGAATTTAAACAACTTTCGGTTACGAGTGAAACCTATACTTTTCTAACCAACTTAATTAACAGGGATAAAAACGCCGATAGTAAGAATTCGGTGATCCTTGCCGCGAACGGGCAAATCCTTAAATTTACGGTAAGTGAGGAAGTCTATTCGATTATAACCAATATGGCCGTGATTGAAACGCGAACGAAAACAGGATGAAGTTTAGACAAAGAGTAATTTCGCTCCCGCGGCAAAAAGGACTAAGCCGAGAATCTGCCACGAGTTCCAGGGTAACCGTTCAATTCCTAGCCAGCCAAAATGATCGATGATCAGGGCCGCTCCAACTTGACCAATGATAATTGCCGTTGTTGCGTTACATACGCCAATTTTAGGAATGCTCAGAGCAACTAAGCCAATGATAACGACACTCAGAACTCCACCGAGATAAAGGTACCAAGGTATAGATAACCAGCTAAATTGAACAACGGGAATGTGAAGAAACAAAACACTAATAAGGGATACGACGACACCAATGATATGAACAACTAAGGTTGCAGCTAAGAGGTGCGTTTTTTGCGCGAGCACGGAATTCAAGGAGCCTTGAACTGCCATCGCTATTCCTGAAAAGGCAGCGACGAGAAAAGGAAAAGATAAAAATTTAGACATGGAAAGCCTCCTATTTAATTATTTGAATGGTTGGACAAGTTCTCCAAGTTCGTCAAGAACTAGCTTGTATTCGATTTAATCGGAAAGGGGAAAATGTAAATGTAAAACATTTCAGAAAAAGAGGTGGCGTCGTGGATATTGACTATAATCTTGTGCAACGGGCCCAGATGCTGCTCACTCTTGATCATCCTCTGACTCAAGTAAAAGATATCCTCCTTCGCGAAGGATATCCTCAAGACCAGGTTAGCGAACTTATTGAGGCCACAGAAGAGGTTCTCAATTATTTAGTTCCACCTGAATATGATGAAGATAAAATAGGAATCGACATCCTCCATCCTGGAGAAAAAGTTCAGGATAAGAAGCCTTCAGTAGATATTCTGATCGATAAACATAGCGGGCGACTCAATCTATTAACCCCACAATATCAGGAGACGTGGAGAGTCGCTAATGAAGTGAGAAAAGCGATAAGAATGCAAAGAACAAGCTATGGTAGCTATCTTCATTGATCGTTTTAAGGCGTGGACAAAGAGTCGACGCCTTATTTCTTTTTAATCACTAAGAGATATTATTTTCGTCTCTGCTGAAAATTATGATATAATTTTAGAAGCTTGATTTTTGCAAGGAAGAAGGAAATGTTTTGGAATCGTTAGCACGCGGCTTAGAAGATATTTTTGAAAAAGTAGAGGCGAATATTCGCTTAACCTTAGAAGATGGAATCAAATTGTTAGAAACGACAAATATGCTGGGTTTAGGATATTTAGCCAATGAAAAGCGAAAAATCTTAACGGGAGATCAGGTTTATTTTAATAATAATGGTCACATCAATTATAGTAATGTGTGTAAAATTCGGTGCGGTTTTTGTGCTTTTGGGAAAGACTCCGGTGAAAAAGGGTCTTATACGATGAGCGTCGAGGAAATTGTTCGCAAAGCGGAGCATTACGCATCTTTAGGGGCTACTGAGATCCATATTGTCGGAGGAATCCATCCTGAACTTCCCTTTTCCTACTACATGGACCTGATTGCTAAAATTCGTCAAGCAGTTCCTTCGATAAGTCTTAAAGCGTTTACGGCAGCTGAATATGATTATTATGCACAACTGGAGAACGTTCCGGTTGAGGAAATCTTACTAAAGATGAAAGAAGCTGGGGTTAATTTCATCCCTGGCGGTGGGGCTGAAAACTTCAGCCAACGTGTCCGGGATATAATATGCCCAGGAAAATTGAGTGCTCAAAGATGGTTGGAAATTCATCGGACAGCTCATCGCTTAGGAATTCCTTCCAATGCCAATATGCTTTTTGGAATCATCGAAACAGATGAAGAGCTTATCCAGCATTTATTGGCTTTGCGAGAGCTCCAAGATGAAACAGGTGGTTTTTATGCTTTAGTTCCGACAGCTTTCCATCCGAAAAACACGAATTTCTCCTCGATTACTCCAGCGAGTGCAATGCGAACCTTGAAGGTCATTGCGGTTTCGCGCCTTATCTTAGATAATTTTAATTATATTAAAGCCTATTGGGTAGCCTCTAGTCCGGAAGTTGCGCAAATGGCCTTAACATTTGGTGCCAACGATTTAGATGGGATTGTTAGAGAAGAGAAGATATACCACACGGCTGGGGCTTCCACGCCTCAATTGCAAACGGAGTCAGAATTGGTTCACCTCATCAATGAGCTTGGGTTAACAGCAGTCGAACGAGATACGTATTATCATGTTTTGAAGACCCATGAGCCTCAGAAAATATCGGAGTGACAGGCAGATGTGAAAAAAATGATTAAGATGCACCGCCTGCATGCGGTGCATCTTTTCTAGGTGAGAAGGGGTGGAGTTTGTGGAGATCAAGTATTCTGTTTGCCCTCATGATTGCCCAGATACCTGCGCTTGGAAAGTAGAACTCGAGCAGGGCCGAATCAGCAAAATTATAGGGGATCCGTCCCAGCCTGTGACTCAAGGGGTTATTTGCGAAAAAGCGAGGTATTATGCAGAACGCGTTTATGGATCAGATCGTGTGCTTTTTCCAATGAAGAGAAGTGGTCCCAAGGGAAGCGGCCAATTCAAGCAAATTTCTTGGGAGGAGGCCCTGACCGAGATTACCCAGAGATGGCAAGCTTTGATTGAGGAATACGGGCCACAGTGCATTCTGCCCTACTCCTACGCAGGTACAGAAGGAATCATTAATAAAGCGAGCATGGATCGTCGATTTTTCTATCGCTTAGGTTCAAGTCAACTCGAAAGGACGATTTGCTCGGAAGCAGGCAATGTCGGGTATCAAATGGCCTATGGCACGTCACGGGGAGTCAACCCTCTTGAAACGGTCAAAGCGCGTTTCCTTCTTTTTTGGGGGATAAATGTTTTAGAAACGAATCTTCATCAAGCCTTGCTAGCGAATCAAGCTCGTCAAAATGGAGCAAAAATTGTGGTGATCGATGTTCACCGGAATAAGACAGCAGAATGGGCTGATGAATTTTATCAAATCCTTCCTGGGTCAGATGGGGCCTTGGCGCTGGGATTGGCCTACGTTATCGTTCGGGATGGATTGCACGATTTAGCTTGGATTGGGGGCCATGTCCAGGGATTTGAAGAATTTAGAGCTGAACTTAAGAGTTATCCACCCGAGCGTGTGGCGAAAATTACGGGTTTAGCTGAAGAACGGATTATCAAATTGGCACATGACTACGCCAATGCTCACCCCAGTTTCATCCGAATTGGTAATGGTTTTCAACATCATGATAATGGCGGCATGTCGACGTGGGCTATCGCCTGTTTACCCGCTCTTACAGGAGCATGGAAGGACCAGGGAGGCGGCCTAATTAAATTTAACTCGGGTTATTTCCCCTTGAATAAAAATGCGGTTGAACGCCCCGATCTCTTAAAGTCCTCTCCTCGAGTTGTGAACATGAACCAATTGGGCAGGGCTTTAACAGAACTACAGTCCCCTATCTACTCACTCTTTGTTTACAATAGTAATCCTGCTGCAGTAGCTCCTGAACAAAAACTAGTTTTAGAGGGGTTGGCACGGGAAGATCTCTTTACGGTAGTTCATGAGCAGGTTTGGACAGATACTGCTCGTTGGGCAGATCTCGTTTTACCGGCAACGACCCATTTAGAACATGCAGATCTTTATGTCAGTTATTGGCATGGTCTCCTCCAATGGGCTGATCCCATTATTCCTCGCCTAGGTGAAAGTAAACCCAATATCGAAGTTTTTCAAGAACTGGCGCAACGGATGGGATTTAACGATGACTGTTTCCAGGAGACTACGGAGGATATCGCTCGGAGCGCTTTAAATACTACAGCCCTCCAGAAGCAAGGGATAAATTTGGAACGCTTAAAAGTTGATCGTTATATTCCTGTGGAAATGGAGGAAATCCCCTTTGTTAGACAAAAGCCGGGAACACCAAGTGGCAAGATTGAATTTTATTCTGAACGGGCGCGGGCGATGGGTTTGTCTCCAGTTCCAACCTATATTCCCCTTGAGGAAGGGCCAGAGACACAGGATCCAGACCATCCTTTAATGCTCATTTCTCCCCCTCATCATCTCATTCTTAATTCTACTTTCGCCCAACTTAAAAGTGTGCAAAGTCGCTGGCAGGGCCCCCAATTGGAGATTAATCCGGAAGATGCCAAAGCTCGTGGTATTCAGGAAAAGGATAACGTTGAGGTTTATAATGACCGAGGAATATGTAAACTAAAAGCGTCAGTTCGTGAGAGTGTTTTACGTGGGGTTGTCGTTGCTCTCGGGGTCTGGTGGCCACGTGATTATGAACAAGGCTTTGGCATTAATGCCTTAACTCCTAGCCGCTTGGCAGACATGGGTAATGGCGCAACTTTTTTTTCCAATCGAGTAGAAGTAAGGAAGACTTATGAATAATATAGCCCAGAATAGTGGATTTTACCGAGCGTTTCCAGCTCTGGCGCATGGACCGTTTCGTTGGTTTTGGTTCGGACAAATTATTTCATTGACTGGTACATGGACCCAAAATATTGGTCAAGCTTGGCTTGTTTTGCAATTAACGAATTCACCATTTTTATTGGGGTTAGTAACAGCAATGCAATTTCTCCCGATGCTGTTGTTTTCTTTGCACGCTGGGGCGTGGATCGATCGAATGCCTAAACGTCGAATTATCATTTTGACGCAAACAACCTTAATGTTATTGGCTTTTGTCTTAGCGATCCTTGTGGGCACTGGGCTGATTCAGTATTGGATGTTGCTCATTTTAGCCCTTATTCTGGGGGTAGCGAATACGGTTGATGTTCCAGCTCGGCAATCCTATATCATTGAACTGGCCGGACGGGAAGATCTCACAAATGCTATTGCTTTGAATTCGGCAATTTTTAATGGCGCACGGATAATTGGCCCGGCAATTGCGGGAATCATCATGGGGGTGTGGGGCCCTACGTTGTGTTTCTTGATCAATGGTGTGAGTTTCGTTGGGGTTATTACGATTTTGTTTTTTTTGCCAATCAATGCCCCAAAATCTGGGTCTATTCCAAAACAGGGTAAAGTGTGGCCGGAAATTAGAGAGGGCTTATCATATATCCGTAAAACGCCAACGATCTTATTCACGATTTCACTCCTGGGTTTTCTCAGTGCGATAGCGATGAACTTTAATGTTTTAGTTCCCGTTTTAGCCAAATTGGAACTTAACCAGCAGGCGCTGGGCTATGGCATATTAATGAGTGCGATGGGGTGTGGCGCTCTTATAGGCGCGCTCACTGTTGCAGTAAGAAGCGGGAGCATGCCTCAAGTGAGAACCTTATTTGTGGGAGCGATTGGGCTAGCTGTATTTTCAATTTTCCTGGGATTACAGTCAAACTACTGGGCAGCGGCTCTTATGCTAGCCTTCATGGGTTGGTCAATGATTACCTTTACAGCTTCAGCAAATTCGCTCATCCAATTGACTGTTGAGAATGAGTTCCGAGGTCGAGTGATGAGCGTTTATTCTCTCGTCTTCGGAGGAATGACCCCGATTGGAAGTTTTTATGCAGGTAGTTTATCCCATTTTTGGGGAGCAAGAGTTACTTTCATTATCAGTGGGATTCTGTCATTATTCTTTCTGCTCGTGATCGGTTTTCTACTACAATGCCGAAAGAAGGAATCAAGGTGATCATTGGAGTACTTTCGGATACTCATCTCCGTGTAGGTCAGACTCTCCCAACGCGAGTCTGGGAGGAGTTAGCCGAAGTTGATCTCATCTTACATGCGGGTGATATTCTGAATCCGGGAGTCTTAACGGATTTAGCAAGTCTGGCACCGGTAGAGGCCGTTCAAGGTAATTGTGATGGCTGGGAGCTTGATCAATTGCCCGAACAAAAAATTGTTCTTTGCGAGGGGAAAAGGCTTGGCTTGATTCATGGTGATTATGGTCAAGGAAAAACGACTCCAGAACGCGCTTTTCGAGCTTTCCCAAAAGGTACAGTTGATGTTATCGTCTTTGGACATAGTCATTCCCCCTATATCGAGTGGCGAGAAGGAATTTTGTTATTTAATCCGGGTTCCCCTACAGCTAAACGGCGTGAACTGAAATACTCCATAGGATTACTAAAAATTGACAACACGGGAATTCAGGCCAAGCACCTCTATTTCTAAGAACTAAAGCATTGAGGGTGAGTAAGATGAAATATCGACGTAATAAAGTGAAAAGAGAACATGGAATCATCCAAGATGCACTCAATTGGTTAGAGGAATTAGGGCAGTGTTTTGAAGTAACTGACATTATTCCTGGTGTGATTGAGGTGAGTGGCTCTCCAGAACGTGGCATCGTCTATAAATATCCAACTCAGACCGGATGTAAATTGCTTCTAAAAAGCAATGGCTCAATTCAAGAAGCCTTTGTCGTTACGAAGAACCCGGAGATCGTCCGGGAGTGGGTCGAGCGTCATTTCCCTTCAACTACCGAAAAGGTCGAACAAAAGAAACCAGGTCATCATGCCCAAAGTGGGCTTAAAGCATCGGCAACTAAAATGAAGCAGTTAAACATCAGCCAGGATTATTCAGGTAAAACTTCGAAGTCCTCCAAAAATCGTCGCCGAAGACACCCAGAAAAAAAGATAAATTTAGGTAACCCCGATCCACCGAACCTGGAACAGCTTCTTAATTTTGATACCCGACAGGCGTTACGCGCTTTACAAAAAGACCTGGGGTCTTCCTCAAAACGTCAGCGCCAATAAAGAAAACCGTTGGTTGCACTTATGCTATCTGCCAAACATTTATACTTTCTTACGAAAATGGACTACATTTTCATACCTCCCTGTGAATCGGCAGGTTCATGGAAGTTTCTGTTAGTATAAAAAATACCCTATCGAATAGACTCTTTAAGTCGTCTACTCGATGGGGTATTATGATTGGCTTATGTCTTTCTTCGACGATGCAAATATTATTGCTAATCTAAGTAGCTGTTATTAGGGAAGCTCAGCTTTAAGCATCCGCCATTCTCTGGTTTTTAAGGGAAAGTTGTTTACGTGCTAAGTTCTCAGCTACCCGTTCACTATTACCGAGCTTAACCCCATTGAGGCGCCATTCACGGAAGGTTTGCCAGTATTGTTGTTCAGAGATGCGTCGGGTATACCGTTCAGATTCTTCATCATAAGGCCAAAAAACATCGACCCAGAGCGTTCCTTTGTTGGTTAGCACCAGAACAAAATGGACAAGTTCCGGACTAGGTGAGTCAACATCACGCATGAGGATATGCGAACGGCCACTTGGAAAGTCCGTTCGATTGTAAATCAGCTTCATCACGATCCTCCTTTTGTCATGCTCGTGAGTTTTTCTATATCTAGTATAGCATGCAGAGAAATAAAAGACGATCTCTTTCAGGTTAAGATCTGCTCACTCTAGCTTATGCTCAATAATTTCAAGTGGTTACTTCTAAAAGAGTATGGAAGATGAAATGTCGGGATAAAATAAAGGAAACATACTACAGATGGACAAGGGGGGGGTCAAGC
The DNA here is from genome assembly GCF_035539115.1 of Desulfitobacterium sp. Lineage (GTDB taxonomy): Bacteria > Bacillota > Desulfitobacteriia > Desulfitobacteriales > Desulfitobacteriaceae > Desulfitobacterium_A. The sequence goes on along the minus strand of NZ_DATLJA010000092.1, from coordinate 34,045 downwards.
ATGCTTTCAGTCGTTCACACGTTTCATGGTACTGATCAGGACCGAGTTTTGGCAGATATCCGCTCGGGGTTAAAGAACGTCGAAGGTGTTGAGGGATTTAAATTTGCATCCATTAACCAACAAATCAATACTGATGATATTTTACTTTTTTCGAAGTGGGAAAACAGGAATGCTTTTGCAAACTGGACCGATAAAGTCGGGGAAAATAAAGCTTTTAAGCAGGCGACGCCACAAATGTTTGAAGTAGTGGAAGAAAAATACTAAAATAAATGGAAGTATTCTTATTATTAAAACAGAGGGAAATGACCTATAAAAAATTTTTTGAAAATTATAAATATTTATATAGATTAGTAGTAGTGACATCGTATATAATAGGAGCAAATAAAAGTGATATAGTGGGGGGTGTATTCAAAATGAGATTTGCATTGTCACTCTATAACCCCGTAAAGGAATGCAGTTCCCGTACATTTCGGGAGGAGAACGAGGTTTCGGCACATATTCTTGCCTATCAAGTCGCGTATCATCTTATTAGAAACCATGCCGGGACAATAAGTATGAATCATAATACCTTAGATGTGATTTTCGATTCTTTAGAAGAGCCCCTGACTATCAACTTACGCTCAGGATATCTAAATTATAAATCCTTAAATGTCCCTTTGTTACAGTATTATGCTTCAGGAAAGAGGGCGCCTGAGATTGCGGCTGAGATCCATGACTATCTTGCCTTGCCTGTAGTAAACCCAACCATAGATTATGAAATCTATGGTTTACTGACCAAATTGGTTGAAATCTATCACGCAAGATGTGGGCTACAGATTATTACGCTGGAAAATTCCGAAGGAAAGATTATTTGGGAATTGCGGTTGTCAGAACAGGGGCTCCCAGGTTGGATCAGTAGTGATGGAATCGCGAAAAATCGTTTTGGTGAGGTTCTTGAGCTTCAAGATTGGAAACATCTTCGACTTGAAAAGCTGGCCGCCTATGTATTCGGGTTTAACCGTTATTGTTCGCATTATCCTAGTCCCTTAAAGGAGTCTTCACTGAACTAAACACCTCTGCTTTGGGGGTCATAAATGGGCATATCAATAAAGTCAGCTGGAGTTTTAATTCCAGCTGACTTTATTGATCTTTTTGGTTTGCTTTTTTGTACTAACAGAAAGTATAAGTTTTGGGCAGATAAACTCTAAGTGCAACCAGCGGCTTTCGTTATCCTACGATGCAAGTGGTTAAGTCCGGCAGGATAAGTGCAACTAGGGCTTCTGCCTTCGCTTTGCTTGGCACAAGCCAAGTTTTCTTTATCCTACGATGCATGTATTTATGTCCGGCAGGATAAGGCAACTAGGGCTAGCACCTTCGCTAGGGCTAGCACCTTCGCTAGGGCTTGGTACTAGCCAAGTTTTCTTTATCGCTAAAGCTCGGCGAAAGCCGGGTTTTCTTTATACTAACAGAAAGTATAAATTTGGGGCAGATAGCATAAGTGCAACTAAGGCTTCCGCCTACGCCAGAGGCTTGGCGCAAGCCAAGTTTTCTTTATCTTTATAAGCTAGAAGCTCTCTGAGGTTGAGGTGCGAAGCATGTTTATAAATTCATCAAAGGCAGGCTTTAAGTTCGGATCAGGTATCCCTTGTAAAATCATGTCTTCATTTAGAATAACGCGTCCTGGATGAAGACCTGCCACTTCAATTTTGATGGAGTTAAGCTTTAGATCTTGAACGTGCTCGTCGATGGTTAAATGAAAAACGCGGCTCTGGGAAAATTGAGCCTTGAGTAATATGGTACTTTTATCAGCAAGGTTAGATTCATCAAGCGGGTTTTCTTTGGTCTGTAAATCACTGATGATAAAGGTAGCTTCCATGAGGAGCTTTTGCACGACGACCATATTCGAATTCCAGCTCAGTCGAACGGGAATATTTTGCGTTTGACCATTGGGAGAGATAACGGTAATTGAGTAATTATCATCTTGGGTTAATCCGGATTTGCTCGCACAGCCTGGAATAAGAAGGAGAAGTAGCAACAAAAGAGCAAACCAACGATAGATTTTAGGGTTACGACTCAAAGGAGTTAACCTTCTTCCTTAGAAGTATGTATACGCACAAGTATACTAGTTCGCGATATTTAAGCTAATTCCTCTTTCTGTAATTATTTCTTACTTATATCTTGCTTATTCTTCAGGACAGAAGTGACTCTTCCGTTGATTCGGCAAGGGAAACTGTGTACAATGACAGGGAGAAAGGGGCAGGGATATGTACACGGGAAAAATTGTCGTTTTAGATCTGGAAACAACCGGATTAAACACGGAACAGGATGAAATCATTGAATATGCAGCCTGGTGTATTGAAGATGGCAAAGATCCTGTCCTTCAACACTTCTTAATTAAGCCCTTACATGCGGTGCCAACCAAACTATTGAAATTAACAGGGATTTCTGAACTTGAGCTGCAACAGGGATTAAGTTTGCAGGATTATAGGGAAGAAATTCTTCAATTTTTACACGGAGCTATCCTTGTTGGACATAATGTTCGTTTTGATCTTGATTTTTTGGAATGCCAGCTAGGTACAAAATTTCGCCAAACGGTTTGGGATACCTGGAAACTTGCCCAAATCTTCTTCCCAAGCATGCACCATTATCGGCTCTCTGAATTAGTGAAGAAACTTAATTTGCCAATAACAGAATCGTTGCATCGGGCCCAAACGGATGCTTGGGCTTCCTGGAAGCTGCTGGAGGAATGTTGGCAGAAGGGAATGGAATTTGATCTCGGCTTTTATGCACGAGCTCTTCCTCTTTTAGAAGGGCTCAGTGAGCAAAGCCTATTCAAAGCGCTGGAACAAGAAATCAGTAGAAAATTTCCGAGTCGGTCGATTCGTAACGGTTTAGCTTTGGAGGGAGAGGGACTTTTTTTTCAAGAGCCTACTTTAGAGGGTGTTCCCGATTCAGGAGATTGGATTCAATCCTGTTTTGCGCCTAAAGGTCTATTGGAAAATAAGCTCCTCAGTTATGAGAGCCGCCATGGTCAGATCCAGATGGCTCAGGCTGTCTCAGAGGCTTTACAATCTTCACATCATCTCGTTGTTGAAGCAGGCACTGGGATAGGTAAATCTTATGCCTATCTGATTCCCGCTTTGTGGTGGGCTCGGAAAACAGGTAAGAAAGTCGTCGTAGCTACCCATACCATTCCTTTGCAGGAGCAACTTTATCAAAAGGATTTACCCGTTTTAACGGATATTTTGCCATTCGGATTTCGTGGAGCTTTGCTCAAAGGAAAAAGCAATTATCTTTGTTTGAAAAAATGGTTAACTCTCCAAACCTATCCTTCAGAATTGACAGATCGGGAACGCATTGTTTTAGCCAGTATTTTGGTTTGGTTAAGTGAAACCCAAACTGGAGATTGGCAGGAAATTGCTCAGGTTTATGGTGTTTCCCGGGTCTGGTCTTATATCAACGCGGAGAATGAAAGTTGTGTTCCCCAGAAATGCCCGGAATCAGGGAATTGTTTTATGCTGAGAGCACGGCGAAAGGCTGAAGAAGCAGATGTTGTGGTCGTCAATCACTCCTTATTACTCGCTGATGTCAAAGCAGATCATAATGTTCTTCCCGAATATCACGAACTAGTTATCGATGAAGCTCACCATCTTCATCAAGCTGCCTTGGAACAACTCGGACAAGATGTGAGCCAGGAACAGTTGAATAGGGCCTTGGAGCAAGTTTATCGTCCTATAGGGTCAAGCCTTTATGGGGGGATAAAATCGAAACAGGGATTTTGGAATCAGATCATGCCCAGGGATGTCTGGGAGAGTTTTCAAGTGAGCTGGTTAGAATTACCTGATGATTGTGACTCAATTTTGGAACAATCAGAAGAACTTTTCCCCTCGCTGAGGCAAATTCTCGGACTTGGTCAGTCTATACGTTTAACGCCACAATCTCGGCAGGAAGCCTGGTGGATTTATTTCGCCACCCAGATCGAAAATATGACTGGCCGGTTGAAAAGACTTAAACAAGTCCTCAATTCAATGTTACAATCGCTAAATGGTTTAGAAATCGATGAATTAACTGAGCTTGGCTATGAGATAACGGCTCGAATTCGAGCGATCGAACTTCTTCAACAGTGTTTCGAACTTCTTTTGCAAATTGATGATCCTGCGCGTGTCAGTTGGTTGGAGATCAATGGACAGAGAGTATATCTCAAAACTTCGCCAGTTGAAGTGAGTGATCTTCTTCGCGAAAAACTTTTTAATCAGCTAGATGCTGCGATATTAACCTCGGCGACCATCAGTATAGAAGGTTCCTTTGACCATTATCTCACAGAGGTGGGTCTGCCCCCTAAGACTGTTGCCTTAGATGTTCATTCTCCATTTAATTATGATCTGCAAATGCAATTCTTGATTGTCAAAGATTTAATGAATACCCGAGATCCAGGATTATTTAAAATAGATGCAGTGACGCAATTTATAGGCGATGTTGGTGTCCGGATGAAAGGACGAACTTTAGTTTTATTTACGTCTCATCAATTATTACGGCAAGTTGAAGAACCCTTAAAGAGTTTGCTAGAACCTACAGGAATTGAGGTGTTAGCACAAGGAAAAAATAGGAGCAGAGCTTCGATTCTTGCTGAATTTCTCGAGAATCCCAAGGCAATTTTGCTCGGGGCTAATAGTTTTTGGGAAGGAATCGATATCCCGGGTGATGGATTATCTTGCGTTATTTTGCTTAAACTCCCCTTTTGGGCTCCAAGTATGCCACTGATTGCTGCACGGTCTGAATATTTAGAGCAAAAAGGGAAAAATTCATTTCAAGACTTTTTATTACCTGAAGCGGTTTTGCGGTTTAAACAAGGTTTTGGACGTCTCATCCGTTCGAAGACGGATCGGGGATTTGTTATTCTCTTAGATGCGCGAGTGATGGAGAAGAGATATGGCAAGGTCTTTCTCGGTTCTTTGCCGCTTCACACCCATGTTCGCGAGGGACACGAACAGATTCTGACGAGAATCGAGCAGTGGGCTGAAGCTGAATATCCCAACGAAGAGCTTTTATAAATTTAAGAAAGGTGATAAACTAGAGGAAATTGGAGAGAGGGAGGTCATATTTTAGGTGAAACAGTATCCCGTTTCGCGTGATGGGTGGTTATATATTGCAGTCCTCGCTCTGATAACGATTCTTGCCTATTGGCTTTGGCCAGGATTAGCAATCTTACCGGGGGTATTGCTCTTATTTGTTTTATATTTTTTCAGAAATCCAGAACGAAAAATTCCTGACGACGCCTTGACCTTAGTTTCCCCAGCGGATGGTGTCGTTATGGATGTTGAACGCGTTTTCGAAGAACGCCTTTTTAAGGGTGAGAGCATTCGAATTCGTATTTTTCTGAGCCTTTTTAATGTCCACGTTAATCGGTCGCCCATAGACGGAAAAGTTATTTATCGTTCCTATCGGGAAGGAAAAATGCTTCCCGCTTTTAAAAGTCATGCCTCAGAACTTAATGAGAAGAACTTTATTGGCATCGAAAACGAACATCTGCGTATTTTAGTGACTCAGGTTACAGGATTCGTGGCCCGACGGATTGTCTGCTGGGTTAAAGATGGAGATATGTTAACAAAGGGTGAACGGTTTGGTCTGATCAAGTTTGGTTCTTGTACAGAAATCTTTCTTCCACCGGATGTAGAGGTTATTGTAAGTGCAGGGGATAAAGTTCGTGGCGGAGAGACCATTGTTGGGAGAGTGATTTCTGATGAATAATAACTCCATTAATATCCGGGTAATTCCAAGTATATTTACTCTAGCCAATCTCTTTTTTGGTTTTTTGGCTTTGGTTTTAACCATGGATGGTGGATTCAAGCTGGCAGCAGGGTTAATCATTCTTTCCGCATTGATGGATAGCATGGACGGAAAGGTAGCCCGAAAACTTTCCGTAAGCTCGGATTTTGGTATGGAATTGGATTCCTTAAGTGATCTTGTTTCGTTTGGAGTTGCACCTGCTATCTTAACCTATCGCGCCGTATTGCAAGACCAACTTGGATACTGGGGAATTCTTCTTGCGGCACTCTTTGTCTTATGTGGAGCTGTTCGCCTAGCCCGATTCAATGTGCTTGATATTCATACTTATTTTGTGGGTGTGCCTATCACATTTGCTGGAGGCTTTATGGGCTTAATCCTCATTTTTCGGGGTATGCTGCCTTGGCTTGTTTACCCTATTTGCTTGGCAATTCTAGCCGTTCTAATGGTGTCTACGTTCAAAGTCCCTAAGTTAGGGAAATAATAAGAAATAATAACTAAAATAAGTGAAGTCTCTTTAGACATTACAAGCTCCGTATCATAACAAGGTACGGGGCTTGTTATATCTCACTACAACTTTTTTCACCCCTTTATCCCTCGGGGCATATAGTATGGCACAAAGGAGTTGCAAGCTTAGGGGGATTGTTTAATGGATAATCAACAAGTCAATTGGACAAACGTAGGGTTACGGATGGTTCAGGGTTTAACAACGACGATTGATGCGATCCGTCAGTTGGATGCGCAGGAAGCATCCTTAGTCATGCGGCTATTGGGTAAAACGTGTACCAAAATGATGAAAGACGGGGTAGGGCATCAATTCGGAATTGCATTAATCGAAACGAGCGCTCAGCTTGCGCTAAAGGAAGTACTTGTGGTTGAAGATGTTTTGAAGATTATTAGTTCAATTATTGGTCGTCTCTATTTTACAGCGAGCACAGAAGAAGAAAGGCAATTGGTTGCCCAACTTGAAGAAGCAGTTAACAATTACCAAATTATATAGTAACTCATTGCTTCCTTCTTCAGCATAAACTAGGAGGAGAAAAGAGGTGAGCTCAATGAAAGTTTATTATGTAAGGCTACCCGAGTTCGTTTTAAATTTCCTGCGCAAAGTTTTCAATTGAGTTTTAGATTTTTTACTTATGAGATGTCATGAAATTAACTTTCCCTCCTATAAATATAATAAAGACAAGCAAGGAGGGTGAGTATGCGTCATAGTCGATATCTCTGGTTCTTAATGATTATTATGAGTTGTTTAGTGGTCATGATTGCTTGGAAGACTCCCCAGGCAGTGGTTAGTGCGATGGCCCAACCCCAATTCGCGGATTCTCCACGCGTCGCGGTTCAGCGGTTTTGGAATTGCCTGGATAACCGACAATTGGAGTTGGCCGATCAGTTTCTGTTAAGCCGAGAAATGACGCCACTGGGAAAACATGAGGTTGAGAGTTTGAAGGACCTTGTCAAAAAGAACCCATTTATTTCAATGAAGAAACTTGAATTCCTAAATTCTTCATCGCCACAAGACAACATGATGATCTCTATTTCCTGGGATTCTCCTCTGCATGAAAAACTGTCATCAACCTATGCGATCGAAACTCGATCCACTCCCGAAGGGTGGAAGATCTCCCAAATTACCAAAATTACGTCTCAGTCTCTGGCAGTCAAATTCTGAATAATTTTGTTCTAAGTAAGCAAAACGCGCAGGTGCGCGTTTTTTTTTGTACCAACAGAAAGTATAAATTTGGGGGCAGATAGGATAAGTGCAACCAGCGGCTTTCTTTATCCTACGATGCAAGTCGTTAAGTCCGGCAGGATAAGGCGACTAAGGCCAGCTCTTTGGCGCTTGGCCAAGTCTTCTTTATCGCAAAGCTCGGCGAAAGCCGGGTTTTCTTTATACTAACAGAAACTTCCATGAACCTGCCGATTCACAGGGATGTATGAAAATGTAGTCCATTTTCGTAAGAAAGTATAAATTTTTGGCAGATAGCATAAGTGCAACTAAGGCTTCCGCCTGCGCCAGAGGCTTGGCGCAAGCCAAGTTTTCTTTACCTTGTGTATATTTGCATCGAGATTAGCTCACAATGAACACAGGTCTTTGCACTGCTCAGGGTAGAAGTGTTCTAAAAAACACACTGTGATGTGTTACAGGTCACAACCCTGATAGATAAAGTATGCTACACTTAGCTAGAATTTGATAAGGGGGTATCCTAATATGGCTGAAGCAAAGAAAGAGAATCTTGAATTAGAGTGTGAACACTGCGGAACAACGAGTGAACTCACCCCGGTACTGACCTATGTATACCAAGGTGAAGAAAAACATGTCTGTACGCATTGTCTGCCAATGCTTATTCATGGTTGAGAGGTGTTACTGATGAACTTTACTTTAGATATGAAACTTAAAGATATTATGGCAGCAAATCCCAAAACAGTGGATGCGATGCAGGAAATGGGACTACATTGTCTCGGTTGTCCGTTTTCCGTCAACGAAAGTCTCCAAAATGCTGCCCAGATGCATAACCTAGATCCAGAAAAACTTCTCGAGAAGATTAATACAGTGGAACAAGGCGAAATGTCGGCCCAAGCTGCAGCAAATGCGCAGCCGGTAGGAGCAATTTTGCAAGCAGATAAGCAAACGTATGCTATTGCACCTCATATCCCGGCTGGTGTCGTAACGCCAGATGTTTTACGTAAAATTGCGGATGCAGCGGAAAAATACAATGCTCCTGTAATCAAGGTTACCTCAGCCCAAAGAATCGCCATTGTAGGGTTAAAAGCTGAGGATATACCTAAAGTTTGGGAGGATTTGGGTATGGCCCCCGGTCATGCTGTAGGGCTTTGCGTGCGCAGTGTCAAAGTTTGTCCAGGGTCGGACTTCTGTAAGCGTGGGCTGCAGGAGACTTTAGGAATTGGGACAGAGTTGGATAAACGTTATCATGGAATGGCCTTGCCCTCTAAATTTAAAATTGGAGTGGCAGGTTGTCCAAATAAATGTACAGATTCGGCGAATGTTGACCTTGGATTAATGGGTACGAGCAAGGGATACCATTTGTATGTTGGCGGTAATGGTGGGGTAAAACCGCGTCTAGCCAATCTTTTACTTGAAAATCTCCAACCGGATCAGTTACTCCCAGCTGTGGATGCTGTGGTTGGTTATTACAAGGAAACAGCAAAACAAAATGAAAGATTAGGACGACTTATCGATCGTATTGGTCTTGAGGATCTGCGTGAAAAAGTAAATCAAGCCCTAAGTACCTAATACAATTATCCATAGAGTGACAAATAGAGCAGGTGGATCTTTCCACTTGCTCTATTTATTATTAATATTAAAAAAATTATTCGATATGAATAGCGTCGACTGGACAGCCATCTGCTGCTTCTTGTGCCGAAGCTTCGATTTCACTGGGGACAGGGTTTACATAAGCGGTCGCTAATCCGTCATCCTCCATTTTAAAGACCTCTGGACAAACCGAGGGACATGCTCCACATCCAATACAGGTATCTTTATCCACTGAAGCATTCATTAAGTGAACCTCCTTAATTTATAATCAACTCTTATTCTATCCGTGCCAGGAAAGATTATACCTAGCACAATAAATATGGTAGGATAAAGGTGAGTACTTATGTAGACAAAGGGGATTAGAGAAAGTATGCAGGATTTAAGTGTTCTAATTCGTAAAGCTGATAGTTTGGATTTAAAACGGATAACAGAAATATACAATTGGGCAGTCCAAAACACGGTTGCAACCTTTGATTTGGTGAATCGCACAGAAGAAAAAGCCAATCAATGGTTTTTTACCCATCAAGACCCTTATTATCCGCTTGTGGTCGCGGAAAAGAACGGAAAAATTCTGGGATGGGGCAGTATCTCTCCCTTTCACCCACGCCCGGCTTATAAGTCAAGTGGAGAATTTTCAATCTACATCGCGTCAGAGTTTCAAGGATTAGGGATCGGGAAAAAGCTTCTTGAGACACTATGTCAGATCGCTCAGCAACTGGGATATCATACCCTGTTGGGGTTAATTACGGGGACAAATAAGGCGAGTCTGGCTCTTGCTGGCAAGCTCGGATTTCAGGAAACAGGTCGCTATCGAGAAATTGGACAAAAGTTTGGAGAAATCCTCGATGTGGTAGTGGTTCAAAGGATTTTCTGAAATTTCTCTGCTTAATCCTAGTTAATTCACGTTAAATCTTTAAATAAATAACACTTATAAAATAAATGGATTAAAATGAAATAAATTTACGACGAAACGTAATTACATAAATTACCATTAATACGTATTCCCCTAGGGAAATTCATCTTACGTCAAAGACTGATGTTTTACTTATTTTTTGCGATTTCGACATTCCTTATATTGTATAATAAGGTCACCGGATAGGCAGAAGGACATTACGACTCTAAAGATTCAATTGTCCGGTAAATAAAATAAGACAGGATGATGGCAAAATGGGTAAAAAGGTCAAAATTGTTGTCGCAGATGATAACCGTAATTTATGTCAAATGTTACAAGACTATCTACATACTCAAGAGGATCTTCAAGTTGTTGGGCTAACATATAATGGAGTCGATGCTTGGGAAATGATACAAGCACAGGAACCCGACTTAGTGATTCTGGATTTGGTCATGCCGAATTTAGATGGGTTAGGTGTCCTCGAAAGAATCAATGCTAGGAGCGCTGCACCGAGACCGAAAGTCATCATGTTAACCGCCTTTGGACAGGAATCCTTAACCCATCAGGCGATGATGTTAGGAGTTGACTATTTTATCCTTAAACCTTTTGACTTAGAAGTTTTAGGGAAACGTATTCGGAGTCTGACGCAAGAATCATCCCTAAACTCGGCCTCCATTCCTTCTTCAGTGTCCCCGGTCACAAATGCAGGTAGCCGTGTGAATCTCAGCGCAGAAGTTACCTCGATGATGCATCAAATTGGAATCCCGGCTCATGTCAAGGGATATCAGTATATTCGCGATGCGATTCTTATGGTTGTGGAAGATGTTTCTTTGCTGGGTGCAGTGACGAAGGAGCTTTACCCAGCTATTGCCAAAAAATACGATACAGCACCGAGTAGGGTAGAACGTGGCATTCGACATGCGATCGAACTGGCCTGGGAACGTGGCCATACTGAAACCTTAAAAAGGATTTTTGGATATTCGATGAATATCGAACGTCAAAAGCCTACAAATTCTGAGTTCGTCGCTCTGCTTGCAGATAAATTAAGAGTCATGAGCAAAGTGAGCTAAGATTTAGTAAGTACATAAATCAGGTTATGAGGAGGCAAGTAACGGAGCTTGTCTCCTATTTATTTGATTGATCTAAAATATTTTATGGATAAGAGGATATTTGTCATAGCTATCGAATAAAAACTAGATATCTGCAATAGCAATTCAGAAATTATAATTTATTTGAAGACGGGAGTAGTTATTGTCTTATGAAAGATATCTGTATCCTTAGTAGTCTAGAAAAGGTAAAATCGGTTTGTGACCCACTTCGGATTGAAATTCTGCAATTGCTGATTAAACAAAGCTTAACTTCAAAACAAATTGCGGACAAAGTCAAACAGTCATCGTCGAAAATTCACTATCATGTCAAGGAATTAGAAAAACATGGGCTAATTGCTCTCGACTATACGTTAGAAAAAGGTGGAATTCTCGAAAAGTATTATCGGGCGATTGCCAATAATTATTTTATCGATCAATCGTTAGGAGATTACTTTGAGAAAAATGAGACGAAATCTGTACAATTTGTGACTCAAGATATTCTTTCTTGGCGCAGAGTCCATCGACTTAAGGTCGATGTCGAAGCTTTAGCTCGTAAAATTGTCAAGGAATGTTTGCGAATTAACCCAAATGAAGTCGTGGGATTAATGGGTGGAATTGATCAGATGGATTTGGCCGAGCCATTGGCCATTGAAATTCAGCGAGCTGGAGCTTATCCCTTATTATGCTTAGAAACCTTGAAGATGAAATCTAAAGTTCTCGGAGAATTAGAACCCTGCGAGGTGCAGAAGCACTTTCGGCGGCTTGCCGAAACCTTACGGCCGGTAACCACGATGATCATGCTTGAACATATTGTGACACCCTCTCTGACGAAAGGCATTTCTCAAGAACGGGTTGAAATCTATCGAAATGCTTGGGTTGACGTTCGTAACGAGCTTTTTAAACGAAAAGTGAAATGGGCATTTTTGGGCTACCCAACTCAAATTCTGGCAGAGGAAATGAATACCAATTTTCTCCAACTTCATGATATGTTTTGGAAGGGGATTGATGTTAATTATAACGAACTTGAATATTCGGCACAGTATGTAGCTGAGGTGCTTACTAAGGGAACAACAGTTAAGATTGAATCTGAACAAGGAACCAATTTAGTATTGTCGATTTCGGGACGACGCCCCATGATTGATGATGGAATTATCTCGGATGACGATATTAAAAGTGGGGATACGGTCATCAATTTACCCAGTGGCGAAGTTTATATCGCTCCGGTCGAGGATTCGGTTGAAGGTGTGGCGTTTTTCAATCTTGTTCATTTCCAAGGAGAAGCGATTGAAGGAGTTCGACTTGATTTTGCTAAAGGTAAAGTTGTTGGCTTCTCGGCAAAAAAGAATGAGGCTAAACTGAAAGAATTCTTTGAGTCGGGGGAAGAAGGTCGTCGCGTTCTCGGGGAATTGGGGATTGGTCTTAATCCGTGGATTAGGGATATTATTGGGTATCAGGTCTATGACACAAAACAACTGGGAAGTATTAATTTAGCGCTTGGTGAAAACAAAATATTCGGAGGCAAAAACAGCGCTTCAATTATTTGGCCAATGGTTATGAATCAGGTTAATTTGTGGGTGGATGATATTCCTATGATTGAAAATGAAGAGATCGTTGAAAATTATTAAAAACAAATAAAAATTCCGGTTCAAAAAGTAAATCTTGATCAATCAAAAAAATTGATTAGACAAAATTATTTTTCCCTTGTACACTAGAGAAGGATAAATGTACATGAGAAAATGGAAGGATCTAAATCCAGAATATTCTTAAGGGTCTTCAAGGAGGTGGTAGGGACCAGTAATAGACCAGTAATAGTAATGTGGACTGTACCTAACTTTAAATTGAGTAGATAAGGGAGGACATGAGAAAATGTTTAAAAGCAAGAAGTTAGCAACCCTGACATCGGCGCTTCTCGTCTTAGGTTTGCTTGTGACCGGCTGTGGCACAAGTGGTAACCAAGCCGCACAAGACATGAAAATGAGTTGGGATCCGGGAGCTGAACCGAAGACATTGGATCCACAAATGTCCAACGGTATACCTGAGGCCAACATGGAAACGGAACTTTTTGAAGGGTTAACTCGATTGGATAAGAACAATCAGCCTCAAAATGCAATTGCCAATGACATTAAGGTTTCTGATGATGGCTTAAAATATACCATTAAACTCAAAGATACTAAATTTAGTAACGGGGATCCTCTAACAGCAAATGATTTTAAAGCGGCTTGGCTTCATGCTTTGGATCCGGCTGCTGCTGCCGAGTATGCCTATCAACTTTTCTACATCAAAAACGGTGAAGCCTATAATGGTAAAAAGGCTACGGCTGAAGATGTAGGTATTAAGGTTGTTGATGAGAAGACGTTGGAAGTAGCCCTTGAAAGTCCTACTCCATATTTCAAATCCCTATTAGCTTTCCCTACTTATTTCCCGGTTGATGAAAAGGTAGCTAAAGCTACAAAGGATTGGAATACCAAAGCTGAAACCTTTGTTGGTAATGGTCCGTTCAAGATGCAATCATGGAGCCATAACGACAAAATGGTTCTCGTTAAAAACCCAAATTATTGGGATGCTAAGAATGTTAAGCTAACTGAGCTTACCTTCAACTTGGTGGAAGATTCGAAAGCTGCTTTAACTGCCTTTGAAGCAGGACAACTTGATGGAACCGATAACATTCCAGTTGCAGATATAGATCGCTTAAAGTCTTCAGGTGTTTTAAAAATTACTCCTCAATTAGGTACTTATTACTATCGTTTCAACACTACGAAAAAACCATTTAATGATCCTAAGGTGAGACAAGCTTTAACAATGGCTATTGACAGAAAATCTATCGTTGAGAAAATTACAAAAGCGGGTGAACAACCTGCCTACGCTTATACCCCAGGTGCTATTCCAGATGCAGAAGCGGGTAAAGAATTCCGCACTGTCGGAGGGGATTATATTAAAGAAGACTTGGCCAAGGCCAAACAACTTTTGGCTGAAGCTGGATACCCTGACGGTAAAGGCTTCCCTGAAGTAAGCATTCTGTACAATACGAATGGTAATCACAACGTGATTGCTCAAGCAATTCAAGATATGTGGTCGAAAAACCTTGGAGTGAATGTCAAACTCACCGGACAAGAGTGGAAAGTGTATCAACAGTCCGAGAAAAATCTCCAGTATGATGTTGCCCGTGCTGGTTGGCTTGGCGACTATATTGATCCGATGACATTTATGGATATGTTTGTGACAAACGGTGGAAATAATCAAACGGGTTGGAGCAATGCGGCTTATGACAAGGCCATAAGCACAGCGAAAAGCTCTGGAGATCCAAAAGTTCGTTATCAAGCTTTACATGATGCCGAAAATACACTTATGGCGGAGATGCCAATTATGCCTATATACTACTATGTTAATAAATACGTTGCAAAAGACAATATTAAAGGTCTGATGCAGTCGCCGATGGGCATAGTAGATTTCAAAAATGTAACAATTGAGAAAAAATAATATCTACGCAAAAAACCACATTGTAGACTAGAAGTTTTTGGAGGGGCGGGTTTCAAAAACTTGCCCCTTCTTATGTAATTATTAAAGATTAAAGGAGGAAGCTTATGGTACGCTACTTGTTAGGGCGCATCCTTTCCGCAATTTTTGTAATCTGGCTCGTGCTTACCTTAACGTTTTCCTTGATGCACGCCATTCCAGGCGGTCCCTTTTCTTCGGAAAAAGTCCTGCCTCCTGCTGTCATGGAGAACATTAATCAACGTTACCACTTAAATGATCCCTTAAGCAAACAGTATGTTGACTATCTTAACAATATGATCCATTTCAATTTCGGACCCACATTTCGTTATGAAGGACGGACGGTTAACGACTTGTTTCATGATGGCTTACCCAAGACTGCTGCTCTCGGGTTAACAGCTACAGTCATGGCCTTAGTTGTAGGTACGTTGATGGGAGTTATCGCAGGCCTGAAACAGAATAAATGGCCTGACTATCTAGCTACGATTCTGGCCACGATTGGAGTTTCTGTGCCGAGTTTTGTCATTGCTACCTTCCTGCAATTCTATGTCGGTTATAAAACTCACCTCTTTCCACCGATTGGCTGGGGCGATCCCATTAACTTGGTTCTACCAGCTATAGCGCTGAGTGCTTACCCGATTGCTCAGATTACCCGTTTAACCCGATCAAGTATGCTTGATGTCTTAAATCAAGACTATATCCGAACTGCCCGTGCTAAAGGAATGTCAGAATATGTTGTTGTCTTCCGGCACGCTTTGCGCAATGCACTTATTCCTGTGGTGACCTTCTTGGGGCCATTTTTCGCTTATATCTTAACGGGTAATTTCGTTGTTGAATACGTATTTAATATTCCTGGCATTGGTCAGTTCTTCGTAACCAGTATTAATAACCGTGATTACCCGGTTATTTTAGGGACAACCGTATTGTTTGCAACTGTGCTGGTATTGTTTAATCTGTTGGTGGATATCGCCTATACTTTGGTTGATCCCCGCATTAAATTGACTTCCAAGAAGGGGGCGTAAGAATGGGCTTACCGGCTGACGTTTTTTCACCATTAAAGCAAAATTTAAAGACGGATGTTATTAACCGGCCAAGCACAACCCTCGGGCAGGATGCTTGGCGAAGATTTAAAATGAATCCCTTAGCCATGATTGGTTTAGTTATTCTCGCATTATTTATTCTAGTTGCCTTATTTGGTCCCTTTTTCTCCAAATATAACTATTACACCAATGATCTGATGTCAACACGTCTTCAGCCGAGTTGGGTACACCCCTTCGGTACGGATGAGCTCGGACGTGATATTTTAACTCGGGTTATGTACGGAACCCGAATTTCGCTTTTGATTGGGTTTGGATCTGTCTTGATCAATCTCACGATTGGTATCTTCTACGGTGGAATTTCAGGATATCTTGGCGGACGTGTTGATAATTTCATGCAACGTGTGATCGATGTTATCTACAGCGTTCCTGATCTTCTCTATGTTATCTTGCTCATGGTAACGTTAGGGAGCGGCCTGCATAATATTTTCATTGTTATGGGCCTAGTTAACTGGGTTCCTATGGCCCGCACTATTCGCGGCCAAATTTTAGCACTGCGAGAGCAGGAATTTGTTCTAGCTGCACGGGCTTTGGGCGCAGACACCAAAAGATTGCTGATGAAGCACCTTTTACCCAACAGTATTGGCCAAATTATTGTGGTTGCTGCACTTCAGATTCCCGCAGCAATTTTCCTCGAGGCCTTTTTAAGTTTCATCGGATTAGGAGTTCAACCTCCGGATGTGAGCTTAGGTTTTATGGCTGCTGAAGGAAGAATGAACATTCCATCTTTTCCTTTTGCTCTCATTTTTCCGGCTTTAAGTATTGCTATTTTGATGTTAGCATTTAACTTTGTTGGGGATGGTCTGCGTGATGCCTTCGATCCCAAAATGCGGAAGTAAAGGAGGACGTGAAAATGAAACGTTTATTAGAAGTCAATCACTTGAGCACCTCCTTCTTCACCTATGCAGGAGAAGTTAAAGCGGTATCAGATGTAAGCTTTTATGTTGATGAAGGCGAAGCCATTGGAATTGTTGGTGAGTCTGGCAGCGGAAAATCCGTAACCGTTCAATCTATCATGCGGCTTATTCCGGATCCACCGGGAAAGATCGTCAACGGCGAAATAATCTTCCAAGGTAAGGATTTAGCTAAAGCAAGCGAGAAAGAAATGCAGATGATTCGGGGTAAGTCAATGGGGATGATTTTTCAGGATCCGATGACTTCGTTGAATCCCGTTTTAACGATTGGGCTGCAATTAAATGAAGTGCTCAAGCGTCATGAAGGGCTATCGAATGCTGAAGCCCTGCAACGCGCCGAACAATACCTGGAAATGGTAGGAATTCCGAACCCCAAAGCTCGTCTAAAACAGTACCCGCATGAATTCTCTGGGGGGATGCGGCAAAGAGTTATGATTGCCATGGCTTTGCTTTGTAATCCGAAACTTTTGATTGCGGATGAGCCTACAACCGCTTTAGATGTGACAATTCAGGCCCAAATCTTGGAGCTGATGAAAGACCTTAAAAATAAAATTAATACTTCAATTATTTTAATTACCCATGACTTGGGTGTAGTCGCTGGACTTTGTACGCGGATTATGGTCATGTATGGTGGCCAGCTTGTTGAGACGGGTACGGTTTATGACATTTTCCAAAATCCAAAACACCCCTATACGTGGGGGCTGTTGAACAGTGTACCCCGTTTGGATTCCAAAAATAGGTCGAAATTAGTACCGATTCCAGGAAATCCACCAGATCTGCTCAATCCTCCTCAAGGATGCAGCTTCACCGCACGCTGTCCCTATGCCATGCAGATCTGTCTGGAACAAAAGCCAGTGCTAACGAAGCTCAGTGAACTTCATCAAGCATCATGCTGGCTTCTTCATCCTGATGCTCCAAAAGTTGAAGGCTATAAACCTAACAAAGGAGGGGTTAAGGGATGAACTCAGAGGTAATTCTTGATGTCGATAATCTCGTGAAAGAGTTTCCGATTGCCGGAGGATTATTTTCGCGCGAGCACAAAGCGGTTCATGCTGTCAATGGCATCTCTTTTCAACTTCATCAGGGAGAAACTCTAGGATTAGTTGGCGAGAGTGGCTGTGGAAAATCGACGGCCGGACGAACCATTATCCGTCTCTATGAAGCAACTTCAGGAAAAGTTATCTATAATGGACGAAACATCTATGATTTGAATCCTCAAGAAATGATGGCGGTACGCCGGGATATCCAAATGATTTTCCAAGACCCTTATGCCTCCTTGAATCCAAGAATGACGGTTGGAGATATTATTGGCGAGGCCTTGGATATCCACAAACTTGCCACAGGGCAGGCGCGTACTGATCGCATCTATAATTTGCTGGAAATTGTGGGGTTAAACGCAGAGCATGCAAATCGTTTCCCTCATGAGTTTTCTGGAGGACAACGTCAGAGAATTGGAATTGCCAGAGCATTGGCGGTTAATCCTAAAGTTATTATTTGTGATGAACCGATTTCTGCCCTTGATGTTTCTATTCAAGCGCAAATCGTTAATATGTTAGAAGAGCTGCAGGAGAAAATGGGCTTAACCTATCTCTTTATTGCCCATGACCTTTCGATGGTTAAGCATATTTCCCATCGCATCGCCGTGATGTATCTCGGGAAAATCGTGGAGTTGTCGACGAGTTCTGATTTGTACGAAAATCCGTTGCATCCGTACACCCAGGCCTTGCTTTCAGCGATTCCGATTCCTGATCCTGATGTTGAGCTCAATCGTCAGCGCATTGTTTTGCAAGGAAATGTACCAAACCCGATTGACCCTCCTTCAGGATGCTATTTCCGTACACGTTGTCCTTATGCTGAACCTCTTTGCTCCGAAAAAATACCGGAGTTGCAGGATGTCGAAAATGGACACCTTGTTGCTTGCCATCACGTAAAGTAAGAGATAGCCCTTGAAAAAGCCTTGAAAAAGTCATACCGGTATACTTCCTTTGGGTAGAGTATACCGGTATTTTTATAGGGAGTAGAACTGGGAATAATTAATGAAAAGTGATATTCTAGTTAAGTGGTATTTTAGGAGAAGGCTCACAATGGAGAAGGTGGAGATGGAATGTACGCGGAGAGGCCTCGACAGGGAAAGTTGATTATTATTGAAGCAGGCGATGGAAGTGGAAAGGCCACACAAACCCTAAAATTATACGAAAAGTTAAGCCAAGATAATTTTCCTGTGAAAAAAGTAGAATTCCCGAACTATGACAGTCCTTCTTCAGCGCTCGTCAAGATGTATTTAAACGGGAGCTTTGGGCGTGACCCGAATGATGTTAATCCTTATGTCGCTTCAACGTTTTACACCGTTGATCGCTTTGCCTCCTTTAAGACAGAGTGGGAGGCGTTCTATCGTGAGGGCGGGATTATCCTTGCCGATCGCTATACAACTTCGAACATGGTTCATCAAGCGGCAAAAATCCCAGAGGTCCAAGAGCGTCATCAATATTTGGCTTGGCTCAAGGAATTTGAATACAAAATGTTTGGACTTCCAGAACCTGATTTAGTTATTTTTCTGGACATGCCTCCGGAATACAGCCTGAAATTGATTGAATTGCGCAGTGAACGATCTTCTATCCCCAAAGATATTCATGAAAAATCACCTGCTTACTTGAGAAAGTCCTATGAAAACGCTCTCGAAATTGCGAACTTTGAGAACTGGACGAGGATTAATTGTATTAATCAAGATCAGACTATAAAATCGGTTGAAGAGATTCATCAGGACGTATATCGAGTTGTGAAAGCGTCTTTAGGTTGAAGTTTTGAAATTAATTGAAGTTCAGCGCAAGACAAAGCAAAAGAAACTTTCCTTGACAAACTTGTCCGATTTTAGTAAAGTTATAAAGCGGTTCAAATTTAAGCGCTCGTAGCTCAGTGGATAGAGTGACGGTTTCCGAGGCCGGAGGTCGCAGGTTCAAATCCTGCCGGGCGCACCATTAGATTATATAACCCTGCTTTTGACGCAGGGTTTTTTTATTTGTATAATTGATTTGTTTGTAATTATGATTTTTAATATTTAATTCTTGAAGCTTATTTTGATTCAGGGTTAGGATGGTATGCTATGCTGATTGAAAAACTTAAACTCTTATGGAGCAGAGCTTTCTGGACGACATTCAAAAGAGCTCTCGGAATCGTTTTAGGTGCAGTCATCGTAGCGTCAAGTATCAATTCGCTAATTATTTCCAATCAGATTGCCGATGGTGGGGTAACCGGTATCGCGATTATTCTCCATTACTTATTTAATTGGCCGATCAGCATGATAGTGCTCGTTTTAAACATCCCGTTATTTATAATAGGTTGGAGAATGGTCGGACGAACCTTTCTTTTGTATAGTATTCTCGGCGTAGGCGTGTTCTCTTTGGCCTTAGACCTGACAGGGGCCATTCCAGCTCTGACCCACGATTCCCTCTTAGCCTCAATTTTTGCTGGGGTTCTTTCGGGTATAGGGATGGGGATGATTTTTCGTTCACGTGGTTCTCTAGGAGGCACGGATATTTTGGCCGTGTTCTTTAGTCGGATGACTCCTTTTAGTGTGGGACAGATCTTACTGGGTATTGATGCAGTGATTTTTTTACTGACGGCGATTCTTCTTCGACCGGAGATGGCCATGTATGCAGTGATCTATATGTTTATTGCTACCAAAGTGATTGATCTGGTTCAAGAGGGGATGAGTCATTTCAAGAGCGTTATGGTTATTACCTCTCAGCCGCAGGAGATCGCTCAGGATATTATGGCGAAATTAGAACGTGGTGTAACGTTTTTTAATGCCTCAGGAGCGTTTTCCGGTGAAGCTAAACTGGTCGTTTATTGTGTCATTTCCCGAACGCAATTATCGCAAATCAAAGAGATCATCCATAAGAGGGACTCACAAGCCTTTTTATCTATTTCCGAAGTTCCAGAAGTCGTTGGAGAAGGCTTCTCTTCCTGGCGAGGACATTGATATTCAAGAGTGAAGAGGGTGGAATTAAAGAGTGGTGAAACGAAAGAAAATGAAGAGGAGCAGGGCTAAGATCAAAATCAAAATTTTCTTAGGTATCGTGGTCTTATCACTCCTGTTAGCACAACCAAGCTGGCATTTATTACGAATACGTTCCGCCCAAGACCGTTTTGATGTGAGTCAGATGGAGAGTGAAATGACTTGGGTTAAACAGAAGGATCCTTGGTTGGCAACAATCCCTCTCGTTCGGGACAGTGCCCTCTGGTTGTCTTTAAATCAAGGACAAAATCTAACGGATCAAGAACTCTTGGCCGATGATGATGATAAATATCGTTTCTGGTTGTTTCAACTTAAGTTGCAAAAAGCACAACTTACTGAGGCTAGTCAAATTCTATCGACAATTACGTCTTCTTCAACTCAAATATTGGGCCAAGGCTTAATTGATATGGCTCAAGGGAAATATGATACGGCCAGCCAAAAAATTAATTCTATTTCCGAGCGCAACCTAAGCAAAGAGGAAGTTGTTTTAAAAAGATTGACCTTAAGTCGCTGTTTGTTGGGTCAGGGTGATGAAACAGAAGCAGAAAAAGAATGGGAAAAAGCCAAAAACGTAGCTCCTGCCCATCCTTTAGTTGTTGAGGAAGAATTCGATTTGGCTTTAGTGAAGGCAGACTGGAAAAAAGCCGAAAGTCTCTTGCCCCAAATTGAAAAATGGCGGGGGTCTGACTCAAATCTTGATTTCCAGGCAAAAAAGGCACTTCTTTATTTAACTTTAGGACAAACGGCACAATGGGAGCAAGTTCTGGCAACGCTTAGCCAATCTTCTGAAGGCAAGTCCTACCAGACGTATTTGCTTGGAGTGCAGAAGTATCAAGAGGGAGAATGGCAAACAGCTCAAACCATGTTGAAGGAGTCATTGTCTGGTCAGCTTTCATCGGCTCTTCGCCGAGATGCGAATCAAGCTTTAAAACAGGTTAATGAGCGACTTGGTGCGGAAACCGCACTCCAAAAATTTTAATATTTAGCCAATGATTACTTTAACAAAACTTTATTTGAACAATGTTTAGCTTAACGCTGAACGGGAGCTTTTTCTTGAGGGTTGAGATTACTTTCTGGAGGCCAGGTGCTCGCGGCATTTTTTAATAAGTCGCTGATCGGAACAAGTGCATAATTCTTGTTTCTCAAGCTATCGATAACCACAGGAAGAGCTTTAATTGTATCCGGAGCAGAGTCTGAAGCATGAAATAAAATGATATCGCCTGCTTGTGCACCATGACCATTGCGAATTCCCTTCATAACGTTGTTGATGACGGCCTCAGGGCCCGGCCGTTTCCAGTCTAAGGAATCCACGCTCCATTGGATCACACGATATCCGAGCTTCTGAGAGATACTAATTACTTTATTGTCATACGCCCCATTAGGCGGTCTGAGTAGAGAAATCTTCTGGCCTGATATTTTCTCCAATACCTCCTGAGAGGTAAGAATCTCTTTTTCCAACTCACTCGGACTTAACGTGTTTAAGTCAACATGGCGGTTCCCGTGTGAAGCAATTTCGTGTCCCTCAGCAACCATTCTTTTAATAAGTGCTTCATGCTTACTTGCCCAGGGACTGGATAAAAAGAAGGTGGCATGAATTTCTTTTTGCTTGAGAATATCCAAAATAGGTTCGGCAGTTTGTTCTCCCCAGCTGATATCAAACGTAAGTCCAATTTCTTGGGTGGTGACCTGCGCTGAATAGATTGGTTTTAGTTTTCCCGAGAAGACGGATATAACATTGTCTCGAGAGGTAACTAAAACGATGAGAAAAATGCCCCAGAGGATCATATTTCTCCAGGATGGCTTTTGGAAAATGATAAAACGCATCAATATCCCTCCTTCGCTTAAAAGATATTCAGGAGGGATATTGATCATGAAAAAGAATAAGCAAATAAAAAAATAAAAGCACCGCTGAACGGTGCTTTTTCATGTCCTTAAACGCTTTTGAACTTCTTTAACGGCGAAAACGCGAGCTTAAGACAAAATTCCAAAGATCAAACCGAAAGAGGAGTTTTAGAAAAAAATGCAACAGAAAAAATCCAACGACGATAAAGACGGCCACCCTAATCAAAACAAAAGCAATCGTCAAAACCCAACTAAACACGTGACCTAAAACAATGGACGAGAAATAAAGGGCCACAAGTAAAATCACAATTTTGCATGCCGTTACCCAAAGGCTGGAAGACGGAGTAGGACGATATGAATTCACTTACCAACACCCCCTTCGCTAACAGATTAGCATATTTCGACTTGAGTGTCTAGATTATGATTGGAATCGTGTACAAGCTTCATTTCGCGCCAAAATCCACTATTCTGCATATGATGGATAAAGAAAACTTACTTCAGGTGGAGTAATGACTCCATCTGAAGTCTAGTTGCCCTTATCCCCAGAGAGGATAAGGCAGCGTGGCGGTTAGTCATCGGATAAAACGCGGAGGGGATGCTATGAATGATGATATTTTAATGGACTGGCGATTTCTTATGGAAAAAGGAACAGGCTTTCTGGGGCAGGGAAAATACTCTGAAGCCGAAAAGTTTTATCTTCGGAGTTTAAAGATAGCTAGACTTTTAGCTGTTCCGGTAATTTCCGCGTTCAATCTTCGATTACTTTCGACATCCCGAATTAAACAAGGCAAGGTCGCCCTGGCCGAACGGGGATTTCAGGAAGCACTAGCAATATGTCAACAGCTTGAAAATTATAAAGGAATGTCAGAGGCCCTGGCCGGTTTGGCCAGCGTCGCTGTCGCCCAGGATAATCTAGAGAAAGCGGCCTCCTGGTATGAGCAGGCAATCCAAGTCTATCCTGGATCCTCACCTCGTCTGCGCTTAAGTACGCTATTCAGTGACTTAGGGCAGGTTTATTCAGTGCTGGAGAATTGGACCAAGGCTCAATCTGCTTTTCAGAGAGCGCGGGAATTGTGTCATACTCATGGTTTTCGCAAGGGAGAAGGGGAACTCAGTATTCTTCTAGCAGAAGTCTCCTACCGTCAAAATGAGGTTCAATTAGCAAGAACGGATTTGATCCAGGCGTGTAAAATATTTTCGGAAGCTGACGATGAAGAGTCTCTGGTTAATGCTATCCAATACTTGGCATTCATTGACTTTGAAGAAGGAAAGTTAGTCCAGGCCCGTGCATCTTGGCAGCGAGTGGTTGTCTTGTACCTTAGAAATGAACAATGGGAAGATTTGTCGGAAAGTACGTATTTTTTGGCGAAAATTTTAGAGGATTTGAAAGATCTCTCGGAGGCCGTCTATTACATGGAATTATCGATCCGAGTATACGACCGGGTGGATTTGGGGTTAGGATTTCGCTATCAAAACTTGGGTCAACTTCAAGGAATAAGAAAGAATTATGGAGGTGCGTGCGAGGATCTAAAAAAAGCTGCAGAACTGTTTGAAGAATATGGAGAGGAGCAAAAGTTGGGGGAGACCTATGAAAAAATTGCCCTGATCCTGGAACAATTAGGGGAGTCTGAAGAAGCACAGGCGTACCATGTGAAGTCTAAAACGTGTTTAGAGAGCCACCAGGTGGTTTCTTTTAGCACGACTCAATGCTTGGCAGAGCATTTTGAAAATCAACGAAGTTACTTATCTGCCCTTCGATATTATTGGCAGTCTCTGAAAATAGCGAGGGACCTAGGAATTGAAACGTTAGAAATCGAGAGAGCCATACAACGTATTTCCAAGAAGGTACGCCAGAAAGGATGGATTTCTAACAAAAAATGGGATCCTATTTAGGAGTAGTCTAGGAATAAAGACAATTTTCATGTAAAATAAGGAAGAAGCCAATTGTTGGAGAGATGTTTAGGGAAGGCTTAAGAAAGAACCTTACGTAGAATTGAAGACTTTAGAAGATATTAAAGTCAGTTTCGGAATCGAAATAATGGGAGGGAGGCTTGAGTATGAACCAAGAAGATTTCATAGTACTAGAGTGTTTAGATGATATTTATTTTGCTTTGGAAAAATCGCTTAAAAAAATTCAGCAAGTGCGTTCGATTCATCGGCTTCAATTGGAACAATGGACGGAAGAAATTCGTAATCACAGGAGAATATTCGAAGAGATTTCCTTACCGGCCCGTCTCATCGTCGAACATTTAATGAGCAGCCAACTCATTACTGGGCAGATTGGCTTGGAAACAGGACAACTAAGTCAGGGCTTTTCGAGTATTCGGGGAATAAAAATTGAGCAATTTGGTATAATCAAGGTAAAGTTAGGGGAGTTGGAAGTTATTTGGCGGGACGAAGATTACTCCTATTATTTATATCCGGATAAAGTTGAATTAAGAGCAAGAGATGAAAAATCGGGAGTAAAACTCTTTTTTTCGATCGCCTTTACGAGACAAGCTGTTGAAAAGTATCCTGAATTGTTGTTATCCCCTAAGGTCGCCTATATTCATCCACAACTTGAGAAATGGTTAAAGAAGGTGGAATAATTGCCTAAACTTGATGAAGGTTTAGTCCAGATTTATACTGGCCCAAGTAAAGGAAAAACAACAGCGGCGCTAGGCTTAGCCGTCCGAGCAGTGGGACATGGGTTTCATGTTTACATCATTCAATTTATGAAAGGAAGAACGGATTATGGAGAACTTGCGGGCATCCAGCGCTTAGCACCTGAATGCCGCTTAGAACACTTTGGAACGGGTCAGTGGGTACATAAAGGAACAATTAATGAAGAAGACCTTGTAGAAGCCCAAAAGGCCTTAATTCGTGCCCGAGAAATCATGCTTTCTGGTCAATGGGATATTCTTATATTGGATGAAATTATTAATGCCATTTGGTTTGGTTTAATCCCGGAAGATTCAGTTCTAGAGCTTCTCGAGGAAAGACCATCTCAAGTCGAATTGATTTTAACAGGGAGAAATGCGTCTCAAAAACTTATAGATAAAGCGCAACTGGTGACTGAGATGGTGCAAATTAAACATCCCTTTGAACAGGGGATAGGTGCGCGAAAGGGAATTGAATATTAAAGATTCAATTTCTGTGATAAGGAGTGAACATAAATGAGTATGTCCAAAGAAGATGTTTTAAAAGAAGCAAGTGAAAAAGGCGTTAAATCCATCCGTCTCCAATTTACGGATATTTTTGGTATCCTCAAAAACGTAGCGATTACTGTCGAGCAATTAGAAAAAGCGTTAGATGGGGAGCTTATGTTTGACGGTTCCTCAATTGAAGGATTTGCCCGGATTGAGGAATCAGATATGTATTTACATCCCGATCCGAATACCTTTGCTGTTTTTCCGTGGCGTTCGACCGATGGAGGAGTGGCTCGCCTCATTTGTGATGTCTATAATTCAGATGAAACTCCCTTTGAGGGTTGCCCTCGAAGTAACCTGAAAAAGGCGATCGCTGAAGCTCAGGAAATGGGCTATGTTTGGAATGTTGGACCAGAACTGGAGTTTTTCTTATTCCAAACGGACGCTGAGGGACGACCGACGACGATTACCCAAGATAAGGCCGGTTATTTTGATATGGCCCCTGTCGATCTTGGGGAAGAAGCGCGACGAGACATGGTGCTTGCTTTAGAACAGATGGGGTTTGAAATTGAAGCTTCGCACCATGAAGTTGCACCAGGTCAACATGAAATCGACTTTAAGTATTCAAATGCTCTCGATATTGCCGATAAGATTGCTACTTTTCGTTTAGTGGTACGGACGATTGCTCAACGACATGGCTTGCATGCAACGTTCATGCCCAAACCCATTTTCGGGATAGCTGGTTCGGGAATGCATACGAATCAATCCCTGTTTAAGGACGGTCGGAATGCCTTCTATGATCCCGAGGGAGAAATGCAATTATCGGGGGAAGCTTTTCATTATATTGCCGGTTTACTTAAACATGCTCGTTCTTTTGCGGCGATCACTAATCCTACAATCAACTCCTACAAACGCTTAGTTCCTGGCTATGAAGCTCCGTGTTATATTGCCTGGTCAGGAAGAAATCGAAGTCCTCTGATTCGAATTCCGGCGAAACGTGGGTCTTCAACCCGAGTTGAATTGAGGAGCCCTGATCCCTCCTGTAATCCTTATCTTGCCTTAGCGGTTCAACTAAAAGCTGGGCTTGACGGAATAAAAAATCGATTGACTCCGCCTGCTCCAGTCGATCTTAACATTTATGAGCTGAATATTGAGCAACGACGTGTTCATGGTATTGAATCCCTTCCCGAGAGCCTTCTCGAGGCTGTACATGAATTGTCCCAGGATTCTGTAATCAAAGAGGCGCTAGGTCCGCATATCTATAGTCGGTTTATCGAAGCGAAAAAGAAAGAGTGGGACCGTTTCAGTGTAATCGTCCATCCTTGGGAAATTGAGGAATACCTCCAAATGTACTAAAATTGTCTCGAACTTCTAATTCCTATCAAATCATCGAAGAAACGAAGGAGTCTGCTATACTTGCAGACTCCAATAAAAATAGTGAAATATTTTGAATCTTTTTAGAATTTAGACTAGACTTTATTCTGAGAGCGTGATATTATAAAAATAAGTTAGAACTAAAATTCACATTCACATAAGGAGGGTACATAATGTTAGCAATGACGCATGAACAAAATTCAACTTCATTACGGAAAAAAGCCCAATTTCAGGTAGATGATCGTGTAATGACCAATAACTGCCGTCTAGGTACTGTTGTTCGTGTTGATAAAGATGAATTTGGAGAGTACATTGTGGTTCGTCTAGACATTTTGCCAGGGGAATTTGCCTATGATTACTGTGATCTGGAGAAACTGTGAGTTAAGGTTAAGTTTACAAGATGGAAAGTTTTAAAGTAAAAAACCTTTTAGAAGTGATTCTAAAAGGTTTTTTACTTTTCATAAGAATAAACACAAGATAGAACTAAGGTGAAAAGTCATGTCTCATCTTTTTAAGCCAGGCATATAATTAATAATCCGCTAATTAATGGGTGCTGAGAAAGGGAGGACGACGATGGAAGTTGTAGAATGGTTAAAAAATTATCGGGATAAAGAAGCAGCGCTAACGTGGAGTGGCAGTTTTGCAGATTACCTGGAGTTGGTGACACAGAAGCCCTCTTTAGGCATGCATTCTCATGCCCGAATTTATGAAATGATTTGGCAGGCTGGGATCGAAGAAATCAATGGTCAAAAAAGTTATACGTTTTTTAACAAAGAACTTTATGGAATGGATAAGACGCTTGAACGACTCGTTGAGGAGTATTTCCATTCTGCTGCGAAAAGAACGGATGTACGCAAACGAATCCTCCTTTTGATGGGACCTGTGAGTGGAGGAAAATCAACGATCGTCACACTTCTTAAAAGAGGGTTAGAAGATTTTACGCACACCGAGCAAGGGGCAGTTTATGCAATCGATGGTTGTCCGATGCACGAAGATCCCTTACACCTCTTACCGCTTCCACTACGCGAAGAATTTAGACAACTTTATGGAATCAAAATCGAAGGAAACCTCTGCCCGGTTTGTCGGCTGCGAGTTGATGAAAAATATCAAGGACACGTCGAAAATGTGCCAGTTAAGAGAATTATTTTTTCGGAGGAAGAGCGGGTGGGTATCGGAACTTTCACCCCCTCGGATCCAAAATCGCAGGATATCGCGGATTTAACTGGAAGCATCGACTTTTCGACGATTACGGAGTATGGTTCCGAATCTGATCCCAGAGCATATCGCTTTGACGGAGAGTTGAATAAAGCGAATCGTGGACTAATGGAGTTCCAGGAAATGCTCAAAAGTGACGAGAAGTTCTTATGGAATTTGCTCAGCCTATCTCAGGAGGGAAATTTCAAAGCAGGCCGCTTCGCCCTGATTTCTGCCGATGAGCTCATTATCGCCCACACCAACGAAAATGAGTATAAATCCTTTATCGCCAATAAAAAAAATGAGGCTCTTCAATCCCGGATTATTGTCATTCCTGTTCCCTATAACTTAAAGGTGAGTTCCGAAGTCAAGATCTATGAAAAGCTTATCCGTCAGAGTGATTTGCATGAGGTGCATCTTGCACCGCACAGCTTATGGACGGCTTCGGTTTTCAGTATTCTTTCACGTCTTAAGCTCTCGAAAAAACAAGGAATGGATCTGGTCAAGAAAATGCGGCTTTATGATGGAGAAGATGTCGAAGGGTTTAATCAAAAAGATATCAAGGATTTATTAAGTGAAGGTGAAGAGCAAGGGGAAGGTATGAGCGGTGTGGACCCGCGTTATGTGATTAATCGTATTTCGACAGCGCTGATTCGGGATCACAAGTCGTGCATCAATGCCTTGGATATCTTACGTGCCCTAAAGGATGGGCTTTCTCAACATACCTCGATTACCAAGGAAGAACGGGAAAATCTCGTAAATTTTATCGCCCAAGCCCGCAAGGAATATGATGAAGTCGCTAAAAAAGAAGTCCAAAAGGCGTTTGTCTATGCCTATGAAGAGTCGGCGAAATCTCTCTTAAACAACTATTTGGACAATGTGGAGGCCTATTGCAATTCAAGCAAACTCTACGATTCAATTAGCGGCGAAGAGCTCGATCCAGATGAACAACTGATGCGGAGTATTGAAGAGCAAATCGGGGTATCAGAGAATGCCAAGAAATCATTCCGAGAAGAAATTTTAATCCGCATTTCCATCAATGCGCGTAAGGGGAAAGTGTTCCAATACACGTCTCATGAACGGCTTAGAGAGGCGATTGAGAAGAAGCTTTTTGCTGATTTGAAAGATGTCATCAAAATTACGACTTCCGTTTCTCATCCCGACCAGGAGCAGCTTCGCCGAATCAATGATGTCACCGATCGTCTGATTCAACAGCATGGCTATTGTCCTGTCTGCGCTAACGAGATCGTGAGGTACGTTGGCTCACTCCTCAACCGCTAAAAAGGAGTAATCGTCATGAGTGATGAAATCATTGTCAACCAGGATGACTGGAGCCTGCATCGCAAGGGTTATTTCGACCAAAGTCGCCATAAAGAAAAAGTCCGTGAGGCCATTAAACAACAACTTGGAGACCTGATTATTGATGAAAGTATTATCCTCAGTGATGGCAAAAAGACGATGAAAATTCCCATGCGCTCGTTGGAAGAATTTCGCTTCCGGTATGATTTTAATAAGAAAAACCATACCGGACAGGCCGATAAAAAGAAGACTTCAGGGGATATTCTGGCACGCGAGTATACCAAAAAACCTGGCGCGGGGAATGGTTCAGGAGCGGGAGAAGAGCCAGGAATCGATATTTATGAAGAAGAAATCACGTATGACGATTTGGCAGCTATTCTTTTCGAAGAATTAGAACTTCCTAATCTCGACGATAAAAAGCGCCCCTTGATTGCTCATGATAAACCAGAATTTAACGATATTCGAAAAAAAGGCTTGATGTCCAATATTGATAAAAAAAGGACCCTCATCGAAAGTATTAAACGCCAAGCTTATAAAGGGAAAACAGAAAATTTGCGGATTACCTCAGAAGACTTGCGTTTTAAAACTTGGGAGACCCATCCCAATTTTGAGACGAATGCCGTTATCTTTGCCATGATGGATACGTCCGGATCGATGGGACAATTTGAAAAGTATATTTCTCGTACATTCTTCTTTTGGATGGTTCGGTTTTTGCGCCAAAAGTATGAGAATGTCGAGATGCGCTTTCTTGCCCACCATACTGAAGCCAAAGAAGTTAATGAGGAAGAATTTTTTACCCGCGGCGAAAGTGGTGGCACACGTTGTTCCTCAGTTTATCAACTGGCAATAGATATGATCGAACGTGAGTACCCTCCTGAGCACTATAATATCTATCCCGTGCATTTTACGGACGGGGATAATATTGGCTCTGATAATTCAAGGGCGTTGACCCTTATGCAAAAGCTCGTCGATGTTAGTCAAGTCGTAGGATATGGGGAAATCCTACGTACCCATTATTCAAGCACCTTGATGTCGACTTTAAAACGAATTACGGATCCCAAACTAAGACTAGTGACAATCCGTGACCGCAATGAAGTCTACGGAGCGCTGAAAGCAGTTTTTTCCGAAGACAAATGACCAAAGAAGGAGAATCGGCCTTAAAGACTCAAAATATGGGGGTGGGGCATGGATCGCGAAATACGAGAGTTGGGAATATATGCCCAAGAAATTGCATCTGTCGCGAGAAATTTAGGATTGGATTTTTATCCTGTGCATTTTGAAGTTTGCCCAGCTGAGGCACTCTATACCCTTGGGGCCTACGGTATGCCGGTTCGGTTTGCGCACTGGAGTTTCGGGAAAGCCTTTTATCGTTTAAAAATGCAATATGATCTAAATTTAAGCCGGATTTATGAACTTGTGATCAATTCCGATCCGGCTTATGCCTTCTTACTTGAAGGGAATAGTCTCATTCAAAATAAGCTGGTGATGGGTCATGTTTATGCCCATGTCGATTTTTTCAAAAATAATCATTATTTTCAACGCACCCCTCGAGATATGGTGGAGAGAATGGCTGCTCATGCCGAACAAATTCGAAAATATGAGCTGATTTATGGTCGAGAGAAGGTTGAACAGGTATTAGATGCCGTATTATCAATTCAAGAACACGTGGATTCGTGTGCTTATCTGGCTTCCCGAGAAGGGAAGGGAAAAACGCTCTCCTCGCTAAAAAAACCAAGTTCACCCTATGAAGATCTTTGGGAAGAAGGGCCGCAAGAAGATTTACACGAGAAGCAAGAGCAAGAGGATTTGTTGCTCTTTATCATGGAGAATTCGTCAGTTTTAGAAGAATGGGAACGGGATATTGTGAGCATGATTCGCGAAGAGTCTCTCTATTTCTTCCCCCAAATTGAGACTAAAATCATCAATGAAGGTTGGGCAACATTTTGGCACTCGCGGATCATGCATGAACTTGATTTAACCGATGAAGAGGTTGTGGATTTTGCAGTGATGCATAGTCAAGTGGTTCAACCGTCACGATTAGCCTTAAACCCCTATTATTTGGGGGTAAAGATATGGGAGTCGCTCGCCGAGAAAAATGATATGGGGTATTTATTTGAAGTTAGGGAGACGGAAAACGATATATCGTTTATCCGCAATCATCTTGATCGCGAATTGGTCGAGAAATTAAATCTCTTTAATTTCCGGAAAGTAGGTGCCCATTGGCAGGTTACGGATACGGCGTGGGAAAAGGTTCGTAATACCCTTGTTCAGAATTTAGTAAACGGGGGAAATCCCAAAATAGTGGTTGTCGATGGAGATTATGAAGGTAAACGTGTGCTTTATCTTCGTCATGCTCATGAAGGATTGGATCTCGATTTGGTGTATCTAGAAAAGACCCTCCTTCTCGTGCAAAAACTCTGGGGAAAAACGGCCAATTTGGAGACGGTAATTGATGGCAAAAAGGTTCTCTTCGAATGCCAAAATGGATCAGTTTCCCGCAAACATCTTTCTCGGCAACTCGAAGTTTAACATCTGGACCAGCACAATTAGCTGAGAATTATGGCAAGTAATGATCAACTGTGGTAAAATCAGCATGGTAGCTTTGACCATGCTGCTTTCTTTCAACTAAAACAGATGAGGAGGAAAGCTTTGGAAGCTATATTATCACAATTGGGACAATTCGTCATGAATTTGATCTCGAGTATGGGATATTTCGGCGTATTTTTGGCGATGGCCATTGAAAGTGCGTGTATCCCCTTGCCGAGTGAGATTATTTTACCGTTTACAGGGTATTTGGTTTATACAGGGCATTTTCAACTTTGGCCAGCAACAATTGCTGCCACAGCGGGCAATCTTTTCGGCGGTCTTCTGGCTTATTTTGTCGGATTCTGGGGCGGTCGGCCCTTTATTAAACGTTATGGGCACTACTTTTTTATTAAGGAACGAGAACTTGCCTGGACCGATCGTTTATTTAGCAAACACGGAGAACTCACGGTTCTTCTGGGACGCATTCTGCCCGTCGTTCGGACATTCATTTCTTTGCCTGCCGGGATTGCCCGAATGAATCCTGTCAAAATGGCTGTTTATACCGTAATTGGAGCTTTTCCCTGGTGTCTGTTTTTAATCATCGTTGGGGAAATACTTGGAGAAAATTGGGATTCTCTAAAGCCCTTGTTTCGTCGCCTCGACCTCATTGTTGGAATTTGTCTCATTTTAGGTTTGGGATATTGGCTAATTCACCGCAAGCGAAGTAGAATATAGATAGATTACCTGCGTAGAGAATTGATTGTAGGGAGAGCATAGACTATGTACGGACTGGAACACTTTTTGCTGAGTGTTATCTACCATTATCGTTATTTGGGGCTTTTCGCGGTTCTCTCCTTGGGGATGATTGGGATCCCCGTGCCGGATGAGTTTATTATGGCTTTTAGCGGCTTCCAAACGTCTGTCGGCCATATGAATTTTGTTCAGACACTGCTGCTTGCTTCCTTAGGTAGTTTTGTGGGCATGAATCTAAGCTATTGGATTGGACGTAGCTTAGGAATTCCTTTTCTCCACCGGATTGCTCCTTTTTTTCATATGAATGAAAAGAGAATTAAAAAGGCCGAAGGCTGGTTCCAAAAGTTTGGGGACCGGCTTATTGTTGTGGGTTATTTCTTCCCAGGGTTTCGGCATCTTGTAGCCTATTTTTCAGGAATGAGCAAGCTCAATTATACTCGCTACGCCGTTTTATCCGGGATCGGAGCACTCCTCTGGTCGGCGACTTTTGTAACTCTGGGAAACCTTCTGGGAAGTCACTGGCAAAGTATAATCTCTTTGCTCCATCGCTATCTAAGGCGAGGTGGGATTGTTCTACTCCTTCTGATAGTAATCATTTATTTCTACTCGACTAACCGTAATAAAGCCAAAGCAGATGAACCTGAAAACTAAATTTCTTGGTAAAGTGGTAATGGCAGGAGAAAGTGGTTATAATCAGAAATGAATAATGAGGAGGGATGCGTTTTGGCGAATCAGGACGTAAGTGCTAAAAACCCTATTGTAACGATTGAGATGGAAAATGGGCAAACGATTAAGTTAGAACTTTATCCGGAGATTGCCCCGGAAACCGTTAAGAACTTTATTTCTTTAGTCAAAAAAGGCTTCTATGACGGTGTCATTTTTCATCGCGTGATTCCCGGTTTTATGATTCAAGGTGGGGATCCCCAAGGAACTGGTTCCGGTGGACCAGGCTACAGTATTAAAGGAGAATTTACGGCAAATGGCTTTGAAAACAACCTTAAGCATGATCGAGGTGTAATATCTATGGCCAGAACTGGTGATCCGAATTCGGCTGGTTCTCAATTTTTTCTTATGGTTGCGAATTCTCCTCATCTGGACGGGCAGTATGCTTCGTTTGGCAAAGTGATTGAAGGGTTAGAAGAAATGGATCGGATCGTGAATGTTAAGCGCGACTATCGTGATAAACCTAATGAAGACCAACGGATGAGTAAGGTTACGGTCGAAGAGTAACCTAAGAACTCGCAAAACTTAGCTAAAGAAAACCCGGCTTTCGCCGAGCTTTGCGATATAGAAGACTTGGTCAGCGCCAAAGCGGTGGCCTTAGTCGCCTTATCCTGCCGAACTTAACCGCATTCATCGTAGGAAAGCGAAACCGCTGGTTGCACTTAGAGTTT
>NZ_DATLJA010000091.1:0-4053 GCF_035539115.1 Desulfitobacterium sp. | reverse complement strand
AGAATTTTGATCTTACAGAATGTAATGTAATGGAGAGGGGCGACAGAATGGAAAGTGGAGTTGTTTATTATGGAAACAAAGTAAGAACCTTGCGGTTACGCGCAGAAATTGCAACCCAGAAAGAGCTTGCCGAGCGAACGGGAATTTCACCGACGATTATCAGCGATTTAGAACGCGGACGGCGGGAAATGAATCCCACTTGGGCCATGCGGATTGCTGAGGCCGTAGGGACCTCTTGGGAGACCTTGCTGGAGGATAAATGAACTGAAACGTGTAATTTCATAACCAATCGCGGGTCAACCTGTTGACAGGTTGCTCATCGTTGGATAAACTAATAACAGAACAGGTGTTCTCGGGCAGGGAAACAGTTCGCGAACTCTTCCTGCCCGGAGATACGTGAACATCCCTTGTAAAAAGCAGTCGGCAGGTCCGGCTGCTTTTTACATTGAGAACATCTGTTTAAAACATTGAAAGGAGGTGTTAAGAATGGCCGTATCATCTACAGCCAAAGATTCAGTCTTGGTCGTGACCTATCAGGTAGGACTAAACACATTGGGTGCCCCTATGTTACGTCAGCGGAGTTTGCCGAATGTTTTAGTAGCTGCTCTGGACCAGGATGTCTTTGATGTCGCGAATGCGCTCTATGGTTTACAGCAATATCCGCTCACAGCGGTGCGCCGCGACAATCGGTTCGAACTCGCCGCAGCACTCGTCTAATTCTTTCCCTGAGCTGATAAAAGCTTAAGGAAAATAACGTTGGAAGAAAGGAGGAACTCGAAGATGGCAACAACCAGCAAAAAAGTCCTGAGAATGGTCTTTGCTAATGCTCAGGGGGGAGCCGTAAGTCTCACCTTGTCGGATCCCAAAGCGGGGATCACGGCGGCCGAGATCGAGACCGTCATGGATTTAATCATTGCTAAGAATATCTTCACCGGTACCGGTGGAGCTTGGGTTTCGAAGCGTGATATCAAGATCGTAGATACCACAACCAATGATCTTTACGATGTACCGGTCGTCTAAGCTAAGGTGATGAAGATCTGATTGAGGAGGGGGAGGCGAGAGGCTGAGGCTAAGCCCGTATCGCCTTCCCTTAACATCAAAGTTGGGTCAGGAACGTGGGGTTAGGAATCTAAGAGGAGGAGTCGAGGAGAAAGGAGGGTAAGGCATGGAAGAAATCTTAACTATGGTCGGAAATTTCGGCTTTCCCATCGTTGTTAGCGCCTATCTGTTAGTACGAATCGAAGGCAAGC
Organism: Desulfitobacterium sp.; assembly: GCF_035539115.1. GTDB lineage: Bacteria > Bacillota > Desulfitobacteriia > Desulfitobacteriales > Desulfitobacteriaceae > Desulfitobacterium_A. Next base: position 2,803 of record NZ_DATLJA010000091.1, on the reverse strand, counting down.
TGAATGAACTCTCCACGAGCATCACAGAACTGGCCAAAGCCATAGCCGTCCTGGAAGTGAGAGGAGAGGTTAAATAGATGAAGGGATCCGGTTTACCGTTCTCGGTAGATCGGATCCCTTTTGCTTATAGTGTCAACGGTCAGGAATTATAAGTCGGAAATCATACCGCCGTCAATCACAAATTCTGATCCTGACGAATAAGAGGAATCATCCGATGCCAGGAAAATAACCATATTGGAGACTTCTTCCGTTGGAAATAATACCATACAACGATAATTATCGCCGCTTGGAGTGGGTGGGTCTGTTTTCTTCAATAGTTTTTTCAATACTTGCTACGGCGGTATCTTTTTTGGCATCTTCGAAGAGTCGACTCGTACCGATAAACTTAGCACCTTGATCAATTTTTAACTGCTGGGTAAAGATATCGCCGTACAATCGAGCGCTTGGACTCAGTTCTAGTTTCTCCTGTGCGGTAATATTTCCGCGAACCTCTCCCGAAATACTGACCGTGTTGGCTTGGATAGTTGCTTTGAGAATGGCACTTGGACCAATTATTAAATCGCCGGTGATCGCTACTGTTCCTTCAATTTGTCCATCGATACGGGCATTTCCCTTAAGCGTGATCTTTCCTGAAAATTCACAGTCTGCAGCAATGTAGGTTGTTTCGGGTGTTCCGGTCTGAAATGGATTAGATGGCTTCTTTTCCCACATATCTTATTGCTCCTTTGTAAAGTTTGTAAACGTTAGAGGATCTATCGATTTCCCGTGATCGAGGGCGCCATAATGTAGATGGGCGCCTGTACTGCGACCTGAGTTGCCACTATAAGCGATAACATCTCCTTTAAGAACGGTATCTCCGATGTTAACGAGTAAACGTGAATTATGGCCATAGAAGGTTACAATTCCAGAGCCGTGATCGATTTCTATTTTTCGTCCGTAGGCTGGATCCCAGCCAGCAAAGGTGATGGTTCCTGCTGCAGTTGCATGAACAGGGGTACCATAATTAACGGCAAAATCAACGCCATTATGAAATTCATCGGAACGTTTTCCAAAGGGATTCTGACGATAACCAAAGGGAGAGACGATTTCTCCTTCAACTGGAAGAATGCTCGGGGTGTGTTCAATTTGATCTTTATGTTGAAGCGTTAGATCATAATATTGTTCTAGAAGCGTAAGTTGATTAGAAGTGTAAGTGGGATCACCTGAAGCCATTGAGGAAAAGGATTGAGGAGTAACACCTTGGCTCACTCGTGAGACTGCCGGATCGATCTTTAAGATGGACGAGATTTTTAATTCAAGTTCATGAATCGTTGCCAGGTCCTGCGCCATTTTTGACGATTCTTCTTTGAGTTGTTTAATTTCTTGTTCTTTTTCCTGATTGGTTAATTTGAGTTGATTCACAGCCTGAAAGTCAGCTTCTTGTATTTGAAGGGTGTGGGATAAATAGAGGTTATGAGAAAATAAGCCAATGATAAGGACCCCTAGAGTTAGAAGCCCGGAAATAAGGATCCGTTTACCCTTAATAGAGAATTGAAATTGTCGGGCAGGTGCGTGATTGGGGGGAATAAATAAAAGGGTATATTTACTTTTCACGTAATTCCTCCTCATAAAGGAAAGACACAAAGTTTTAAACTTTGTGTCTTTCCTTGAAGTCTATAAGAATTTCAGTGCTGTTTTTAAAGAATATAGTCAATTATATCATATATTTTGTAAAATAATATATAAATCTGGAGAGTAATAAGGCAAGCTAAGCTAAGCCCAATTACAGATGCATGGTTGGGCTTTGTTACATTATTTGTTCTCAAGGCGTATACGTAGAATTAAATCGATTAACTCATTTAAAAGCTCAGGTGAAAGTCCTGCCTTCTGGGCTCTTTGGAGAGTATCCAGATAGGGTAGGCTTTTCTCATTGAGGCTAAAATGCGAAGAATCATTAGCTTGCCTATAGGCTGACGGGAAATCTGCGCTTGGCTCCTCAGTAAATAAATAAGATAAGGTAACGTCGAGAGCTTTCGCTAATCGATATACTGTGTCCATGCTTGTCGATTGTCGTTTACCGGTTTCAAGCTGACTAATGAGACTACGGGCGACACCCGAACGCTCGGATAGCTCTCGAGCACTGTAGTTTTTGTTTTTTCTCAATTCTTTGATCTTTTTTCCTAATTCGAGCACGTAGAATCCCCTCTCTAAATTTGAAGGACTATTATCAGAAAAATATTATGATTAGTATTGCCGGAAAGGGCTAGAACAGATCTAGGGCATGCATTCTTTGTGCGAATCAGTATTCCTCTAATAGTTTACAAGATTAAACAATTAATGCTATAATGTTCACAGAATCAGACAACGTAAGTTAGATGATGATGTATTGAGGCAAGTAGGAGGACAAAAGTGGACAGGAAGAATAATTTAAGAGAATGGCGTTTAGCAAGAGGAGTCACGTTAAAGCAACTCGCTCAGAAGACAGGTTATAGGTATAGTTACCTTGTCCGATTAGAAAAGGGGTTATGTAAAGGAACTCCAAATACCTGGAATAGACTGGCTCAAGAATTAAAGATTCCCGTGAATGATTTGTTCCAAGAAACAGTTGGAGAATATAGAATTTGTGCAAAGTGAAACTTGGAAAAGGTCGAAAAATAAAAAGAGAGCTGATGAACCCGAAGGTGAATCAGCTCTCTTTAGCAATGTTTAGGCTAATTTCATTGAAGATACAGATGCTGATCGCTCATTCTCGTTTCATTGCACCTCGAGCGAGGTGCAGAACTTTTTTTACATCCCCCCTCATAAGGGGAGGGGGGTCATCGTA
>NZ_DATLJA010000090.1:0-23949 GCF_035539115.1 Desulfitobacterium sp. | reverse complement strand
AAACAGAACCCCTTTAGCCCAGTAAAATCAATAGTTCGGAGAGGTCATTTTCCAATTTGGGACTACACTTTCGTTGGCAAACCCTAGAAGCCTTGATATTACTGCGTTTGGAATAAATTGTCGCCAAACTTGGGATATAAAAAGCATTATAAAATGATATATAGCCAGTCTATCATAAACATTTCAAAAACTAAACCCTCGAGGTTTCAAGTCCTTTTGCTTCATTTTTAAGCGATGGCGCTGGGGACGCGGGCTACTTTTTACTTTAATCGTTTTTTAGGGTAACATTCTCCTAAATACACGATGTCATCTATAAAACGGGCAAAAAATCGGGCTGAAAATTGCACTTTTTCGGCCCGATTTTTGACCATTTTTTGCTCCAAAACCACTATATATAGTGGTCCGCCTGCCTCATTTGCCCTCTAAACCACATTTCGTCATCAGAATTATACTCTCAACGTGCCTTGAGGATACAAAAAAGATGCCGCATCAATCTGGTATCCCCTTGGCGGCGGGGTAGTCTTTGAACAAACATTATCTTTTTTTACACTATCAACCCATGCATAGGGTTTGATATGCCTCGATAGTAAAATAGATACATTATCTCATGACATGGAAATGTCTGAATACCTCCTCTGTTTATCTAAATATTAAAATAGTCAGCCTTGCCGCTGACTATTTAGGACAAAATTGAATCCTATTTTTCTTCTTTCTCTGGTAAATCATTAAACAAAACGCGCATATAATCCCGTCTACCATACAAGATTCTAATCACATAAACAACTTCATCTTCATACCTGTAAAATATCAGATAATTGTCACAAACAAGAAATCGATAATCTGTTTGAATGTCAATAATCGCAGATAAAGATGCACCAATACCGGGATACTCCAACAATCCACGAATTCTTTTGGTTATTTTTGTGATCAAATTTACAGCAGCTTGTGGACCAAAAAGCTCCTGGGAAATGTAATTTTTAATTTCCACTAAATCATTTCTGGCTTCAGGTGAAATTTTCAGCTTATTCATTCTAAATCTCCAGCTCTGCTTCCACTTCCTCTATAGCCATCCATCCTTTTTCTTTTCCGGCCTGCTCTCCTTGGGCAAGCTTTGACATCAGCTTTAAAGAAGCCTTTAGTTTTTCATACTCATTTATATCAACAATAGCAAATTTCCCTCTGCCATTTTTGGTTAAAAACACTGGCTGGCCTACGGAAATATCCCGCAATACTTCATTGTAATTTCTCAAATCGGATATGGGTTTAATATTTGGCATATATAACAACTCCTTTTGCATCTGCTGTTGTTATTATTATACCTTTATTATTCGTAAAATACAACAGCAACAATGTAAGCATTAATCGGATAATATTTTTTCATATCGACTTAACTTCTTGAGTGAAGCTGTAACAGCTTCCTTATATTATTATAGGGATTCGCCTTTTCTTTCCTGCTTTTTCAACGTTGTAATAAATTGAATCGTTCTCTCAATTCAATAATCCCCAGCAGTGCACCTTGTTCATAATCGCTATCTGGGTAGAGCGATTTCAGTTCTGCATGTTTTCGCAATAGCAACTCAATGTCTGATTCACTCCCCAGAAAACCAATCAGGATGCAGACTAAAGACAAGGCATATGGAGACCGAATTTCGTCAATCATTTCAACCAGTTTTTCGCAATAATTGGTTTTTGCTTTTTTAATCAATTTAATCGAATGTTCAATGAAAACATCATTCCCCGACGTTTTCAGCTTTTCGATGATCACAGGTAATAACGTCTCTTCTTGTTCCAATATTTTCATATGTAATAAAACATAATTCAAAGGATCGCATTTTCCCCTCATTCTTTTTAAAAGAGCTTCCGGGGAAGACTCGTTTTTTATAGCCTCAGCCTCTTCTTCACCTCTTTTTATCCGGGTTTTTGAAAATTCAACTGCAAGTTCTTCCAATCCGTCATACAGCAGAATACTATATGCGAACTGTTGTGCTGTATTTTCTTTTACGGGATTATCTTTGAAAAACTTTTTGGTCAGCATCTTTTCAAATCCTCTCTATGTCTTTAGAAATTCTGATATCCGTAGAATCAAAGCTTTATGTCATATTTTACATCCGTTTACCTGCCAAAAGCAGTAGATCTCTTAATTCATCTGCTACCTGAAAAGCGTTTTTACCATCAATATTCTTTTGAATTTTTGCCTTTTTGTAGCTTCTTCCAAAATACTCAATGTCCAGGCTTATATCCTTCAAATAGTACTTTTCATTTTCTTTGGTTACTGGCGATTCCATTGGCTTTGAGTAATCATCATAAAATGTAGCCCTTTTCAGTATATTTTTAGCCTTATCCCTTAACGCTATTGTTATGAGACTATCATCCTTTTTAATTATTCTCCAATAGTTATCCATCAGCCCACTTGGCGGCATCGCAAGAACAAAATTATCATTATTTTCTTTGAGTATTTTGCTTAAGACTACACTTACCTTTTCTCTATAGGTACGCTCAAAAGGGTATTCTCTCTTCAAGAAGGTTATGTGACTATTGAAATACTTCTCAACCTCAAAGTCAAAATCAAAGAATTTATAACCAATTTCGTCCGCTAATATCTTGCCTACAGTGGATTTTCCAACACAGGATACACCTACGATAATAATCTTCATCAAATTCACACCTCAAATCAATCACAACATTTGTTAAGCGCCAAGTCACTGTAAATGTTAACATTTAAGCTCTATGTCATCTTTTTTATCTCTTCAAGGGTTACCTTACAATCATCGAAGCTTCAAAAAGACCTGTATGCCTTGATTTGTCAAGGCTTCAGCTACGTTCAACCCTCGTGACACATTCTGTATGCTGCGTATAAGGAAACATATCAATTATTTCATTGGTAAGAATCCAAACGAGGGTTCGACTCCCTCCAGTTTGCCGAAAAAGTCAAATGTCATCTATGAAACTGAGGGACAAAAAATCGAGGGTAAAAACCCCCGAAAAGGTAGATGCCATGCGGTTTTGACCGCATGGCATCTATCTTCACCTAAATTGATGGCGGAGACGGTGGGATTCGAACCTAAGGAGCGGCACATCACCGCTCAAACGATTTCGAATCTAAAAAATAATTTGCTTATTCCTCTACTCTACCCGTCTCTCCCTGAAGTTCTTCTTCCTGAGCTTCATCGTTCAAGATTTCCTCAATGGCTTGATGAAGTTCCTCCACTCCTATTCCACTTTCTGCCGAGTAAGGTAGTATAAAATGCCAATCCGGAAGTTCAAGGGTTTCAGCAATGTCTTTTAAATATTTTGACCATTGCCCCCGGGCGATTTTATCCGACTTCGTCGCCACAACGAGAACCGGAATCCCCCGATTCCGTAAAAAGGCACTCATTTCCTGATCTTCCAGACTCGGTTTATGACGAAAATCAACCACTTGGATAACCGCCCGTAAATTTTCACGTGTGGAGAAATAATCCTCCATCATTTTTCCCCAGCCGGAATGGACTTCTTTCGAAACTTTAGCATAGCCATACCCCGGAAGGTCAACAAAATAAAAGGCATCGTTAATATGATAAAAATTGAGCATTCGCGTTTTTCCAGGGGTATTTCCGGTTCGGGCAAGATTCTTGCGATTCAAGAATTTGTTAATGAGGGATGACTTTCCAACATTAGAACGCCCTGCTAAGGCAATTTCCGGCTCGCTATGGGCCGGATATTGCGTAAGACTAACCGCAGACGTGGTATATTCAGCTTTATGAATAATCATCTTTATCTCCTCTGGAAGCTTGGGGACGGTTCTTTTGCTTCCATTACTTATCTGGTAGACATTCAATTGCTCGGGTCAAGTAGCTCTGGGGTTGTTTGCAAGTGGAATTACATTACAGACGCTCGGACATACGCTCGCAGACCAAGCTAAGGGCATAACTGCTCATGCTAGCAGCAGGATACCCTCCAATTCGCCATCCTTGGCTCAGTGTCGGCGAGTCACGACCTGTCGCCGTTAAGTAACTCTTTGAGCAGGCGGCTTGGGCGAAACCCGATCCTGCGCCGGTAAGCAATTTTCTGAGGCATGCGGCTTGGCCAGAACTCTCCACCGGAGAATTTTGTCACTGGAGGCTTTCGTGTGTGACTCGTCCCGCTAAAGCAAGCGCAGTTTTGCCAAGCTTGGTATCTGCTCGCGTTAAGTCCTCACTTACTGTATTTGTAACTCACTTCGAAGAATAAGAAGGCGAGGCAAGCGCGCACCAAGTGCAACTGGCAATGCCTGACCCGAGCAATAACCCAAAAACACCGCTGTCTAAATGCTTACTAGTACTTCTCTTGGGTTATCCAGCAACTTTGCCCCAGGCGCCGCTTTGGCCTAAGGGAGTAGCTAACCGAACTTAGCGAAGAAGTCGAGCGGAGGCGGGGCTGCGCACACGACGTGCGCAGCTGGCAGTGAGCCAAACAAGTGCGATACTCTCCACTGGAGACTATCGGGATGGCGATTTTGCCAGGTACCCCGCCGCAGCCCAACTTCTGAGCACTAGTTTGGTCTGTGAGCGTCACAAGCGACCGTGGCCAAAGTGGCGCCAACGTTCAGCCCAAACAAAGACCCAAGTAGATACCCCAGACCCACGCTCTGAAGTGGAACGAGGAACCTGTCTCCTCGTTTTAATACGGTTTCGACACCGGCAGCTCCTCGGGTATAGTTTGGGAAACCGGAATCTCAGTTTGTCCCCAAATCGGAGACAAAGTAGTATTCTCTAGATACTTTTCGGATTCAGCCACAGGTAATAAAGCAAGGTTAATCACTTCTTCGATCCGACTGACGAAGTGGAACTCCAAGTCTTTGCGGACGGTATCCGGAACTTCCTCTAAATCTTTACGGTTTTCCTCCGGTAAGAGTATCACTTTAATTCCTGCTCGGTGGGCAGCCAGGACTTTTTCCTTCACCCCACCGATAGGCAAGATATTCCCACGCAGAGTGATTTCTCCCGTCATTGCCAGGTCGGAACGAACCGCGCGTTTAGCCAGCGCTGAAGCCATAGCTGTCACCATGGTAACCCCAGCCGAGGGTCCATCCTTCGGGATCGCGCCTTCCGGAACGTGAATATGCAAATCCACTTTCTCATAGAAATCTTCGGGGATTCCGAGTTGATTGGCATGAGCGCGCACAAAAGTTAAGCCAGCATATGCCGATTCCTTCATTACATCACCGAGTTTTCCCGTCAAGGTTAAATGTCCCTTGCCGGGAACCGGAGTCACCTCGATTGTCAAGATCACTCCCCCCACTTCAGTGTAAGCAAGTCCGGTCGCAGCCCCGATCTCCGGCGCAGGTTCAGCTATTTGGAAATGAAAACGTGGCGCACCCAGCAAGTCTTCCAAATCTTCTTTGCTGATCGCATGCGGCTCCCATTCTTTCTTCACCCAACGCATGGCCACTTTGCGCAAAAGGTTCGCGATTTGCCGTTCTAAATTTCGGACTCCGGATTCCCGTGTATACCCTTGCACCAGCTTAAGCAAAATTTCATCAGGTAAAGTTAGGATCTCGTCCTTTAACCCGTGAATTTTCAGTTGTTTCGGAGCGAGGTACTTCCGGGCAATATTCACTTTTTCATCTTCCGTATACCCGCTAAGCGAAATCACTTCCATCCGATCTAAAAGCGGACGAGGAATCGTATCAAGGGTATTGGCTGTCAAAATGAACAAGGTTTGCGAAAGATCAAACGGAAGCTCCAGATAATGATCAGAAAAACTATTGTTTTGTTCTGGATCCAGCACCTCGAGTAAGGCTGAGGCCGGATCTCCTCGGAAGTCCGAAGTCATTTTATCAATTTCGTCAAGGAGGAAGATTGGATTACGCGTGCCCGCCGTGCGCATTCCTTGGAGAATTCGTCCCGGCAAGGCTCCGATGTAGGTCCTGCGGTGTCCTCGAATTTCGGCTTCATCCCGAATTCCCCCTAAGGACATCCGCACAAACTTACGATCTAGAGCTCGGGCAATGGATTTAGCAAGGGAGGTTTTCCCCACTCCTGGGGGCCCCACAAGGCAGAGAATCGGGCTTTTCATTTTGGGGGTAAGTTTGCGGATCGCTAAAAATTCGAGAATCCGCTCTTTTACTTTTTCGAGACCGTAATGATCTTCATTGAGGATTTTCTCGGCACGGTTTAAATCTGTCTTATCACGGCTCGCTTTACTCCAGGGCAAAGCGAGAATCCAATCTAAATAAGTCCGGACGACGGTGCCTTCCGCTGAGGCTTGGCCCATTTTTTCCAAGCGTTCCATCTCTTTTAAAGCCTTTTCCTCAACTGCTGAGGGAAGCTTAGCTTGAGCGATTTTTTCCCGATACTCGTCCGCTTCCACCTGTCGTTCGTCCTTATCGCCCAGTTCCTTTTGAATCGCTTTCATCTGTTCACGGAGGTAATATTCCTTTTGGGCCTTCTCCATTTGTTTGCGAACACGCAAGCCAATCCGACGTTCCAGTTCAAGGATCTCAATTTCCCTCATAATTATTTCAGTCAAGCGCTCCAAACGTTCGGCGACCCCGAGAGCCTCTAAAATAGACTGTTTATCTGTAATCTTAAGATTCAAATGGGAAGCAATAATATCAGCAAGTCTTCCGGGATCTTCCATTCCAAGTATATTACCTAACGTATCCTGGGGCACTTTTTTGCTGAGCCTTGCATACTCTTCAAACTGATGGTTCACGCCGTGGATTAGGGCTTCGATCTCGGGAGTCACCGAGGATATGTCCTCTTCAACTTCCTCAACCCGCACTTTAAAGTAGGGCTCTTCGGTAATAAACTGAGCGATCCGCCCCCGCTTCATTCCTTCGACCAAAACGCGCATCGTACCGCCGGGAAGTTTGAGCAGTTGTTTTATCTCTGCCACCGTTCCCACCGTGAAAATATCCTCTTCCGTCGGAGAATCGATTTCAGTTTCCTTCTGCGAAGCGAGGAGAATCATCCGATCCTCAAGCATTGCTTGCTCGACAGCTGCCATTGAACGTTCCCGACCAACATCTAAATGAATGACCATATACGGGAAAACTGAAATCCCACGTAACGGTAATAATGGTAATTCTCTCACTTGGCTCATCTAATCCCTCCCACGAAATCAAAAAGCACACTAAATCATAAGACTTAGTGTGCCATCTTCTCTAATGAACTATTCTAACATGATTGACCCCGCTCAGGCAAATTCACGGGCAAAACTGGATTGAGCTCTAAACGAGCCAAAACCTCCTCCAAAGCGGGTTGGATTTCAGGTCTATCCTTGATTGGCTCAGCTAAAAAGGCAGCTTTTAAAACCTCAGATAAGCTTTCCACGGGAATAACCTGGAACCCTTCAGCAAAATTCTTAAACCGGTCCTGCCAATTTTCTTTGGGTATAAACACCCTTCGACACCCCGCTTGATGCGCAGCCTCAATCTTTGCTGCAATTCCCCCCACTGGCTTCACACCACCCCTGATGGAGAGTTCCCCTGTCATCGCCAGAAAATTATCCACACATTGTTTGCGGATCGCGGAGACAACTGCTGTAGCTATCGCAACTCCAGCTGAAGGTCCATCTAAAGGTATCCCCCCAGGGAAGTTAACATGAATATCGTAGTTGCGGGGGTCAATCCCTAACTGGCGACGGATTACGGTCAAAACATTTTCCACAGAACTCCGGGCCATGCTCTTTCTCCGAATTTTCTTAGTCGAACTCCCTTGTTCCTCTTCTTCAACAATTCCCGTCACAAGAAGGACTCCAGTTCCAGAGGATACAGGTTGAGCCGTGACCTCCAATTCTAGAAGCATTCCCATATTCGGTCCATAAATTGCTAAGCCATTGACGACCCCGATTTCCGCTGTGATCGGAACCTTTCGATCCGGTCGTGGGGCATACTGTCCAGAATTAACGACCCACTCCACAGTTGCCGCATTGATTTCAAAGAGCTTATCCGTTTGTGAAATGCCTGCGGCAAGCTGCACAATATTCACTGCTTCCCGACCATTGGTCGCGTAATGCTCAACGACATCGACTGCACCCTCAGTCATCGGGATCTCCATTTTCGCCGCAGCCCCCCGAGCGATTTCTCCAATTTCCTCGGGAAGCAAGGAACGAAAATAAATCTCCATACAACGTGAGCGAATCGCCGGTGGAATTTCCTCAGGACTTCGCGTCGTCGCTCCCACCAACCGGAAATCTGCAGGTAACCCTTTTTGAAAAATATCATGGATATGAGCCGGAATATTCGTATCTTCCGAGCTATAATAGGCGCTCTCCAAAATCACTTTCCGATCCTCCAAAACTTTTAAAAGCTTATTGATTTGAATAGGGTGAAGTTCTCCAATCTCATCAATAAAAAGGATCCCACCGTGAGCTTTTGTTACTGCCCCGGCTTTAGGCTGAGGGATCCCGGCCATTCCCATTGCCCCAGCTCCCTGATAAATCGGGTCATGTACCGAGCCAATTAACGGATCCGCAATCCCTCGCTCATCAAAACGGGCAGTTGCACCATCAATTTCGATGAACTTGGAATGCTCTTTAAACGGCGAAAGAGGATTTTTCTTTGCCTCTTCTAAAACCAGTCGGGCCGCCGCGGTCTTGCCGATTCCAGGAGGTCCATAGATTAGAACATGTTGTGGATTTGGACCACATAGAGATGCTTGTAAAGCTTTAATTCCCTCTTTCTGCCCAACAATATCGACAAAATGTTTTGGACGAGTTTTCTCGGCCAGAGGTGTGGTGAGCTGAATCTTGCGCATTTTTTCTAGTTTCTCCAGTTCTTTGCGCGATTCCCGTTCCACCGATACTTTATTGCTCTGTTGTGTTTTGAGCATCCCCCAAAAATATAACCCAATGACTAAAGTAAAAATGAGCTGCGTAACCATAATAATGCCACTTAATCCACTCATTCGTCTAACCTTCCCTCCTGCAGGCAAATTCTACCTGAAATCTTACTTTTGGTAGTATTGCCCAAGAAAGGAATAAGGAAACTTCTAGATCCAAAAACTTGGAAAAAACCTTATCAGATCCGTTCCTGTAAAAATGTTTTGACATAGGTTACCAGTACGCCTATAATGAGTATCAAATATAGCGCAAGAGCCAATGATGAGAAAGAGTACACCTTATAACGATGTCCTAGAGAGTCAGTGCTGGTGGGAACTGATACAGAGTTTGAGGTGGAATGGGTCTCTGAGGCGCAATCCGAAAGGCATTCTGCTGAGTAGGTGAGCCGGGGGTTTCCCGTTATAGAAACACGGATATCGAGAGCACGAGTTTTTTTCATTCTCTCCGCATCCGGTTGAAGAATTAAGGTGGCACCACAGAAACTTTCTGTCCTTTGCAGGGATAGAAGGTTTTTTTATTTTCTACCCTGACGTTTGTGGTTAATCCTTACCCTCCAACTGCAAAATCTCTAAGCATGAGCTAGGGGCGCGAAGTCGAGAGCATGAAAAAAGCATAAAGTTCTCCGTATCGTAGAGGTACTTTGATTTGTGTCTAATAAACGACTCCAATCGAGGTATAAAATAAGGTGGCACCACAGAAGCTTTCTGTCCTTTTCAGGATGAGAGCTTTTTATTTTGCGAACAAATTACTTACGGGAGGTGGCTAATCCATGAATATCCTAGAACAAATCCTGGTGAAAAAAAGCAAGCGGCTCGAACAACTTCAAGAGGTACTCCCCTTTGACCAACTGGTAGAACGCTGGGAAAACAAACAAACGAAAATCGGCCCACATCTTACCCCATTTTCCTCAGGTAATTTCCTGATACCAGGCACGTTCCACGTTATTGCCGAGGTTAAACGGGCTTCTCCTAGTAAAGGCAGGATTCCCTGGGCTCTCTCCCTGGAAGAAATCCTTTCTCAATATAAACGTGGAGGGGCTTCCGTGGTTTCCGTGCTCACTGAAGAAGACTTTTTCCTCGGAAGCAGCGAGATTTTCCGAACGATCCGACGATTCACTACGCTTCCCCTTCTACGCAAGGACTTTATCTTTACAGAATACCAGGTTTATGAAAGTGCTTTGCTCGGTGCCAATTTCATCCTCCTCATTACCTCGATCCTCGATGAGAAAACACTCAATTCCCTAATCAAACTAGCCGCTCAGCTTGGACTAAAAGCTTTGGTAGAATGCCGTGATGAACAGGAAATAGCCAAGGCACTCCAGGCCGGAGCAACTCTTTTGGGCATTAATAACCGGGACTTAAGAACCTTCGAGATTAACCTTCAGCGCACCGCAGAACTCAGTCGACAGATTCCCAAGGATTGTTTTCTGGTCAGCGAAAGCGGAATTCTTGGACCAAAGGATGCCGCCTTGGTTTCCCACTTCGGAGCTGATGCCATTTTGGTCGGGGAATCCTGTGTTCGCTCCGACCACCCCGGTGACCACATTCGCGCCTTGCTTCAAACCGGACAAGAACAAAAGTGAGCCTGGGGGACCATTTTAAACGAAGAATTAATGTCGCTCAAGTGAATTGTGTTCAAATGAATTACGGTGAAAGGAGGTAGTCCTAATGATTCGCGTAAAAATCTGCGGCATCCGCTCCCTGGAAGAAGCTCACTGGGCCGTGGCAGCCGGTGCCGATGCACTAGGTTTCATCCTTATCCCCACAAGTAAACGGTATGTTAAACCGCAAACGCTTCGTCAAATCACAGCAAGGCTTCCCCCATTTATCAGCAAGGTCGGGGTGTTTTCCGGTGAACCCCCAGATAACGTTACCGAAATCATCCATCAATGCGCCTTGGATACCATCCAACTTCATGGGGGAGAAGCTGCCGAACTCTATCAACAGGTTACAGTCCCCAAAATCAAAGCTTTTGCCGTTGACCCCCTAAATTTTGCGACTGAGTACGACTTGGAAACTCTCCTCGCCGAAAGCTCCCAAGGATTAATCCAAGGCATCCTGCTTGACTCCACTGTCCAAGGACACTCAGGTGGAACCGGGGTCTCCCTTCCTTGGAAAGACACCCGTTTCCAAGCAATCCTTACGCAACTCAAAAAAGTGGGTTCCCCGGTACTGCTTGCTGGCGGACTCAATCCTGAGAATATCCGGGAAGCAATCCGTTTAACCCAACCCTATGGTGTCGACGTCAGCTCAGGCGTCGAACGAAACGGTCATAAAGATAGTGAACTCATTCTTCGGTTTATCGAGTCAGTTAAAGAAAGCAAAACCACCAAAAGTCCACAAAATGAAAGGAGTTTAGAATTATGAGTAACATTCACGAAGCTTTAGACAAGTTAACCCAAAATCAAGATTTACCGGCTGAATTAGCCTCCTCAGTCATTCAGGACCTTCTCGCCGGCGAGTTAACCCCAGCTCAAATCGGCGGCCTGCTTTTTGGTTTAAGGGTCAAAGGCGAAAGTGCCGAGGAAATTGCAGCTTTTGCCAATACCCTCCGTCAGGCCGGTCAACGTATTCAAGCTCCCGAGGGGGCAGTTGATACCTGTGGAACGGGTGGCGATCGAGCGGGAACGTTTAACATTTCCACTACTGCGGCCTTTCTCGTCGCCGGGGCCGGAGTCCCGGTCGCCAAACACGGCGGCCGTTTCGCCTCTGGACAGTGCGGCAGTGCAGATGTTCTTGAATGTCTGGGTATCCCGCTCTCCGCTAACCCAGAGTTAAGTGAACACGTATTAAAAGAAACAGGCATAACCTTTCTCTTCGCCCAGCTTTATCATCCGGCCATGGCCAAGGTCGCCGCCCAACGCCGCGAACTTGGCATCCGCACGATTTTCAATCTACTCGGCCCCTTGCTTAATCCCGCGAACGCACCTTATCAACTTCTGGGAGTCTCCGCTCTCCCTATTTTGCCTAAAATGGCTAAAGCCCTACAACTTCTTGGCATTCGCCGAGCTGTAGTCATGGTTGGAGAAGATGGATTGGATGAAGTAAGCCTTTCGGCTCCTACTCAAGCTATTCTGGTTGATGGCCAGGATTTAACAGAATTTGTGATTACGCCGGAGGAATTCGGCTTCAAACGTTGCTCACTCCACGAGATCCAAGGCGGTACACCCGAAGAAAACGCCCAAATTACCCTAAAAATTCTGCAAGGCGAAAAAGGTCCCAAACGGGATATCGTTCTTCTCAATGCTGGAACGGCCCTTTTTGCAACCCATAAAGTAAAGAGCATCTCGGGAGGAATCGCCCTAGCCACCGAGAGCCTCGATTCAGGTCGTGCTTTAGAAAAACTAGAACAACTCCGCCAATCCCTTCATCCAGAGCTCACTGCCTATAACTAAGATAATCTAGCACCTCTTTAAAACTTATTTCATCATGATGAAGAGAAGGGAAGGATAACCAATGCAGGTTGCTCAAAAAGAATGGACCCTTCAGCCCTACCCCAGCAATCCGGATTGGATTATAGACTTATTTCGTTTGGGCGAAACCTTAGGGGAGAAATGCTTTGCCCTCCTCGAAGGAAAAGAAGGAGATCATCAACGCACTTACCTGGGATTTGGTGAAGGAATCACGCTTTCCCGCCAAACCTTTGACCAAACCGGACTGAAAGCAACGCCAGATCCGCTCACTCACTTGAGATGGTTCCGCCAAACTCATGTCTTGGATCAAGATCTGGAGAGCGGCCTCATCGGCTACTTGGATTTTGAATGGGGTCTGGCTTGGCAAAAGCCTACAGCTAGCTTAGTGACCCCCGACTATTTTTTCAGATTATGCCCGATCAACCTTGTTCTCCTCCCCCTTTCGCAAAAACTCGTTCTCGAGATTTTCTTCAATCACGAAAAGGAGCGCGAACAAACCTTTAAAACCTGGTGCGCTGCGCTTGATCAGTTTCTCGCGAAAATCCGAGTCACTCTTGCTGTTTCTGCTGATTCCCCTGCACCTGCACCTGTTTCTGCATCATCGCCCATTCCAGCTTCCCTCCCTGTTTCTGCTACCTCGCCCGTCCCTCCTCTTCCGTCTAGTTCAGCACCATTGCCCTCCCCAGCGCTCCCTCAAAAGTCAGACCTGACTTGGACCTCTAACCTCAGTCGAGACGATTTTTTACATCGTATCGAACAAATCAAAGCTTATATTTGTGCAGGAGACATTTTTCAGGCTGTTCCGTCACAACGTTTCATTAAAAATATCCAGCTTAATCCCTGGGACGCTTATCAAAAACTTCGGATTTTAAATCCTTCGCCCTACCTCTTTTGTCTCTTCGCTGACCAACAAACCTTGGTCGGAAGTTCCCCTGAACTTTTGCTTTCCTCGATAGGTTCATTGATCCAAACTCGGCCGATTGCCGGGACAAGACCACGTGGAAGAAGTCTCGAAGAAGACTGTGCCCTGGAACAGGAGTTGCTCCAAGATCCCAAAGAGATAGCTGAACATGCCATGCTCGTTGACCTCGGGCGCAACGACCTCGGTAGAGTCTCCCAATACGGAACTGTAAGCGTAAACGAGTATGCCAAAATCCAACGTTTTTCCCATGTCATGCATCTTGTCTCCACTGTCGAGGGACACCTTGATCCGAGCTATGATTCTCTGGATGCTCTCAAAGCGGTTTTCCCGGCTGGAACATTAAGTGGAGCTCCCAAAGTTAGAGCGCTAGAAATTCTCCAGGAACTCGAACCGGATCCCCGAGGAGCCTATGGCGGAGCGCTCGGACTTATGCGCTGGAACGGCGATCTGGATTTCTGCATCACGATCCGAACCTTAGTAATCAAAGGCCAGCAAGTCGAAATTCAAGCCGGAGCTGGCATTGTCTTTGACTCGATACCCGAGCGGGAATTTGAAGAGACCGTACATAAAGCGCAGGCTCTTCTCAAGGTGGTGGACGACTGTGTTAGCGGTCCTTGATAATTATGATTCATTTACCTATAACCTAGTACAAATCTTTGGTGACCTTGGGGAACCACTCCGAGTCTATCGGAACGATGACTGTGATGCTGCCGAGTTTCTTAACTCTAAGCCCGACGGTGTGATCATTTCCCCAGGACCCTGTACCCCATCCGAAGCGGGGATCTCCCTTGAAGTTGTCCGCCAACTCGCAGCTCGAGCAGACAAGGGAGAAAGGATTCCGATCTTGGGGGTCTGTCTTGGACACCAGGCCCTAGCTTACGCCTATGGTTCGCCAATCACCCGAGCACCGGAAATTGTTCATGGCAAACAGTCCTTAATTTTTCATGACGAGAATGTACTTTTCGCTGGGTTGGAACAAGGTTTTCCTGCGGGCAGATATCATTCTCTGGTCGTGGATCCGCTCCATCTAAACCCTGTCTTGAGCGTAACGGCTTGGACTGACAATGGCCTCATCATGGGAATTAAGCATCAAACCTATCCTTTTTACGGTCTACAATTTCATCCAGAAAGCATTTTAACCCCAGGCGGAAGAAAAATTCTAGGTGCTTTTTTGAACATCGTAAATCGTAAGGCAAAGGAAGGTATGAAAGGCTGAAGAGGGCTAAAAATGGGCGAACAAAAAGCTGCTAACCAATCGGTTAACAGCCTTTTTTTGTTTTATTCTTTAATACTACTTCAGCAATGCTTACTCAGGCAGTCTCTTCCTTTTTACCCTTTTTTCCTTTTTCCGCAGTTACCAGGAATGGCTCTTCCTTCTTCAAGATGACATCCTTGGTCACTACACACTTAGTCACATCCGTGCGGGACGGGAGATCATACATTACATTGAGCATGATCTCTTCCACAATAGCACGCAGACCACGGGCTCCAGTATTACGCCGGATCGCTTCTTCAGCGATCGCTGCGAGCGCCTCCTCTTTGAACTCTAAGGAAACCCCATCGAGCTCAAGAAGCTTCTCATACTGCTTAACCAAGGCATTCTTGGGCTCAGTCAGAATTTTCACGAGCGCATCCTCATCCAAAGCATCCAGAGTCACAATCACGGGTAAACGTCCCACGAATTCCGGAATCAAGCCGAACTTCAAAAGATCAGAAGGAAGAATCTCTTTTAAAGTTGCTCCGATATTCAAGTCGCTTTTCTTTTGAATATCAGCCCCAAAACCCATGACTTTCTTACCAATCCGACTTTGAATGAGTTTCTCAATCCCGTCGAAGGCCCCACCCACAATGAACAAAATGTTCGTCGTGTCAAGTTGAATAAATTCTTGATGGGGATGTTTTCGTCCACCCTGCGGAGGAACACTCGCCACCGTCCCTTCAAGAATCTTCAGAAGGGCTTGTTGGACCCCTTCTCCAGAAACGTCACGAGTAATCGAGGGATTTTCTGATTTACGAGCAATCTTATCGATTTCATCGATATAGACAATCCCTTTTTCGGCTTTCTCGACATCATAATCGGCAGCCTGAATCAGTTTTAATAGGATATTTTCGACATCCTCACCAACATATCCGGCTTCCGTCAAGGATGTCGCATCCGCAATCGCAAAGGGAACATTCAAAACTTTGGCCAGAGTGGAGGCTAACAAGGTTTTACCTGATCCAGTCGGTCCCATCATAATAATATTGGATTTTTGAAGTTCGACATCGTCAATCTTCATCCCTAAGTTAATCCGCTTATAGTGGTTATAAACGGCAACGGAAAGAGCCTTTTTCGCTCCATCTTGACCAATAACATATTGATCAAGAATTGCGCGAATTTCCTTGGGTTTCGGAATATCTCCGATCTCGACTCCCAAGTCTTCATTAAGTTCTTCCTCAATGATTTCATTACAAAGCTCAATACACTCATCACAAATATAAACACCGGGACCAGCAACTAGCTTTTTGACTTGATCTTGAGTTTTCCCACAAAATGAGCACTTGAGTTGGTTTTTCTCGTCGTTGTACTTTGCCATCCTCTCACCTCTCTACCGCAGAATTCCCCTTAAATATAGGTTACGCGTTTTGCTCAACGAGGAAATTGACGGTTTTCTCAGAGATTAAGCTCTGACCGTACATTTTGAGTTCCCCACGAGCAATAAGGGCCTGCTTTAAGTCGTCAGCTTGGGTTTGATAACTTTTGGCGAGTTTTTCTAACTCTTCGTTTACTTCTTCCTCAGAGACTTCAATTCCTTCTACTTTGCCAATCGCTTCTAAAACAAGTTCAGTTTTGACATTTTCACTGGCTTGGGGACGGAATTTCTCTCTCATTTCTTGCTCAGAGGTTCCAAGAAAATGGAAATAAGTCTCCAAATCCAATCCTTGATGCGAAAGATTTTGTTCCAGATCCCTAACCATGCTATCAATTCTAACATTGATCATCGCTTCAGGAATCTCAACACTTGCATTTTCAACGGTCTTCGCGACAACAGCATTACGGTACTCGTTCTCAGCGTTTTGCTCTGCCGCTTTCATCAGTTTGTCTCTAACATCAGCTTTCAATTCATCCAGCGTCTCAAAATCACTAACATCTTTGACAAACTCATCATCGATAGCCGCAAGTTCTTTCCTTTTTATCTTATGCACCGTTACTTTAAACAAAGCATCTTTTCCTTTAAGATCTGCAACATGATATTCTTCGGGGAAGGTTACGTTTACGTCGACCTCTTGTCCGAGTGTTACGCCAATCAATTGATCCTCAAAGCCAGGAATGAATGATGCTGAGCCTACAGTTAACTCATAACCTTCAGCTGTGCCCCCTTCGAAAGGAACTCCATCCACCGACCCTGCAAAGTCAATCGTGACGGCATCGTTATTTTCAACTGTGCCCTCTTCCTCAAGGGTCAGAACTTTTGCATATTGCTCCTGTTTACGCTTGAGATCTGCTTCTACGTCCTCATCGGTTATCATAGCCGCGGTTTTCTCAATATTTAGGCCTTTATAATCCCCAAGCTCAACTTCCGGTTTAACCGTGACTTTCGCTTTGAAGACAAGGTCTTTTCCCTCTTCCATTTGGACGAGATCAACCTCTGGACGGTCAACAGGCTCAATCGCTGTCTCGTTCACCGCTTTAGTATAAGCCGGTCCGATCACATCATCTACAGCTTCATTATATAGCGTCTGGGTTCCCACATAACGCTCAACCATCGACCGTGGGGCTTTCCCTTTACGAAACCCTGGGACATTGACTTTTTTAGCTAGCGCTTTTGCTGTTTTGTCCACTGCAGCACTGAATTCTTGTGAGTCAACGGTGATTTCAAGTTCAACCGTGTTCTTCTCTATTTTCTCCATCTTGACTGACATTAATGCTCCCCCTTAAAACTTCCTTAAAAATATATGTAAGCCGCCTTTGTCCGGTGTCCGACGAAGTACAGTTACATCAGGCATATTTCGATGTGGGTTTCTTGAATCCTTGCTGCTCTCCATAGTCTATCCGGAATTCTCGAGGAACAAACTTGACATTTTTCGTCAAAATCAACCTCATTACATTGTGAAAAGCAACTTTTATAGACAATTTTACTTGCTCATTCTACCAAACAACCTCGTTAAAATCAAGCGATTACGCGCGATAGACAAGTTTTAGGCGTGATTTCGGTTCTTTCATTCCAATTTCAAATAACGGCCAAAATGAAGGAAATGCTGTTTAAATACGAATTAAGTGCTTCATTAATTAACCCCATTTTAAGAAATATTCTCTTGATCTGCTGAAGAAATATCTTGATGGATAAGTTCAAAAATATAGTTTGTCGCTTTCTCAGCCGCTTTACCCGGCAGGGCCGTCGCTGCAGCTCTGCGCATTTGCTCTAACTCTTGAGGATGAATCAGAAGACGATGCACCGTCTTCTCCAGTTCTTCCTCATTCGCCACGGCTATTCCCGCACCGACCCGTTGGACGAAATGGGCATTTTCTTCTTCCTGCCCGGGAATCGGCTTATAAATCAACATAGGAAGATGTCGAGTCAAGGCTTCTGACACCGTCAGGCCACCCGCCTTGGTAATAATCATATCTGACACCGCCATCAAATCCTCAACATTATGAACAAAACCAAACCGATGCATGGGATTTTTAGCCTCAGCGACAATTCCATCCAGTGACTTATAAAGTTTTTCGTCCCGTCCGCAAACGACCAGAGACTGAACCGGCATCTCTGACTCCGCTAAAATCCGGCACACTTTTTTCGCACCACCTAGAACACCATAGGCCCCACCCATGATTAAAAAAACCGGGTGATCAGAATCAAGATGAAGCCGTTCGCAGATTTCAGGACGATCTAGTGGTTGTTCGAAGCGGGGACTCACCGGAATACCCGTAATGTGTATGCGCTGCGGCTCAATTCCTCGAGTCACTAAACCCTCAGAGACATCTTTATTACCAACGAAGTAGAGGTCAACTCCAGGATGAATCCATTGGTTATGCACTGCATAATCTGTCACTACCGCAACGACTGGGACGTGTAACACTCCCCGCAAACGAAGTTGTGCTAAAACGCCGGCAATTACAGGATAGGTACAAATAATCACATCCGGCCGAAGCTCCTCAATATAGTTTAGAAATTCGCTTCGTCCAATCACATTCAAGAATTTCTGCAGAACTGAATCGGGTGGAATCTTGGCTGTTCGGTAGTAAAATTTCCCCCATAACCGGGGACTGTGCTTAATGACTTCAATATAAGTATTCTTGATGACTTTATTCAACGTCTTACTTAAGAAAGCCATAGAATCAACGTGGGTAATTTCAGCGGAAGGAGTTTTCGTCCGTATCGCTTCGATGAGCGCCTCGGCAGCGCGCACATGACCTGCCCCATAAGTTGCCGAAAAGACGATAATTCGTAAATTGCCCACTGAGAAATCCTCCTTTTGTTTCCTTACCTGCAAAAATGAAGACACTTCCTTTACATTTTAACCCTAAATAAGGAAATATCAAACTTAAGAAAAACGTTTTTCTTCTTTCTATGCTAAAATGATAAAATATCTATAGATCCAACATGAAGGAAGGTCCACCCTATGCCCAACCAAACAACTCGCTTGAAATCTCTAGACATCGTACTCTGGACCGTCGTACTCTTTTGGGGAACAAATTACGTTATTGGGAAATGGGGTATGCTCGGATTTGATCCAGTCACCTTCAATCTTCTCCGTTTTCTTGGAGCGACTCCTGTTCTTTTCCTTCTCCTTTATTGTTTCGAAAGAGATTTAACAGTCCGTCTCAAACATCTACCAGAACTTGCTTTCGTCGGACTCGTTGGCATAACAATTTATCAAACCCTCTTCATGTCTGCTGTCAAATATGCAACGGCAACGAATGCTTCGCTCTTGCTCGCCGCTTCTCCAGTATTCACTGCCCTCTGTGCTAGCTTACTCGGTCAAGAACAGATCGGACGCCGGGGCTGGTTTGGGAGCATTATGGCCTTATCTGGAGTAGTCCTCGTACTCTTGTTTGGCACGAGCAAATTAAGCTTTAGCATGAGCATTCTCAAAGGAAATCTCATCGGCATACTGGCTTCTTTTGTTTGGGGCATTTATCCCATTATATCGCATCGTTCACTTCAAAAATACTCCGCACTTAAAACTCTTGCTTATTCCGCATTATTTGGCACGATCTTCTATCTTTTCATCGGTATAAATGGACTCTTTCAGGTCTCCTGGTCTAATATTCCTCTAGTTTCTTACGGCTCTCTTCTGTTCTCGATTGGGCCCGTTACTGCCTTCGGGCTCGTTGCCTGGAATTATGGATTTAGTAAAGTTGGAGCCAACCGGGTCATGGTGTACATGTATACCATCCCTATTGTCGCCGTAGCCAGCGCTGCCCTGATCCTGCGAGAACGCATGCACCTCCTGCAAATCCTCGGAGCAGTTATTATCTTTGTGGGAATTTATTTCGTCCGTATAGATAAAGAAAACCCGGCTTTCGCCGAGCTTCAGCGATAAAGAAAACTTGGCTAGCACCAAGCCCTAGCGAAGGTGGTAGCCCTAGTTGCCTTATCCTGCCGAACTTAACCGCATTCATCGTAGGAAAGCGAAACCGCTGGTTGCACTTATGCTATCTGCCCAAAACTTATACTTTCTGTTAGTATAAAGAAAACTTGCCTCAGGCGTAAAGACAAAGAGAGCGGGAATTTTGATCCCGCTCTCTTTTCATTTATTAGGATAAAGAATTCGTATCTACCCATTCCTTAGCTTCGATAACAGACTCCTCACTAGGAATGGGGACATTGGATTCGGGCTTCGTGCTTTCAATATGTCCGCGCCAAGCTGCCGTATCATGCCTTTCAATCGGATTTGCTAAGAATTTTTCTTTGGACTTATTTTCAGTCATAACACATTCCTCCTATGGCTAACCTATTATTTCGTTCATCAATACTGCATGTCTGCAAAACGTTTTAAGGTCTGATATTTTTCATGAGCGTGCTTTTCGGCCAAAGCAAACAGTTCATCCGCGGCCTCAGGAAACACTGTTTTAAGTGAGGCGTAACGAATTTCACCCTTGAGGAAATCTTGGAAGGAGCCTGTTGGCGCTTTGGAGTCAAGGATAAACGGATTCTTACCTTGCTCTTTAAGCCGAGGATCATGGCGCCAGAGATGCCAGTACCCTGCATCGACCGCTTTCTTCATCTCATTAATGCTTGTTCCCATACCTGACTTAATCCCGTGGTTTATGCAGGATGCGTAGGCAACAATTAGGGACGGTCCCTTATAACTTTCCGCTTCGGCAATCGCTTTAATGGTTTGATTCATATTAGCCCCCATCGCGATTTGGGCAACATAAACGTAACCGTAGGTTGTGGCGATAAGCCCGAGATCCTTTTTACGAATCTTCTTTCCACCAGCAGCAAATTTAGCGATAGCCGCAGTTTGGGTTGCTTTCGAGGACTGTCCACCCGTGTTCGAGTAAACCTCTGTATCCACAATGAAGATGTTGACGTCATCCCCGCTCGCAATAACATGATCTAGCCCATTATAGCCGATATCATAAGCAAAACCATCGCCCCCGAAAATCCAAACTGAGGGCTTAATGAGGTAATCTTTTCTATCCATGATTTGTGAAAAAATCGGGTTGCCTGAGACATTTTCTTTTTTCAACTCTTCCAGTACTCGAGCCGAGGCTTTCTTCGACCCTTCTCCATCATCCATATTATCAAGCCATTCCTGGAAGACTGGTTTGAGATTCTCGCTAAGTGAGCTTTCCAACCCCTGGCGCATCAAATCAGCAATTTTGGCTCGAATTTGCTTAGATCCTATATACATGCCATAACCGAATTCGGAATTATCCTCGAACAACGGGTTCATCCAAGCCGGTCCTTTGCCGTCGGCATTCGTAGTATACGGGATCGAGGGGGAACTGCCGCCCCAGATTGAAGAACAGCCTGTAGCATTGGCGATCAACATGCGATCCCCAAACAATTGAGTGAGGAGCTTGGCGTACGGAGTCTCCCCACAACCGGGACAAGCTCCGTTGAACTCGAGGAGCGGTCGAGCAAACTGGCTACCGATAAGCGTCTTCACGTCCAGTAAATCGCTTTTCTCGGTAACCTTCATCGCGAATTCCCAGTTTTCCGATTCCATCTCGATTTCATGATCTGCAGGCTTCATCACAAGTGCTTTACCCGGTGCTGGGCAAATATCCGCACAGTTGGCGCACCCGGTGCAATCGAGCGGAGCAACTTGAATCCGGTAATGGTAACCTTCCAACTTCTTACTATTTGGCTTCTTCGTTTTAAAGGTGTCCGGGGCTTTCGTGAGTTCGCCTTCATCTAGAAGGAAGGGGCGAATCGTCGCATGCGGGCAAACATAGGAGCATTGATTACATTGAATGCATTTATCGATTTGCCATTCGGGAAGATAGACTGCAATCCCCCGTTTCTCGTACGCTGTTGTACCGAGCGGATGTGTTCCATCCTCCATCCCTACAAAAGCACTCGTCGGCAGGTCATCTCCGTCGTGACGAGCCATCGGGCGTTGGATATTTTTAATAAAGTCAGGCTCTTCCTTGATCATCATCGCCTCATCTTTAATCTCAGCCCAGGAAGCAGGTACCTCGACTTTATATAAAGCTTCAGTCCCTTTATCCACAGCCTTTTGGTTCATCTCGACAATGTTGGAACCTTTTTTGCCATAAACCTTCTGAATCGAATCCTTCAGGTACTGGATAGCCTCTTCGACGGGGATAACGTTCGCTAATTTAAAGAAAGCGGCTTGCATGACCATGTTAATCCTGCCGCCGAGCCCAATTTCTCCGGCAATGGTGATCGCGTCAATGATATAGAAATTGATATTGTTTTTGGCAAGATAACGTTTGAATAAAGCGGGCAGATGATCTTCCACTTCTTCTGGTTTCCAGGGACAGTTCAGGACAAACGTGCCATTCTTTTTTAGCCCTTTCAAAAGGTCGTAATTATAAAGGAATGACCGGTTATGACAGGCAATGTAGTCAGCATCAACCACAAAATAAGAGGATTTGATCGGCTTCTTACCGAAGCGCAAATGAGAAATCGTGGTCCCGCCAGACTTTTTGCTGTCATATTCAAAATACCCTTGAACATTGAGGTCCGTGTTGTCTCCGATGATTTTGATCGCGCTTTTATTCGCCCCGACCGTACCATCAGAACCAAGTCCCCAGAACTTACAACTAATCGTACCCTCTGGCGTGGTATCTATCGTTTCTTTAATCGATAAAGAGGTATGGCTGACATCGTCTACTATCCCGATCGTAAACCGATCCTTGGGTTGATCTTGTTTCAGGTTTTCATACACTGCAAAGATCTGGGAGGGAGTGGTATCTTTAGACCCCAGTCCATAGCGTCCTCCTACGATAATCGGCCTCGTCGTTTCATGGTTAAACATCTGCACAATATCGAGGTAGAGTGGTTCGCCCGTTGAGCCAGGTTCCTTTGTTCGATCAAGAACCGCGATTTTCTTCACCGATTTAGGAAAAACGTCAAAGAAGTATTTTTTTGAAAATGGACGATAAAGATGGACTTTAAGCAGCCCAATTTTCTCTCCTTTTGTCCGAAGGTAATCGATCGTCTCTTCTGTCGTGTTGCAAACCGAACCCATAGCTATAATAATATTTTCGGCCTCGGGATCCCCATAGTACTCGAAAGGATGATATTCGCGCCCGCTGATTTTCTTAAATTCCTGGAAATAGTTCTCGACAATATCCGGCACAGCTTCAATGAAGGGGTTAGAAACCTCACGTCCTTGGAAATAAATGTCGGGATTCTCCGCACTCCCTCGTAAAACGGGGTGTTCGGGATTAAGAGCGCGGTTTCTAAATTCCTGAATGGCTTGATAATCTACGAGTTTAGATATCTCCTCATAAGGTGTAACTTCAATCTTCTGAATTTCATGGGATGTTCTAAATCCATCAAAGAAATGTAAGAACGGTACTCTGGATTTAATCGCCGAAAGATGAGCGATAAAACCAAGATCCATAGCTTCTTGAACATCATTAGAACAGAGCATTGTAAAGCCAGTTTGGCGACATGCATTGATATCCTGGTGATCTCCAAAAATAGACAGTGCCTGCGTCGCTAGGGCACGCGCACTGACATGAAAAACTGCTGGTACCAGATTACCTGCCATCTTATACATTTCTGGAATCATCAATAACAACCCTTGAGAAGCCGTATAAGTCGTCGTGAGAGCCCCCGCCTGAAGTGAACCATGGACCGCTCCAGCAGCACCACCTTCAGATTGCATCTCTACCACTCTTACCGGTTGGTCAAACAAGTTTTTCTTCCCATGAGCCGCCCATTCATCAATCCCTTCGGCCATCGGAGATGAGGGTGTAATCGGGAAGATAGCTGCAACCTCAGTCAGCGCATACGATGCCTCAGCTGCAGCCTGGTTAGCATCCATCGTTTTCATCTTTTTCGCCACACTAGAGAACCCCCTTCGAATACAAGGATAATTTTCCTACTTAGTATTCGAAATTAGCGGACTCTCATACATGAAAATCAGTTTTTGTTAAATCAGTTTTTGTTTCATTTATTCTGATAAAGTATTTCTCATCGGAACGCGATGAGAATAAAGGCCGCTTCCAGCGCATCCAGATAGTTACAAACTGTCTTTTTAGGACGTAAAGGCAAGAATCCTCCCCATTTCAATGGGGAGATGAATTGTCCCTCGTACTATGTGTATGGTTGATATTCCTGTTGATAATAGTATTTATCGGGTATTTATGCTATACTATATACATGAGAAAAGATAA
>NZ_DATLJA010000089.1:0-7667 GCF_035539115.1 Desulfitobacterium sp. | reverse complement strand
TTGCTTGCAGTTTAATGTTCTTTGCTGCAGTAGGTATGCTGGGGAATACGAACGGACTCTACCTGTCTCCAGTTGCTAAAGAAATGGGTTGGACCCGGACAGATGCTTCCTGGTATCTTACGATCTTTATCCTGACAATGGCTATATGCCAACCGATCGCCAGCCGAATGATGGCGAAATTTGATATCAGATTAATACTGGGTGTGGCAATGACGATGGTGTGTGCATCTACCGGAGCAGCTGCCTATTTCAACACCGTCATGGCCTGGAACATCTCCGGTGTATTTATGGGTATTGGACAGGCGTTCATCATGTACTTGGCGGTGCCTGTGCTGCTCGGTAACTGGTTCAGTAAAAAAATGGGTACTGTTTTAGGGATTGCTTTGGCCCTTGGAACGCTTGGTTCCGCGATTGCTAACCCGGTTGCCGGCGCTCTGATTACTCAATATGGTTGGAGAAGCGCTCGTCTGATTATGGCCATAGCTGCCTGGGTCATCTCGATGCCAGGAATTCTCTTCGTTATCCGTTTAAAACCTTCCGATAAGGGAATCAGACCGTATGGCTATGAAGAAGGAGCGACGACAGGAGCTGCTGCGAATGCTACGGCAGCATTAACAGGTGTTTCTTCAGCACGAGCGCTGAAATCTGCCGCACTTTGGCTCATTATGCTTTTAGCAGGTTTAATCGTCCTCAATGCCTCCATGAATACGCAAGTTCCTGGATATGCGACATCAGTGGGCTTTGCCACAACCGTTGGGGCATTTGCCATGACCGTGTTGAACTTCGCGAATATGGGCGGTAAACTTTTCTTAGGCTGGTTCAATGACAAGGCAGGATATGTCACGACCACTATCTTTTCTTTAGTATGCGGTGTCATTGGTGATGTGATCATTTTGATCAGTAAAGGTAATTTAACCCTGTTCTATGTCGGTTTAGTTTTCTTCGGGATTGCCTTTTCGGCCTTAACGGTTATGCTTCCGCTGATCGTAAAAGGGATTTTTGGACAAAAAGATTTCGGCAAGATTTATGCAAATGTTACCTTGGTACAAAGTTTGTTTAGCGCCTCAGCCGTGATTATCTATGGAAAAATCTTTGATATTACCCAATCCTTTAAAGCAGCCTGGCAGCTCAACGTTGGCGGTCTTATTATCGGATGTATCCTTGCTATCTTAGCCGCTAACTTAGGGAAGCGCCTAAAGCACGAGTAGAACTTAACGGAAGACTAAAATTAACCCCAATTAGGCTCATCTCTGATTGGGGTTAATTATAGCGATAAGGAGGCAACAAAATGGCAAAAAGAACAGATATCCCTCAATTTGGTCTGTTGTCAGGCATTAGAGTAGTTCATTGTACGACTTCTATTGCAGCTCCTCTGGCTGCGTCACTTTATGCAGAAAACGGGGCTGAAGTCATTATGCTCGAAAATGCTAAAACCCCCTGTATGTCTCGTAACCGTTATGGTGGTCCCTTACAACAAAATGCCAAGAACGAGCGTAATCTATCCCTCGATCTCCCCACACTAGAAGGAAAAAAAGTGTTCTTGAAACTAATGGAACAAACGGATATTTATATTGAAGCCTCCAAAGGAGGCCAATATGACAAATGGGGATTAAATGATGAAGTGCTGTGGGAGCATAACCCCCGTTTGGTGATAGTTCATATTTCAGGTTTTGGTCAAACCGGCGTGCCCGAATATGTAAGACGCGGCAGCTATGATACCATCGCTCAAGCCTTTGGCTGCTACATGCAATTAAATGGCTTCGCGGATCAGCCTCCAATCCCAGCAATGCCCCAGCCAGTGGATCATCTGTGCGGTGTTTTCGCTTTTGGGACAGGGCTAGCTGCCTTGCGAAAGGCTGAGATGACAGGAAAAGGTGAGAGCGTCGATCTTGCACAATACGAGATTGCGATGCGCTGTCAGAATTCTTTTCCTGTGGATTACACTATGGTGGGAGAAAAGCCTAAGCGTGAAGGGAACCACAGTGCCATTTGTTGCGGTTATGGGCTTTATGTCTGTCAAGATGGTAAATCGGTCTATGTGATGATATTAGGTGGAGGCTCGATTAAAAGAGCACTTCCTCTCTTGGGATTGGAATTCGGAACAGAGTTGTTTCCTGCAGACAGCTCCATGATTTATCCAGATACACCTGCAGGAGATTTGTTAGAAGAAAGATTCAAGGAATTTTGCTTAAAGAGAACCGTAAAAGAAGTAGAAGCAGTTTTTCTTGCGAATGAAGTTCCCTGCTCGAGGGTCATGGAATATGATGACGCTCTTGAGAATCCTCACTATCAAGCACGAGAAGTCTTTAAGGAATGGGAAAAAGTAGACGGAAGTAAATTCACCGGAGTCAATATTTTCCCTAAGCTAAAGAATTTCCCCGGCCAGATTTGGCGCGGAGCACCGAGTGTGGGTATGGATAACGAAGATATTCTTGCTGAGTTAGGGTTATCTGATGAAGAGATAAAAGAACTCTATGAGAAAAAGGTTATTACCCAAAGAAATATCTAATCCGCAATGGAAACCAAGTAATAAGTATTTAGTAATAATCTTAATAGTCCTCAACATAGAGAAGAGCCTGATTTCTTCACGTGAAGATAATCAGGCTCTTCTAGTAAAGGCCACGTTTGGCCAATGCTACTCTTACTTGTCCAGGCCCGCATTCAAATAGGAAGAACCAAAACCATGCATCAGTTCAAGAATCGGAAGGATTCCTTTGCCGACTTCCGTTAAACCGTATTCAACTTTCGGGGGCACAACCGGATAGACTTTTCTATAGATCAGTTTATCTTCTTCCAATCCTCTTAGTTGTTGCGTCAGCATTTTTTGAGTCACTTGGGGTAACAATTTCTTTATATCACTAAAGCGGAGCGTGTTGTAACTCAAATACCATAAGATTAGGATTTTCCACTTACCTGCAAGAAGTTCTTGGACTAAAACCATCGGGCATTTTTCGTATCTAAGACATTGTTCTTTCATATGGCATTGTTCGTGGCGGTTAGTGATTATAGTGGTTGTACTCATCAAATCATTCCTTAATTTGCTATTTTAGATTTAGTATAGCATAATTAAGTTAATGAACCCAATCATGATTTGCTTGCCCTTGTTCATGGGATAATACTAAGTACCTTTTAAGTAACTAAGGAACTAATAAGTACCTTCTTGATAAAAGGATGTTTAGTATTACAATTAGACAGTAAAGATATTCAGAAGTTAAATGGAACCTGAAATTGTGAATTATGAAGAGGAGGATTTCATTGAGAGTATTTAAAATTCCAGAAGCGACAATAATGCGTCTCTCT
Source organism: Desulfitobacterium sp. (assembly GCF_035539115.1). GTDB lineage: Bacteria > Bacillota > Desulfitobacteriia > Desulfitobacteriales > Desulfitobacteriaceae > Desulfitobacterium_A. The sequence continues at coordinate 4,367 of NZ_DATLJA010000089.1, read as the reverse complement.
GTATATTCACGATTTTTAACAAAAGTGAAAAAACAGGGGAAAGTTACGATATCTTCCAATGATATCGCCAAGGGTGCTGGCGTAAACTCTGCTCAAGTCAGGAAAGACCTATCCTTCTTTGGAGAATTCGGAACACGGGGTGTAGGTTATAATGTTGAGGAATTGGAATGGGATATTCTTAAAATTCTCGGTTTAACCGTAGAATGGAATGCTGCTTTGGTTGGGTTTGGTCATCTAGGCCATGCTTTGGCTTTGCATCGTGGCTTCCAAGAGCGAGGTTTTAATTTTACCTGTATCTTTGACAATGATCCCCTAAAGATAGGAACTAAATTAAATGATGTGGAAGTTTTGCCGCTGGCTAAGCTGGAAGAAGTTGTGGCCCAGAATCATACCAGGATTGGTGTAATTTCAGTACCTGCTGATGCAGCCCAAGATATAGCGGATTCTTTGGTTAGGGCAGGCGTTCAGGCAATTTTGAATTTCGCTCCAGTCTATTTGTCTGTGCCCCAAGATATAGAGCTTCGTAATGTTGATTTAGCAGTCAATCTTGAGGTTCTTACCTTTTACCTGGAAATGCATAGACAGGGTTATTCAACTGAGCGGACTCCGAATCTTGCGAAATAAATAAAATCCTATTTAAGGATTGCATGCGAGAACCCCCTAAAGTAGAAAGTTTTCTATTTTAGGGGGTTTTAAAAATACATTGAATCTCGCTATTCCATCTTTTTAGTGCTATTCCCAACAGGAGTCAAATGAGTCTCGCAATAGCAGAGAAATTTTAGCCTTTCGATCTTAAAGTTCGAGCCAGCGAGTATCTCAGGCCAGGGTTTAATATTCTCGATGATCCTATTTTGTGCATCACTGGATAAACTTTCCCAGGGGGTCAACGAAGGGTCAGTTTTTTTCTGATCGTCGAATTGCTCGCCCCATTTCCAGCCCGCCTCTTTTTCTTTGAGGGACCTCCGTTTATGCTCGTATTTGGCGAGAATGTCTAATTCTTTGTTGGTAAATTGGATCGTTTCAGGTTTTTCCTTGACCGAGATGAGATCATAATTGACTTTTTGTAGGGCGCTAGGGATATGTCTGATTTGATCTCGAGTAGAATTCTTGAGTTCTTCACTGAGATTCTCCCAAGCTTTTCTGGGGTTGAGATTATTGGGAAGACTTTCAGAGAGAGCAGTTATATTCTTATAATTTAAATCTCGAGCTAGTTTTTCAATCTTCTCACTAAAAAAGGTATCCCGCATCAAAAGGCGCGAAAACTGTTCTTCATCGACATGGAGTTTGAGCTGTTCCTTGGAAGGCAGGTACGATTGTTCCCATTTCTTGGCGTTGTTCAGAGTGCTCATTTCAAGGATCGCTTCCATCGATCGTGCTTCATGCTTATACCTAGTCACTTTGAGCAGGGCTCGTAATACCCCGCTGTCGATCTGAGCTTCGCCATTTTCATTGATCAGATGAGGTACCCTTCGTTCCATTAGGGAACGGAGGAGCATGGCTCGACGCACAATAAATAACTGATCCCACTGATCATCGGTTTGGTTGGGTCCGAGAATATTGACATACCCTCTGAGGCGACTAATAAAGTCGGGTCCTTTGGCACTCTGAAATTCCGTAATAAATTGTTTATATTCATTTTCATCCTTAATGTCTTCGCCACTGAATTCTTGATAGGTACTACTTGTGCCACCGGCAAAGACAAAAATCGCTTTGCCGATCGGGTGAACGGAATCTCCCTCTCTAAACACACCATCCTGCATTGGAGCTAAAAAGTACTTTAACCAGCCAAGCTTCCCTTCAAAACGAGAATCAAATTCATCGAAAAATACGAGAGGAATTTTTCCCATTAAAGCAAGATCCCTGACGTTATGTAAGGCACGAAATAAATCTAACACGTTCTGGAATTGCGAGAGGTTAAAATTCAGTTTTTCAATGAACTTGGGAGCAATACTCGTGGCCACTTCGGCGACACCAAAGGATTTCCCAGAACCAGGCGTTCCAAATACAGCAATCGAGAGGGGTCGGACGACATTTTTAGCTGAAACATACTCCCCAATCAGATTTTTGATACTGCGATAGCCTTCAATCTCTGTTCTGTCAACAACCTTTAAGTTTCCAAAGCGGGCAATGGGGATAAATTTTAGCGCGCTTTTTTCACCGTTTTTGACGATATCATAGGAGATTTCGGCTAAATTTGTCGAACTTTTATCTTTAATAATGTACCAGCATGATTGGCAATTGGGGTTGTTTGAATTGCGAATGAGTACATCCTGGATCTGTTCCTTGTAGATAAAGTCATTTTCGCCTTCAATGAAAATTGCTGGATTAGGGAAAGGGGTTTTCTCGGGATTTTCACCGAAACCCTGACTAAAGTATTTTTGGGCGGCGACGATCCCCTCGCGAATCCCTTCATCAATGGTCTTATTGAGTTCTTCGTTTTGACGCATACCTGAAGCGATAGCGTGGGCAAGACCAGCAACAAAACAAGAGGTCAGCCCATACATTTTACCCTGGTTCTCCTTGATAAAACCGCCTTCGATTTCATACGTCAAAAAGTAGAGGTGGGATTCGGGAAAGCCTTCATTTTGGTAATAGATAGCGCCCTCAAGACCGAACGGGACAATCAGATGATGACATTTTGTGAGATAATTGAGGTCAGGGTTATTGTTCATTTGCCAAACAAAGTCCAAGGCTGTTCGTTCCCAAGACAGACTTCGGCTAATATTTACGCCTTTAGAGCGGAGGTCATCCCCATTGATCACAACGACCGTATTGTCAAGATGGAGCGTCTCAATTTGATTCCAAAGTTTAGTGGAACGGTCTGGATTATTGATCTTATAGATCACGATGGGGGTTTTCCCCGGTGCTTTCAAAGCTAAGGGCCAAAATTCTTCTTCTGAGTTAAACCCATTATTCTCATCATCGATAATAACCATATCTGCGTTTTCATCATCGTCAATCATTGAAAAGAGCTTGGGAAGAATACCTGAAGTGGGTCCCGTGAACCCGAGGTAGTCCTTCACGCGGTAGACCTTATGGGGATCTTTCTCTTCGGCGGTTAGCGGAAAAAGCGCTAAATCGACCGAAGAAAGAAGAACATCTTTAGGTGAACACCCCTCAAAATCCTCGATTTGTGGGGAAAGGACCGTTGCTCCTGTGGATAGGGCTACGAGTTTAGATAAAAGCAGCGCTTCTCCAGGTTTTATAAGATGGTGCACAAGGGGATAATCTTGCCAACTCAATCCCTGAATACACTGTGGGTGAGTTTTCCAGATTAAAGAATTGTTGCAAATATCGCCAGAAACGACAATTCTCAAGTTCTTGTTATCCATGGGTTCAGGCTCCTTTGAAGAAATTATAGGGAAGAATTTGTAGTCCTTCAATCCATTGACCTCATCCAAGTGTTCAAGCTGGAAGCTGTTCATCTGCCTTCAACCTCCTTTAATTTCAAGATTAAAATGGCGGTCTGAGACAATGAATCGTGGTCACCTATGTTTCTCATTAAGAAAACATCTTCGCCGTTCTCAACTGTGATCCACTCGAAGGTAAACCGGATTGACATGTTAAGGCTCGCTTCCCAAACATTATCCGTCCCTTGTACGCGTTTAGCCCTAAACGATGGATGCTGCCAATCATCTTTAAACTGGTGCATTTTCTCAAAATATAAGGATTGGATATCCTCTGGCAATTTCTTAAAAGCTCGTTTAAAGCGGGAGATGCTATCGATCTTCATCATCCGACCTCAGATCCTTAAGAAATTCCTCCACAGAGCCGAAGTGCTTTACTTGACCAGCATCGATCTCAGCCTGAGCCTCTCGTTCTCCAGCTTGCCATTCTTCTGACCAAAACCATTCTTGATCAGCAGGGATGACCTTTTTAGGTTCTAAAATAATCTTGCCATCTTGAACGCAAAGTTCTAAGAGATCTCCATCAGTTAGGCGCAGATCACGTGTTAGATCCGCCCCTAGAGTAAGCACCGAACGCTTGCCCAACCGTATTAACCCATATGATTTTTTGGGGGGTACCGCTTGCATTGTTTTCCCTTCTCTCTGTATTTCTGATATTCTGTAATTAGTATACCAAAAATTTACTTCATTTAAATGGATTTTTTCCTCGGTTATAAAATTTTTTGCTTAACTGTTCTGCTGCTTATATTTTGTACAAAAACCACCGACAAGTTTGCAAGAAAATAGGGGGACAAAGCCCCCCAAAGAACGCCCATTTTTTTTATACTAACAGAAAGTATAAATTTTTGGCAGATAGCATAAGTGCAACCAGCGGTTTTCGCTTTCCTACGATGAATGCGGTTAAGTTCGGCAGGATAAGGCGACTAAGGCCACCGCTTTGGCGCTGACCAAGTCTTCTAT
>NZ_DATLJA010000088.1:0-7911 GCF_035539115.1 Desulfitobacterium sp. | reverse complement strand
GGCTTCCGCCTACGCCAGAGGCTTGGCGCAAGCCAAGTTTTCTTTATACTAACAGAAAGTGTAAATTTTGGGCAGATAGCATAAGTGCAACTAAGGCTTCCGCCTACGCCAGAGGCTTGGCGCAAGCCAAGTTTTCTTTATTGCTATAGTTTGAAGTATTTCTAATAAAAAGGAAACTTACTGGACAGATTTCATAAGATTACGGACGAAGACTGCCTCGGGCACTGCTCCTTCAAATTGAATATCTTCATTAATAATCGTCTTAGGAACCCCGTAGACAGTATATTCTTCTGATAGTTCCGGGAACTCCGTCGCCTCAATACATTCGGCTTTAATATGGGGATTGAGCATTGCCAATTGATGAGCCGTGCGCACGGCACGGGGGCAATGCGGTCATGTAGGGGTTGTAAAGACTTTAATTGTTACATCTTTCTGAACGTGTTCGACCTGACTAATAAGATCAGGAGGCAGCTTTGTCTTGCCTGCTGATATATCCACAATATCTTCAATTAACGTACCAAATTCATATCCTGAAGGAATACCATAAAAACGCACACCGGTATCCTGCCCAGATGATGTTTCAAGGATAAGTGCTGGAACTCTTTCAACCTCATACTGCTTGATATATAGATCTTCAGTAGGATATTGATGCAATTCGAAGCGAATCTTATCGTTTAAATCAGCAATTTCCTGAGCTAACTGCTCTGTTTCATTACAATAAATACATTCTCCAGGTTTAGTCTTATCTTGAACAAATAAGCGTAAGATAACTGGCTCGACAAGTTGCTCGGTAAAAAGTTTACGGATGTCAGCAGTATCTTTTTCGGAAAGTAATTTACTCAAACTTAAGTCCTCCTTTGTTTTAGAAAAATGTTTATTTTCCGTTTAGCGTATTATCCTCTCGGATATCTTCTCTATTAAGATAAACTTTATACCAAAATTTTTCAAGGCCTTGTACATCAAGTCCTTAACAATTATTATATAATTAGGAATATTATACGAGAAACGAGGAATGAAAATTGATGTACAAATTAGAAAATCATATGGAAGCAGTTACTCGTCAAGCTCTTAAAGAATATATGACTAAAGTTACTCTTTGCTGTACTTGTGAACGTTGCCTTGCTGATATTCTAGCCCTGACATTAAATCAACTTCCAGCAAAATATTATGTCTCCTTAAAAGGAGAAATACTGACCCAGTGGGAGAGTCAAAATCGACCTGACCAAGCTCGAATTATGGCAGCAATCGTAAGGGCAGCCAAACAAGTGGAGGCTACCCCTTCGCATGATTAAGAACGTTAATCCGCATTTAAAGCAATAAACATGGATAGTAAAACGGTTATCACGAGGCAAAGCACTCGAAAAGGAGTGGTAACCGTTGAGGTTATTTGGACGGGGACAACTTCCAAGTTTTGCACAAAGATCATCCTTACTTTCTTATCTTGCGGAGTATTGATACCATCGAATCCAAGTACTTCCGGTTTTTCTTATCTTTATCTAATCTAACATATGTTAACTTAATTCGTTTTGTATCGAATAGATATTTCAGTCTCACCAAGAAATGTGATATCATCATTCTTCAGGAGGACTTTGCATTACTTTAATGGAACCATTATCCCATGTTTAAGCGAGGTTTTATAAGTGTTTGACACTCAAACGTTAAAGCGATTTTCACTTTTTTCTTCTCTAGCTGATGATGATCTTAATCCCCTACTTTCTCAATTCAAAGTAAGGCATTATCGGAAAGGTCAAATTCTTTTTGTAGAAGGCGAAATTGGATCTCACATTTTTTTTGTGTTATCTGGACAGATTAAGCTCAGTAAGACCTTAGCCGATGGGAATGAGCAGATTCTCGACTGGTGTGGTCCCTATGATAGCTTAGCCGAAATCTTGCTGATTGAATCTGGTCCCTACCCTGCCACAGCTGAAGTGATTCACGACAGTCAAGTCCTTGTTCTTTCCAATCAAGGAATCTCTGAATTTTTAGTCCAGCACCCTAAGCTTGGGGTTGCCCTCATTCGCACGTTAAGTAAACGGCTCCGTCTGAATCAGGAGTTTATCCGAATTTTAACCAGTCGCTCAACAGCGGGGATATTGGCCGCTCTTCTTCTTCGTTTAGCTCGGCCTGCTCCAAATCCTAGTGAACATATTTATGTTGACGGAACACTCACGCATAAAGATTTGGCAAGTATGATTGGGACCTCTCGCGAATTAGTCAATCGATCCATCAATAATTGGAAGAGGCTCGGCATTATTCAAATCCAGGAAGGGCGCCTTGAAATCCTTAAGCCTCAAGAACTCGCGGACTGGCCGTAACTAAACAACTCTTTGTCTAATCGTGCACTTTTGCTTATTGATTGTAGAACTTATGCTCGCGTAAGCCTTCTTCAAAACAATAGTCAGGTAATCCTTCCGAATCCAGTGACTTCACTTTTTCCCAAGTTTCATCCCACGTTAACGTAGTTCGGCGCCGCCAGAAAATCATGGCGGCGCGTACTTTTTCGATACTGTTCTGCTTAGGGAAAACTTCCAAAAGGCCTGTTCCTCCCCAAGACTTTACCCATTCACTATAACAATGAACTGCCTCTGGAGACTGCCCTTGAATTTGCCTCAGGGTAAAAAAGCAGGCCAATTTGACTAAGACTTTTTCTTCATTTTTCCGTTTGCAGTCAAGACTATCCAGATCTAGTCCTGTAATCAAAAGTAACAGAACTAAATAATGCAAACGAACGACTTGTCGAAGATGCTCTGGATTGAGCTGGAGAATTTCCGCTAAACGTCCTATGGGGCGGAGGTAAAGCTTAACCGCAGGCTCATTTAAATTCACCTGGGCAAATGCATCTGCAGGAATGGGGAACAGATCTTGTAAGCCACTATCTGCCAGTTTAATTAACAGGTTCTTTTCGCTTTGCAGCATACGCTGATCTTGTCGTTGCAGTTGTTCAGAGGTATCCTTTAGAAACTTCTCAGCTTCTCGAGGTTGTTCGGGGAGCTGCTCGACCCATTCCCTTAAACGTGAACGTCGAGGCAAAAGGAGATCTAAGAGATTGGCGGTCTCCTGGTGAAGCGTTTGAAACCCATGTTTTACTTCCTCAGGGTTATGGTACATCCCTTTCATTAATAGTTCAGCACTTCGAGGAATTTCCATAGATTCCTCAAACCGAATCATCGCTTCCCCGTTTTCCGCTGGAAACTTAAGCCCAAGAGCTTGTTCGACTTCGAGGCGCAAAGAGCACACCTGAATCCCCCCCTTTAGGGCATATTCTTTGATTACATCATATGGCTAAATGATGAGGTTCAGACCATTCATTTGCGTCTTCCATTTTAGTTTGTTAAAATTAAAAAACATAATCAAACAAAGATTTTAATTTTTCTACCTAGACTCAGACCTAAACTATAGAAATGAGTGGAATATATGTCAGAACGGAATTACCGGGGTTTAACCTTAGATCGTTTTCAGGAAGAGGCTTTAGATGCTATTGATGAAGGGCGTTCTGTTATTGTTGCTGCCCCAACAGGAACCGGGAAAACATTGGTTGCTGATTATCTGGTAGATAAGGCCATCGAGGCGAAACAACAGGTCATCTATACTGCACCGATTAAGGCCTTAAGTAATCAAAAATTTAAGGACTATAAAAAACTATTTGGGCCTGAAAAGGTGGGAATTATGACGGGTGATGTGGTGATGAACCCTGACGCGCCCTTGCTCATCATGACGACCGAAATCTTCCGTAATCAAGTCATTACCGAAGATCCCGCGCTACAGCGTGTAACTCATATTATCTTTGATGAAATTCATTGGCTTAATGATGAAGAACGGGGAACAGTCTGGGAGGAATCCATCATCTTAGCGCCAGCCCATATGAAAATTCTTGGGCTCAGTGCTACGATTGCAAATGCGAAACAACTAGTGCATTGGATCGAATCCATCCGTGAGGAAAAGGTTTCGCTCATTGAGGAACACCGTCGCATCGTCCCCTTAGATTATTATTATTATACCAAGGATACTGGGCTTGTTACCTATGAGCAACTGTGGCGCTATTACCACCAAAAGATTAAGGAACGTACGTCTATAGAAGGCCCTCGCTTTTCTCCCACAACTCATTTAGACTTAATCCGAACGATTCACCGCAAATATCTGCCAACCCTTTATTTTGTATTTAGCCGCAAACAGTGTGCTGACAAAGCAAGAGAGCTTGCCGGAATTGCGAATTATCTTAAACCGAGCGAGAGTGCCCAAGTTGAAGAGGCATTTCTGCAGCAATTTGGGACTGAAGAAGAGTGGTCAGCCTCAACCCGGCAGCTTAAACGCTTATGCAGCAAAGGCATTGCCTTTCATCATGCCGGTCTTTTACCTGCTCAGAAGACTATCGTCGAGGACCTATTTCTGAAACGTCTCATTCAGGTTCTTTACTGTACGGAAACGTTTAGCGTCGGCATCAATTATCCTGTGAAAGCAGTTTGTTTTGACTCTCTTAATAAATTCGATGGGCGCAACTTCCGAGCATTGGCCAATCATGAATTTTTCCAGATGTCCGGCCGAGCTGGCCGTCGTGGAATCGATGAACGAGGTTATTCTTTTGCTCTAATCGATTTAAACTACATGGAGAAAAGCCCGACGCCACGCTTTAATATCAAACGTTTAGAGCCTTTGACCAGCCAGTTTAAACTTTCTTACAATACCGTTATAAATCTCCAAGCGACGTTAACGTCAGAACAAATTGAGTTATACTTTCAAAAGAGTTTTGCAGCCTTTAGCCAACTTCAAGCCAACGAAGATTTGAATTCTGAACTCGTCCAAATTGAGGATAAACTTACAGAGATTCGTCAAATCGTTTGTGAACATGCTGGAACGTTTACCTGTTGTCTAAAGTATTACCCGAAAAAGAAGGAACTTGATCGCCTAAATCGTTCTTACCAAGCCCTTGGACCCCGTCGTCAAAATCGTGCTTATGGAAGAGAAATGGGCCGAAAAATTCGAACATGGCAAAAGCTCCTAAAAGTGAAACCCCAGAATTGTCCAGCTTTGAAGCTCACTGTTTGCGAACAAGAGACTAAGAACTTGGCTAAGTTGCAACAGCGGGCCGCCGAAATTCAAAAAGAATTAGCAGCCCTCCCTGATCAGCACTCCTTCCTCTCCGAATTTCAGTTCAAGCTGAATCATCTTCGTCAAATGGGTTATTTACGTGGGGAAGAACTTCTCCCTCGCGGTGAATGTGCTCGGCATATCTACGTTCAAGAACTTCTTGTCACGGAACTCATTTATTCTGACATCTTTGATTCTCTCGATGATGATCAACTCAATGCTTTGCTTTCAGCCATCGACTTTGAATCCAGAAAAAATGACTTTTTTCAAAAACTTCCTGTCCTTGATTGGGTCCCCATTCAGGAATTAGAACACTATATTCAATCAGTCTGCGGTCCTGACACTGTGCGCTATGACCCTCGCGTGTCCATCATTACTTATTCTTGGAGTAAAGGACTTTCTTTTATCGAAATTCAAAAACTATGCAATCTTGATGAAGGCGACATCATCTCTGTTTTTCGCCGGACAATTGATCTTTTACGTCAAATGCGTGATGCGGTCATAGAACCAGGACTCAATCAAAGATTAAAAACATGTATGGATAAATTAGACCGTGATGAGGCAGCTATCCTTGCACTTTAAATCGAGTAAATACGTTTTTAACTCGAGAATAAATAATTAAATTAAAATGAGAAGGCATGCATTAAAAATACAAGCCTTCTCATTTTAATTTTAAGTTATAATTAATCTTCAGCTACTTCGAAGGAATCTTTAGCTACTCCACATTCCGGACAAACCCAATCGTCAGGAATATCTTCAAAAGCCGTGCCAGGAACGATTCCCGAGTCAGGATCACCGATTTCAGGATCATAAACATATCCGCAAACTGAGCAAACATATTTTTTCATTAAAATTCCCCCTTTTAATATACCCTCTTTTATTCTGCCTTCTTATAGGCAATCATTTCAATTTCGATTTTCACGTCTTTTGGTAGCCGCGCGACTTGAACCGCAGAACGAGCCGGTGGTTCCGCATTGAAGAACTCCGCATAAATACTGTTCATGACTGAAAAATCATTCATATCCGCAAGAAAAACAGTGGTCTTCACGACGTTGCTAAGTGAAGTACCCGCTGCCCGAAGAATTTGTTCCGCATTTTGTAAGACCTGTCGTACTTGTTCTTCAATACTTGGCCCCACTAAATTGCCCTCAGCCGTTAGGGGAATCTGGCCAGAAATAAATACTAGGTTTCCAATCTCAATCCCTTGAGAATAAGGTCCAATGGCCGCTGGCGCCATCGTTGTCGAGATGACGGATTGTTTCATTTTTAATCGACCTCTTTATCGCGTAATTTTTATCCGTTTCTTTGGCTAACACGTCATAACCTACAGTCGATCCCCATAGAGGGATATTCTATAGTGGTCCCAAACATATCTTTTAAATTGCTCCGAGCATTGGCAGGGGCCTTGATGATCACAAAAACCGACATCTAACTTTCCTAAAAGATGATGATGGAGAATATGGACATTGATATAGAGATGATTAGCAAGCTGTCTAACGATAAGGTAGTGTCGCAAAACTCCAATGAATGACAAAAATAAGATGAGATTTACATTCCATGCATAAATCGGGTACATCCAATACGTTAAGCTCGCCACTCCCAAGAGCATAGTTGCAGTTAACCACCTTAGCTCGCATTTTCGAGAAGAATGCCATTCCTTATAACGGACGAGAAATTCGGTAAATAAACGTTCCATCCCGGGGGACACTGCTGGCACTACTTGCTGCTTTAACTTTTGCTTATAGAGAGGCTGGATTAGTACACCCATAGAAAGCCTCCTTAAACTTAGATATTACCGCGCAAGATGAGCTTATTCAGATCTTGTAAATCGCCGTAATAATCGGTTTGAACGTCGTCGGTCGGTGTTCCAACGAAGAAGGTTTTCATCCCTATTTCGCGCGCTATTAAATCTTCAACCGGATGATTTCCGACCATCATACATTCCCTTGGGGATAACCCCATACGTTGGGCTAATTCTTCATAAAAACTCAACTGAGGTTTACAAAAATGAAAACTTTCCATCGATGGAATGAGCGCAAATTGTTCGGGAGATAGCCCCGCCCAGCGGATACGTTCTTCAATAGCGAGAGTCGGCATGACCGGATTGGAAGCAATCGCTACCGTATACCCTTGTTGGATCGCGCTTTCAACTGCGCGTTTGCCATCCGGATTCACCTTGACCAAGCAATTTAGCGCAGGGAAATCGGTTTTGTAAAACTCTTCAAAAATGGGCCACAGATTATTATAGGTGAGTCCCGTAATTCGGGTAAAATCATCAAGAAAGTTTTGGAGATTCGTTTTTCCTTCTTTAGGTTCTTTGATCATCGTCTCAGTTGAACGCAAAACGTTTTTTCCAAACTTCTCCGGCGAAATGAGATGGCTAAAACGAGGAGCAAGAAGACCAATGTAATTGCGCATAAAGTCCTCTTGATCCATTATCGTCAACGTTCCATCCAAGTCGAAAAGGATTGCTTTAATCATCGTTCCACCTAATTCTTATAATTATGCTTAAGTAATTCTCCCTATTTCTCAGAATTCCTGCCGAGGATGATAATTTCCCCTAGTTTACCCCGTTTAAATTCATGAAAACAGATAAAGAAAACTTGGCTTGCGCCAAGCCTCTGGCGTAGGCGGAAGCCTTAGTTGCACTTATGCTATCTGCCCAAAACTTATACTTTCTGTTAGATCGGGTAGGAGGCCACCCATTATTTGAGTGGCCGACCTCCCACACCACTTATCCCGCAAAATGCGGCATCCCGACTAGTAGTCACAAACCCTTATATAAAGCCTTCCTTTCACAAAAATGGCGGGATAATATTTACTGGC
>NZ_DATLJA010000087.1:0-30479 GCF_035539115.1 Desulfitobacterium sp. | reverse complement strand
GTGCTTGCTGAAATCGCCAAAAATCGAACACCTATACGCCCAGACAGGCAATTTGAACGTAATATACCCAGGAAGAAACGGTTCTTTATGAATAAGAAATCGGCATTGTAAATTATTTGATACTTAGATTGACGACATTGCATATAAATCCGTAAAATCAAATATTCTATTTATCTTCGTCTTCTTCGTACATGTCCTTGAAGATAATACGTTCATTACCAATAACATTCATTATATTAATTCTTTCTTTAATATCTTCTACTTCTTCTTGATATAAAGCATCAACTTCATTTATAAGGGACTGTGGTACCTCACCCTCACAAATAGATGCTAGGTATTCTTGTACAAATGCAATTTCAATATTAAGTGGTTCGATACTTTTAATAAATTCATAACAATCCGAAGTAGCTTTAGTATTCATCAAAAAAACTATGAATTCTTTAAGAGATATTTGTTCATTTATATATTGTTCTTGTAATGAATCCCTTTTAAATTCAGGCAAGAATATCTTGCTTGCGGGAGATCCGCTTCTAAGCTCGTAAGTATAGATATTTAGTTTAAAGGCTTGCTCTGTGATCTGTTCATAATATTTTCTAGATATAGAGCCCACAACTCTTCCAAAAAAGTCCTTAATCCTATCGTCATTATAGGTTGGGAAAAAATTACTTACATCAATATCAATTTCCAGGCTAGTGCAGATAAAATCAGTTAGTAAATCTCTTTCTTTAGCATAGTCATTACTAATATTGAATCTTTCATATCTACAGGTGTTGTAAAAGTTTGTAATTACTTGCAAAAACCTATATTGGTGTGAATTAAACTTAATATCACACCTCTCTAATATTCTGGCATGAAGTTCTTGGTGGCTATGAGAGATTAAACTCTTCTCAAATGATTCTATTTGTTCCAAGGGAATGTCTTCTAAAAGGACAATAAGAGCCTTTTGCAATCGCTCTATACCCACAGAAATCGGATATAAAACATGAAATATTTCACTTTCGTAATGGAAACTTTTTAAACGGTTGAACTCCTTTATTCCATTGTAAATAAATGTTCCCGCAATATCTATTTCTGTGCCCATAGCAAAGTTTTTAAAATATGTAACTCTATCCAAGTATACCATCCTCTTACTGATATTCAACAAACGAAAAACACTTTTTAGGATCAACTTCTTCTTTCCCATTTTTGCGAACTTCGTTTGCTATCTGTACCATATCGTAAACTAATACGAACTTGTTTGCATAAAAAATTTTTTATTAACATCTTCAAATCATTCGATACCAATGGTAAGTTTACCTTTATCTTATTCAAATGTTATAAGTAATTTCATGAACCTTGCTTAGCTGGGTTCGCAAAACTCCCATTTAATGAACTTCTAGTTATCCTACAATTGTGTATTAAATCATAGTTGATTTTTATTCCAATTATAACATCAATTTCAATTTTCTGATAAACTTCGTTGCCGTTTGGATACTGCTAATAGAGGTTATTGGGGGTTAACTCCCGATAACCTCTATTTTTAAATCAAGATTCTGAATGTGAAAACATCTGTGGGTTTACATGGAATAGCTGGATAATTTCATGGCGCTTTTCACTGATATTTTTTGGTTTTGCACCTCGAAAAAATTTAACCAAGAAGCGGGCTATTCTATTTTTATATTGAGGTTTGCTCGTTTTCCCTTTTTAAGGGTGTAAATTCATAACGGCTTGGGAACAATGAATTTGAGTTAAGTTGAGTTTCCTATTTTGAGGTGATTCTAGGTGGCAAACTCTGATGATCAAGAAAAGAAGGTAGATAGCACAATACCAGTGGATTGGCCGAACTTTAAAAATCAGGTTGCTGATTTGGCTCAGGTCCTTGAGAAAATGAATCTTTCAGAATATATTTCTTACCTGAATAGTCCCCGGCGCATGTTGCTGATCAATTTTGCTTCTGGTTTAGTACGGGGCTTAGGAGTGGCACTCGGGGCATCAATCCTCGCAGGGATAGCCCTTGTTTTGTTGAGGCGTCTTGTCTTTTTAAATTTGCCTGTCATCGGTGGAGTCATCGCTGAGCTTGTAAAAATTGTGAATGCCCATAATGGATATTAGGGGGAAAGAATGGATGGAAAATGAAAAGTATGCGAAACTAATTGAGCAACTCGAACGGGATAAAAAGGAAACGCTCGAAAGTGCAAGGAAGCTTATAACTGAAGATTTGCGAGAATCGATAGGTGAACTTTCCTTAATTGATAATCATCCGGCGGATATTGGTACAGCGGTGTACGAACGTTCACGGGATGTCGCTATTCATGATCGCTATATTCATCGGGTTCATGCGATTGACTCGGCGTTGCAACGATGGGAAGAGGGAAGCTACGGCATTTGCGAACATTGTGGAACGGAGATTCCCCTGGAACGCCTTGAAGTGCTTCCCTACACTACGGTTTGCACAGAGTGTAGTCGGCTAGAAGAAAAAGAAGAACAACATTCTCTTCATCGGGAACCCGTGGAAGATGAAATTTTGAATCGACCGTTTTCTCGAACCTTTAACGATGGGACAGACCGGGTCGAGTTTGATGGCGAAGATTCCTGGCAAGCTGTGGCTCGCTATGGAACTGCGGATTCTCCCCAGGACCTCGGGACGAATCGCGATATTAGTGATCCGAATGAAATGTATGAGGATGCGGATGAGGTGATCGGTGCGGTAGATGCGATCGAGACCCTCGACGTTGAGGTGGAGCCTGGGTTTGGGAATACGGTTTACTATGATAAACAGCATGGACGCACGTAATTACGCAAGTTAAGATTTGTAGGCCTGCTCGGTCGTCGGCGAAACGCTTTGCCCGCTCATCACGGCGCCGGGGCTATTCACTTTGGCGACTCCGCTACCTCGCTAAACCTCTGGGTAATAAAAGAGGTACGCCGCTCCTGCGCGTCCATGCGCCCGCGGCATCAGTCCATCCATGGACAAGTCCACAGCTCGGCTTCACGCTTCGCTGCCTGGGTTCACTACGCCCCTCTGCTTTAAGTCTTCGCTCAGCAAATCGTTTCGCCTATCTTTGTGGCATCTGAGAGTCTTAATCTCCCCGAGACTTACGTTATTACCGCTCCGGGGCTGTCTCTCTTGCTTTTGAGGTAAGGGCTCAGGTCAATACCTGAAGTGCCACCTTGGCTCAGTGTCGGCGAGTTACGACCCTGCGCCGTTGAGAATTAACCTTTTGAGCAGGCGGCTTGCCTTTAAAGAATCTTGAGCAAAGCCCTAAAAACTATCAAAGAAGATATATTAGACCCAACAGCTACACGACCAAAGCCTTTTCCCAACACCGCGGGCGTGGATTTTACCTGCTAAACGCTTAAACATTGCCCTGCAGGGATGCGTTGTGTTAAGATGAATTCAAAGAACTGCGGGGAGGTAAAAGGTTGTTGGTTTGGCTCACTATTATTGGAGTTTGGATTATCGATCGCGTACTGAAGATCCTTATTCAGGGATATTTTTATCCCAATGAAACGTTCGCAGTTATTCCTAATATTTTTCATATAACCTACGTCTTAAATCCAGGAGCGGCCTTTGGTTTAATGGCGGGCCGGACTTGGGTCTTTGTTCTTACGGCTCTTTTAGTCGTGGCTGGAGTCGTCTATGCCCAATTTAGAATTCCACGTGAGGAGAAAATTCTGCGCTTAGCTTTAGGGTTAATCGGAGGCGGCGCTTTGGGAAATGTCTATGATCGGATCATGACTGGAAAAGTTGTGGATTATTTGGATTTTCGGATTTGGCCTTTTGTCTTTAATTTTGCAGATAGTATGATCGTGATTGGTGTGGGGCTTCTGCTGCTCATCATGTATCTCAAGGATCGTAAAAGTGGGAGAATGGAATGAAGGAAAATCATTTTGAACTAGAAGATGAAGAATTGGTAGGGTTAGAGTCACAGGAAGTCAGTTCTGGTGATCAAGAGTTTAAAGAAATCCAGGAATTCGAACTTCCAGAAGGATTACGGCTTGACGTTGGGGTGACAGAGGTTATCGGGAAAACTCGTTCCTTTGTTCAATCCTTGATTGGTGATGGATTTGTCCAGGTTAACGGGGAAGTTAAGAAATCCAATTACAAGATTCGTCCTGATGATAGGGTGAAGGTGGTTATCCCTCCTCCGAAGGAACTTAATGTCGAAGCGGAGAATATCCCTTTGGATATCGTTTATGAGGATGAGGACCTTCTCGTCGTGAATAAACCCCAGGGAATGGTTGTGCACCCTGCTCCAGGATCCTGGAATGGAACCCTAGTTAATGCGCTTCTCTATCATTGTCACAATCTGTCAGGCATTAATGGAGTGTTGCGTCCGGGGATTGTCCATCGGATTGACAAGGATACGTCTGGACTATTAGTGGTTGCAAAGAACGATCAAGCCCACCAGGGCCTGGCCGCACAGCTTAAAGAACATAGTATGGCTCGGAGATACATTGCGCTCGTGCATGGTGTAATTTTAGAATCAACGGGGACAGTGGATGCACCATTGGGTCGGGATATCCCAGACCGGAAGAAAATGACGGTCACGTTCCATAATTCCAAAGCAGCTGTGACGCATTACAAAGTTCTAGAACGGTTCCGAGAATTTACGTACCTCCGAGCAAAGCTGGAAACCGGACGGACGCATCAAATTAGGGTCCATATGGCCTATCTCAAGCATCCCGTCTTAGGAGATCCTTTGTATGGTCCGAAGCGGAATCCTTTTGGACTCAAAGGACAAATGCTTCATGCTGAACATCTTGGATTTGTGCATCCTCGCACTGGAGAATGGGTGGAATTCACGGTTCAACCCCCTGAGATTTTTGATAAGATTATTCAGCAGCTTAGAAAAGATCAATGAAGAAATTAAGATATTAATGAAGAATTGAAGTATAAATTGAATTGACTTTTATTACTTTGTAAGGTAGACTTAGAAGAAATTAAGGCCTTTAACGCGCGTCCAGAGAGACACCAAAGGCAGACGACATGAAGAGTGAACTGTCTGCTAATGCAGGCAGTTTTTTATACTAACAGAAAGTATAAGTTTTGGGCAGATAGCATAAGTACAACCAGCGGTTTTCGCTTTCCTACGATGCAAGTAGTTAAGTCCGGCAGGATAAGGCGACTAAGGCCATCGCTTTGGCGCTGGCCAAGTCTTCTTTATCGCTAATGCTCGGCGAAAGCTGGGTTTTCTTTATTTAGGAAAGGAAGTGGAGCGGGATGGAGGGTATTACCAAAAGCCAAATCATGGATGCAGATGGGATTCGACGTGCAATCACCCGGATTGCCCATGAGATTGTCGAGAAAAATAAAGGGACAGAAAACGTGGTCCTGATTGGAATTCGTCGACGGGGCGTACCACTGGCTGAACGGATACAACAACGCGTTGAGGAATTTGAAGGGGTAAAACTCCCGCTGGGGATTCTCGATATCACGCTTTATCGGGATGATTTAACCATGATCGCTGTTCAACCTATTGTTCATGAATCGGAAGTTCCGTTTAGTGTCCAAGGAAAGACGGTCATTCTGGTGGATGATGTCCTTTATACCGGACGAACGGCTCGGGCCGCACTTGATGCAACGATGGATTTGGGACGCCCCGAGAAAATTCAACTGGCCGTTCTTGTCGATCGCGGACATCGTGAGCTCCCGATTCGTGCCGACTATGTTGGTAAAAATCTTCCAACCTCTAGCCGTGAGATTGTTTCCGTTTGTTTACAGGAAATTGACCAGGCTGAGCAAGTTTTACTTCAGGAAAGGTCAAAAGATCTCAGCTGACATCATAATGAACATGGATAATCTAAGAAACATAAAGTAACCCTTTAAGATGCTTTCCCGTGAGTTGGCTAAGGGTAGAGAATAGGATTAGTGTATCCTTATATCCTCTTACCTTTGGGTAGGAGGATTTTTTTAATTCTTGATTGAACAAAGGAGGAACTCTCATGAAGTGGAACCGTAAAGATGTCTTACACATTGAAAATTTAACACGCGAAGAAATTGAACTGATTATCCAAACCGCTAAACCAATGAAAGAAATTCTATTTCGTCCGATCAAAAAGCTTCCAACGTTTCGCGGTAAATCGGTGATCAATCTTTTTTATGAATCAAGTACCCGTACGCGAAGCTCCTTCGAAACTGCAGCCAAGGTGTTAGGGGCTGACACCTCGAGCTTGGCAGTTGCGCAAAGCAGTATGAACAAAGGGGAAACGTTATATGATACTGCACGTACACTGCAAGCGATGAACCCTGATCTTGTGGTTATCCGGCACGCAAGCTCTGGAGCCGCTCAGTTCTTAGCTCAGACCTTAAAGGCTGGAGTGATCAATGCTGGAGATGGACAGCATGAACACCCGACCCAAGCCCTTCTTGACCTTTTTACGATGAGGGAACACCTAGCTGACCTCACCGGAAAAAAAGTCTTAATCGTTGGGGATGTGCTCCATTCCCGCGTGGCGCGGAGTAACGTGTATGCTTTAACGAAAATGGGTGCTGAGGTGGTTCTTGTCGGGCCGCCGACCCTTCTTCCACCGGAGATGAGAATTCTCGGTGTCAAGATGAGCTATCAACTGGATTTAGAGTTGCCCGGAGCAGATGTAGTGATGGCTTTGCGTTTACAGCTTGAGCGCCAACAGGCGGGCCTTTTTCCCAGCTTGCGGGAGTACAGCCAGCTCTACGGGCTGAATCGTGAACGACTTGAGAAAACGGGAAAGAATACCTTAGTGATGCATCCCGGCCCAATGAATCGCGGTGTCGAGATATCAAGTGAAGTTGCGAATTCTCCAAACGCTGTCATTGAAGAACAGGTGACGAATGGAGTCGCAATCCGGATGGCTCTAATGTATTTGTTGATGGGAGGGAATAGTAATGTGGTGGCTTAAAAACGTCAAAATCGTTGATCCCGAGAGTGGATCGATTCAAGTAAAGGATGTTTTACTTGAAGGGGAACGAATTCTTGAGATTAGGGATTCGTTAACGAAGGAAGAGGTACAAAATAAATCTCAAACAGGGATCCAAGTCATCGATGGCACCGGAAAATACCTATTCCCCGGGCTCATTGATGTGCATACGCATTTACGTGAACCAGGACAAGAAGAAAAAGAGGAAATTGCAACCGGAGCTCGAGCAGCACTTAAGGGTGGATTCACGACGATCCTCGCGATGCCCAATACCAAACCCGTACTCGATCAGAGAGCTTTAATCGAGTTCGTTTGTAATCAGGGAGAACGGGCAGGCGGAGCTAACGTTTATCCAATCGGTGCGATTACCAAAGGACAAAAGGGCCAAGAACTAACAGAGATGGTGGACTTAGCTGCGGGTGGGGCCAAGGCTTTCTCTGATGATGGCAAAGAAGTTCAAAATGCGGAGCTCTTACGCTTAGCTATGGAATATGTTAAGTTGACCGGTCTTCCCTTGATTAGCCATTGCGAAGATGAAAATCTGGCGCGCGGCGGCGCGATGCATAAAGGTGTGGTCAGTGCCAAACTGGGACTGAGAGGAATTCCTTCAAGTGCAGAGACAGTGATGGTCGCCCGCGACATTCTTTTAGCCGAAGAGACGGGCAGCAAACTTCATCTCGCTCACATCTCAGCTAAAGAAAGTGTGAATCTAATTCGGGCGGCTAAACAACGGGGCGTGGATGTGACGGCAGAGGTTAATCCCCATCATCTTATCTTTACGGATGAAGCGATCGCTGAATCGAAATATAACCCTTCCTATAAAGTAAATCCACCGCTGCGTTCGGCTCAGGACCGGCAGGCTCTCCTGGAAGGAATTTTGGATGGAACGTTGGATATGCTGGCTACGGATCATGCTCCTCATACGTGGGAGGAAAAAATGAAACCCTTTGCCGAGGTTCCTTTTGGGATTGCCGGGTTGGAAACCGCTCTCGCGGCAATTTGGACTTATCTTGTCCAACCTGGAAAGTTACCCGTGGAAACCTTGCTTCGAGTCTGGAGCCTTAACCCTGCTCGGCGTTTTAAGCTGCCGGGTGGTTTAGTGCAATCTGGCCAGATTGCTGATTTGGTCCTCTTTGATCCCGAGCAAAAAGAGAAGATCGAGCCAGGTTGGTTCATTTCCAAAGCCCAAAACACGCCGTTTCTTGGGCAGGAGCTACAGGGGTTTGCGTCCATGGTTTGGGTCAGCGGACAGCTTCGTTTTCAGAAGGCTGGAGAAGAAAAAGCGTGGCAGGAACTGCAATAAGTTTAGGGGCTTGGGAGAATAATGGACTCATCGAGGCATAAAGACAGGAGGAATAATAGATGCCATTTTTGGTATTACAAGATAGAACTGTGTTTGAAGGAGAAGGTTTTGGCGCGTGGCCTGCAGAGCGAGGAGAACAAGCAGGAGAAGTTGTATTTAACACGTCTATGAGTGGTTACCAAGAAATTATTACGGATTTGTCTTATGCCGGACAGATTTTGGTTTTAACTCATCCCCAAATCGGAAATTACGGTTGGCATGATGAGGAAAATGAAGCTGATAAAATATTATTAAAAGGCTTGATTGTTCGCGAACTTGCGTCAGGCGAAGGAAGTTTGCATGCTGACGGGTCGTTGAAGGAGTTCTGTCAAGAGCACGGGATTTGGGGACTCAAAGGAGTCGATACGCGAGCTCTAACTCGACATATTCGGCAACAAGGAACCATTCCGGGTGTTCTGGTCGTCGGCGAAGAAGATGGACTTCAGTATTGGAAAAGAGTGGAAAACAGAGAACTGAACTGGCATCCGCATCAACATTGGGTTTACCAGACCACGACGGCCGAAAGTTATGAAATTCCGGGGAAAGGACCCTTCGTGGCTGTTCTGGATTGCGGGGCTAAACGTAACATCCTAAGATCCTTACAGGAATATGGGTTCCGGATCAGGGTTTTCTCTGTGACAACACCTGCTGAAGAAATTTTGCGGGCTCGACCAAAGGCCTTAGTTCTTAGTAATGGGCCAGGAGATCCCAGCGAATTGCCGGAAATAGTGGCTACTATACGAGAACTTCTGCCGAAACTACCCATTCTCGGAATTTGTTTAGGACATCAACTTCTCGCTTTGGCGGCAGGAGGAGAAACGTATAAACTTCCGTTCGGACACCGGGGAGGAAACCATCCTGTCCAGGATAGTCGTACCCAAAAAGCGACGATGACGGCTCAAAACCATGGGTATGCAGTCCGCGAAGAATCTCTTGCTCAATCCGGATTTCAAGTTATTCTACGCAATCTTCATGATGGGACAGTGGAAGGGATGGAACATACGACTTACCCCGTGTTCTCAGTTCAATATCACCCTGAAAGCGCTCCCGGACCAGAGGAAAACCATAAGATCTTTGAAGATTTTTTTCATAAGATAGGCTTAATCGGCTAAGTTTTGACGGAATAGAAAGATAGCGCGCGCATGAGCGCTAGGGAAGCGGGGTAAGCACATGGAGAAACCAACGTGGGAAAAAGTATTGGTTCTAGGTTCAGGGCCGATTGTGATTGGACAAGCTGCCGAATTTGACTATGCTGGGACCCAAGCCTGCCGGGCGTTACGAGAAGAAGGAGTAGAAGTAGTGCTGGTGAATTCGAATCCCGCGACAATTATGACAGACCCAGATGTAGCGGACAGGGTGTATATTGAACCTTTGACCGTGGAATTTGTCGAGCGCATTATCGAACGAGAGAGGCCAGACGGGCTGCTGGCAACGATGGGCGGGCAGACTGGCTTAAATCTTGCTTTTCAACTGACGAAAAAGGGTGTGCTGGAACGTTGTGGGGTTAAACTGATGGGGACCTCTCTGCAAAGTATTGAGCGGGCCGAGGATCGGGAAGAGTTTCGCTCGCTCATGCAAGAGCTAGGTGAGCCTGTTCCGCCCAGTGTTATCGTTGCTGAAGTTGATGCTGCAGTCGAGTTTGCTGAGTCGATTGGCTATCCCGTGATTGTGCGTCCGGCCTACACGTTAGGCGGGACGGGTGGAGGAATCGCCCAGGATCGAGAAACTTTAGAGAAGATTGCCCAAGGCGGACTTCAAGCGAGCATGATCGGTCAGATTCTGGTGGAACGAAGCGTCGCTGGTTGGAAAGAAATTGAATATGAAGTGTTGCGGGATAGTGCAGGAAACTGCATAACGGTCTGTCATATGGAAAATATGGATCCGGTCGGGGTGCATACCGGGGATAGTATCGTCGTTGCTCCCTGCCAAACCTTAACAGATCGGGAGGTCCAAACGCTAAGAACCTCCGCCCGTCGGATTGTTGATGCCTTAGGAATTGAAGGCGGGTGTAATGTCCAATATGCCTTGCATCCTGAACGCTTAGAATATGTAGTGATCGAAGTTAATCCTCGGCTCAGTCGGTCAAGCGCCCTGGCTTCGAAGGCAACCGGTTATCCGATAGCCAAGGTTGCTACTAAAATAGCCCTCGGGCAAACTTTACCTGAGATTCCCAATGCGGTGACAGGTAAGACTTCGGCTTGTTTTGAACCTGCGCTCGATTATGTGGTTGTCAAAATTCCACGCTGGCCTTTCGACAAATTCTCGGAAGCCGATCGGAGCCTAGGGACCCAGATGAAAGCAACAGGCGAAGTGATGGGCCTGGGGCGAAATCTGGAAACGGCTTTGCTGAAAGCGGTACGTTCTTTGGAAATTAAAACGTTCGGAGTGTTATTACCGGAATTCGTGGAGTTAAGTGAAGAAGAACTGAGCAGGCGGTGCCAAAAGCCGGATGACCAATTGCTTTTCATTATGGCAGAGGGCTTGAGAAGGGGCTGGGAGGTAGCAAAACTTCAGACGCTCAGCCGGTGGAATCCTTATTTTCTACGAGCCCTGGAGAAAATTGCAAAAATGTCAGACACACTTCGCCAGGCCCCCTGGGAGAGAAAAAGTTTGTTAGCTGCCAAAAGGTTAGGATTTTCCGATGTCGTCATAGCGGACTGCTGGCAGAGTGACGAAGAGGCGGTCTATCAATTCCGGATCAAGCAGGGAATTCAGCCGGTCTTTAAAATGGTGGATACCTGTGCCGGAGAATTTGAAGCCGTAACACCCTACTTCTATTCAAGTTATGACCAGGAACAAGAGGTCGAGCCCTCAGCACGACGCAAGGTGGTCGTTTTAGGCTCCGGACCCATCCGAATTGGCCAAGGCATTGAGTTTGATTATTGTTCGGTCCATTCCGTTCTGGCCTTGCGTGCGGCCGGGGTGGAAACAATCATTATCAATAATAATCCGGAAACGGTCTCCACAGATTTTGATACGTCAGATCGACTCTACTTTGAACCGCTAACTCTGGAAGATGTGACAGCAGTTCTCGAACGGGAAAAACCCGAGGGGGTAATCGTTCAGTTTGGCGGGCAAACAGCGATTGGTCTGGCCAAACCGCTCGCCCAACGGGGTTATAAAATTTTGGGTACAAGTATAGAGGATATTGACCGTGCTGAAGAACGCGGACTTTTTGATGAGGTATTACAGGGGATCGGAGCGAAAAGACCGCGAGGTGAGCAGGCAGCAACGCTCGAGGAAGCACTCAAGGTTGCCGATAATATTGGCCTACCCTTAATGGTCCGCCCTTCTTATGTCTTAGGAGGACGGGCGATGGAAATCGTCTATTCGCCCCTCGAGTTAGAACACGTGATTCTAAGAGCGCTTGCTGAATTTCCTGGGCAGGAAATCTGGATGGATCAATATCTCGTCGGCACAGAAGTTGAAGTCGATGCCGTATCTGATGGTGAGAACGTCTGTATCCCTGGAATTATGGAACATCTAGAACGAGCTGGAGTTCATTCGGGAGACTCGATTGCGGCTTGTCCGCCGCTAACGTTGACTCTTGCAGTGCAACAGCACATTGGGGAACTCACGATGGCCATTGCCCAAGCTTTAAAAATTCGTGGCTTACTCAATATTCAGTATGTCATTTATCAAGATGAGGTATATGTACTTGAAGTTAATCCGCGTTCTAGTCGGACAGTACCCTTCTTAAGCAAAGTAACGGGAGTTCCGATTGTGGATTTGGCGACCCAAGTCATCCTTGGTTCAACCCTCAAGGACCTGGGGATTAAACCAGGCTTATGGCCGAAACCCGAACATTATGCGGTTAAAGCACCGGTTTTCTCTTTCTCCAAGTTAATCCAAGTGGAGCCCTCTCTCGGACCGGAGATGAAGTCTACAGGGGAGGTTATGGGAATGGACCGGACCCACGAAAAAGCCTTGTATAAAGCGCTACTGGCTTCTGGGCTGAGTATGGCCGCTCATGGGACCTTGCTTGTTACCCTGGCTGATCGGGATAAAGCTGAAGGCCTGCCGCTGGTCAAGCGTTTTCGAGATTTAGGATTCAGGATTTTGGCAACCGAAGGGACAACCGAAGTACTGAAAAAGGCAGGTATCGCGGTGGAACGCGTATCCAAGCTTCACCAAGGTTCGACCGAAATTACGGAAGAAATTCGGGCCGGACGGATTCAGGGAGTAATCAATACCACAACCCATAATAAAAAACAAGCCAGTGATGGCTTTGTCATTCGCCGTTCGGCAGTTGAGCACGGCATTCCCTGTTTTACCAGCCTAGATACAGCGTCGGCTTGGTTGCAAGTACTAGAAACAATTTCACCTAGCCTTATGCCCTTAGAAAGTGCGCACTAAAAATTCATTTGCTAAAAAGGATATAGACCCTATGAATGAGAATCAATAGGCAGGGAAAGTTGATTTTAGTATTTCTGCAGGGATGGAGATGACGGGATGCTTTTAGAAGATGCAATAATTACGGAACATGGTGGGATGGGAGATCCTCAGTATAAAATCTGGCGATTAGTTTTGAAGATCGAAATGACCAAAGAGGTGAAACCCGGGCAGTTTGTCCATTTAAAAGTTTCCACTGGCAGGGATCCTCTTCTGAGACGACCCATCAGTATTGCCGGAATCGATCGCGATAAACAAGAGATCACCTTACTTTACCGACTTAAGGGAAAAGGAACGGAAGTACTAACCCAAGCCAAACCAGGAGAGAAGCTTAATCTCCTGGGACCTTTGGGGCAAGGATTTACAGTCCCTCAAAGCGGAACCTTATATCTGGTTGCCGGGGGAATTGGCATATTTCCGCTGCTTCCGCTGGCCCAAGAAGCTTTAGCGCTGGGTGTAACAGTTCATTTATTCTGGGGCGGGGGAAATCAAAGCTTTTTGGAAAGTGCAGGCCTAAGCTTTTGGCAAGCTCTAGACATAGCTGTCGAAGTCAGTACGCTGGATGGAAGTATGGGCGTTCAAGGAAACGTTCTGGACCTTCTTCGCAAGCATGAACTGGCGGAATCCGGTCGGGTTGCGGTTTGTGGGCCTATGCCAATGATGGCAGCCGTAAGCGAATTTTTTAAAGAAACCAATTTTGAAGTAGAGGCTTCACTCGAGGAACGAATGGGCTGTGGTCTCGGAGCCTGCCTTGGCTGCGTTTGTACCTTGCGAGATGAACAAGGGAAGCTACGACGCGGAAAAGTCTGTAAAGATGGACCGGTTTTTAGGGCAAAGGAGGTCGTTTGGGATGCAGCCCTCTAAAGAGTTAGCAAAAACGATCAAGACTGAGGTAAAATTAGGTCCGCTTACTTTAAAAAATCCAGTCCTTACGGCTTCGGGCACGTATGGCTTTGGCGAAGAATATGCAGAACTCTGCCCAGTCGAACGTTTGGGTGGAATTACGCTAAAAGGAATTACCCCCGAACCGCGGCTCGGGAATCCAGTGCCAAGACTAGCCGAAACGCCGGCTGGACTTCTTAATTCAGTGGGATTGGAAAACCCCGGGCTTAAGGAATTTATCTCATCTTATCTTCCCAAGGTTCGGGAGCTTCCGACTGCTGCGATTGCTAATATCTCCGGTTTCTCAGTTGAAGATTATGTCCAAATGGCTCGAGCTTTGCAAAAAGCTTCAGGACTTGCGGCACTCGAAGTAAATATCTCCTGCCCGAATGTCAAGCATGGGGGAATGCATTTTGGGACGGATCCAGCCAGTGCCGAGCAAGTGATCGCTGCGGTCAAAGCCGAGACTGATCTACCCGTTATCGCTAAACTTTCCCCGAATGTCACGAGTATTGTTGCCATGGCACAAGCTGCAGCCCGAGGGGGAGCGGATATCATTTCGTTAATTAACACCCTTCTGGGCATGAGTATTGATATTGAAAAACAGCGCCCTATTTTAGCGAATTGCGTGGGAGGTTTATCTGGCCCAGCTGTACGCCCTGTGGCGGTTCGGATGGTTTGGGAAGTTTCCCAGGCTGTTGACCTGCCCATTATTGGTATGGGAGGAATCCTTACCTGGCAGGATGCAGTCGAATTTCTCCTTGCGGGGGCGAGTGCGGTTAGCATCGGTACGGGGAATTTTGTGGATCCGTGCGCACCGCTCGGGATATTAGACGGAATTGAGGAATACTGTCAGCGCCATGGCGTTTCGGCAGTGAGCGAACTCACGGGACGAGCCTGGAAGAAAAATCATTAATTGAGGGTCGATCGTTCACTTTCTATGCGAGAAACTACGCTGGTGGGTCTTTTTAGTCTCAAGAAAGGTGGGAAAGGCTTGAATTCAAATCTGAATGAACGGGTCATGGTGGCGCTCGATGTTGAAGATCGCGATAAAGCGCTTGAAATCGCTCGGGAACTCAAAGGAAGCGGATGCTGGGTTAAAGTTGGCTTAGAACTTTATAGCATTGCGGGAACAGAAATTATCAAGGAGCTTAAGGCAATGGGCTTTCGGGTCTTCTTAGATCTCAAGCTTCATGATATCCCCAACACGGTTAAAAGGACGGTCGGCGTTTTAGCGCATTGTGGAGCCGACTTGCTGACGATTCATTGTAGCGGAGGCTTTCAGATGATGGCTGAGTCGGTTGAAGTGGCTAAAGCATCTTCAACTTCCGAAAACGGTCTAAAGCTTGTCGGAATTACAGTTTTGACGAGCTTAGACGAAGAAAAGCTCCATGATGAACTTGGAGTGGAGCGAAACCTTAAGGAGCAGGTTCTCAAGCTTGCCGAGCTCGGGAAAAAGGCGGGCTTAGCTGGAGTTGTAGCTTCAGCTCAAGAAGCACAGGAGCTTCGAGCACAGTGCGGACCTGACTTCCTGCTGATTACTCCAGGAATTCGCCCAGCAGGTACCGAGACCCAGGATCAAGCACGGACGATGACCCCTCGGGAAGCGATTAAGGCGGGCAGTTCTTATCTTGTTGTAGGGCGGCCGATCACGCGAGCAGCTCATCCGAGAGAAGCGTTGGAGCATCTTTGGGATTAAGAAGTTATGTATTAGGGTTCGTTTCTTGAAAGCAGAGTTACGTTACAGACGCTCGGACGTACGCTTGCAGACCAAGCTAAGACAAAACTGCTTAATGCAAGCTGCAGGATACCCTCCCAATTCGCCGTCCTTGGCTCACGGTCGGCGAGTCACGACCTGTCACCGTTGAGCTAACTTTTTGGGCATGCGGCTTGGCCAAAACTCTCCACCGGAGAATTTTGTCACCGGAGGCCTTCGTGTGTGACTCGTCCCGCTAAAGTAAGAGCAGTTTTGCCCAAGCTTGGTATCTGCTCACGTAAAGTCCTCGCTTACTGTAATCGTAACTCGCTTCGAAGAATGGCTAGGGTATAGCTTTCTGGGATCACTAGAGCAAGAAACCCAAGAAACTGCCGAAGGAATTTGATTTACAAGAGGGAGCGGCTTCTAAGCGAGCGGCTACCAAACTTCGAGAAAGAACGCAGCGGAGACGGGTTGGAAACAGGACGTTTCCAACTGGACAGTGAGGCAAGGACGCCGATTTGGCCAGGCCCCGTTGGAGCGAAGGACTTGAGCGATTAGTTTGGTCCGCACAGCTTATTGAGTGACCGGTGTAAGCAAAATCCTGGAGATATAAAGGTCTATTCAGAGAAACTTAGAGAAGTACCGATCTGACGAAACATGGAAGGAGCACATAACGAATGATAACATCAGAGGAAGTTTTAAAGATCTTTGAAGATAGCGGGGCGTTGCTCAAGGGCCATTTCCGTTTAACTTCAGGTAAACATAGTAATCGCTATATGCAATGTGCGAAAGTCCTACAGTACCCTCAACATGCGGCACGCTTAGGCGAAGAATTAGCACAGGCCTGGAAGGACCAAGGGATTGACGTGGTCATTGGACCAGCCATGGGAGGAATACTTGTCGCTCACGAGGTAGGCAGGGCTTTAGGAACCAAGGTTCTCTTCACTGAACGAGAAGATGGAGTCATGACACTGCGCCGTGGGTTTGAACTTTCCCCTGGAGAAAAGGTTTTGGTTGTGGAGGACGTAATCACAACTGGCGGATCTGTCAAAGAGGTTTTGGAAGTCGTTCGCAAACTAGGGGCGGAGCCCGTTGGCGTTGGAGTTTTAGTGGATCGCAGTGGTGGGAAAGTGGATTTTGGTCTTCCTCACGTCTCCTTATTAAAGATTCAGATTGAGACCTTTGAACCCGAAAACTGCCCCCTTTGTGCAGAAGGTATTCCGGCAATTAAACCGGGAAGTAGGACTGTTTAAGAGAGAATGACAAGAACGGGTTTTTCTGATAGTATTGACGTGGAATAATCTGTAAAATGACTGATGGTGGGTAGGGGGAGTTAAAAAATGAAGAAAGTCATCCTATTCATCATTGACTCTATTCACCCGGTTATGCTCGGAAGATTTCTCTCCGAAGGGAAGACACCCGCACTTCAGTTTTTAGAGCGTAACGGCAAGTACTGGGAGAAAGTCGTCTCATCTTTTCCGACGATGACTCCGGTTGCGACGAGTTCGATTATGACGGGACAATGGGCAGATCACCATCTTGTTCCCGGTTTTATTTGGTACAACGAACAAATCGGGCGGATTGTGGACTACGGAGCGACCTGGCAAACGGTCTTGAAACTCGGACCGGAAAAAGTCATTCGAAGTTTACTTCAGAAACTGAACCAGGAGCATTTGAACCCTCAGCTCTCAACGTTACATGAAACGTTAGAAGAAAATGGCTTTAATACGGGTAACATAAACTTTTTCATACACCGGGCAGCCCATCCATACTTGGCAAAGCTCCCGGTGTTTATTGCATTGGCTACTCGTTTTCAACTTCATCGTGAAAAAGTTCTAGGTCCACAATTTTTAACCTTAGGGGAGCTAATTCATCCTCCTTATTCTGGGGGATGGCTCAAATACCCTAAAGGGCTCCTGAACCGTTTTGGCTTTAATGATACCTTTTCCGGAAAAGTTGCAGCCCAACTCATCTTGGAGGGAAAACAACCAGATTTCTTAGTCGTTTACCTGCCGGATAATGATAAGTATTCCCATGTATACGGTCCACTTCGTTCTGGACCGGCAATTGAACATGCGGATCAGCAGATTGCGATGGTTATGGATGCCCTAGGTTCCTGGGAAAAAGCAATTGATGAAAACGTTTTAATTGTGACTGGGGATCACTCCCAGTCAACTATTGGTCTTGGTAAGGAATATCAGATTGACTTAGATCGTGCTCTTTGCGGGTTTAAACGCTTAAAAGTTACGGAACACGTGGATGAAAATAAAGAGATTGCAATCTGTCCTAATGAACGAATGGCGTTTATCTACATCTTACAGCGCCAGTCACGGCTCCTACCGGAAGTCGTCGGGATCTTAGCTAAAGATGAGAGAAATGCTCAGATTGCCTGGCGTACCTGCAACAACTCTTACTGTGTCCTCCAGGGAGGAACCGAAAAAAAGGTCCTCTTCTCCCATCGCGGGCCGTATTGGGATGAGTATGGACAGACTTGGGATTTCGACGGAGACTTAAACGTTGTTGATGCACATTTGCAAGAAAATGAGAGGCTCGTGTTTGGAGATTACCCAGATGCTTTCTCCCGTTTAGTCTCTGCCTTAGAAGGACGTACAGAATGTCGCATTGTTGTATCAGCTCGGCCAGGGTATGAATATTTGGGGGAAGGGGCACCGATTCATCCCGGAGGAGGAAGTCACGGCTCCCTCGAACAGGGAGATTCTACCGTTCCGATGATTATCGCAGGGGCATCTCCTCAGCTCGAGCATCCCCGGATTATCGATTTGTTTTCTGTTATTTTAGAGCATTTTAAGATTGAGAAGCTTTAAAGTAAAGATTCAATATTAGATCCGAAGAAACAAAACTTGATAATTTGATTTATATTGGATATAATTTCCTTGAAGAATACTTGGCACCTACTAGAATGCCATAAAATAAGTCTAGCCTCACTTTATTGAAATCAAAATCTAGAGAGCAAGGGAGTAGATACATGTAATTCCTTGCTCTCATTATATGTAAATGAACTTTATATTAAATTGAAACGGAGTCGAGATGACATGGATAAGGTTACGGAGCAAGTTAGAGAAATTGCAATGAAATACAAAATCGATAAGCTTATATTATTTGGTTCACGGGCAAGGGGAGATCATTCTCCTGTGAGTGATTATGATATTGCTGTCTTTGAAAGACATTTAACGACTTTGGATAAAGCAAATTTTTGTGCTGATGTAGATGAAATTGAGACTCTTAGGAAATTTGATATTGTATTTGTCCATGACAGCGTTACCGATGACTTAATGGAAAACATTAAAAAGGATGGTATAGTTCTTTATGAATCATAAGTTTTTAACTAGATTAACCAATTTTGAAAATGCATTACATAGACTGAGAGAAGCCGTTAAAGAGTTTAAAGAGCCCGATGCCAGTGATGTAATACGTGATGGAGTTATTCAGAGATTTGAATTTACTTATGAACTCGCTTGGAAAACCACAAAAGAATACTTAGAAAATATCGGTATTGTTGAAATTAATTCTCCTAAAGCAGTAATTAAAGAAGCATATGCTCAAAAGCTTTTAGCTAATGAAGACAACTGGCTCCTCATGCTAAATGACAGGAATATGACTTCGCACATGTATAAACAGGAGCTGGCAGAGAAAATTGCGGCAAGAATATCGAGTCTGTATATTAAAGAATTCGAATTACTTCTAGAGAAACTGCAATAGTATTCAAAGGAGAGCGAAGAGTAATTTAGAGATTCCAATTATAGAAAAATACATTCAATGTGCTACTACTGTGGTAACAATTAACAAAATAACCAAATAGTATATATATGTAATAAACTTATTAATATATTTTTTGAGGAGGTAAAATAATGGCAACTAAGGGATATGCGATGCAGTCCATGACCTCTATGGCTCCCATGACTCCCATGACTGGAATGTATTCCATGACGTCTATGCATGCCATGAACTCAATGACACACATGGATTCAATGTGTTCCATGAAACCAATGACTTCAATGCATTCCATGACCAGCATGTATTCAATGCATTCTATGCGTTCTATGACGAGCATGGCGGGAATGTAATCTCTCTGAATCTAATGAAATAGGAAAAAGCAATCTTTGGTTCTTATGAAATAAGGAAATGCATGAAAAAGCCAACATTAGATCCTTCTGTTCATGAATATCTGATTTGTAACAGATGGCATTGAAAATGTTGGCCTTTTCATTTCATATAAATTAGGAAACTAAGAAATAATTACCTTAATTCACCGACTGGCTGATGTTTTTTGTACTAACAGAAAGTATAAATTTCCGGCAGATAGCATAAGTGCAACTAAGGCTTCCGCCTACACCAGAGGCTTGGCGTAAGCCAAGTTTTCTTTATACTAACAGAAAGTATAAATTTTGGGGCAGATAGTATAAGTGCAACCAGCGGCTTTCATTTTCCTACGATGAATGCGGTTAAGTTCGGCAGGATAAGGCGACTAAGGCCACCGCTTTGGCGCTGACCAAGTCTTCTTTATCGCTGAAGCTCGGCGAAAGCCGGGTTTTCTTTATCATCTTCAATTGAACAAATCGATAAGATCCGCTTGTTTTATAGGGCTTACTGCATACCTTTCCTTAAGAGTCCTAAACACCCTTACAGTCTCTTGGTATGGGCAGTGGGGCTTTAACTGACAGGTTTCACAATGAAAACATTGGATAAGCCCATGTTTGAAGATGGTTTTCGGATCTCCAATTTCATCCATAATGCCTGTAACCGTGGCTAGGGGATAGAATGCTCCAAGCATATCCAGGATTACGCTCTCGGAAATCTCGTCAGCCCTTGCTCCGAGATAGTCCCGCAAGCATTTGTAATACGTGAGCATGGACTGAGGAAAAGAATCCAGCTGAACACACCCCCAAAATCGGGCAAATACACTGGAAGCTTTGGCATATTCGCCTGTTTTGCAATAGAGAGCCATAATAAATAGGTTAATGTTTGCATAGTACCAGGGTAAAGGCTTATTTATCGGAAGGTTCAAAAGCTGTAATACATTGGTATCTTGGCCAAAGCTCTTGTTTTCAAGGTAAGCAGCAAGCTCTCGAAGCTCGTCATTTGGTGCATTCTTCATATTGCGTATAAACCTTTTGGCATTGACAAAATGCGCATAGTCTGCAATTTCTTTTAAGTCATCGATTTCTTCTATTTCACTGAATCCTGGCACAATGACATGGAAAGCGGGAAACCCTAAAAACGAGACATTCCGGGCATAGACGTCATAGCGCATGTTCTTAAGTGTGTTTACCAGGTAGCTTAGCATTTCCTTATTATTCATCAGGCTTACATCAGCAAAGGGGGTAAACGAATAGCTTGCATTGGGGCCGAAAAGTTCATTGGGATACCAACCGCAGCCATTGACAAAAATATTGATCAGATTATGATGCTCGTCACTAATATTAGGTGTATAAGAATATTCCCAAACGCCCCGCATGTTTTTAATGTCCTGGCCCTGAAGAAGTTCGGTCAAAGTCCGTTCTGCCGCAATCTCAAAGGCGGGATGGGCACCGAATTTTATGAAATAGGTTTGGTCGTCTTTATTGATAAAGATAACACAGATGACAGGCAAGCCCTTGCCTAATGAGCAATCCTTTAAGATTACTTCAAAATTTCCGCTTGACTCAATTTGGCTTATCATTTCGTCTATCCGGGGGATCTTTTTTAGATATTCCTTGGGAATGGAAGGGGGTGTGAGTCTTTCGCTGACGATTTGTTTATTAACATACCTTTCCAAAACTTCCGAAAGGCCCTGGACCAAAGCTTCTTCGGATGTGTTTCCGGCACACATGCCGTTTGACATATACATTTTCGACAACATTTTCAGGGGAATATAGGATAATTTACCGCTATTTAAATTACAGAAGGGGACTGTGATGAAGTCACAGGAGGGCTTTTCATAGGAAATAAGTTGCCACTTTTTTAAAAGTTCTCTCTTGAGCAGATTTGAATCAAGGGTTGACAGTTTCTCCCTTATCCATTCCTCATTGCTGTTTAAAAGTTCGTCAATACTCATCTGCTTTTCATCGGGAGCATAAAAGAAACCGAGAGATTCTATGGCCTCCTGACTTACATCCGTGTTCAGCCGAAAAGGTGCCTGGTTTTGCAGACGTTCCATCAGCTCGCCATAAGCACTCGCCAGGGCATATTCGTAGGTTGTACCTTTGCCATTGGTGGAAAGGGTGGTATTCGCTACTGAAACAGTAACAGAATAAAAGCTGTCTGCAGAATGTGCCCAGCCTTGTTCCACAGTCAAAATTCCTAAATCGTTGAGGATATTTCTAATCTTGGTGATGGTATTAAGAGGCAACTCATCTTTGTATTTTCTCACACGGATTGAATCCATAATACCGCCCCTTTACTTAAACTTTAAAACATAAATTATTTCCAACTAGTGTATTCAGGGCAGCCTGCTTCTGTTTAGTTAGGTTGTGTACCATTATGTGGTAATAAGGGCCCGCGACTTGCTGCTTAATTTTTACAAGCCTTTGCAAGAAAGAAAAGTACGCGGTGTATATAGCTTGAACCGTTCCTTTGTCCGTTCGGTTGATAAATAAGTCTATGGGAATGGCAAAATGGAGAAAGAGTAGCTTAGACGAGATTGACGCGGGTGAATGAAAGCTTAAGATAGAAAAAGAGTAGAAAGGAGGGACTGGCTCTAAGCCTGTCCCTCCTTAGATATTTTCACAACCTCTCAATCCATATATACAGGCTTTATAAAAAAATTGACGATTTTGGAAGGACTTAGAAGAAGGATAGAGAATTTATACATTTAAAGATAAAGAGAGATTTAGTATTATTTCTTTGCTAATAAGTCAGTTAGTTTTTGCCATTTAAACAAAGGGAGGTAACAACATGAAGCTGTTGCATATAGCTGATTTGCATATTGGAAAACGAATAAACGAGTTCAGCATGTTAGAGGATCAGAAGTATATATTAAAAGAAATCTTACGAATAGTCGATGAGGTCAAGCCCTTGGGTATTCTTATGGCAGGGGATATTTATGATAAAAGTGTTCCGGCGGGAGAGGCTGTAGAAGTACTCGACGAGTTTTTAACGGAACTTGTTTCTCGCAAGGTGCAATTGTTCATCGTGAGTGGCAATCATGATTCACCTGAACGCTTAAATTTTGGCAGTCGTATTATGCAGAAGAATGGGGTGCATATTGCCGGGGCCTTTGACGGTAAGCTCAAGCATATTGTCATTGAAGATGAGTTTGGTCCAGTCAATATTTATCTTTTGCCCTTTGTTAAGCCTGCTATGGTAAACCTATATTATGCGGATCAGGATATCCAATCCTATGAGGATGCAGTTAACATAATCATTGAAGCTTCCCAGATCAACGAGAAAGAACGAAACATCCTGATAGCGCACCAGTTTATCACGAGTGGTAGCCAGGAGCCTGAACGTTCAGATTCCGAGACCATCGCGATTGGTGGTTTAGATAACATTGACGCTTCTGTGTTCAAAGCGTTTGATTATGTGGCACTTGGGCATTTGCATGGTCCTCAGTCCATTGGCAGGGAAATGATTCGCTATGCTGGTTCACCCCTCAAATATTCGTTTTCAGAGGCACGTCAACATAAATCGGTTACCCTACTGGAATTAGCACAAAAAGGTACCCTGGATATTCAAACGGTCTCCCTCACAGTCTTGCGCGATATGCGGGAGATTAAGGGACCTCTGAAAGAATTGGTACGAGTTGGGGCTTCCTTGCCTAAAGTTTCACAGGATTATATCCGTGCTATCTTAACAGATGAAGATGAGGTTTATGATGCTATCGGGCAACTGCGCCAAGTGTATCCCAACATGATGCGCATTGACTTTGAAAACAGTCGTAGCCGGCAGGATATTAACTCTAATTCGGCAGCGTCAGGAGATGTCGCGCGTAAAAGTCCCCTTGAATTATTTGAAGAATTTTATGCTAAGCAAAACAACCTAGAAATGACAGAGGATCAGCGCCATGTTATTCAGGATGTCTTAGAACAGATGGGAGGTGTTGCGAAGTGAAACCGCTAAAAGTAGTGATGAGCGCCTTTGGTCCCTACGCTGGACAGGTCGAACTTCCTCTTCAGCAGCTCGGGAACGAGGGGTTGTTCTTGATTACCGGAGACACAGGAGCGGGTAAGACGACAATATTTGATGCCATAGCCTTTGCTCTTTTTGATGGGGCAAGTGGTTCTGTGCGCACAATTGATACCCTCAGAAGCGACTTCGCAAGCCCAGATACCCAAACCTATGTTGAATTGGAATTCTTACATAAGGGGAAAAAATATGAATTAACTCGTAATCCCAAATACGAGCGCCCCAAAAAAAATGGAACAGGTGTCACCAATCAAAATGCCGATGCAACGCTTGTTTTACCTACCGGGGAGGTAGTTACAGGAAATACTAAGGTTACTGATAAAATAGTCGAGTTATTAGGTATCGATTATAAGCAATTTAAGCAAATTGCGATGATTGCCCAAGGGGAGTTTCTGAAGTTGCTGCTCGCGGAAAGCAATGAGCGTGCCGGGATTTTTCGCAAAGTCTTTAATACTGATATTTACAAGACAATTCAGGATGCTCTGAAGAGAAGCGAGAAAGACTTGAATGCACAATGTGAAGAAAGCATACGCAGCATTTTACAATACAGGGATGGCATTCTATTTGATGAAGAGCATAAAGACTATCTGCAACTTTCTGAGTTGATGGCTAACCGCAGTATTCACGGAACGGAACAAATTATTGTGCTCTTAAAAGCGTTGATTGTGGAGGATCAATTAATGCGCGATCAAGACAAGAAACAATCGGAGGAATTAGCGACTTCAATTATGGCCAAGGCTTCCGAACTTAAAGAAGCGGAGTATGTCAACAAATCCTTTTCGGGGCTAGAGGCTGCCCAAAAATTGCTGGGAGAACTTCTGCAAAAAGCAGAGGAAATGGTACGAAATGAAGCAAAAGCCGAGGCTGCTGAAAAAGCACTGCATGGCGTTAAGCCCCTTGAAGATATTTATTTACGCGAAAAAATAGGGTACGATAAACTGACGAGCAGTATGCAAAAGCTTAGAGAAACCATCGCTCTTCAAGCTCCTCGGGTGGAAGAACTTCATACCGCTTTGATCACTGAACAGCAAAAGGAGCCAATTCGGGAGAAGTTGGCCAGTGATATTTTAAGACTCACGGATGCCTTGCCCCAATATGACAAAGTAGAGACACTCAAGCAGGAAAAGGACAAGCAAGAGAAAACCCTGCAGACCCTTGAAAATTCACTATCCTCCTCGAAAATACAAAAGGAAAATCTGGCAGAGCGGAAGGACAAGCTGAGTAAGGAGCGAGATGAGCTGAGTGACGTGGAAACACGTCTCCTCGAATGTAAAAATACGCTCTCAAATTTAGGCGCTCTGGAAACCCAGTTAAACAGTATCGCCACGGGTATCACAGCTGTACAAAAGATGCAGTCGGAGTATGACGGGCTGCAAAGGGCATACCTTACTGCGGAGAAACTCTATAACGCCGCCAATGACGACTACATTAACAAAGAAAACGCTTTCTTTCGTGAGCAGGCAGGTATTCTGGCAGAAAGCCTGAAGGATGGACTTGCTTGCCCTGTTTGCGGTTCCACCGAGCACCCCCAGAAGGCTAAGCCAACAGCAGGTGCGCCAAGTGAAGCTGATATTCAAAGATTGAAAGCACAGAGAGACCAGAAGCAGCAGATAATGCATCAGGCCAGCGAGACAGCCAACAGCAAAAAAGCTCAGATAGAGACTTCCGAAGAACATTTATTTCAAACCGCGAAGAATGTGTTCGAGCACGATATCTCGGATACTCTGTTACAGCTGGAGTTACTTGTCCAAAGAGAGCTTGCGAAAACCACAGTAATGATGCAGGAACAAACGGCTGTAAAGCTGATCTTGGAAGCACAGAGCACGCGGAAAAAAGAATGTTTGGAGCAACTGCGCCAGGCTGAGGATACACTTCAGCAAACCGAAGCTGCTTATACCCAACAATCAGAGCAGAAAGGGAATCTCGAAGTTACCCTTAGTGCTATGAACAGTGAAATTGTTACACTTCAGGCCGTATTGGAATATCCGTCGATCGAAAAAGCCAAACAAATAATTGGCGACACAACCGACAAATTAGCCGAATCAAAGCGTGTTCTTCAAAAAGCGGAAAATGCTTATCTGGAAAACAAGCGTACGCTGGACAGCGACATGACGCTGATTAGCGATCAGGAACTTCGTATGGAAACTGTTATCGTAGCCCTAAATACAGCATTGGCTGATTATACTGCAAAATATCTGGAATATGGTTTTAGCGACGAGAATGCATATCAGGCAGCATTGTTAGCGGAACAAGCGCTGGCAGAACTCAAGAAAACAATTGCGGACTATCGCGATGCTTATAAAAGTACAAATACAGAGATTTTGAGGCTCAGTGATGAGACAAAAGATAAACAACCTAAGGATACCGCCAAGATTTTAGAGCAACAAAGTGCTTTGCAACTGAAAAAAGGGTCCTTGGACGAAAAGATACATAGGGTTGTAGCAAGACTTCAGACCAACGAGACAATTGTCAAAGGAATAACTAAGGCTGAAACAGAGCGCCATCAATTGGAGAAAGATTATTTGTTGGTCAGCAACTTAGCAAAAACTGCCAACGGAGAACTTAATGGGAAGCAAAAACTTGCCTTTGAGCAATTTGTGCAGGCATCTTACTTTAACCAGATTATCGCAGAAGCAAACAAGCGGTTGACGACCATGTCTAATGGACGCTATGAACTTCTACGCAAAGAGAATGCCACAGATTATCGTTCGCAATCGGGATTAGAGCTTGATGTGTTGGATAATTATACTGGAAAAATTCGTTCAGTAAAATCACTGTCCGGAGGTGAATCGTTCAAGGCTTCCCTCTCCCTGGCGTTAGGGCTTTCGGATGTCATTCAAAGCTACGCAGGTGGGGTGGAGATTGACACCATGTTTATTGATGAGGGTTTTGGAGCCTTGGATGCCGAATCACTTGAACAGGCGATTTTGACGCTCAATGGTTTAACCTCTGGAAATAGGCTCGTTGGGATAATCTCGCACGTCAGTGAACTGAAAGACCGGATTGATAAGAAGGTTGTCGTTAAAAAAGGGATCGTCGGAAGTACAATTGACTTAGTGAGGTAATTAGCAACCTACCATTATCCGTGAACCAGACAGTTTGTCTATAATGCGAAGCTGAATACAGAAGATAACGGAGTTTTATAACGCACATTTGTAGGGTTATGTGCAACAAGATTGGAGCCAGTTGAAGATGAGACAATTACCAAGTAATTCAGTTTATCGGAAGTATGCCATAAAAGAGGAGGAATACCTGTTGGATTTTTTGGTATATCTACTACCAGTTTCTTGTTTCTATTTTGTAAATAATCTAGTTTGTATTATTGTGAAGGTGCATAAGGATGACACAAATATCGGTTTCAACACAATTGGTGCAACATTGGGACTTCTTTTGATAACAGGAGCTATTGTTTTCGCCCCTCAAATGTAGATTATTACGCATTATTCTTATATTACGCCACAATCTTTTTAAAAGCCCAGCTTCCAGTTATCCATATCATCCGTAGTTCAAGTGTTATGGTGCTCAAGTGGTCACCGTCTATGGGAACCCCCTATTTTACTTGGCGCAAGGTTTCTCTTTACGTTAAAATAGTTCTCATAGACCAGTTTCGTATAAGAGCGTATTTCCAGTTTATCTTAGCAGCCGCACGCTCTGCCGGTAAAAGTTCCTCTAGAAACTATATACGCGGGTGTCAGCAACTCCATGGTAACAGTTATAGTAAAGAAAGAATATTTGTAGGTGGATGCCCCCGGGATATGCTAAAATAGAGACTATATTATCAGAAATTAAGAAGAAGATCCTGAGGGTTCGAAGTACACGAAAATTATTGTACTGGATTATTTTTGGTCAAAGAGAGGGAAGCAGAACAATGGCTCTATAAAAACTTAGGTTATGTGCCGAAGAGCGGTTTCCTGATGGACTTTGGGGACAGACTACAAAGGATAAAATAGTGACGTTATAAATGGAAACTAGATTAGGAGCAGGTATGCATAAGTGAAATTTGCTGGGAAAGTTTTAGGCTGCTATTATAATTCGACTGATTTAGTGGCTTATTAATTGTATAATAATGTAAGTGAAAATATGGTTAATCAAGGAATAAGGTGTGTCAATGGCAAGGCATCTTTCTAGGCTGAAAGTTGAAACTTTTAGGGGAATCAAAGATTTAGAGGTCATGGATTTAGGAGATATCAATATCCTGGTAGGCTCTAATAATTGTGGTAAAACCTCCTTATTGGAAGCAATTATGTTACTTAGCAGGCCCGATGACTTAACAAGTGTGGTAAGTATAGCAAGGCTGCGTGAAGTGCCCAGAACTTTTCCAAGCATGAGCCCATCTTTCTTAGATTCATTTTTATATTTGTTCAACAGGTTAAATGATGAATTACTTATATCTGTTTCAGCATCCATGAATAATGTGGAGGTTACGTTTAAAATTAAAGGCCGAATTGAAAAAGTGCTGATGGATATAAATGAAGAAATGAAAAACAATTCGATGATAAGCAGAAAGTTAAGAGAAGGTAGTATTAGTGAAGGAGAAGAAATTGACAGTTTTGTAGGGGAAATTCAATATAATAACATCGGACAATTGAGCTTCGAACCTAGTTACATTCCGATAAGTTTTCATAAGTATGACAGAATTATGCGTATGAATCGAAAAACGCCATTCTTAAAAATGACGTTTGTTTCTACAATA
Organism: Desulfitobacterium sp.; assembly: GCF_035539115.1. Taxonomy (GTDB): domain Bacteria; phylum Bacillota; class Desulfitobacteriia; order Desulfitobacteriales; family Desulfitobacteriaceae; genus Desulfitobacterium_A. The sequence goes on along the minus strand of NZ_DATLJA010000087.1, from coordinate 2,468 downwards.
GACCATATTATTAAAAACACATTTCGGGCAGTGATTAGAAATAGAACGCTTAAGGACAAAGTTGTGGAAGTTCTTAAACTTTTTGATTCCAACATTACCGATTTGAGAATTATTGAGAATGAAGACGGAAGAGTAATTCAAATGATTGATAATTCTTTGTTGGATTATATGCCTTTGTCAACCTATGGTGATGGTATTAAGAAGGTTATTGCCTTAGCTAATGGAATTGCCGAAGCTAAAGATGGAATCTTGTTAGTAGATGAGATTGAAACATCTATTCATCCTTCGGTTTTAGCCAAAGTGTTCTTATGGTTAATCGATGCTTGTAAAGAGTTTAACGTACAGTTGTTTTTGACAACACATAGCTTGGAGACAGTCGATTCATTACTTGATAGTGCTTCGAATTTTGAAAAGGAAGACTTAATTCGTGTTATTACACTTGTTAGAAAGGATCATCAAACTGTAGCAAGAGTATTGCCAGGTAAAAAAGCTCAACAAGTAAGGGAAGATTATGATATGGAGTTAAGATGATGAAGAGTATAGTGATATGTGAGGGAAATACTGATTTAGCGCTTATTCAATATTTCCTTGAAAAGGTATATAATTGGGAAATTTATTGGAAATAATGACCATAAAAAATATAGTAAACTAATCGACAAGTTTAATGATGATGCTCGGAATGTTAAATGGTTTAAGCATTTTAACGGGAGTCTTTTATGTATAAGATCAGCCGGAGGGGTAAGTAAAATTCCTACTATACTTGAACAAGTATTAGATCTTAATCAACTGGGATCATTTAGTAAATATGAAAGAATTTTAGTCATCAGCGACCGAGATGAAGTAGGTACGGAACAGAAATTCATTACAGATTTAAGCGTTAAGTTTAAAAATTTTAATGTTGTATTTTCAAGCTATATAGAGCACAACTCTTGGAATAAGGCAACGTATAGCGATGTTCTAAAAGAAGAAAGCCAAGAAGTAAGTAGAGTAGAATTTTTGCCACTTATTATTCCATTTGAAGAAACTGGAGCTATTGAAACATTTTTATTAGATGGACTTTGTGAAAATTCGGAAAAGGAAGATGAATTAAAAACGGATAAAATTATAATCGAACAATGTAGAACTTTTATTGATAACATTAACTGTAACGAGAAATATTTGTGTCATCGCAGGGAAAAGACAAAGGCTAAGTTTCAAACAGTATTTGTAGTGAGGACCCCTGCAGATGATTTTAATCAAAGACAGTCCCTTTTAAGATCTGTACCGTGGGAAAGATACGAGACTGTTCAGAATGGGTTTAAACAATTTAGTAGACTTTCTGAAGAAATATAGGTGTTTGCAATGGATTAAACATGCAAGTGGGAGGACATTGTAAAGAATGCTAAATGCCTGTCTTCAATAATTAAAGGAGTTCGTCCGATTATCAGCTCCCCTTTATCCATAAAATGACCATAAACCAGGATTCACCAGCTTGCTCACACCACCAAATGAAAGGACAACCACCCATGCACGAAGGCCACCGCAATCGTTTGAAAAACCGCTTCCTCGAAGAAGGACTGGACGGCTTTGAAGATCATCAGATATTAGAGCTTCTGTTGTTCTATGCCATTCCGAGAATAGATACGAATGAAATCGCCCACTCCTTGATCAAGAAGTATGGTACGTTGTCCGGGGTTTTTGAAGCGGACACAAAAGACCTTACAAATATTCCGGGACATCGACCACCTGGATACTCCCATCCAATTACCCTGCCACCGCATGTCCCAAGCGTGCATCATCAACCTTCACGAGAAAAATAAAGCTTGGTTATGTTTGCCAGAAACATCACACGTTGAGACAGTCGTTAAGCTCGAGAGAAGACACAGCTGAAAGCTTCGATTTTAAAGGTTTTACAGGATTCGATGAACACTTTTATGCTAAAGCTGGTTTTTGCTTAACACCCGTATTCCGCACCCCTCAAATAAATCTTGATGAATTAGTAAATATGGCTGTTTATTGCATAATGAAATAGGACAAAGTTGCAAAAGGAATTCCCCACTTTTGCAAAAGTGCGCCATGTCATGATGATGACAGAAGATTGGACTATGGCAATACATCCTTTGATTTTCTTGGATATACATTCAGACCAAGGAGAGCCAAATGGCTCAACCGAAGAAGTCAGCGCCGTAGTTTTAACCTAGTCGAATTTACCGCATGTTGGAATAGATATGGAGTTCCCAAGCCAAGAATTGTCGAGTCGAAACAAGTACAGCTACACTTTGATTTTTAATGCTGGAAATACGGAAGCGAATATTTTTGAAGAGCCCGGTGCGATAGTTCCGCACGCCGGGATCTGGTGTGCTGTGAAAGGCACATCTGAGATGAGGGTAGGTCCCTCGACGAGGACTGAGTCAGGCAGACTTGTCAAACAGCCCCGAGCTGCTGTAATAAAGAGTTATGGTAGTAAGCGTCCGGGGAAAAGGTTGCAG